>CAVPJC010000018.1:0-263983 GCA_963705155.1 uncultured Chloroflexia bacterium | reverse complement strand
GAATTTATGTCTTCGTCGGCGGCGATTTGCCGCATCAGAGTTATGCAAGATCATGAAAGCCCGTCACCTGAAAATTATGAAACTTCTTATACGCGTCTTCCACGATCCTCCTCAATGAGCTGAGACATTAAGCGTCTAAGGCAAACCGATTAAACTCGACTGGAGATATATATGTTTATCGTTTTTTTTTCTGAGTCGTTGCCACGTTGACCCCAACTCCACCGCCACACTGTACAGCTACACTAACCTGAATCCCATGATACACAGAATCTATGTAAATATCAAAATTAAAAACAAAATCCAATCAACAGGGAAAACCCACATTGTCCACGCCCGTCTACCTGCCAGTAACGCAAACCATTGGGCAACTAGTCTGCTAAAACAATGACCCACTTCAAAAAAGATGTGGGTCAAATAAGTCTAGTACATGTAGAAGGCTATGTGCCTAATCCTCGACTTCTGAGTTAATACTCACCCATTCGGGCTGGATGTTGCTCCCGGATTTACCGCGGCCTCGCTGATCATAGTAAATGAGGTGGAAAGACTTGGAGAGGCGATCCATCTCAGGGAGGAAATAATTGTGGTCAAAATCGGGTCCGCCATGTAAGACAATGATTGGCTGTCCCTGGCCAATTTCAACGGACGTCGTTGACCTGGGCAAAACCTGTGCGGGGCTGGTTGATCAAAGGGTGAATTTGTGCGCATACCGGCACTTTGACCTCCAAACCAGATTCATTAACGATCCTTCCATTTTCGCTTGTAAATACCCTATCGATTTGATATACTCACTCGGTGGGTATATGAGCACAAAAACGAGCTACATTGGTTCACTTTCCCCCGAATACGCTTTGCTTGGATTTTTGGCTGAGCAGCCCAACCATGGTTACGAGCTGCACCAGCGGCTGGCAGGCGAACTCGGGCATGTCTGGCACGTCAGCCAGAGCCAGGTGTACAACATTCTCAAACGATTAGAGGCTCATGGGGATATCACCGGCTCACTTCAAGAGCAAGAGAAACTCCCCAGCCGGCTGTTGTTCGATCTGACTCCTGCGGGGCGGGCGCGCTTTGAGACCTGGCTCGATACCCCCACCGGGTGCAGCGTCCGGGCGATTAGGGTCGAGTTCATCACCCGCCTGTACTTTGCCAGCCGCCGCGGTAGCTTTAGAGCCGGTGCGCTCATCGATTCCCAGGTTGAAGAGACCCGTAAGGGGTTGAACCGCCTGCAGGAGATATTGGACGAACTGCCATCCCAACAGGCGTTTAACCGCCTCGGGCTGGAGCTTCGCATCAGCCAGCTCTCTTCAATCCTGGATTGGCTGGAGCTGTGTCGAACCGTGATCGACCGTCAGAACGAATTCCTGAAACAAGATCCGCCATGAAGAAGTTCCTAATCCCCGGCCTTTTGGTTCTGCTCCTGCTAACAGCTTGCTCCGGGCGAGAAGTTGCGTTTGCAACCAATAACCATACCCCCGATGCGCCTTCGGTTGGAGAAAAAACAACCATCACCAGCGATCCTGCGCAGATTGAGTTAACGGTCGCGGCAGCGGCGGACCTTCAGTTTGCCTTCAACGATATCGCCAGACTGTTTGAAGAGCAAACCGGTCACAAAGTCACGCTCGTTTTCGGATCAACCGGACAGTTATCCCAGCAGATCGAGAACGGCGCGCCCTACGACCTGTTCGCCGCTGCCAATATCGACTACGTCCACCAGCTGGCCGGCAAAAAGCTCGTGCTGGAAGACAGCATCGTTCTTTACGCCCGCGGACGGATTGTCCTGGCGTCTAACCGCCAGGCAGGCATCCCGGTGATCGATTTGAAAGACTTGCTAAATCCACAAATCCGGCACATCGCGATTGCAAACCCGGAGCATGCTCCCTACGGGGTTGCCGCAAAGCAGGCTTTGGAAGCCGCCGGATTGTGGGAGGCGATTGAGCCAAAGCTGGTGCTTGGAGAAAACGTCCGCCAGGCTCTCCAGTACGTTCAAACCGGGGATGCCGAGGCCGGCATCCTGGCATTATCTGTAGCAGATGTCCCCGAGATCACCTGGACATTGATCGATGGTGCCCTGCACCAGCCGTTGGACCAGGCGCTAGCCATCGTCGCCAGCAGTCCCCATTCTGAACTGGCCGGTCAATTCGCCAGTTTCATCAACGGCGAAAGCGGCCGGCAGATCATGCGCCGCTATGGTTTCATCCTGCCGGGTGAAACACCCATCCCAGACTTTACCCCCAAACCCTGAAGGTGGTACCAGGCATGGTAAATGGGTGGTCGCCACTGGCTCTGTCGCTGTGGATTTCGTTCCTGGCAGCTCTGATCGCGCTCGTTATCGGGATCGCGCTGGCCTGGGTGTTGGTCAGGAAGAATTTTCGCGGCAAAGCGCTGCTGGAAGGACTCACCTTGCTCTCTCTGGTCCTGCCGCCCACCGTGCTTGGCTATTATCTGCTGGTTCTGTTGGGCCAACGCGGCCTGGGGCCATTCATTGAACAGTTTTTTGGATTTCGATTCGTGTTCGCCTGGCCCGGAGCAGTGGTTGCAGCCTCGATCACTGCGCTGCCGCTTGTATTAACGACCGTCCAGATCAGCTTTGCGGATATCAGCAAAGATATCGAAGATGCAGCCCGGGTGGATGGCTGCTCCGAATGGCAGCTTTTCTGGCGGGTGATGGTCCCGATTGCCTGGCGGGGAATTCTGGCAGGCGGGCTGCTTGGGTTTTTACGCGCCCTGGGGGAATTCGGCGCGACCTTAATGGTAGCAGGTAACATCCCGGGCCGGACCCAAACCCTGGCGATGGCCATCTATGATGCCGTCCAGGCCAATGATTTTGCCAGGGCGAACAGCCTGGCGCTGCTCTTAACCGGCATAGCCTTCGGGCTGTTGTACCTGGTGCTGCGGTTGAACCGCCGCATCACCGGTGGTATGTGAAGATAGGCAGTGCTGCAATAGCAACACATTTGCCGGGAGGATCGCTTTGTCAGACGTTACCCTGGTGGAACAACGAAAGCGAGTCAACCTGGCGATCAGCCTGGTCACACTCACGTTGCGTTGGCGGTGCGCAGCCAGGCGCTTCCATTGTGCCAGCTTGCGCCGATGATCCCCGTCAGCTATTGCTCATCGAGAGCGCCATGCTATCTGCTGGTAACAGAGCAGGCCGGGCGGCCCGGATATCGAATGGTGTCTTGAAACGAACCATCCTGATATTGCTGCTGGCGATTGGAATTGCCCTGATTCTGGAGGCGTTATTACCCGATAGGGGTGTTTATCAATCGGGTTGAGGAAATGTTGTGGGCAGGGTGACAATGAGTCATGGTTCCATGACTCCGGCTTCGACAATGACATTTCCGGCTTTTTCGAAAGTAAGGGTAAGCTTGATCTTATCGCCAACTTTCATATCCTGCTTGAGACCGATCAGCATGATGTGATAACCACCCGGTTTGAGCTCCACTTGCCCATTCGCCGGCACGTCGATGGCTTCAACCGGCGACATGGTCATGACGTCATTCTCCATAACACTTTGATGGATCTCGGCGGCCCCAGCCACGTCGCTTGCCACACCGGTCAACCGGTCGGCAGCGGCGCCATTATTCACAATGGTCAGATAAGCCGCGCTGACGCTGCCTTCCTCCAGCGCCGTGATCAGCTCCCATTTCCATCATCCCAGCCGGACGCGCCCAGGCATCCTTGATTTCAAGCGGGCGTGAGGTAGTCTGCAGAGCTGGTTGGACCTGCGCAGGCAGCCAGTAGCAGGCTAAGGAGCAGTAAAACCCAATTTATTCGTTTCATCCAGAATTCCTCCGCTTATTGTTGCAAATAGATCTGTAGAAAAAAATTATAAACACAACTGCTGGTCCTAGGTATATGAAAGCTGGTTGATTTAAGGATGAAACAGACAATCACCCAATCAGCTCTCTTCGATCACCCAGATAAATGAGTTAACCCCCTCCCCCGTCCCTGTTTGCTCTTTCGCTTTTATGGTATCCTGTTGGCAGATGTTCCGTTATAAGAAACAAGGCAGCGCTCACATACTAATGCCAGTTGGCTCAAGAGTTAGATCAACAGAAAGAGCGCTGCTCACGGCGATCGAACCTCCTTTTATAACAAAAGCGTTTTCCAGACCCTGTTGCTGATGACGCTGCTGCTTCTTGCCGCCGGTTGTACGGAGGTAAGTGAGCCGTTGGATGCGTCGCAATCTGCAGCAGAGCCCGGTCTATCACCTGTCATCACAAGTACAAACGCTGGCGCAAACCCTCTGCCGAACAACCGGCTCCCGCGAAGACGCTGTTCCCGTCTCCTACAGCAACAAAAATGCCCGGTGAAACCCCGGCCGCCATCTCCTGGGATGAAAGCATGCCTGCCGGCGTATCTGCTTATGTGTTGCCTTTACACTGTCCGGCATGTCATGACCGATCCGCCAGCCTGTTTTTCGACTGGACAGGCCAGCCTATGGTTATCTTTATTATCAAGCGATCTTCCCCCTGGAGGGGGTCGTGCAATCCGTACAACTGGCGCCAGGCGATACCGCCAGCAGATCACTCTCGAGAGCCTTTCACCGGGCGTCGAATACCGGGCGATAGTAGTCTTTAAGGGATGGAGGTGGAGCCTTCCAACAGCCAGCTTATTTGGGTGAAGCCTGGGGAAGCGTTCGTTTCCAGACCGCAGCCGGTCATGAACCGCTGCGGGCCGGTGTTTTCGGCGACGCCAGCTTCGGCGATCCGGCTACCGAAGCGCTTGTCCAGGTAATGGCTTCCTACAACCTGGATTTTGTCATTCATACCGGCGATGTCGTCGCCGAGATCCATGAAAACAGCGGGCCAGTTGAAGCCTACGCCCTGAAGTTCTACCAGACGCTCTCGCCCCTGCTTCACAAATTGCCGGTTTATACCGTCATTGGCAACCACGATTACAACTCGGCGGCCCGCTGGCAAGACAGCTACTTTTATTACTATGCCTTCCCCCCTTTTCCAGATCCCGGGTTTTCGTCCTCCGAACCAGACATCCAATTTTACGCCTTTGCTTACAACGATGTTCAGTTTTTGATGCTAGTGGTTTGTCAAAGCTGATAATAGTGGCTGGCACAGAAAGTGCACCTTGAGAACCAAACACTCTCAAGGAGAAAGAAAATGTACCAGAAATATTTTGTCAAGCTCACCTCCGAAGAACGAGGGAGTGGCTAAAAGTTGGGTAAAATACAGATATGAACCAATGTCCAAATTGTCACCGAACCGAACGCCAAAATCGAGCAGGCAAAACACCCCGCGGCAGCCAACGTTATATCTGCATGTTCTGCATGAAAAAGTACACGCCCAACCCCAAGCCCTGGGCTTACCCCGAGGAAGTGCGCCAAAAAGCCCTGCAGCTGTATGTGGATGGGATGAACCTGCGCCGGATCGCCCGCCATCTCGGTCTTCACCATCGCACCGTATCGCTGTGGGTCAAAGCCCAGGCAGCCCAACTGCCCGATCCACCGGTGCCCGAGCAGGTCAAAGAAGCCGAGATGGACGAGTTGTTCAGCTTCATTGGGGAGAAAAAAACCAAATCTTCATCATCACCATCGTAGATCGCCTCACCCGCTGCTATTTGGGTTTCAAAGTGGTCTGGCAGCGAACCCAAGAAGTAATCCAGGAGATGGTAGATGAAGCACCTAAGGCCAAGCGTTACTACAGCGATGCTTTTGATGCCTATGATCGCCTGTGGTATCACTGGGGGATGTATGAAGTCTCGCAAGGCAAGACCGACACCTACTCGGTCGAAGCGGACAATGCCGAATTGCGCCACTACCTGGCTCGCTTGGGGCGCCGTTCGCGCTGCTTTTCCCGTTGTCCTGAAGCGTTGAAAGCGGCTCTCAAGCTGTTCATGTACTGCTTCAATCGGCGTCAATTGCACAAGCAAGCCTTTCCCAATTACCCAGCTCATGTCTATCAATTTATCTAAGCCCAAACTTTATCCACTCCCAAGAACGATCGTACCTTGAAAAATTAGTATCTTCTGGTAGTGCTCCTGCCCGCAAACTGCGTCGAGCCAGAATCCTGCTAAAATCCGATTGCAGTGATGAAGGCCCAAATTGGACGTATGAAGCCATATGTGCGGCTTTCGATGTCAACTCACTCACTGTCACGAATGTCCGCAAAGCGTTTGCAGAAGGTGGTGTGGAAAAGGCACTCAACCGGAAGAAACCAGAGCGAGAATACCAACACTGCTTGGATGGGGAAGCAGAAGCACATTTGATGGCTCTTGCCTGTAGTGAGGCGCCCGAGGGATATGAGCGCTGGACGTTGCGGCTTTTACAGGAGCGCTTTGTGAAATTGGAGATTGTGGATAGTGTCTCGCATGAGACGATTCGGACCACGCTCAAAAAAAAGAAATTAAGCCTTGGCTGAAAGAGTCGTATTGCATTCCGCCAAAAGCCAGCGCAGAATTTGTCTGTACCATGGAAGATGTTTTGGATGTGTATACCCAACCGTACGATCCGCTCCGACCGCAAGTATGCATGGATGAAACCAGCAAACAACTGCTGTCGGATGTGCGTGAAGCCATTCCAGCTCAAGCGGGTCAGCCCCAACGTGTGGATTACGAATACCAGCGAGAAGGAGTAGCCGACTTGTTTATGTTCTTCGAGCCGCTGGCTGGAAAACGGTTTGTCCAGGTGACTGATCAGCGCACTCGCAAAGATTGGGCCCATGCAATGAAAACGCTGGCGGATGAAATCTATGCCCAGGCGGAGAAGATCGTGATCGTCATGGATAACCTCAACACCCATTCGCCCATCTCTTTCTATGAAACCTTTGAACCGCAGGAAGCCAGACGTTTGGCCAATCGCTTTGAATTTCATTACACACCCAAGCATGGCAGTTGGCTTAACATGGCTGAGATTGAGTTAGGCGTTTTGATCCGCCAATGCCTTTCCCGACGCATTGCTGATAAGACCACTTTGGAGCGAGAAGTGCTTGCCTGGCAAAATGACCGCAATGTCAAAGTAGTAATAGTCGATTGGCGTTTTACAACCGCCGATGCTTGCATCAAGTTGAAGCACCTCTATCCTGTGATTTATGTTTGACAGACCACTAGAAGTTCATGATCAATTTGGTGGTTCAATTATTGAAGAAGTCCTCGAGAAAGGTTCCGCAAATGTTGAAAAATGACCCTTCGGAGCTGTGTATGTATAGGCGAAATTCCAGGAATGCGATACATGAAAGATCACGCAATTATTGAAACGATCATGGTATATTTTCGCGACTATTCGATTGACAGCGGACGTACGATTTTGGCAGATCTAGGGCGACGCTGGGCAGGGAGCGCTGAAACAAGTTCGAGCCTTTTGATTCAGACGTTTGAAGATCGTCTCGTTGCCTTCGAGATCGTTCACAGAATATCAAGATTGAGAGATTTACAGGTGCGGGTAAAGATCTATCCAGGGATGGAATTGAACAAGCTGTTGCTCAAGTATCCGACCAAATCAGCCAGCTTTCGCCTGACAACATCGCAGATTTCCTTGCACAGTTGACAGTTGAGTGGGCACGCCGATGCAATCTGGAGAGTATAAATCCTGATCCTTTTGCCCCCTACCCGATTGGGCTTGGATACCATTTGCCCGTCTCGATGGATCGAGATGAGTGGTTGACACAATTCTTGATCTGGATAGTGACAGAGGAGATGTAATTTTGTAGTCGCGCCCAACAAAGCATTCTCAGGACACCCATGGTGTCATTTCAGGAAAATTGATGGCCCGGCATCAAGATTGTGTTGTCCGCTCTACAGGTCTCTTTAAGTTTTCGTTTGTCTGTTGAGTGGCAAAGTCTGGATTGACACCCTGCATTGTGCTCTCTGCCCAATCTTGACGCTCTTGATATACTGACGGTAGGTCGACAATTGAAACCGAATCTGACTGAACTCCCAATCCTGGCTTTCCCATCAGCAGAAGAACTGCACGATTGGCTTGAGAACCATTACGCCGAATCACCGGGAATGTGGCTTCGCATTTTCAAGAAGAATTCGGGTGTTCCTTCGGTATCTTTTGAAGAAGTTCTGGATGAGGGGCTTTGCTTTGGGTGGAGTGAAAGTTCAAGGAGTTCATACGATATCATCTCATATCTTCAACGCTTCACCCCTCAGAAGACTCTTGGAACACAATCGAAACGAAACGCAGAACGGGTTCGCGCAATTGTCCGAGAGGGTCGAATGACCCAAACTGGCCTAAAAGCACTTGGGCTAGAGACAGCTTCGTAGTTGCAGTCCTTACCCAGGATGGGACGCAGGTAGCCTGTCAGATGCATCTATCTCATTAGACACGAGGCTTCTGCCCATTTTGGCTTCAGGCTGGATCTCCAGGTTGGTTATGGACACAGAAAAAACGGATTTGTTCGGACGGGGGATTTGGAATATAAAGATCTGGATCGGTGTTGGGTTGGTCTTCACCGTGCTCAATTCAGGGAATGATTCA
Source organism: uncultured Chloroflexia bacterium (assembly GCA_963705155.1). Lineage (GTDB taxonomy): Bacteria > Chloroflexota > Anaerolineae > Anaerolineales > UBA4823 > CAVPJC01. The sequence continues at coordinate 255,549 of CAVPJC010000018.1, read as the reverse complement.
GAATTCAGATCTCCCTACTGGTTCTCGGAGCTAATTCTCTATGGCCTCATGCTTGCAGGCCTATGGACAAACGCCAAATACAATCTCCGAAAGAAAATCCGTATCCCAAGGAAGCTCGCTCCTGCTGGTTATATCCTGCTCGTTTGGTTGTTCGGAATGGTGTTTGAAATCAGCCTGACAGTGACAGGGGAAGGGATTGGGGGTCTCCACGCTGAAACGCTGCCTTCCTTCATCCTGGCGCAAGGCGACTACATTCCGATTGCCGTCATCTCCTATTTGGTTATCCGGAGAACCCAGGCCTCGTTTCGGGAAATATTCTTCTTTGCCGGTGGGAAAAGCCTCACAGAAGGCCTCATTTTCACCGGGGTACTCACTTCCGTCCTCTTTTCCCCAATGTTCTTTCTTTCACCCATCGTACTTGCATACTACACGATTGCCTACGCTAGTTTTATCGCCCTTCCTTTGATTTTCATCGACGAGGAGTTGCTGTGGAAAAATCCAACTCGAGGGAAACAACGCTCAATACCATACTTCTGGTTTCTTGGCTTCTGCCTGGCGCTGGCAATCCGTATCTTCTGGGGACTCGTCTATTCCCCGCTTGTAACCTATCTTTTCCAATTGCCCCCCAGCTCGTAGGGGTACTCTTGTGAGGCTTACGGCTTCAGCATCTGGAGATTAAGCCAGGCGGTGTGCTCCAAGCAGCACCGCCGGGCAATTGACTTCTTCTCCAGGCGAATGCCCAGAGTCATAGATTCTGAACGCGGACTGGCGTAACGTCCTATGTGCAAAAGCAGCACCACCGCCAGGTAGCTCGTTTTGGGCAGGTCGGCCTGCCTCCGCCTGACAGCATAGATCAAGGACGTTGGACACCATGCCACAAACGTGGCAGAAGCTGCCCGACAGCCGGTCAACACTCAGTACATGACCATCTATCTCTACACGCGTTCTGCTTCACGCTTCAAGTCAGATAGATATTGCTCGAAGACGGGTCCAAAGTCCGGCAGCGATCCAGCGATCATCGGCAGCATCAGACCGGTGTATGCCTCTGCCATGGTAAAGTCGGTGGTACCGTCCGATTTTTGTTCCATGGTATACGTGCGAACTCCCTTGAACATAGCATTCCCATCACTCCAAACCATCCTTTTTGGGGGAAGGAATTCAATGATATTGAGGTTGAACACCCGCCCCGGAGAAATGGTTGCGACGAGTTTGATCGTTTTACCCGCAGCAATCGTGCCTTCAATGCTTTTGATCGTTGAATTCCAACGCGGGAAGTCTCCGGCGTTTGTCATCAGCTCCCAGACCCGATCAGGCTTCGCCTTGATATTGATACCGGCTGAATACTCCAAGCGAAAGGCGGTTTTCACTTTGTTGGCGCGGCCATTCATAGCAATTTTTCCTAACATCAAATACTCTCTCCTAATAATTCCTGGCGATTAAATCGCTCTCATTCGATTGTTCTTGGGATTATGTTCCACCTCAGCTAGGCCGAGCGCTTCAAGCAAAGGCGGCAAATACATGCCAAAGCGTCCACGAAGACCCTTTTTCAAGCCATACCACCCCTTTACAGGATTCTCCGGTGATCTCCCCCATGCTTCTACTGTTCCCTCAGCAGCGGGTTTTTGCTCGTCAGCACTGCCCAATGGCATCCAGTCACCGTGTGTCTTAAGCATGGCATGCAAATCCTCGATACAGCGCAGGTGGTAACGAAGCTCTGTCCTACCAACCACGCAAACAAGCGTGGGCGGGTCTACCTGCTCATCGCGGTACATGATGTATTCCGAAGAGCCGCTGGGTGTTTTCAACATCCAGGGATTCTCCTTGGTGCCTTCACCGATCATATTCTTCTGGTCCATTTTTTCCTTCCTTAACATCAGAAATTAGTTGTTGATTGCCTGGATTTCCAGTCAATTGTGCTCATCTTTACACATATATGACGTAAAACCGCAAGGAAAAGGCGCGAAGCGAACAGATTAGGGTAAAATAATCAAGAAACTATGCTCCTACAAACCAACTCTCCAGCTAATCTACATCAGCTCGACTCGCAGCAGTTTGGCAATTTGATTGAACCTTACAGGCGCGAACTTCGGGCGCACTGTTATCGCATGTTGGGTACTGTGATCGAGGCGGAAGAAATCGTCCAGGAAACATTCTTGCGCGCCTGGAGCCGGCGAGAAACTTATGCGGGGCGCGCCACCCTGCGCGCCTGGCTGTATAAAATCGCCACCAATCTGTGCATCGATACACAAAGACGAAAGCCGCGGCGTGCATTGCCCATCACACGAGAGCCTGTTTCAACTTTGGAACAGCCTATCCCAAACTCTATCTATGAGCCAATATGGCTGGAGCCTTACCCTGCTGATATCCCTGCGCCAGAGGAAACCAACCCGGAAGCCAGATATTCGAGGGTTGAAAGCATTAAACTGGCTTTTCTGGCATCGCTGCATCTGCTACCACCGTTTCAGCGGGCTGTCTTGATATTGCGGGATGTGTTAGATTGGCCGGCAAATGAAGTAGCTGATGTATTAGGACAGACGACCCCCTCGGTGAAGAGCGCTTTGTATCGCGCCCGCATAACCATGGCAAGATATCAGCAAACACACCAACCCGAAACGGTTCTCACACAAATTCCCGATGAAACTATAAGCAAGCTGCTTGAGTGCTATGTGTGTGCTTGGGAAGCTGCTGATGTGGACGGGTTGGTCGCCATACTGTGCGATGATTGCACGTTCAGCATGCCTCCCATTCCGAGTTGGTATCGAGGGCGGGTGGATATTGGCTTACTGGTCAGCAAAACAGTTTTTAGCGGGCAAGCGTGTGGGCGCTGGCGGTTGTTACCAACGGTTGCTAATGCTCAACCGGGCTTTGGGTTGTACAAATTAAACGAATTTAGCGGAAATTACGATGGTTATGGTATTCAAGTGATTACATTCACTGGTAGCGAGATCAGCGACATCACAACATTTCGGAACCCGGCGTTGATCGAGGTTTTTGGCCTGCCTTCCTTTGTATAAATGCCCCCCACCTTTGATCGAGAAGAAGCTCAAGGCTGACTCTGCCCACTGGCGCCTTAGTTGCAGTTCCTGCCTGATTGGAACCTGGAGCGAAGGCATTCTTACATTTCTCCTATCCGAACGACTGCTGTAATATTTCTACACAGGAGATTGACCGTGGCGAAGCTTTTTGTCACAACAGAATGTCATAATTTCGGACACCCCGAATTTCGCCTTACGGTAACGGATGGCCAAGTGCCTGATGTGGATATTCAATGGCTGCAGCATTATCTGACTTCTGCTGTAGCCCAGGGAGACCCGTTTCTGCCAGGCCAGATTGTCCGGGTGGGGTGGCTTCCCAACCGGGTCAGGCTGACGACGGATGGTTTACTGACTCTTGAAGAGCCAGATCTGCACACATTGCCACTGCGCTGGGTCGAAATCAGTCACAGCGACGTTAGCCAGCCTGCGTCTTCAAAAGGATATTTACGAAAGTCTATTTGATACTGCTGACTTGCAGATCCCATATTTTGATGATTGGACGATCATCTGCAAGCGTCTCAATAAAAACTCGCCATTTGTGATGAGCCGCGCCCAAATCAAAACAGGGGACTCGGGATGGTTTTTGGGTTGCACTCTGGAGCATAATCACGAGGATGTCCATAACCTTACCCGGCTATCTCTTTACGAAGTCATTGTGCAGTACGCGCCAGGGGCGCTCGGATTCCTTGGGCTTCCGGAAGGTTGTTTCGCCTACATCAGCAGCGAAGCTCCCATTATTGATCGAGGTGGAGATCCGCTCGCATTCAAACCCGGTTCTTTTCTTCAATGCCGGTATACAGACGGTGTTAGGTAGTGAACTTGTTATGAGACGCTTCATCTCAAATCTTGACTGGGCATTAACGCCAGGGCCTGAGCAGTTTACCGAACCCTTGTTTAGTACTGAGGTGGAGGAGATTGCTTACTATCCGCCTGAGGCGGTAACCCAGGCATTGCTAAGTCTACCGGGTGTCTTGCTTGACCATCCAAACGAACCTGGTTGGTGGGAATGGCGGGCGCATTGGGAAGGCTCAAGTGGCTTGATCGAATTCGAGATGAGCATCCTGGAGCCAGATGATCACCATGCCTTTTTCGGTGGTTTTGGGTTGCTCGCCGATTGCCCGCCGCCAGATTTTTTAACGATCTGGGAAGCTTTGCGGATCACTTACCCTGGAATTTGGCTGCATTCTCCCGATGGTGAAATCTTGAAACCGAGGCGTTTTCGCCAGCTCTATCCTATCGAACTCCCGGGATCAAATGCTTATGACTGAATTGCCTGTTTCAATTTCTCACAACATCCTAACTCACTCCCGGGGCGTTTCAATCCTATATCTAAAATGTCAGGGGGTTTATCATTTTGGGTCAGCTGGGAAACCCGAGGCCGTAGAGATCTACCAACGTGCTACTCAACTGTTACATACTACCTCAGCCAGCGCCCTGCTATTGGACTATGCCGAACTTGATTACCAATGGGGGGACGATTTAATGCTCACCTTCCAAATCGACAATCCCCACAATCCATCTCGTGCGTTGCCCCTGGCGGTGGTCGTCGGAGCCAAATGCCAGGCAGCAATCAAATCACTGCTTGAAACCGATGGTGGTTTTAAATCATGGCTTGATGCCGGATTTATTTTCTTTGAAATAACCAGCGCTGTAGACCACCTTCTAATGACTCTTCATCTGTTGAAGAGTCATTAATGTAACTCCAGACAAGAAACCAGGTGATGTGGAATAACAGGGAGCATGAAAGCACCAACATTTGTTCGCGAATTGACAGATGAAGAGCGAGGCCAATTGAAAGCCAGCCTGCGCTCGAACGATACCTTTGTAGTACGCCGCTGCCAGATAATTCTGGCCAGCGCACGCGGCGAACATGCAATGCCGATCTCACGTACGCTGGGCTGCGATGATGAAACCGTGCGATATGTCATCAAAGGTTTCAACACACGGGGGCTTGAGGTTCTGAAAGCAGGCTCGCGTCGTCCACACCGTACCCCTAGTGTTAGAGCGTTGTCACATATACTTATTCTCTCCGTTCAAGTTCTTCAGCTGTCGGTTTCTGGAAGAAATCAATCCAGGACTTCATACTTTCTTCGGAAATGTGGAAGCTCTCCTGTGAAGGTTGCGAATTCCTGACCGCAAGTCGCCTCAGTAGCTCCTCTTCCGGCACATCAAGAAAATGGACTTCACTGCTGGCTCCAAGGCGTTTCGCCCGCAGACGGTAATCTTCGCGTTCTTCTCGTGCCCAAAAGCCAAAATCGAGGATGACATTCGTTCCCAACTCCAATGCTCTGCTCGCGATATTCCAAAGCATAGCCTCGATAAAACTATGTCGGGCATCATGTTCTGGCTCTTTCGCATCTTGACCAAAAAGACCAATCTGCCACTCATCGGGTGTCAACCGGAGTGCTGACCGTTCAGCTTCAAGCACCTTTGCAAGCGTTGTTTTCCCTGAACAAGGAAGTCCAACCATCAGATGAAGAGTTGCCATACTTTTATTCCTGAGGATCGTTTACAAGCCGCCTGACAGTATACAGTATGTATGATCCTTTGATCTCTTATGCAAATCCTCGGAGTAAAAAATATGGTAAGCCGCCCCCAAAAACTCCTCGACCAGGTGCGCGACGCCATCCGAGTCAAGCATTACACCTGCAACACCGAACAAACGTATGTTAACTGGATCAAAAAAAATTATCCTCTTCCATTATAAACGCCATCAGGTGACATCTTCACCAGCCTTCCATTTACCCGGCAGGGAGGGACCGGCCTTCAGCGTCGCATGGTACGCGCAGTAGTCCGGCAGGTGCTGCCAGATCTGGTATTAGTGGCTGGGCAGCGGGCAGATTGGCCGGGGCGCATCGCTATATGGCGCGGGCACAAAAAGGCAGGTTCTTCATCACAATAGCATCATCACAAATTGGAAGAAGGCGGTTGCGGCGTTATAATTGATCTATGCCAATGCCCGTTTTAGCCACAAAATTGTATATTCCCCCACCTCGGGCTAAAATCGTCCCTCGCTCCCGCTTGATCGAGCGATTAAACCAGGGTCTGCAGGGTAAACTGACCCTCATCTCTGCCCCCGCCGGCTTTGGTAAAACCACGTTGGTCAGCGAATGGATCGCCGCCCTCACCCCTGGCCCCTCTCCCACAGGGAGAGGGGAAGGGGTGAGGGCAGCGTGGTTATCGCTGGACGAAGGGGATAGCGATCCCACACGCTTTCTGACCTGCCTCGTCGCTGCTTTACAGACGCTGCCGCCAAAAACCGGCGGGGCGAATATTGGTGAAAGGGCGTTGAATGCGCTCCAATCCCCGCCGCCGCTGCCAATCGAACCCATTCTGACCGCTCTGCTCAATGAAATCACCGCCCTGCCAGGCAGTCTCATCCTCATCCTTGATGACTACCATGTGATCGATGCCAGACCGGTGGATGGGTCGAAATCAATCGCAGCGTCGAACAGCGTGGACAGCGCCCTTGCCTTTTTGCTCGAGCATCTGCCGCCGCAGATGCACCTGGTCATCACGACCCGTGAGGATCCGACTGCTGCCCCTGTCCCGCCTGCGCGCCCGGGGCCAACTCACCGAGCTACGTGCCGCCGATTTGCGTTTTACGCCTGCCGAAGCAGTCGAATTTTTCAACCAGGTGATGGGCCTGAACCTCTCAGCGAAAGACATCGCCTCTCTGGAGACCCGCACCGAAGGCTGGATCGCCGGTCTGCAGTTAGCGGCGATCGCCCTTCGATCGCAACTCAGCATGCAAGACCGGGGAGACATCGCCGGTTTTATCCAGGCTTTCACCGGCAGCCATCGTTTTGTGCTGGACTATCTGGTCGAAGAAGTGCTCCAGCGCCAGTCTGAACAAATTCGCAGCTTCTTACTGCAAACCGCTATTCTCGACAGGCTTTGTGCATCTCTGTGCAATGCCCTCACCGGGCGGGAAGATGGCAAAGAAATATTGGATATCCTGGAACGCAGCAACCTGTTCCTCATTCCGCTGGATGATGAGCGCCAGTGGTACCGCTATCACCACCTTTTCGCCGATGTTTTGCTGGCACACTTCAAGGAGGTGCAGCCGAATCAGGTAACCAGCCTGCATCAGCGGGCGAGCGAGTGGTTCGAGCAGAACGGCCTGCGATCCGATGCCATCCGCCATGCGCTGGCTGCAAAAGACTTCGAGCGCGCCGCAGGCCTGATCGAGCTGGCATGGCCGGCGGCAGAGGCGGGAAGTATCCAGCCCGCTGCCTGGCTTGGCTGGGTCAGGTCACTGCCGGAAGCGTTGCTCCACGCCAGGCCTGTGCTCAGCGTCTGGTATGCCTACGCATTATTGGGCCGGGGTGAGATGGAAGCTGCAGAAGCCCGCTTGCAGGACGCCGAACGATGGTTAGAACCGGCAGAACCCATGAAAGTGCGGCTGGAAGCCCCATCCATTGAGAACGCGTCCTGAGAGTAATCGAAGGATGGTCGTTGCAGACCAGGAACAATTTAAATCTTTACCGGCGGCAATTGCTGTCGGGCACGCCTATATCGCCCAGGCATTCGGCAATATCCCGGACACGCTCAAGTATGCCGGCCAGGCACTTGAGTTCCCGGAAGCAGATCCTTTCAGGTACAGCCAGGCAGCCATGCTCCTGGGGATGGCCTACTGGGCAAGCGGGGACCTGGAAGCTGCGGAGCGGGTCTTCGCCGATTTCACCATGAAACTGCGGACATCCGGCAACATCCCGGATGCAATCGGCACGTCCGTTGTTCTGGCGGATATCAGGCTGGCACTGGGGTGTCTCCGCGAGGCGATCATCACAATCGAGCAGCTATTGCAATTTGTAATGGATCAGGGTGAACCCATTCCTCTCGATGCTGCGGACCTGCACAGGGAATTAAGTGAGCTGCATCTTGAACAGGGTAATCTGGAGGCTGCGGCGCAGCACCTGCAGAGAAGCAAGGAACTGGGCGAAAAAGCGCAGTTACCTGTTTTGCGATACCGTTTGTGTATTGACCAGGCCCGCCTCAAGACAGCACAGGGCGACCTGGATGGGGCTCTCGCACTTTTGGATGAAGCGCAACGCCTGTATATCAGATCACCTTTGCCTGACTTCTGTCCCATATCTGCCATGAAAGCCCGGATATGGATTGCGCAGGGCAGATTGACCGAAGCTCTGGAGTGGGTGCGTGAACAGGGACTTTCCGTTGACGATGATCTTTGTTACCTCAACGAGTACGAGCACATCACCCTGACCAGGATCCTCATCGCCCAATATCAGAACGATCGGATGGATGGCTCTATTCAAGCGGCCATACGGCTCCTGGATCGCCTGCTGCAAGCCGCGGAAGCATGGTGGACGGATGGGCAGCGTGATCGAGAACCTGGCGCTGCAGGCCCTCGCTCACCAGGCACAGGGTAATAACCCGCCTGCAATCGCGTCTTTGGAGCGCGCCCTGGCCCTTGCCGGGCCGGAGGGTTACGTGCGCATCTTTGTGGACGAAGGCAAGCCCATGGCGGAGTTATTGACAAGAATTGAAGCGAAAGGACGAGACACCCCGCGGCAGGGAGTATCTTCTCAAATTGCTTTCTGCTTTTGAAGCTGCACAAAGTGAATGAGCCCGAGGTTCGACCAGCCAAAGAAATGCTGCTCGAACCATTGAGCGAACGCGAGCTGGAAGTGCTCCGCCTGCTCAGAACCGATTTGAACGGCCCGGAAATTGCCCGTGAGCTCATCGTGTCTCTGAACACAGTGCGTACCCACACCCAAAACATTTACACCAAGCTGGGGGTAAACAACCGCCGGGCCGCCGTCCGCCGCGCCGGAGAACTCAATTTGTTGTAAAACTTTCTCATTTTTAAATCCACGGTCCTGGCAGGGATTTTGAGTCACCTGCCGGGGCCTTTTTGTTTCCCACCCAGACCTCCTCCGAAAAATAATTCATTACCTCCATCATCACATGTAATGATGACGCCTCATCATTTTTTCTTGTATCCTTTGGTTGAAGAAAAGAATGGATGCGTAACAGAAAGAAACATCCCGGTTGAGAAAATTGCACGAGGCGCAGCTTGAACGAAACACACGCATTACCTGGTTATCCTGACGAATCTGGAGTTTACGAAATTCGCCTCAAGGGACACCTGAATGACCGGTGGGCTGACTGGTTTGATGGCATGACCATCACGCTGAAAGAGGACGGCGATACGCTTCTAACCGGCCCGGTGGTTGACCAGGCTGCCTTGCACGGTTTGCTAAAGAGGGTGCGTGATCTGGGCATACCCTTGCTCTCGGTCAACTTCGTTAGCCCCGGCCGGGCAAGCCATCAGGAGGACGAACTATAAATCATATCAATTCTAATTTTTCAGATTTACCAATCAAATCATTTCATAAAAGGAGATTAACAAATGAACACATACAGAATGAATGCAGTCATGGCAGGCGCCCTCTACTTCCTGGGGACAGTCTTTGGGGTTTCGGGTGCAATCATCGGCGGCGAGGTGCTTACCTCGATCATTTCCGGCAAACCGCTTGCCGGTGTGGATATGCTGGACCTCGCTGCCGCCAATTCATCCCGGCTTACAACCGGTGCATTTTTAACCTTCATGATGGGGGTTTCGCTGGTTGCGATGACGGTTTTCCTCTACCCGGTATTAAGAAAAGCCAGCCAAGAACTGGCGATGGGGATGCTCCTTTTCCGTGGGGCGCTGGAGGGAATCTTTTATTTTCTTTCGACCCTCACGATTTTGACACTTGTTGCAGTCGGCAACGAATACATTGCCACCGGGGCTGATTCTGTTGTTTTACAGACCATGGGCAATATCTTGTATCAGTTCGAAACTCTCAAAGCGCCGGTCAGCTCCATCATTTTTCTCATCGGGGCTACGTGTATATACCTTTCCTTTTACCGCACCCGGCTGATCCCCCGCTGGTTGTCTGTCTGGGGCTTTCTCGGCGTGGTTACCTCTATGGCTTCCGCTCTGATGAATTTCTTCCACATGGATACCGGCATTGGATTTTATTTGGAAATGGTGATTGCTCCACAGGAATTAGCAATGGCGGTCTGGCTTATCGTCAAGGGATTCAATCCATCTGCGATGGCTGCCCTGTCTGCGAAAACAGAATAGCAAATTGATTTTACGCACTTTAGGACTGGCAGTCCTGAGAATGACGCTGGATTGCCAGTCCTGCAAAACATGAGCAACAAATTACAAGGCAATATTGGAGGAAGATATGAAAACGAATTCACCCCAAAAGACCGCAAGAGCTGCAGCGTTCGTGTTTCTGACCATATTTTTTCTGGGGATGTCCACTGAACTTTTTATTCGTCCGGGCATGTTTGTGCCGGGAGACGCCGCGGCAACCGTCAGGAATATTGCGGCTTCCCAGGCGCTCTTCCGTCTCTCCCTGGTGAGCGATCTAATCCGCCAGACGCTGTTGATGTTATTGCCGCTGATTCTATACAAATTACTCAAACCGGTTAACAAAACCACTGCATCGCTCATGGTTATTTTCTATCTGGTGTGTGTCCCTATCTCGCTGCTGAATGAGATTAACCATTTCGCTGTCCTGCTGCTATCGAGCGGCGCTGGTTATTTAACAGCATTCAAAGCAGACCAATTGGATGCCCTGGTGATGTTCTTTATCGATTTGCGCAAATACGGGACATTTATTGCCCAGTTTTTTTCCTTCTGGGTGCTTCTCCTGGGCTATCTGGTTTTCAGATCGGGTTTCCTACCCAGAATTCTGGGCATCTTCTTGATGCTTGTAGGTTTGTGCTATACGGTATCGGCTGTTTTATTCTTTCTTTTTCCTAACTTCGATGCAACGATACCTGGCCTGTTTGCGTTTATTGGAGAGTCATTGTTTTACTTGTGGCTTTTGATTAAGGGTGTAAACGTCGAAGCGTGGGAAAAACAGGCTCTTAAATTTGCCTGACAGAGGGCTGCGCCGGGTCAGACCAAATCAGGAGGAAAACTCATGAAAGCAGTATTCTACACAAAATACGGCTCCCCCGATGTTCTTCAGTTGAAAGAAGTGGAAAAACCCTTTCCCCGAGACAGCGAAGTGCTGGTCAAAGTCCATGCCACCACCGTCACAATCGGCGACACTATCATGCGCAGTCTCAACCTGCCGCCCATCCCTGGCTGGCAGAAGTTCATGGCGCGTCTTATCCTGGGATGGCGCAAACCCAGACGCCCGATCCTGGGGATGGAATTGGCCGGGGAGGTTGAATCCACCGGCAGGAAGGTGACCCGCTTCAAGCCCGGCGACCCGGTTTTCGCCTCCACCTTCGCCGTCAATTTTGGCGGCCATGCCGAGTACAAATGCATGCCCGAAAACGGGGTGCTGGCGTTCAAACCGGCCAATCTCACCTATGAGGAAGCCGCCGCCGTTCCTGGTGGAGGGATGACAGCATTGCACTGCCTCAAAAAAGGCAATATCCGCAGCGGGCAAAAGGTTCTGATTTACGGCGCTTCTGGAGCGGTAGGGACTTTTGCGGTACAGCTTGCCAGCCACAACTTTGGAGCAGAAGTGACCGGAGTATGCAGCAGTACGAATTTGGAATTGGTGAAATCCCTAGGCGCAGATCAGGTCATTGATTACACTAAGGAAGATTTTACCCAGAGCGGCGAAACCTACGATGTTATTTTTGACGCGGTTGGCAAACTAGCACCAGCGCTAAGCAAAAAGGCGCTTAAACCTGGCGGCGTCTACATCAACGTTCATGCCGACTCAGACGGCGCCGATAAGCTCGAAAACCTGCTCTTGCTCAAAGAACTGATTGAGGCGGGCAAGCTTAAACCGGTCATCGACCGGGTCTATCCGCTGGAGCAAATCGTCGAGGCGCACCGCTATGTCGAGCAAGGGCATAAAAAAGGCAACGTCGTTATCACGGTAGGAATTACCCACAAAAAACAAGGCGAGAAAAAATGAAACCAGATCAAATCGAAAAACATTCAACGACCCAATCGATCATTTTGCATTTACTACCTGGAATCCTGGTCGGGTGTTTTTACTTCCTCGCACGACAGCCAGTTGCAAATCTGGGGTATCCTTCAATTGTTGCTCTTCTTCTTGCATACGCCTTTATTCTTATTCCTGTCGAACTCGGATATCTGTTATATCAGGGGAAGAAAACGACTGGCTGCTTTACATTACAGGGGATCATCAGCTATCGAAATTCGATTCCGCGGTGGCAATACATGGTATGGGTATTAATGGTTGTGGCTGCAACTGGCGCCATATTTACCCTTTTTAAACCCGTGGAGGCTTTTCTTCAAGAGAAGTTGTTTTTCTGGATACCGGGAACAGATTACGGATTAGATGGTAATTATTCCAGGATAATATTGATCGGCACATACTCGATGTATTTAATATTTGGTGTATTCTTGAGTTCCCTGGTTGAAGAATTGTATTTTCGGGGATATTTGTTGCCAAGGATAAAAGGGAAGTTCGCCACGTTGTTTCATAGCTTCCTTTTTGCGGTTTATCATATCCCTACCCCGTGGATGATTGTCACAAGAACTCTGGGAATATTGCCGTTGGTCTTTGGGGTAAAGAAGAAAAATATCTACATTGGAATAATTGCTCACATCCTGGTGAATTCGTTGGATCTTGTATCAGCGATTGTATTTATTACAAGAATGATGTAATTAGAGAAATCCGCAATAATTCATGCATTGACAATGGGATTTCTTATCGCCTAAAGTGGTGTTCGATTTGATCAGGCACGACAGGTCAAGTATCCAGGAGACGAAAGTGAAAAGTACAAAAGCAGTGAAGGAAGCCTATGCCTTTCTAGGATTAACACTGGCATTTTCCTATTTCGTTTTCTGGGGGCCCTTGGCTCTTTTTAAGATCCCAACCATTAGTTTTGTGAGTGATGTTAAAGGTCCCTCCTGGGCGATCGTACTATTTCTCGCCGGAGGATTTGTGCCCTCCCTGTTGGCGATTTTTCTGACCTGGAAAAAGGAAGGGATGTCTGGATTAAGATCATTAGGTCGGCGTATCCTGCAATTCAAGCTTGGCTGGTGTTGGTACGTGTTTGCTATCCTGATCGTTATGATTGGAACGGTAGGGCAATTAACCATTAACAAACTCCTCGGCAATGATTTTAATGGGGTTCTTTTTTTGGCGCAGTTGGGCAGTTTTTTGCCGCTTCTGATCCTTGGTCCGCTGTCAGAAGAAATCGGTTGGCGTGGATATGCACTGGGAAGACTTCAGACGCGGTGGAATGCGTTGACTTCATCCTTGATTGTCGGTTTGGTTTGGGCTTTGTGGCATCTACCGTTGTTTATGATGGTGGGAACTTCTCAACATGAATTGGGGATCCCATTCATTGGCTTCTTGATACAGTTGATGGCCAGCTCGATTTTATATACGTGGCTTTACAACAACACAAAACAGAGTCTCTGGTCTGCGATCCTGCTTCACTGGTTATATACATACGCTGCCCAGGTGTTGTCTTCCGGGGTAACCCGGTCTCCTCTCTATAACTGGTTAGAATGTTTACCCTATGTGATCATGGCTGCCGTGATAGTTATGGTCTGGCAACCTCAGACGTTGAGCAGATCGCAGAAAACATCAGGTTATAGCGATCATATAAGGGACAGCAGTGATCATGTCCACTAATAAGAAGATTAAGCGACTATCGATTAAACCATTTGCGCGAAATGTGATCGGTATTATGCTGACTATAATTGCTGTTTTACTTGTTTGTGTATTTGTTCTTGTAGGCGTGCTGCTGGCGTTCAGTCCCGGAAAACCGATCCCTTTCGTGGAAGAAAACGGAAGTCCATTGGCGGGTAGCATTTCCGAGAAAGTGTTTGTCAACATCAATGGTGTGGAACAAGGGATGTTTATCAAGAGTAAAGATGCAACACAACCAGTGCTGCTTTACCTGCATGGAGGCATGCCTGATTACTTCCTTACACAGAGATACCCTACAGGTCTTGAAGACTATTTCACAGTCGTTTGGTGGGAACAGCGTGGCTCAGGACTCTCCTATAATACCGACATTCCACCAGAGACGATGACTATGGAGCAATTAATCTCTGACACACTGGAAGTAACGAATTATTTGCGCCACCGCTTCGATAAAGAAAAGATATACCTGATGGGACATTCGGGGGGAACCTTTATTGGCATCCAAGTTGCTGCACGGGCACCGGAGTTGTACTCCGCCTACATTGGCGTGGCCCAGATGTCGAATCAACTTAAATCCGAAAGTTTGGCGTACGAGTATATGCTTCAGCACTTCCAAGAGAAAGGAAACTTAGGAATGGTGCGAAAACTTGAAGCAGCACCCGTAACGACGACAGGCGGCATACCGGATGCTTATCTTGCCTTGCGTGACGGAACAATGCACAGCCTCGGAATTGGTACAACACATGACATGAAATCGGTAATCAGTGGCATCTTTTTGCCTTCACTTACATTCCGAGAGTACACATTATTGGAAAAGGTCAATTTGTGGCGTAGCAAATCTCAATCCGGTGTTAGTCCTTTTTGGGATGAAATCGTAGCCACCGATCTGACCGTAAAGGTGCCAGAGCTTGAAATCCCCGTCTATTTCATTAGCGGCATAAACGATTACACTTGCTCTTACACTTTGGCAAAAGACTATTTTGAGAAGCTACAAGCGCCCATGAAAGGTTTTTACACTTTTGCAGCATCTGCTCACAGTCCGTTATTTGAAGAACCCGAAAAAATGCAGCATATTTTGCAGGAGGACGTACTGGTTGGAATGAACAACCTTGCCGACCCAAAATAAAACGGTTTAAATGCAGGGAATTGGGGGGGTGTTATATAATTGATCTATGTCCGCACCCATTTTGGCCACCAAACTTTATGTCCCACCACCCCGGGCTAAAATTGTCTTCCGCCCGCGCCTGGTCGAGCAACTGAATGAGGGCATACAGCGCAAGCTGACCCTCATCTCTGCCCCCGCTGGCTTTGGCAAGACCACGCTGGTCAGCGAATGGATCGCGGCCCTCACCCCTGGCCCCTCTCCCACAGGGAGAAGGGAAGGGGTGAAGGCCGCCTGGCTATCGCTGGACGAAGGGGATAACGACCCCACACGCTTTCTGATTTACCTCATCGCTGCGCTGCAGACGCTGCCGCCAAAAACCGGCGGTGATTATATTGGAGCAGGTGCGTTGGATATGCTCCAATCCCCTCAGCCGCCGTCCATCGAATCGATTCTTACCGCCCTGGTCAATGAAATTGCCGCCATACCGGATCATATCATCCTGGTTCTTGATGATTACCACCTGATTGATACCAAACCGGTTAACGCCTCGACGTCCGTCGACAGCTCCGTCGCCTTTCTGCTCGAGCACCTGCCGCAGCAGATACACCTGGTCATTGCCACGCGTGAGGATCCACATCTGCCCCTGGCCCGGCTGCGCGCCCGGGGCCAATTGACCGAGCTGCGCCTCGCCGACTTGCGTTTTACTCCTGCCGAAGCCGCCGAGTTTCTCAACCTGATGATGGGCCTGAACCTCTCCGAGGAAGACATCACCGCACTCGAAACCCGTACTGAAGGCTGGATTGCCGGCCTGCAATTGGCCGCAATCGCACTTCGATCACCGCTCTCCATGCAGGGGCATCAAGACACCGCCAGTTTTATCCAGGCTTTCACCGGCAGCCACCATTTCGTGCTGGATTATCTGCTTGAAGAAGTCTTGCAGCAGCAGTCCGAAAGCGTCCAGGCTTTCCTGCTGCGCACATCCATCCTCAACCGCCTGTGCGGACCGCTTTGCGATGCGATACTCGAGAATAGAGAATGGAAAATCGAGAGTGGTAAGCGAGCTTCCCCCGAATCTCTAATCTCGACACTCGATTCTCAATCGATCCTGGAGTATCTCGAGCACGCCAACCTGTTTATTGTCCCCCTGGATAACGAGCGGCGCTGGTATCGCTATCACCATCTCTTTGGGGATTTCCTGCGCCAGCGATTGGGACAAAGGCTTTCACCCGGAGAAACAGCAGAATACCATCTCCGCGCCAGCCAGTGGTATGAAAAGAACGGGGATGAGACCGAAGCTTTTCACCATGCATATCGCCGCCGGGGATTTTGGGCGGGCAGCGGGGCTGGCTGAGTCGGCCTGGCAGGGGATGGACGCCACTTTTCAGACTGCCGCGTGGTTGGGCTGGGTCAAGAAACTCCCGGAAGACGAGATCCGCCTCCGGCCGGTGCTCAGCACCCAGATGGCCATCGCGTTCACGGATGCTGGCGAGCCGGAGGCCAGCGAGTCCCGGCTGCAGGATGCCGAACGGTGTCTGAATGGTCCATCGGACGGGATGGTTGTGGTGGATAAAGCGCAGCTAAAGCCCCTGCCAGCGATGATTGCCATGACGCACGCCTACAACGCCCAGGTTCAGGGCAATCTTTCCGCCACGGTGAAATATGCCGAACTGGCGCTCCAGCTCATCCCTGAAGACGACCTGTTCAGGCGCGCCCAGGCTACGATCACGCTGGAGGTCACCCACTGGACACGCGGAGACCTGGAGTCCGCCCGCTCTGCCCTGGGTGATTGGATGAATAGTATGCAGCAGGCGAGCAACTTCGTTTTTGTCGTTGCCAGCGCCTTTGCCCTGGCCGATATCCTGATCGTGTTAGGGCGTCTTCGCGAAGCAGAAAAAACCTACCAGCAGGCCTTACAGCTTGCATCAACACATGGAAAGGATGCGCAGCACATCACCGCCCACCATTATTTAGGGTTGGCGATGCTGGCTCATGAGAAGGGAGAGGATGCAGCCGCTGCGGAGCACCTGCAAAAAGCCCGGGAGCTGGGTGAGCAGACCACGCTGGTCGACTGGCGATACCGCTGGCACGTTGCTCTGGCCCGGCTCAAGGAGTCCGGGGGAGATCTGGAGGCTGCGCTGGGTCTGTTGGATGAAGCCAGAGGCGCGTATGTTAAGACTCCCATACCGGATGCCCGTCCCATCCAAGCCTTGAAGGCGAATGTGTATCTCAAGCAAGGCCGGTTGGCCCTGGCCCGGGATTGGGCGCATGCGCGCGGGCTGTCGACTGACGATGAGATCAGCTACGTGGGCGAGTTCGAGCATCTGATCCTGGCCCGATTGCTGATGGCCGAAGTTCAGAGCCGCCAGGATCGGCGCTCTTTCCTGCAGGCAACCGGATTGCTGGAGCGCCTGTTAAAGGCAGCCGAAGCACAAAATAGGACCGGCAGTGTCATTGAAATCCTGGTGGTGCAGGCGCTCGCCCACCAGATGCAAGGGAACCTACCCCTGGCTCTGGCGTCACTGGAGCGCGCCCTGACCCTGGCCGAGCCGGAGGGCTATTTCCGCCTATTTGTGGATGAAGGCGAGCCGATGCATTTGCTTCTGCTGGATTTTCGCGCACGGATGAAGAAGCAATCGAGCGGCCAGAGCCATCCGCTGCTCGTTTATGTGGAAAGGCTCCTCTCTGGCTTCGGGCGCACAGAAGAGATACACCCTGTGGCTCATCCCCAAAAAGTGGACCTGATTGAGCCATTGAGTGAACGCGAGTTGGAAGTGCTCAAGCTGCTTCGCACCGAACTGAGCGGCCCGGAAATTGCCGACCGATTGGTCATCTCGCCAAATACCTTTCGCACGCACACCAAAAACATTTTCAGCAAGCTGGGGGTCAATAATCGGCGCGCGGCTGTCCGCCGGGCCGAGGAACTCGACTTGTTCTAGGTGCCTTCCAAACCCCAGCGTCGACCCCGACAGGTGTTCTATAACCATCTGCCGGGGATTTTTGTTTTTCCATAACAATCACAATATCAATCACATCATTTGGTGATGACGCCTCATCAAATGGGGCGGTATCCTTTGGGCAGATCAACAATAGAAAGGAAAAACGCGAAGCCCATGATGAGTGACAACCAAACCTTCGAAGAAAAACACAACCAGCCTCTGTACTACGAAATCCGCCTCAAGGAACACCTGGATGCCCGGTGGGCCGACTGGTTTGATGGCCTGACAATCACGCCGGAAGAGGATGGCGATACGCTCCTAACCGGCCCGGTGACTGACCAGGCCGCGTTGTATAGCTTGCTTAAAAAAGTGCGGGATTTAGGATTGCCGTTGGTCTCGGTCAACCCTGTAAAACCCGACCCCTCGACTACATTCGGGACAGGCCAGGCGGATCAGTCAGACGTCAAATCGTAAATGGATAGTAGCTGCTTGGAAAGGAGGTTTGCCTTTGATAACAATTCCAGCCCATTTCAACCCCAGGTAACCAGGTGGCGGCCACAATTTTAATCAAGTCCGATTCAATCAAATACATCCATATCGTTCAAAAAAAGGAGATAAAAAATGAATACAACCATAAAGGAAACCGAAATGAAAGATAGGAAGGTAGTTACTTTCCACACTATGGATATTCGCAATGCTACAACTATCTTTACAGCGGATGTTTTTACATTATATTTTCAGGATACGCGGCGCAAAAGGAAACCTTGGCAGTACCACAAGGTGCTGTGTTGGGATTCGCAATACTGATGGAGACTGCAATCGCTATGGTTCTCCTATCCAGGGTCTTGAAATATGGTGCAAATCGCTGGGCAAACATCATTGCAGGCATATTCCATACAGCGTTTGTTGCCTCGGTTCGATTGTTCGGCGAAACACCGGCACTTTTTTATGTATTTTTTGCAAGCATAGAAATTGTTTGCACCTTGTTCATTACCTGGTATGCCTGGATGTGGCGTAACCCTGAAGGCCAACCCGTATACCAATCCGCTCTTGCAAAATGAATTTGGAGGATCCCATGAAAGCGATTGTCTACACACAGTACGGCCCTGCCGATGTCCTGCATCTGCAAGAAATTGAAAAGCCATCCCCAAAGGACAATGAAGTGCTGATCAAAGTGCATGCCACCTCTGTCACTGCCGGGGACTGCAACGCACGCGGTTTTACCTTTGTCCCGCCTGGTTTTGCTTTCCTGGCGCGCTTGATGTTCGGCCTTCGGCAACCCAGGCAGCCCATCCTCGGTGTGGAGTTGTCAGGTGAAATTATTGAGGTTGGCAAGGATGTCAGGCTGTTCAAGAAGGGCGATCAGGTCTTTGGCATCAGTGAAAAATATGGCGCCTATACCGAATATACCTGCATGGCTGAAGACGCCAGCCTGGTCATGAAACCAGCCAATTTGACCTTCGCAGAAGCTGTTTCCATCCCATTTGGCGCAACCGCCGCGCTCTATTTTTTGAGAGATATCGCCAAACTTCAGCCCGGGCAAAAGGTTCTCATCATTGGCGCTTCGGGTTGTACCGGCGTCTATGCTGTCCAGCTCGCCAAATACTATGGGGCTGAAGTTACCGGCGTGTGCAGCACGAGGAACCTGGAGATGGTGCGGTCACTTGGGGCAGACCATGTCATCGATTACACGAAGGAAGATTTCACCCGGAACGGCCAGGCGTATGATGTAATTTTTGATATGGTCCCGGGCAAGTCATCGTTTGCCCGCGATAAAGGCTCGCTCAAACCAAACGGGCTGTATCTGGCCGGGGCAGGTGGTTTGGAATCATTTGCTCAAATGGCCTGGACTGGGATTACCGGCGGCAAGAAGGTGATCGCCGCGATGGCGCCCAACCGTGCAGAAGATCTGGTCTTTTTACGTGAGCTGCTTGAGGCAGGCAAACTGAAACCGGTCATTGACCGGCGCTATCCGCTGGAGCAGACTGCCGAGGCGCACCGCTATGCGGATACGGGGCGCAAAAGGGGCAGTGTTGTCATCACGGTGGCATCATAAACTGAAATATGGAGGCTGCGGCATTATAATTGATCTATGCCTGCGACCATTCTGGCCACAAAACTGTATATCCCCCCACCCCGGCCGGCAATTGTCCCACGCCCGCGCCTGGTGGAGCGGTTGAATGAGGGCCTGGCGTCAGGCCGTCAACTGGCCCTCATCTCAGCCTCCGCCGGGTTTGGCAAAACCACCCTGGTCAGCGAATGGATCGCGACCCTCACCCCTTCCCCTCTCCCTGTGGGAGAGGGGCCAGGGGTGAGGGTCGCGTGGTTGTCGCTGGATGAAGGAGACGATGATCCCACACGCTTCCTGACTTACCTCATCGCTGCATTGCAGACGCTGCCGCCAAGAATTGGCGGGGCAAATATTGGAGCAGGGGCGTTGGCTATGCTCCAGTCCCCTCAGCCGCCCTCCTCGAGTTGATTTTGACAACCCTGCTCAACGACATCGCCACCATTCCAGAGAGCTTCATCGTGGTGCTGGATGATTACCATGTGATTGATTCCAATCCGGTGGATCAGGCCCTTGGCTTTCTGGTCGAGCACCTGCCGCGACAGATGCACCTGGTCATCGCCACCCGTGAAGACCCGCCCTTACCTCTGGCCCGCCTGCGCGCCCGCGGCCAACTGACCGAACTGCGTGCCGCCGACCTGCGCTTCACCCCCGCCGAGGCCGCCGACTTTCTCAACCGGATGATGGGGTTGAAACTGAGAGAGGCGGATATCGCCGCGCTCGAAACCCGCACCGAGGGCTGGATCGCCGGGCTGCAACTGGCCGCGATCGCGCTTCGATCGCCGCTTTCCATGCAGGGCAGGGAAGACACCGCCGGTTTTATCCAGGCCTTTACCGGCAGTCACCGCTTTGTGCTCGATTATCTGGCCGGGGAAGTTCTCGAACGCCAGCCCGAGCGTGTGCGCAGTTTCTTGCTGCAAACCGCCATTCTTGACCGCTTGAATGGTTCCCTGTGTGACGCCGTGACCGCACAAAATGGCGGCAGGGGAATGTTGGAAACCCTGGAGCGCGGCAATCTGTTTGTGATCCCGCTTGACGACCAGCGCCAGTGGTATCGCTATCATCATCTGTTCGCCGATGTGCTGCAGGCGCGCCTGATGGAGGCGCAGCCTGAGCAGGTATCCAGCCTGCATCAGCGGGCAAGCGCGTGGTTTGAACACAACGGATACCCTTCCGATGCCATCCGCCATGCCCTGGCCGCCGAGGACTTTGAGCACGCCGCGGGGTTGATCGAATTGGCCTGGTCAGCAATGGATCTCAGTTCCCACTCCTCCACATGGCTTGGCTGGGTCAAAGCGCTGCCAGACGTGTTGCTCCGCCTCCGGCCGGTGCTCAGCGTGGGTTATGCCTGGGCGTTACTGGATACCGGCGAGTTGGAAGCCAGCGAGGCCCGTTTGCAAGACGCCGAGCAGTTGCTGGACATGCCGGCGGATCAGATGATCGTCGTGGATATAGAACAATTTCGCTCGCTGCCAGCTTCGATCGCCACCGCCCGCGCCTATCGCTCCCTGGCGCTTGGCGATATCCCCGGCACCATAGCGTATGCCCAGCAAGGGCTCGAACTCACCCCCGATGATGACCAGACCAGGCACAACGAGGCCACCTCGCTCCTGGGGCTTGCCCAGTATGCCAGCGGAGACCTGGAGGCCGCCGAGCGATCCCTGGCCGATTTCCATTCGAACCTGCGGAAAACCGGCGACATCCTGACCCTGATCGGCATTACATTTCTCCTGGCCGACATCAGGGTGGCGCTGGGCCGCCTGCATGCGGCGGAAAGCGTCTATCAAGAAACCTTACGCCTCGCGACCGGCCAGGGCGAACCCATGCCTATGGGAATAGCAGACTTGTATCGCGGCCTCAGTGAGCTTTCCGTTGAATGGGGTGACCTGGAAGCTGCCGCGCAATACTTGCTGACCAGCCAGAAGCTGGGCGAACAGACCGCGACGACGGATTGGCCGCATCGCCTGCGCGTTTCCCGGGCACGCCTGAAAGAGGCGCAGGGAGACCTCGATGAGGCGCTCGCTCTGCTAGATGAGGCGGAGCGCGTGACTATTCGGGTCCCCCTGCCCGATGTGCGTCCCGTCGCGGCTTTGAAGGCGCAGGTCTGGCTCAAGCAGGGCAGGCTGGCCGAAGCCCTGAGGTGGGCGCGTGAGCAAGGGCTATCGGTGGAGGATGACCTCCGCTTCACGCGCGAGTTCGGGCACATCACGCTGGCTCGGGTGCTCATCGCCGCCGCTAAAAGCGATCGGCGGGCTGGTTCCCTCGACGGGGCTACCCGTCTGCTGGGGCGTCTCCTGCAAGCGGCAGAAACAGGCGGCCGGCTGGGCAGCGCTATCCAAGTCCTGCTGCTGCAAGCCCTCGCCTTCCAGGCCCAAGATAACCTACCCCAAGCCCTAGCAGCGCTGGAACGCGCCCTGGCTCTGGCCGAGCCGGAAGGCTATGTTCGCATCTTTGTGGATGAAGGCGAAGCGATGCGATTGTTGATTGAAAAACAATCGCGCCATCGAGACCATCCGCTGAGCGGTTATGCGGACAAACTCCTGGCTGCCTTTGCACAAACGGCGGCTGCGTCAAAATCAGCCATCATCCATCAAAAATCAGACACGATCGAGCCTGAGGTTCGACCAACCAAAAACATGCTGGTCGAACCTTTAAGCGAGCGTGAGCTGGAAGTGCTCAAACTGCTGCGCAGCGAATTGAGCGGCCCGGAAATCGCCGGACAACTGATTGTGTCGCTCAACACCTTGCGCACCCACACCAAAAACATTTTCCACAAACTGGGGGTCAACAACCGCCGGGCGGCCATCCGCCGCGCCAAAGAACTCGGTTTGATATAGATAACTCTATCTCATCGAGCAGTTTTGAATTCCCTTTCCGCTACCAAATTCCTGGAATCAAACGGTTGCGTGTCTGTTGGGCGTAGGCTTCATATCCTTCCAACTCCCGGCAGAGATCGCGGTCTTCCAGATACGTTCGCATGATTACACCAATCACTACCAGGATAGCTGGGATCATACTCCATAACGAACCCAGCATAAGCGCCGTGGCCAGGATGGAGAAAAGGTTTCCTGCATAGGCTGGGTGGCGGATATAGCGATATGGTCCGCCGGTGACCACCTGGTGCCCGCGTTCTCCCTGGATGCGCACCACGGACGAGAAGAACCGGTTTACGATGATCGCCCAAATGCCCAGAAGGGTTCCCAATAAGAAGACCACCAGACCGGCTCCTTCTACCCAAGGAGATAAGGGGGGCGACCAGGAAAAGCGCTGGTCTAGAGCAGCAACCAGCAGAACAGCTAATGGCCCGAATAAGGCGATCAGCGGGACGAGACGTGTATCCCAGGATTTGATGCCTTCTGCTTTCAGGAACTGAGCCCGTTCGGATAATAAATCCGGGAACTTGACCATCAGGATTAGGCGGCTGGCCAGAGCGGAGCCAATATAGATCACCACATAGGCCCAGGCCATCGGCCAATTCAACTGACCACTAAAGCCAAACAGTAGCAGGGGCATGATCAGAAGGAACAGCACAAAGCGCAGAATCGCCTGTAGTCCGATCCTTTTCCGCAGCGGGAGTACACCCGGGTTGTTTTGAGCAGAGGAGAATTGCTGCATATCTGGATTCCGTTTCAAAATGGAACGATGAATAAATTCTTCATGCGGTTTAGAGCCGATTTTACAATGAAAGATATTTCTCCAGCCGCCGCTTGCCGAAATACGACACTAGAAAATAAAGTCCTAATACGACAGCCACGCCGATGAACGGATAAAGAACCTCGTACCACCGCTCTGGCTCGGGCAGGCCGTGGATCAAGTACGTGGGGACCGTAATGAGCGCAACCGCGATCAGGTAGATCATCAGCAAATTCCTGAACGACACCAATGGCAGGATCCCACTCAGATAGAGCCGGAGCGTCCAATACCCGCCGATCGAGAGTCCAAGTAGCCATGCAATCGTAATGGTCTCGTTGGTAGGGAGGCCCTGAATATAGCGCTTGTAGAAGAGGATCCCGCCCAATCCGATTTGAGTAAGCAGCAAGAAAAGGAATGAGACTTGTCCATTCATTCGCTCGATCCGTTCGTCAATCATGTGTGTTTTCATCCTAACGTTCTCCTTTGATCCAAAATAGATCATCCAGCCGCTTGCCGGTGACTTTCGCCAGTGACAGACACAGCTTGAGGGTGGGATTGTACTTCCCTGCCTCGATCAGCCCAATTGTCTGGCGGGTCACCCCCACCATCTCGGCGAGCTGTTCCTGGGTTAGATCCTTTTCAACACGCGCCAGTTTAACTCGATTCTCGATTTCGATTTCTTCCATCCCGCAGTCTCCAGGTATCTGTTTTGCTTATTGTAGCATATATGTGTCAAAATGTCAAGTATATATTGCATAAAGACAGGTAAATATTGCGTGGCAATTTCGATAGCACGAAAAATACTTCTTTTTATAACGGTAGAGAGGGTATGGAAAAATCTAATATCAGCCCGGTGTGTGTTGCAAACATTGGCCAGTTTTTTCTCCCAAAGGCGGTACCAGCAATCACCACATCAATCACATCATGTGGTGATGACGCCTCACCACCTCCGGCGATATCCTATGGGCAGATCAACCACGAGAGAAAAACATGAAGCGCAAAATGAACGACACACCCAATTCAAATACCCGGTATTACGAAATCCGCCTCAAGGGACATCTGGAGGCCCGCTGGGCCGAATGGTTTGAGGGCCTGGCCATCACGCTGGAGCAGGACGGCAATACGCTTCTAACCGGTCCGGTGACAGATCAAGCCGCCCTGCACGGCCTGCTCAAAAAAGTACGAGATTTAGGAATGCCGTTGGTCTCGGTTAATCCCGTTGAGCCAGGCAATGCGGATCGGTCAGACGGCCAATAGTAAATGGATATTAGTAACCTGGAAAGGAGGTTTGTCTTTGATAACATTTCCAGCCCATTTCAACCCTCGGTAAACGGGTGGTCATCACAATTTTATCAAGTCCATTTAATGAAACTCATTCTCGCCGTTCAAAAAAGGAGAAATAAAATGAAAGCATTACAGAAAATTGGTGGAATTGCTGCGCTTTACATGGCATTAGCGCACTTGATGGGATTAATTATCTTCATTGTTATTCTGGATTACATCAGCATAACCGATTTAGCTCAGAAGGTCGCCATGAATGTCGAAAACCAGGCGATCGTTTTTTCAACCAACCTGCTCATGTATGTTTTCTTTGGCTTTTTTCTGATTGTATTTTCACTGGCTTTATATGACAGATTAAAAGCTGGCGCGCCTGCACTGATGCAAGTGGCAACCGTAATTGGGATTATCTGGGCTGGCTCATTGATTGCCAGCGGTATGGTCGCGAATGCCGGGCTCACCACAGTTGTGGCACTCAATGCTACTGACCCAACCCAGGCTGCGTTGACCTGGCAGGGAATTGAACCCGCAATTGACGGGCTGGGCAACGCCAATGGTGAAATACTTGGTGGTCTTATGACGTTATTGATCAGCCTGGCTGCACTGCGGGCTGGTGAGCTTCCCAAGGGTTTGAATATCCTCGGGTTGGTGGTTGGCGCAGTGGGCATCATCTCTCTTGTCCCAGTGCTAACCGGCACGCTCGGTCCAGTTTTTGGCTTGACTCAAATCATCTGGTTCATCTGGATGGGAATTGTGCTGCTTCGCAGCAATCCGGGCAAGACAGCGTAAAAAATGGATGGGGTCCGCCCACCTATCCACCGTTATAAAATAAATTCCTGTTGGCGACTACAGTTTTATGCAAGTCCAATTCAATGAAACTCATCCATATCGTTCAAAAAAGGAGACAAAATGAAGAATTTACAGAAGATGGGCGGCATTGCCGCACTGATCGGGGCAGCAACAAACCTATTTGCCCTTGTGACGCTTTTAACCTTACTGGAACCCAAAGGTTACGGTTCCGACGACCCAGGCCAGATCGTGGCTTTTCTTGCGGACAACCAGGCTCTCATGCGCGTATGGTACCAAATCATCTGGTTGGTCTTCGGCGTGAGCATGATTTTCCTGTCACTGGCGCTCTATGAGCGATTGAAGGCTGGCTCACCTGTGCTGGCACAGGCAGTGACCACCTTCGGACTGATCTATGCCGTCCTGGTCATTGTTATCGGCACACTCTCGATCAACAACTTGAGCACAGTCGTCAAACTCTATGGCGAAAATCCGGCTCTAGCTGCAACGGTCTGGTTGACACTCGACTCTGTGGAAACCGGTCTGGGCGCAGGCGGCGGGGAAACGATAGTTACCGCCTTATGGTTTCTACTGCTAAGTTGGGTAGCCTTGTGGGCAAGGGAGCTTCCCAGGGTATTGAACTACCTAGGCATGGTGCTCGGTGTAGCAGGCATCCTCTCAGTTGTCCTGGCTTCGCTTGGCCTGAGTGCTGTTTATGGATTGGGTCTCATCATTTGGTTCATCTGGATGGGAATTGTGCTACTTCGCAGCAATCCGGGCAAGGCAGCGACTACCGAGCTTTTGAGCGCGGCATAGATTTGCCTCATGGGAGAGGGAAGATCTTCAGCCCTCCCTCTCTCAGTCAAATCATAAACAGACGTTGGCAGCTTGTTTAATCCAAAAATAGATCGGAACAAGGAGTAAAAAATGAACAAAGCAAAGCAATTTGGGGAAACGGTAGAAGGTTATAACATTCCGGTTCTAAACGAGCGGGAAATAAGAGCTTCGGCAGGGATATTATATTTTTTTATGTTCCTGGCCTGGATGCTGGTCATATTTAAAGAGAATTATTTTCTGATTAAGTTTGTTAACACGATCTTCCTGACAGATTTCATCATACGGGTAATGATCAGTCCCAGGTATTCACCCTCATTAATAATCGGGAGGTTGATCGTAGGCAATCAAACCCCCGAATATGTCGGTGCGGCCCCAAAAAAGTTTGCCTGGACAATCGGTCTGGTGTTAGCCACGATCATATTTCTGCTGTTGGTTGTAATGAATTCAACCAGCTTCATTACCGGGATTATCTGTCAAATTTGCCTGATATTCTTATTCTTTGAGTCTGTCTTTGGAATTTGTTTAGGTTGTAAATTTTATCCAATGTTCCATAAAGAAAAAACTCAATACTGTCCTGGTGATATTTGTGATGTAAAGGCAAAACAGGAGATCCAGAAAACGTCGTTACTCCAAAAAGGTGTTGTTATTGGATCTTTCGCTTATGTGATAGCAGCAGCGATCTTGTTTAACAATAGTTTTAGTGCAACACCGACTGACTTGTGGCTTATCGTGAAATCTGTTCTCTCACTATAAGCATTGTTTTCTAATAAAAAGGAAAATGTCAATGAAAGCAATTGTATACACAAAATTTGGCCCTCCCGAGGTTCTCCAACTTCGAGAAGTGGAAAAGCCCACCCCTAAAGCGAATGAGGTGCTGATAAAAATAGTTGCGACAGCCGTCGTAAAAGAAGACCCAGACATGAGAGCTTCACCCGGGTTTAACGGTTTCCTGAAACCCAGACATCCGATTCTGGGTCAAGAGCTGGCCGGGGAAATTGAAGCTACAGGCAAAGACGTAACCCGCTTTAAGCCGGGCGACCAGGTATATGGCATAGATATGTTTGGCGCGTATGCTGAATACAAATGTATGCCGGAAAATGGGGTGCTGGTGATAAAGCCGGCCAATATGAGCTTTGAGGAGGCGGCCAGTGTTCCGAATGGGGCACTAACCGCCCTGCCTTTCCTGAGAGATAAGGGCAATATCCAGGGTGGACAAACCGTGCTGATCTATGGTGCATCCGGATCGGTTGGCGCTGCGGCGGTACAGATTGCCAGGTATTACGGTGCCAAGGTGACCGCGGTATGTAGTACCGCCAATTTGGAATGGGTCAAATCATTGGGAGCTGATCAGGTGATTGATTACACCCGTGAGGATTTTACCCAAAACTGCATGACCTATGACATAATTTTTGACACGGTGGGCAAGCGTTTGTTTTCAGATTGCAAAGGCTCGCTGACGGATGAAGGCATCTATCTTTCTACGGTCCCTACGCCGGTAATTATGCTTCAAGCGTTATGGACTGCAAAGCGCGGCAGCAAAAAGGTAAAGTTTGCGGCTACGGGTTTGAGGCCAGCGAGTGAGAAGATCAAAGATCTTGTGTTCCTCAAAGAACTGATCGAGGCGGGGAAGATAAAACCAGTCATTGATAGAATCTATCCTTTGGAACAGATCGCCGAGGCTCACCGTTACGTCGAGCAAGGGCACAAAAAAGGCAACGTCGTTATAACGGTAGGAATTACCCACAAAAAACAATGGGAGAAATAATGAACATTAAGAAATTGGTCGTTGCATTTGTAACCGTGTTCGCAGTAGCCCTGGTGACTACTGCTCTTGTGACATTTCTTTGGAACATCATCGGGCATGGAGAAAGCAGTATAGATTGGGGAACCTCATTCCGTCTTGCTATCATCTTCGGCATCGTCTTGACAAGGATAAAGTCACGGGAAATGAAAGAAAAATAGGGTTTTAAAAACTGAAACAACAGACAGAAGGAAAAAATGAAAAAATTTTTAAATTCACGATCCTATTAATAGCTCTGACAGCCTGCACAGCGCTGCGCACTCAAGCGACACCTGAAGCTGCTGCGACGGTAACATCTCAGGCAAATATGCCGAACCCTGCTTCGGTCTATTGTAAGCAAAATGGGAACACACTCGAAATTCTCACGGCTGCTGATGGCAGCCAATCCGGAGTATGTATTTTTCCGGATGGCAGCGCCTGTGACGAATGGGCCTATTACCGGGGAGAGTGTGGTCCCGCAGCACAAAAAAGCCCGACGCCTGCCATCCTGGTTGAGGCAACCTCAACAGCAAGTGCTGGCGACGCGGTAGAAAATGCGTCCGGCGGTTACATGCCGCCAGGCACTTCGGAAGCAATCGCCGACTGGTGGGGAGTCATCAAGAGTACTGCGCCCGGCGCACAGTATGACGACTACTTTGAGCGGCAGGATTTGGGACAGATCATATATTTTGGCATCGATTCAATGGATCCGGCAGTAAAGTCCCAGATCGATGCGCTGCGCGACAGCGGCAAGATCGTCCATCTCTATGGCACATTGCTGAGTAATGTACCTGACTACAACGGTTCGCAGATACAGGTAGACCGCATTGAGGTCGAAGAGTAAGATCCAATTGAGACCACGTCCCCGAGTTCACCCTCCAGATGGGTGAGCTCGGAAGCTTGGTGTGATTAAAACTATTCCAAAAGGTATGCTAATGAACTCGCTTGTTAAGATTTTAGTGACGTTTGGCAGCACGGCTTCGATTGGCTTTGGGATATGGCACTTCTTCGTTCCCAAAGCATGGAATTGGTACTCCTACATCGATGCCACGGCGACAGAGTTGATCGTCGCTGTTCGGGCGATCAATGTGTTCTTTTCATTATCCCTGGTATTGTTCGGAATATTGAACTTGCTGTTCGCCTATGGCGGCAAAGCAAATCGCTACTCGATCATTGTCATGCTCGCCGCAACCTGTATCTTGTGGCTGACGCGGCTGGTGTTCCAGGTCATTTACCCGCAGGGTTCCATCAACCCCGTTCTCCAATACGGAATGTTGGCAGCATTTCTCCTCGTAACCCTGTGCTACACGGTTTCGCTCTGTATCCTCGCTGCACTGAAAACTGCCTTCTAGATGAAAGGCATCTGGCATGGAAGACAAACTGATCTTTATCGGAGCGCTGGGCGGCTTCTTTCTGGCAATTGCCTCCACCAAGGGTTCGGACAGGCATAAGACCGGTGATTTGGTCATCGCCTGCCTCCAGACCCAAAATAGTCCCTTGAACCCGGCACGCCATGATTGGCTATTGGAAAGGCAAAAGATTTCTGCCTACTGACAATAACGACATATAGTCAAAAAACGCCCAACAAGTTATCACGATAGAGCGGCGTGGCAACTGACAGCCCTATTCATAAGTGAAGTCAGGTATACCACAACAGGAAATTGAACCATGGATCCAAAAATAATCATCATTATAGCCATCTCGTACCTGTACGGCTTCTTTGAAGTTTTCATGAATTTGAGGCAAAGGGATAAAGGCAAGATCGCACATTCGGGTGACAAGGGAAGTTTGTGGTTGTTATATGGCCTTATTACCTTTGGCTATACCCTGTCATTTTCCATAGGGGCAACGAGAATAGGCAGGATTTATCCCTGGAATACTTTTTTTACCATTGGCATAGCTATGATTATTATTGGCCTGACGATCAGAGTTTATTCCATCCTGACCTTGAATCAGTACTTTACTTATTCCGTTGCAAAAGTGGAAAATCAGAAAATCATCGAATCCGGCTTGTACAAAATCATCAGGCATCCCGGATATCTCGGTCAATTAATGATTTTCCTTGGGATTTCGACTTCGCTATCCAACTGGCTATCTGTTCTTACCATGATGATCCCTGTAACTCTTGGATATCTGTACCGAATAAAAGTAGAGGAAAAATTCATGATTGAACAACTGGGAGAGGATTACTTGAATTACCGAACACGGACGAAAAGAATCGTTCCGCTAATCTATTAATATTCGACCAATCTGACAACATCAACTTTTCTAACCAGAGTTGTCACTGTCTTGGTTTACCACTATTTGGATTCGATGGATGTACTGTATACTTGAATTATGCCCGCTCCGATCCTGGCGACGAAGTTGTACATCCCTCCGGCCCGACCCGGTGTTGTCCCCCGCCCACGCCTGATCGAGCGGCTGAACGAGGGGCTCTCATCGGGGCGCAAGCTGACCCTCATCTCAGCATCTGCCGGGTTTGGCAAAACCACACTGGTCAGCGAATGGATTGCTGGCTGCCAGCGACCGGCTGCCTGGTTATCACTGGACGAAGGTGATAATGATCCCACACGCTTCCTGGTGTACCTCATCGCTGCGTTGCAGACGCTTTCCCTGAGTAAAGTCGAAGGGATTGCGGCGAATATTGGAGAGGGGGTGTTGGGGGTGCTCCAAACCCCTCAGCCACCGCCCACCGAAGCGATTCTGACGGCCCTGCTCAATGAACTCACCGCCATCCCGGACAATTTCGTCCTCGTCCTTGACGACTACCACGTGCTGGATGCCGAACCGGTTAACGCCTCGACGTCCGTCGACGGCGCTCTCACCTTTCTGCTCGAACACCTGCCGCCACAGATGCACCTGGTCATTGCCACGCGTGAAGATCCACATCTACCCCTGGCCCGGTTGCGCGCCCGGGGCCAATTGACCGAGCTGCGTGCCGCCGACTTGCGTTTTACCCCTGCCGAGGCCGCTGAATTTCTCAACCGGGTCATGGGGCTGAATCTCTCGGCAGAAGACATCGCCGCCCTGGAAACTCGCACCGAAGGCTGGATTGCCGGCCTGCAGCTGGCCGCGATCGCCCTTCGATCGCCGCTTTCCATGCAGGGTCGGTCAGACGCCGCCAGTTTTATCCAGGCCTTCACCGGCAGCCACCGCTTTGTGCTGGATTATTTGGTTGAGGAGGTTCTCCAGCGCCAGCCAGAAGGTATTCACAGCTTCTTACTGAAAACTGCCATTCTCGATCGGCTAAGTGGTTCTCTCTGTAATGCCGTTACAGGCCGAGAAGACGGCAAAGGAGTGTTGGAAACGCTTGAGCGTGGCAACCTGTTTATCATTCCACTCGACGACCAGCGCCAGTGGTACCGCTATCATCCCCTCTTCGCTGAAGTATTGCAAGCTCGTTTATTAGATGAGCAGCCGGATCAAGTATTCAGCCTGCACAAGCGGGCGAGCGAGTGGTACGAGCACTATGGTTTGGCGGCCGATGCGATCCATCACGCGCTGGCGGCAAAGGATTTCGAGCGAGCAGCGATCCTGGTCGAACTGGCAATACCAGAAATGCGCAGGAACAGACAGGGAGCCACGGTCACGGAGCTTGGCTGGCTGAAGGCGCTGCCCGACGAGCTGGTTCACTTCAGGCCGGTGCTCAGCGTTGCCTATGCTTTCGCATCATTTGGTGGCGGCGAGCTTGAGGGCGTGGAGCCTCGGCTGCGGGACGCCGAACGGTGGCTGGACACGGCGGATCCGATGGCCGACACGGCAGGGACTCGTCCTGAGCCAAGCCGAAGGATGGTCGTCGTGGACGAAGAGGAATTTCGCCGTCTGCCGGGTATGATCGCCCTTCTGCGTGCCGCTCAAGCCCTGGCCCGGGGGGATATGCCCGAGGCCGTGAAAAACGCTCGGCGGGTGCTCGATCTCGCACCTGAGGATGCCCATCTGATGCTCGGTGGGGCAGCTTCGGTGCTGGGGCTGGCCGCATGGGCGAGCGGGGATCTCGAGGCTCGCCCGCCAGATGACTGCCGATGGCATGGCGAATGTGCGGCTGGCCGGGTACATCTCTGCCGCCATCGGCGGCGCCAGAGTCCTGGCGGATATACAGATCGCGCAAGGCCATCTCCACGAGGCAATGAGCACTTATGAGCGGGGATTGCAGTGGGCGACGGAGCCGGGCGCGCCAGTCCAGCGGGGAGCGGCAGACATGCATGTAGGCATGAGCAACCTTCACTATGAGCATAACGATCTGAAGACTGCCATGCAGCACCTGCTCACCAGCCAGGCTCTGGGTGAGCTTGCCGGGTTACCGCCAAACCCGTATCGCTGGTGCGCGGCGATGGCGCGTATACGGGCGGCTCAAGGCGATCTGGATGAGGCGCTCGTCCTGCTCGACCAGGCCGAGCGCCTGTACGATGGTGCCTTTGCCCCGAATGTGCGTCCGATTGCGACGCGCAAGGTACAGGTGTGGGTGGCCCAGGGTCGGTTGGGTGAAGCAATGGGCTGGGCGCGTGAGCAGGGACTTTCCGTTGAAAACGAACTCAGCTACCTGCACGAGTTCGATCACATCACCCTGGCCAGGGTGCTTCTGGCCCTTTATCAGAGCGACCGCACAGACCGCTCCATTCAAGAGGCAATGGGGCTGCTGGAGCGCCTGCTGAAAGCAGCGGAAGAAGGCGGGAGGACAGGCAGCGTGATTGAAATCCTGGTATTGCAGGCGAGTGCTTATCACGCCCAAGGCGACCTCCCTGCTGCTCTCAAGCCGCTGCAAAAAGCCCTGACGCTGGCTGAGCCGGAGGGCTACGTCCGCATGTTCCTTGACGAAGGCTCAAGCATGATGCAACTGCTTGCAGCGGTCCGCCGCCTGCCCGAAGCTTCCGCGCGTGAAATCATGCCGCGGCAAGGATTGCCGACCTACACATACAAGCTGCTGGCAGCATTTGAAGCTGAGAAGCGGAAAAGCGAAGACAAACCGATCTTTCCCCCTACCCAGCCCCTGATCGAGCCATTGAGCCAACGCGAGTTAAAAATACTCCAACTCATTGCCCAGGGACTATCGAATCGAGAGATCGGCGAGAGGCTTTTCCTCGCTCTGGACACGGTCAAAGGGCATAACCGCAAAATTTTTGACAAACTGCAGGTTCAAAGCCGCACCGAAGCCATCGCCCGAGCCCGTGAACTGGGTTTATTGTAAATACCAGTTTTTCTCAACATTTCCCCGCAATAACTGAATACAACACCCATAACCAACACTAAAGTGTCTGTTCATTAACACTGTGTGGGGGATATTATCCTTGTACATTGAGCAAGCGGCACGGACTGTATTGACCGGCCATAAAAGGTACAGGGTGATGTCAAACGAACACGAATCCAAAAAGGAATCAAGCCAACCCGTGCTCTATCAGATCAGGGTCAAAGGCCATCTGGGCCATCAGTGGACAGACTGGTTTGAAGGCCTGACCATCACGCTGGAAGAGGATGGCGACACGCTGCTGACCGGCCCGGTGATTGACCAGGCCGCGTTGCATGGATTGCTCAAAAAAGTGCGTGATTTGGGCATTTCATTGGTCTCAGTCAGTCCTGTCGAATCCGGTAGATCGGATATGCCGGATACCAAATTGTAAATTGGCTTAAACAGCGTCAGTAAAAAAATCAACCCATAGGAGATAAAAAATGAACTCAAACAGAATGTATGCGGTGATTGTAGGCGGGCTTTTTATCATCGGGACCGTAACAGGCACCATTGCCGCCATCCTTAATAAACCCATCCTGGATGCGCCAGACTATCTGACCAAGATATCAGCCAATGAGAGCCAGATCATGATTGCGACTTTCCTCGTATTCCTGATGGGTGTCGCCTGCGCCGGGATTGGCCTGGCTCTCTACCCGCTCATGAAAAAATACAGTGCAGGCCTGGCAATCGGGGTGGTTGGATTCAGGGTAGCCGAAGGCATACTCGAAATCCTGGGCGGGGTTCTCACCATTGGCCTGCTGGCCTTGAGCCAGGAATTTGTCAAAGCCAGCGCGTCAGACGCGACCTACTTCCAGACCATCGGCGCCATCATCAAAGCCGGAGACGCGTGGCTGAGCAATGGCGCCGCGCTGCTGCTCTGGTGCATCGGCGCCCTGATGTATTATGCCGTCTTTTATCAATACCGGCTTGTCCCGCGCTGGCTCTCCGTCTGGGGATTGGTTGGCATTACCCTGGTCACCATCGGCGGCGTACTGGTCATGCTCCATGTCATCCCCGGTTTCGGTACCGTGCAGATGCTTCTCAGTCTGCCGATATTCCCGCAGGAGATGGTTTTCGCGGTCTGGCTGATTGCGAAAGGGGTCAATCCACCGGTAGTCGCTTCTCTGTCTGCGAAAACAGCCACGAACGAGCTGCTGAGCGCGGCATAGATTTGCTATATAGGGGGGAAAAGCGGAAACAATAGGATGGCAATCATTGTTTCATCCAAGTCCAACTCAATCAAACTTATCCATAGCGTTCAAATAAGGAAAAGAAAAATGAACACAAACAAATCGACTACCGGAATAGATCCAAGTGTAAAACTTTCATTTCGTAAGATTTCGGTCATTACAGGCGTGATTTTCATCATTGCGACAGTCGCCACTTTCGTGGGTGATGCACTCACACCTGGTCTGACTGGTACGGACTATCTCATCCAGCTCTCCGCACATGCCGACCTGGTGGCTGCGGGAGCACTTGCCAAGATCGTCTCCGCCTTTGCATGTGCCGGCATAGCCATCGCGATGTATCCGGTCATGAAGCGGGCGAATGCGGGTCTGGCCCTTGGATCTGTTGTCTTCAGAACTCTGGAGGCTGCCTTCTACATGGTCGGCGTCATGAGTCTGCTGGCCCTGCTGAAACTCAGCCAGCAGTTCGCAGCAACGGGGGTTGCCGATCATGCGTCGCTTCAGGCTATCGGCAATTCGTTGGTGAGCGTACGCCTCTGGGCCGCGTCGCTGCTTGGGGTGTTCGCCTTCTGCGTGGGTAGCTTCATGTACAACTACCTGTTCTTCCAGTCACGGCTCATTCCCCGATGGCTGTCGGGCTTCGGTATCGCCGCGATCACCTCCCTGACGATCGCGTGCGTGTCGTCGCTGTTCAGCGGTAACCCTATTACCAGCTACATTCCCCTGGCGTTCCCCATTTTTTTGCAGGAATTGGTTCTGGCGGTTTGGCTGATCGTCAAAGGATTCAATCCATCGGCAGTCGCTTCTCTGCCTGCGAAAACAGCGCCGTACGAGTTGTTGAGCGCGGCATAGATCTGCAATATCGAGGCAAGGGAGAGCATAAACCCCCCGTTCTCTCCCGCTCACCTGCAAGGAAATCATCGCGGAATAGATCCAAAAAGCGGACACTCCACACTATATGGAGATAGCAAAATGTTAAAAACAGGTTCGAATGCTCTTTCAATTTGGTGCGCCATCAACTTTTTCCTCGCCCTTGTCATATTGTGCTATGTCATCGTGCTCAGGAAAGACTCCCCAATATTGCAGGTAGCTTCTTTTTCGGAAGCTGAAATTGCCGCCCTTAGCGCCAAAACGATTGCATCGCTGAATTGTTTCACGATCCTGTACAACTCCTGCTCGCTGATGATCTCGGTGCTGACCTGGCCGCTGATCCGCAAGAACCTGGTCGCGGGACAAATATGGGCTTTCTGGTTATTAGCGGGTGTGATCGGATTTATTGAAGTGATGGCATTTTTCGCTTCATCCTACATCGGGAATGGACGCTGGCAGGTGAACCTGGTCCAGACCATTCTTTATATTACGGGCATTAGCTTATCAGGCTATTCCTTATTCCTTAAAGGAGAAAGAAATGAATTCAACATCTAAAATCGCCAGAACTGCCGGACTGCTGTATTTGCTTTACGTGATCACCTCGGTTGTCGCCAATTTATTTGGAAAATTTGTGTTCGTGGAAGCGCCGGTCACTGTCAATCACATCCTGACCCATGCGTTTCAATTCCGCATCGGTTTTGTGATCAACCTGTTTTCGGTCGTTCTTTTCCTTTTAGCAGCCTGGGCTTTGTACGTGCTATTGAAACCGGTGAATAAAGACCTGGCATTGCTTTTCCTGCTTTTTAATGTCGCCGGTTTTGCCGTCTGGTTATTCAGCTCGCTGTGCCTGTTTGCCAGCCTGGTGATATTGAACGGGGCAGTAACCATCCAGACCTTCCAGCCAGATCAAGTGCAGGCGCTGGCGGTGTTTTTTGTCAGTTTATACAAAAATGGGGTCTATATCGCCCAGGTGCCTTATGGGGTCTGGCTCTTTCCCCTCGGTTATCTGGTCCTGAAGTCGGGCTTTCTACCAAAGATCCTCGGGGTGCTGTTGATCGCAGATGGCATTTGTCAATTCATATATGTCTGCCAGCGTTTGATCCTCCCTGATCTTGGGATCATCGCTTATCCCTGTCTGGTGATCAGTTTTATTGCTGAGGTTTCCCTGGCTTTGTGGCTTTCCATCAAGGCCGTGAAACCCCGCTTACCAGAAAATCCTCTATAAAGTAAAGAGTAAAGATGAAAAACTCAAAAGGAACCTGGAAAAAGGCATTGGTGCTGACCCTGGTGGGAGGCCTGGCCTTCTGGCTGGCTAACTTTGCAATCTCGCGAACCGCCATTGCGGCGGAATACCGGGCTGCCATGTCCATTTCTTATTATCCAATGCTGCTTGAATCCTTGATCGGCGGTTTGATCATTGGGTTGTGGGTCAGTTATTTTTTGCTGCGTTTCTTTGACAGGATTCCAGCACAGGATCCAATGCTTAAATCTGTAATCCTCAGCTTGATTGTTCTGATCCTTGTCACCATCCTGATTGGAGGTCCATCAAGTTTTTACGCGACAAATAATGTCTTGCGGTACTTCATCATCGGCACAACCTTCAATCTGATCCGGATCCTGGCCCTTGGAATCGCAACAGGTTATGTGTGTAAAAGGCAGCACATGGGTGCTAACTCATCTTGGTCGACACGGGCGTGAACGCGCCAAGGTTTCTCGCTCTTAAAGCAGGTCATCTAAACGATAAACTCAAAGGAAAGGCATCAAAATGAAAGCAATGGTTTGCACAAAATACGGAGCACCGGATGGTCTTCAGCTCAGAGAGGTGGAAAAACCTGCCCCCAAAAACAATGAGGTTCTCGTAAAAATCTTCGCGACGGCAGTCACAGCAAGCGACTGTATCGTTCGAAGTTTTAAACTTCCTGTTTGGCGCCCGATGGGTCTTATGATGGGACTGGCGCTCGGCTTCAGAAAACCGAGACAGCCTGTACTCGGGATTGTGTTCGCTGGAGAAGTCGAATTGGTCGGCGAAAATGTAAAAACATTCACAAAGGGCGACCAGGTATTTGGTTGGGACATCACCCCTGCTTTTGGCGCGTATGCCGAGTACAAGTGTATGCCTGCAAATGGAATGTTGGCAATCAAACCTGCCAGTGTGAGTTATGAAGAAGCCGCGGCGGTTCCTTATGGTGGGCTTATCGCCTTGCATTTTCTAAAAAAAGGAAATATCCAACGCGGACAAAAAGTACTGATCTATGGCGCCTCCGGAGCGGTCGGTACTTCCGCCGTGCAGCTTGCCAGGTACTACGGGGCAGAAGTTAGCGGGGTATGCAGCACTGCAAATCTCGAATTGGTGAAATCTCTGGGAGCCGGTGCCGTCATTGACTACACAAAAGAGGATTTTACGAACACAGGCGAGTGTTATGATCTTATCCTGAACGCCGTAGGAAAGAGAAAAGCAAAATTCCAGTGCCAAAAGGCGCTGACCCCAAACGGCAAACACGTAACGGTCGATGATGGATCACCCAGGGTGCGTCTGGATGATTTAGCCTTGCTCAAAGATCTGGTAGAGGCGGGAAAGTTTAAGCCTGTCATTGACAGACGTTATCCGCTGGAACAGATGGCCGAGGCTCACAGCTATGTGGACAAAGGGCATAAAAAGGGAAATGTGGTCATTACGGTGGAACACAGCGACAATTCCTGACATAGCGCTGCGTCCAACCGCTCGGAAACGCACGCCGGCATGTGAATGTAATTCTGAACGCATTATGTGTTGGGGGTATTTTCTGTTAATCCCAATAGTTTTCGGGCGCTCGACATGACCAGCTGTTGAAAGATTTCATCCATATATTCTGGTGAGTAAGGCATCTTGTTGTCAAGCCACCACTTAAGCAGGATGAGCAGAGTTCCCGCCACCGAGTAAGACAGGACGGCCAGCGGGATGGACGGCTGCGGCCTTCCTGACAGGAGCCGGGTAAAACTCTCCTGAAACTTCGCGCTGAGGGCTGCATGCCCATCTTTGGTAAGCACATCAAAACCGGATCCCCAGACCAGCGTCCGATAAATTTCATAATGTCCCTGGGCATGGCGAAAAAATTGCGTGGTATCTAATCGCAAACCTTGCTCGCCTTCACTGGTATTGATTTGGTGGATCAGCATATCCAGCACGCGTTCAAAACCACTTTTCAACAAATCATCCTTGGCCTGGTAATGGGCGTAGAAAGTGGAACGTCCGACGTTTGCACGGTCAATAATATCGTTTATGGAAATATCGTTGTAATGCTTAACAGCCAACAACGCAATCAGTGCATCCATTAACGCTTGTTGCGTGCGTTGAGAGCGACGGTCCTGCCTTTGTTCGGTCATTGGATTGCCTCGTTTGTGCACAAATCGCCTTGTATGTCCATTAAGGGACATTTTGGGATGATTGTAGATTGTCAAAACAATGTCTGGTCAGGATAATGTTGATATCAAAATTATATCCCTTGTGGGGTAACCATCTCAAGGAGTCAGTCAAATGAACGAAAACATTTTCTTGAAACAAATGAAACAAATTGGCACAGGCCTGGCCTTCATCATCTTCCCATTGCTGTTTATCTTTGCCTTTGCGGTCCACCCAGGTTTACTGCAACCTCACCTGCTTGGTCCAGAAGAGATGATACTCAGAGCCCACGGGAATGAGCTCTTGCAGTTCGGACACGTGTTGGTCACGTTGAGTACTCCCCTTCTCATTGTGGTCGCCCTGCAGTTTATGCATTTACTGGATCGCAGCTCTGGCGCCTGGGCTGGTTTTTTGGGCGCCGGGGTAGCCATTTTGGGCGCAATTGCTCTGGCAGCGGATAAAGGCGCGTTATGCCTGACCATGAGTGCTTTTGACACGCTACCAGAAAAAGTATTCGCCCAAATCATGCCGGGTGTATTGGCTATGTTTACAAAACAGGGCTGGTTGGTATTGCTGTGGGGCATTGTGCTCCTGCCAATTGGCTTTGCCATTCAAACCGTTGCCTTACTCAAGACCAACACTTTTCCTCGCTGGCAAAGCATATTGTTCTTGATCGGCGTGTTGCTGGTAGCCACCCCGGATGGTCTTGAAATCATTAATCTGAGTGCCTCTATCCTGATGGCGATTGCACTCGTCCCATACGGGATTCAGATCATCGCCAAAGCTTTAAAACTTTTTCTGTAAAAGCCGGCAGGTCAAGAAGTATTCTCGCGGACGCCGCACCAATCAGGAGGTAATAAAATCATGAAAAAGACTGAACGTAACTTCTGGCTCGATGTGACCATCTTTGTGGCTCTTCTGATGACAACCATAACAGGCTTTCTTTTATGGCTCGTTATCCCCCACAAATTGGAGATTATCTTTCTGGGCCTTCCCCGCAGCGGGTGGATCGCTGCCCATATCTGTTTTGGCATGGTGGGCCTCGCCGGTATCGTTGTGCACATCGTCTGGCACTGGGGTTGGCTCAAGGCCTTGCGCGGACGCCCGCTCCGTGAGATGCCGGAAAAGCTCCGCGCTAATCGGATTGTAGATCGGATCATGTGGATTACCTTTATCACAACCAACGTATTCGGTGCGATAGGATGGGCGCTCCAGTTTGGCGATGACCTTTATAGGGTGAGGGTTCCAGATCGCCTGCATGTGGTGTTTGGAATTGCGTGGACGATTCTTATGATTGTACATCTTGCATTGCACTGGAAGTGGATTGCATCCACTACCCGGCGCTATATCCATCTCAATTACAGGGGGCTCATCTCGACATAGGAATAATGTTTATACTGGCATCTTTGGTTCGCGATATCACGACGTGCACCAGCGTCTCATGAGACAGCTTCAATGACTTCGATAAAAACCCTTGACTTGGAGTTGACTCCAGGTGATAAACTATCCTTCGAGGTGAATGATGAAGATCATGGAAGTCAGTGAACAATATGGTATTTCGTCCGATACGCTGCGCTATTATGAACGGATTGGCCTCATTCCACCGGTAAACCGAAACGAAAGCGGCATCCGGGAATATAACGAACTCGATCTAAGACGGGTCGAATTCATTAAGTGCATGCGGAGCGCAGGGCTTCCCATTGAAGTGCTGATCGAGTATGTCGGTCTGGTGCAGCAGGGCGACAATACGATCGATGCCAGAAAAGAGATCCTGACCGAGCAACGAGAGTTGCTTATAGCCAGGATGAAAGAAATGCAGAAAACACTGGATATTTTGGAACACAAAATTGAAGTGTATGAAAATGCCGTTATGAAAAAAGAGAAAGGCATCCTTCAAACAGAGGAATAGAGGGGATGATACAGGGCTTAAGTGAAGGTCAATTTCCAGAAATTATCTGATAGCAAGATAGGAGTAAAAAATGCAAAAACGTAAACTTGGAAACAGCGGGCTGGAAGTTTCAGCCCTGGGGCTCGGCTGCATGCGGATGAGCTTTGGCGACAGGCCGGTTGATAAACAAGAGATGATCACGTTCCTGCACGCGTCTGTTGAGCGCGGTATCACCTTCTTCGATACTGCGGAAGTTTACGGTCCTTTCACCAACGAAGAACTGGTGGGCGAAGCGCTGGAGCCGTTCAAGGGACAAGTGGTGATCGCCACCAAGTTCGGGTGGAAACATGGCCCTGAAAAGGGTCCGCATCCCATGTTTGGCCCGGATAGCCGGCCAGAGCAGATCAACCGGGTTGCTGACGCTTCTCTCAAGCGTTTGCGGGTCGAGGTGATTGATCTGTTTTACCAACACCGCCCCGACCCAAGCGTGCCCATCGAAGATGTGGCTGGCGCGGTGAAAGACCTGATCCAGGCAGGTAAGGTTAAACACTTTGGGCTTTCCGAATCAGATGCCGATACCATCCGCCGCGCCCATGCGGTTCAACCTGTAGCTGCCGTGCAAAGCGAGTATTCTCTCTGGTGGAGGGCCGTTGAGGAGGCTGTCCTGCCAACCTGCGAGGAGCTCGGCATCGGTTTTGTGCCCTACAGTCCGCTGGGCCGTGGTTACCTGACCGGCAAGGTGGATGAGAGCACAACCTTTGACAGCACCGATATTCGCAGCCGCAATCCCCGCTTTACGCCGGAGGCGATCCGAGCCAACCGGATTGTGGTTGATCTGCTGGAACGGATCGCAGCCCAGAAGGGTGGCACTCCGGCGCAGATCGCATTGGCGTGGCTGCTGGCGCAAAAACCCTGGATCGTGCCCATTCCAGGATCGCGCAAGCTTGAGCGTCTCGATGAGAACATCGGAGCGTTGGCTATCGAATTTACGCCAGATGATCTCAGTGAAATCAAAAAAGCAATGTCACAGATCACGGTGGTCGGCAACCGGTATTGATTCGGTACGGAGTGTTGTTCTCGAATCGAAATCAGATGCCTGAATCAAGCAGCACCAGAGTAAAAGGATCATAGAAATCATCCGATCAAGAAAAGACAGGAGTTTGTAAAATGAAAAAACGAGAACTCGGAAACAGCGGCTTGCAAGTCTCGGCTCTCGGGCTCGGCTGCATGCGGATGAGCCATGATGAGAGCCCGGTTCCCGACAAACAGGAGATGATCACTTTTCTCCATGCCGCGCTGGAGCGTGGCATCACTTTCTTCGATACGGCTGAGGTCTATGGTCCATTCACCAACGAAGAACTGCTCGGTGAAGCGCTTTCTCCTTTCCGCGAGCATGTGGTGATCGCCACTAAATTCGGGTTCAAACACGATCCCGGCAGGGGGCCGAGTTCCTGCGGTTGGCCTGGATAGCCGGCCTGAGCAAATCAAACGGGTCGCCGAGGCCTCCCTCAAGCGGCTCAAGATCGAGGCCATCGATTTGTTTTATCAGCACCGCGTTGACCCGAACGTGCCGATCGAAGACGTGGCGGGAGCAGTCAAAGACCTGATCCAGGAAGGCAAGGTCAAACACTTTGGCCTTTCTGAAGCAGGCGCAGCAACCATCAAGCG
Organism: uncultured Chloroflexia bacterium; assembly: GCA_963705155.1. GTDB lineage: Bacteria > Chloroflexota > Anaerolineae > Anaerolineales > UBA4823 > CAVPJC01. The sequence continues at coordinate 213,256 of CAVPJC010000018.1, read as the reverse complement.
CGCCCATGCAGTCCAGCCGGTCACCGCGGTTCAGAGCGAATACTCGCTCTGGTGGCGAGAGACTGAAGCGGAAGTGCTGCCTGCATGCGAAGAACTCGGGATCGGCTTTGTGCCTTTCAGCCCGCTGGGCAGGGGCTTTCTCACCGGAAAGATCGACGAAAACACCACCTTCGCCAGTGTTGATATCCGCAGCCGCCTACCGCGCTACACCCCGGAGGCGCGCAAGGCAAACCGGGTGGTGATTGATCTGCTTACCCGGATTGGAGAACAGAAGGGAGCAACACCGGCTCAGATCGCACTCGCCTGGCTGCTCGCACAGAAGCCGTGGATTGTTCCCATCCCAGGCAGTCGGAAGCTCGAGCGCCTGGATGAGAACATCGGCGCACTGACCGTCGAACTTGGCTCAGACGATCTCCAGGAGATTGAGAGCGCCATCTCAAAGATCACGGTGCAGGGAGACCGGTATCCCGAAAGCCTGAAGCAAATGACGGGACGCTGAGCAAAGCAAAGCACGAAAGGAATTTAGAAAATGGAAATTAAGCGAAGCGGCTCACAACCTTCGGGCAAAGGATCGGCGGAGTATTTTACCGGCACGGTGCGGGTTGACCCCCTGTTCGATGCACCCGCTCCGGCGCGTGTGTACGGCGCCAGCGTGACATTCGAGCCTGGCGCCCGGACCGCCTGGCACGCCCATGTGTTGGGCCAGACCCTGATTGTCACATCCGGCTGCGGCCAGGTACAGCGCTGGGGCGGCCCGATCGAAAAAATCCGGCCGGGAGATGTGGTCTGGATTGCGCCGGGCGAGAAGCACTGGCACGGCGCCGCGGACACCACGGCCATGACACACATCGCCATTATGGAACGGCTCGACGGCAAGTCAACTGACTGGATGGAGAAGGTCAGCGATGAACAATACCTGGCTGGATCAGAGACAGAATAACTGGGGTGTCGTCAAAGTATGGGCTGGCAGCAAGCATAAAAGTAGAGCGACACAAGCGTAAACATAAGGGTTGAATTATGGAAAATGTAAACCTGGAACAAGAAGTCATCGATCTCTCTAGAGAGAAATGGCGCTGGATGTCGGAGCGCAAAGTTGATTCCCTGGCGCTGCTCTTTCATGAAAAGGCTGTCTTTGTCCATATGGGCGGATCCTGGGGAACAGAACAGGAACTTGAGATTATCAAAAGCGGCGGAATTCACTATAAGAAAGCGGACATCCATGAAGTGTCGGTGAATATTATCGGCACAACTGCCATCCTTTTAAACAGAATTACGCTGCTAGCCGTTGTTGGCGGGAATGAGGTCACCAATCCCTTCGTGGTTACAGAAGTGTATGTGCAGCAAGATGATAGCTGGAAGTTAGCCTCGCTCTCGTTCACCCGGTTAATTACCCCAGAGCAACACCATTAACCACAGAAACCTAAGGAGAGAAGTATGCAAACTGTAAAATTGAACAATGGCGTTGAAATCCCTATCCTGGGTTTCGGCGTTTTTCAGATCACTGATCCGACCGAATGTGAAAGAAGCGTGGTTGAGGCCATTCAAACGGGATATAGCCATATTGACACGGCCGCTTCTTACCAGAACGAAGAGGCGGTTGGCAGGGGAATCAAACAAAGCGGCGTTGCAAGAGAAAAATTGTTTATCACCACAAAACTTTGGATACAAAGAAATGGCTATGAAGGCACGCTGAAAGCCTTTGAAAATTCCCTGAAGCGCTTGCAATTAGATTACATTGACCTGTATCTGATTCACCAACCATTCGGGGATGTGTATGGTGAATGGCGGGCGATGGAAGAACTGTATCAGCAAGGCAAAGTCAGGGCAATCGGGGTTTCAAACTTTCAACCTGACCGCATCATGGACTTGATACTCCATAACAAAATAACGCCTGCGGTAAATCAGATTGAAGTAAATCCTTTCCAACAGCAAATTGAGACACAAAAGTTTTTACAAGACAACAGCATTCAGGTTGAGGCCTGGGCTCCATTTGCCGAGGGAAAAAATAATATTTTCCAAAATGGAATCCTGCTAACCATCGCCGCAAAGCACCAAAAAAGTGTTGCCCAGGTAATTCTCCGCTGGCTTGTACAAAGAGGCATTATTGCCCTTGCAAAATCAACCCGCAAAGAACGAATGCTAGAAAATATCCGTGTGTTTGATTTTGAATTAAGTGCGGAAGATATGGCGGCGATGACAACTTTAGACACAAAAACCAGTAGCTTCTTTGACCATCGCAACCCTGAAATGGTGAAATGGCTGGGCAACAGGAAACTCAATGTTTAAAGAAGAGACGTTCCATCCAATCAGAAATATCTTGCCCGAGCTGATCGACCTGATCTGGAACCGAAAGATCAATCCCGGCAAGGTCTTCGACCTGACACTGCCCCTGGAACAGGTAGCAGAAGGCTATCGCGCCATGGATGAACGCCGCGCCATCAAGGTGCTGCTGCGCCCATAGCGCGGCGTGGACGCAAGTAAATGGCAAGAATACTCCTCACCGGGTCAGCCGATGGCCTGGGCCAACTGGCGGCAAAGTCATTAGCCGATCAAGGTCACCAGGTTGTCTTACATGCGCGCAACCCTGAACGCGGACGTTCCGCAAAACAAAAAGTGCCAGGAGCCGAGCATGTCCTATCAGGAGATTTGTCCGACATCGACGAGACCAAAAATATTGCCTACGAAGCAAATGCCTTGGGGCAATTCGATGCAGTGATTCATAACGCCGGGGTGTATCAGGCACCACCAATGGAAATCTTTATGGTCAATACCATCGCACCCTATATCCTGACCTGTCTGATACAAAAACCCAAGCGCTTGATTTACCTGAGCTCAGGCATGCATCTACAGGGGCGTGCAAACCTGGAGTCCTTCAAACAGGACATTCCTCGCATCAGTTATTCCGATTCAAAGTTGTATGTAACGATGCTCTGTATGGCAGCAGCACGCAAATGGTCAGGTGTTTTCGCAAACGCAGTCGATCCAGGTTGGGTCCCTACCAAAATGGGTGGGCAGGGTGCGCCAGATGATCTTCAAAAAGGATACGAAACACAAACGTGGCTCGCGGTTAGCAATGATAGCAGAGCTAAAATAAGCGGTCGCTACTTCCATCATCTAATAGAAAGGCGTTACAATCCGCAGGCCAGCGACGTGATGCTGCAAGAGAGATTTCTGAGCCTGTGCAGAGACATTACAGGCATTCCTTTCCCCCAATAGATCCGGTCGGAACGAAGTGCCAAGAACGAAGGCGCTTTTGCGCCCGTGAGAGGAGGACCTATGACCACATGGATGAGCGAAGAACTCAACAAGATTGGAAATGCTGAAGAGCTGCAAATCGCATCTCTGAGGGGCGATGGCACGCTGCGCAAACCGGTAATCATTTGGGTTGTGCGCCTTGGCGACGATCTCTACGTCCGGTCCGTAAACGGGCGCACCTCCGCCTGGTTCCGCGGTGTAGAGACGCGGCACGAAGGCCGCATCTGGGCTGGCGGCATGGAGAAGGATGTCTCATTTGTAGAAGAGCATGATCCCAACACCAACAGCCAGATCGATGCCGCCTACCTGGCCAAGTACCGGCGCTACCCACAGTACGTTGCCCCTATGGTGGTGCCCTTGTCTCAAGCCGCAACCATCAAACTTATGCCGCGCGCAACAAAGGCATAGTCCCCCTCAAGGGAGGTAATCTCGCCGGAGCAGCTGAAAGGAGGTTATCATGGAATACGCACGCTTAGGATCAACCGGTATGCAAGTCTCGCGTATCTGCCTCGGCTGCATGGGCTTCGGGGACGCGACGCGTTGGGTTCACAAATGGGTTCTGAACGAGGAAAACAGCCGGCCGATCATCCAGAAAGCCCTCGAGATGGGGATCAATTTCTTCGATACGGCCAACGTCTATTCCATTGGAAAGAGTGAGGAGATCCTCGGACGCGCTTTGAAGGACTTCGCCAACCGGGATGAGGTCATCATTGCCACCAAGGTGCATGGCAAAATGCGTGAGGGGCCGAATGGCTCCGGGCTGTCGCGCAAGGCGATCCTGAGCGAGATCGACAACAGCCTGAAGCGCCTTGGGACGGATTACATTGACCTGTACCAGATCCATCGCTGGGATTACCAGACCCCAATCGAAGAGACGATGGAAGCGCTGAACGACGTGGTGCGGGCGGGCAAGGCGCGTTACATCGGCGCATCCGCCATGTTCGCCTGGCAGTTCCAGAAGGCGCTGCATGTTGCCGAGGAGCATGGCTGGACCCGCTTCGTATCGATGCAAAATCATCTGAACCTCATCTACCGCGAGGAGGAGCGGGAGATGCTGCCGCTCTGCCGCGAGGAGAAGATCGGGGTGATCCCGTACAGTCCACTCGCCTCGGGAAGATTGACGCGTGACTGGTCATCGGAAAGCACGCTTCGTTCCGAAACCGATCAAATTGCGAAAATCAAGTACGATGCGACCGCCGAAACCGATCGACGGGTGGTGGAGCGGGTTGCGGAAATCGCGGAAAAGCACGGGGTTCCGCGTGTGCATATTGCCTTGGCCTGGCTGTTACAGAAGGAGCCGGTGACCGCGCCGATCATCGGGGCGACGAAGATTGCGCATCTGGAAGATGCCGCCGGCGCTCTGTCTGTAAAACTGTCACAGGAAGATGTCGCCTACCTGGAAGAGCCGTATGTGCCGCACCGCATCGTTGGTCATCAGTAAATTGGAAACGGATGAAAATGGATATCAACACACTGAGACAATTGATTGCTGAACGAGATTCGATCAGCATTTTGGAAACGGTCAATGTCCATACGGGGATCAGGTCTGTCCTGAGAGAGTTCGACTACGTCATTGAAGCGCCGAACTGGACGCAGGATGGCAAATATCTGGTGTATAACAGCCGGGGACATCTGTTTACATACGAACTGGCGACAGGCGAAATCAGGGAAATTGATACGGTTTTTGCGATTGATTGCAATAACGACCATGTCCTCTCGCCGGATAACACTCAGATTGCCATCAGCCATTTTACGAACGAAGATGCAACTTCAAGGATTTATATCCTGCCGTTGAGCGGCGGCAATCCGGTGTTGGTGACCGAAAAGGGTCCCAGCTATTTGCATGGCTGGTCGCCGGACGGCAAGCGCCTGGCATATTGTGCTGAGCGCGGCGGCCAGTACGATATTTACACCATTTCAGTCAACGGCGGTCCGGAAACCCAGCTCACCGATCTGCCTGGCCTGGACGACGGGCCCGAGTATTCTCCTGATGGCAGAACGATCTGGTTCAACTCCACCCGGACCGGATTGATGCAAGTCTGGCGTATGGAAGTGGATGGCTCCAACCCGACTCATATGGTGAAGGAGGATGCCAACTGTTGGTTCCCGCACGTTTCACCGGATGGTAATTGGGTTGCTTACATCGCCTATGGCAAAAACGACGTGGCAGCCGCCGATCACCCGGCCAACAAGAACGTTGAACTGCGCCTTGTCCCTGCCGAGGGGGGAGAATCGAAAACCATCGTGAAGTTATTGGGTGGACAGGGAACCATGAATGTGAACTCCTGGTCTCCGGATAATCGCACGATTGCGTTCGTCTCCTACCGGCTCAAGCAATAGATTAAGGGCCTATCTGAAAATTGGATGATTCTTTTGCCTCCCGAATTTTAGGATAGACACCAAGAAAAATCAACCGGATCACTGCAAGGAAACAATGACGATGAAAATTCAACCCGTGAAAATAGCGATTGTAGGATGCGGCATGATCAGCGATGCCTATCTGAACACGATGATCCATAAGTTTAAGATACTCGATGTGGTGGGCTGCTGCGATCGAAATCTGGAGAAAGCTCAAACAAAGGCGCAGAAATATGGGATCAAAGCTCTCACCATCGAAGAAATTTTGGCGGATGATTCTATCGAAATTGTCGTCAATCTCACGACACCCATGGCGCATTATCCGGTGATCAAACAACTGCTCGAAGCTGGCAAGAACGTTTACACGGAGAAGGTTCTGGCGGTTGAGCTGGAACACGCCGCCGAGCTTATGGAAATTGCCGACCAAAAGAACCTGTATCTTGGAGCAGCGCCAGACACATTTTTAGGTTCAGCGATACAGACTGCCAGGTACGTTGTGGACAGCGGCATGCTCGGCGAGATTACTTCATGTTCCTGTGCTCTCAGTCGAGATGGTTCTGTATTTGCCAGCCCAACTTCGTTCACAGTCAAACCAGGCGGAGGAATTGGATTTGATGTAGGGATTTACTATATCACTTCGCTTTTGAGCATATTGGGACCGGTCAGGGAAGTCTCTGGGATTGTTCAGACCAGGAATCCGGTGAGAAAAGATTATACGCTTGAACATTTCGACGAGTCTTATCCGGTCGAATGCGAGAATCTCATGGCTGGCACCCTGCAATTCGAACGCGGAACGGTCGGAAATATCTTATTCGATTCAAACTCCGTTTTTATTTTGCCGGAAAAGCCCAGCGTGGTATTGTTTGGAAGCATGGGTGTACTGTATATGGCCGACCCGAATCAGTTCGGGGGAGATGTGCGAGTTATTTTGAAAGGGAATAATGAACCTTTCAGCATGCAGCAAAGCCATGCTTTCAGGGATGAATGCCGGGGGCTCGGGGTGGCGGAAATGGCGTGGTCGATGAGAACGGGCAGAAAAAACCGCGCAAACAAAGAGATGGCTTACCATGCCCTGGAAGTATTGCACGGCATCGTCAGGAGCAGCGAGACGAAAATCAAACCAGGTTATGAAGTCCACCTTTGAAATGATGCCACCGATACCTCGCGGACATTCCGGGCAAACCTTTTTTGAGTTTGTTGAAGAAATTGGATTAGCTCTCTAAGTGGGACACCCACCTCTCTCGGTGGGACACCCACCGTCTCCGCAGGTTATTACTTTACGGGCCATGTTATAATATTTTTTCTCCAGGCACGGCTGAAGTTTCTGCTTTCCTAAGAATTGATCGTTTGGTCTGCTCATTTCACCGGTTGATCATAATAAATGGCAGAACCCGAGCAAACAACATCCAATTGGTCGGATCAGCAGACCTTTATTGCTGAGTTGAGTCAAATCGCCTTGACATCTCCCGCCCTGGATGCACTCTTTGACATGACCGTGCGCCGGGTAAAAGAAATTCTCAAGGCTGATTTTTGTGAGGTGTTAGAATACGATCCGCAATCAAAAACACTGCTTCTTCGTGCTGGTGCAGGGTGGAAAAAGAAGCTGGTAGGGAAAGCTAAATTTGATGATGGGGTGGAATGGCAAGCCGGATATGCATTGTTCAGCGATCGTCCCGTGATCGTCGATGATTTTAGCCAGGAACAACGTTTTCACGGCTCCCCACTGCTTATGAAACTTGGGGTCTTGAGCGGGATCAGCGCCAACATCAAAAGTAACAAGCACACGTATGGCGTGCTCAGTGTTCACAGCCAAAAGCATCAAAATTTCAATCCGGGTGATGCTAATTTCGTACAATCTACAGCAAATATCCTGGCAGGCATTATTCAACGCAGCTCGATTGAGAATGAGCTGCGCAAACTCAATACGAGCCTGGAGTCGCAAGTAGAGGAGCGCACCAGGCTGCTTCGATTTTTACAGGACGTGACCGTCATGGCGCATGAAACGAGCTCTATCACGGATGCCATGTCGGTATTCCTGGACATGGTGCGGTCTTTCACCGGTTGGAAAATTGGTCATGTGCTGGTCATTTCTGAACAGGATATCGGTACAATTCAAAAGGGCGGATATTTATCGCTGATTCGCCCATCGATTTGGAGCTTTGAAAAAGCCGCCATACTTCGATGGTTCAAAAAGCTCGAGAAAATATCCATCTTGAGCAGGGAGACAGCCTGGCAGGAGCGGCCTGGAAGAAAGGCGCGCCGGTCCTCATAGAAGATATTTCTCGTCAAGAGATTGTTGGACGAGAGGCATTGGTCCGTGCGGGGTTTAAGGCAGCACTTGCCATCCCGGTATTTACGGGAAAACAAGTTGCGGCAGTGCTTGAATTCTTTTTTGAAAATGCCGGCAGTGTTACACCAGATCTGCTGGATGTGCTCGCAAATGCTGGTATTGAATTAAGCCGGGTGATTGAGCGCAGGCGTTCTAGAGAGCGATTGCGCGAGAGCCAGCTCCGATTTATGGAAGCTCAACACATTGCACGATTAGGAAGCTGGGAGTGGGATCTTCTCGGTCAAAAAATTAGCTGGTCCCAAGAGTTCTTCAGCATCTTCGACGTTGCTGAGGATAACTTCGAAGGAACCTACCAGGCATTTCTGGACAAAATCCACCCGGATGATCTTGAGCGGGTGCACATCGAGTTCTTACGAGCTTCTGAATTTGGAATTCCATTCAATTTCCAGCATCGGATTGTAAGACCGAGCGGAGAGCCGCGTGTGGTACAAACCCGTGGACGGGTGCTTCTTAACAGGCAAAACAGACCTGTAAAAATAACCGGCACGGTTCAAGATGTCACAGAAATGGTGGCGATCGAGAACCGCTTGCAGGCACAAGATGAACTGCTGGAAAACGTTCTTACACAAAGCCAGATTATCTTTTGGTCGATCGACCGGCAAGGAGAATTGCGTCTTTCACGACGAGGAGGCCTGGCCGCCCTGGGTGTTCCTTCAGGAGATCAACTCAGGAATTAATGTTTTCGAACATCCTCCCGAAGGATCATCCGTTGACGGAATACCTGAACCAGACTCTGGAAGGATTGGTGGTCATTGTCGATTTCAAAGTAGACGAACGGATTTATGACTTGCATATTCTTCCTCAGATGGACCAACATGGCAATGTAACTGGAGTGAACGGGTTCGCTTTTGACATCACCCGGCGCATCGAAACCGAACAAGCGCTTCGGAAGAACGAACAAAGCTACCGTCTGTTGGTCGAAAACATACAGGATTACGCAATATTCTCGCTGGATCGCGATGGTACGATCACGAGCTGGAATGTAGGCGCTAAACGGATAAATGGATATCAGGCCAGTGAAATCATTGGAAAGCATTATTCTATATTCTTCACCCCGGAGGATCGCGACCTGGGGATGCCTCAAAAAGCCCTGAAATCGCCCTGAGAAAAGGCAAATTTGAGGGCAGAGGGCTGGCGAGTCCGCAAGGATGGCACAAAATTTTGGGCAAATACCCTTCTAAATCCTTTCAAAGACGAAAATGGCGAATTGCTGGGTTATTCGAAATTGGTACGAGACTTCACCAGCCGCCGGGAAGCCGAACAAGCCTTGCAGGAGAGTGAAACAAGGTTCCGGTCCATCTTTGAGTTCGGAGCCATGGGGATTGCACTTCTAGATCTGAATGGAAATTTCCTGCTGACCAATCCCTCCTTACAGAAAATGCTGTGTTTCAAGAGCAAGATTTGTTATCGCATGGTCTTAAAGTCGCTATCCTATCCATTCGACGCAATTCTCGTTGATGGAAATGTATGCTGAGATCGCTTCCGGAAAAAATTATCTTTTCCGGCAGGAGAGCCGTTTTCAACGAAAAGATAAGCAGATCGTGTGGGTCAGCCTGACATTTTCATTGGTCAAAGATGCGAATGATTCGCCCGTATTTGTGATCGGCCTTTTTGAAGATATTACGTACCGGAAACGGATGGAAGCTGAATTGCGGGAGATTAAACGCCAATTGATCATTAGCGAGGAGAAACAACGATTATTCTTAGCTCAAGAACTGCATGATGACCCGATGCAAGAATTGTATGGTGTGCTCTTTCAGTTAGAGACACTAGACGTGAGACGAGAGGATGCCGGATGCAGAGATGCGGTTTCCCAAAATGAACTGCAGGTCTCAATTAAACCTTACCAAAGATCGATTGAGAAAGTCATTCAAAGATTACGGGTCAATGTGTGGACGAGCTACGACCTATCAACCTGCGCCGTTTGGGCTGGAAGGAGCGATACGAGAGCATATTGATAAGTTCAAAGAAGAACATCCAAACTTGGATGTTAAGTTGGAACTCACCTTTGACGGACAGCTTCTTTCCGATGAAGTACGCATCAGTTTGTTTCGGATTTACCAACAGGCGATCGGGAACATTATTCGCCATGCTCAGCGAATCACATTGTCGTGCGATTTTATTATGACCATCAAAAGGCATCCTTGGAAGTCGAAGATGATGGTGTTGGCTTCGAAGTTCCTGCCAATTTGTTCAGACTTGCCCGCCAGGATCATCTCGGAATCGCAGGGGCAGCGGAACGGGCAGAGCTTTTAGGAGGCAAATTAACCATCCGCTCGATGCCAGGAGAAGGTACTCTGGTTCATGCCGTGGTTCCTCTTACAGCCATTTGAGGATCCTGCCATCCGTGAGGTAAGCTGAACCAGCAGAAATGAAGCTGTGAAGTTCTGATATTATCTGGTGTAATGATTGAAAGATTGTTAAATCAATGGATAAGATACGCGTGATATTGGCTGATGACCATCCCTATCACCCGGGCAGGCATTCGGCGTTTCTTAGAAAAAGCCACCGATATCGAAATCATCGGCGAGGCCGATAATGGGGACGATACTTTACAAATGGCCCTGGAGCAGAATCCGGATGTCCTGCTGCTGGATATGGAAATGCCTGGATTATCGGGTGTGGAAGTGGCGAAGGCTTTAAAAACCGCCGGCTCTCAGATCCGGATTCTGGCTTTGAGCAGTTATGCCGATCGCCAGTATATTTTTGGGGTGCTATCCAGCGGGGCATTGGGATATCTTTCCAAAGAAGAAATTCCCCAAACGATTGTAGAGGCCGTACGAGGTGTAGCCAGAGGCGAAAAAGGATGGCTCAGCCGCAAGGTGGCTGCAATTTTGTCTTCCTGGACTCAATCAAACGATTTGGATGAGAAACAGCTCACGGAGCGCGAACTCGAGGTATTACAAGGAGTTGTTTCAGGACGAACAAACCAGGAAATCGGCCAGGAGCTTCGCATCAGTCCGAAGACGGTTGAAAAACATCTTGAATCAATTTATTCCAAGCTAAAAGTTGCTTCGCGGGTTGAGGCAGCCGTGCTGGCTGTACAAGAAAACCTCTTGAAGAATAAATGAGCTAATTTTTCGCACAGGGTGGAAATTTAGTACGGATAAGGGGGTTTACTCATTCCACCTAGGGAAATTCCTTATGGTTTCCTGGTGATCTACCCATTTTCCTGGAATTGAGTCCTGGTTATAGTTGTAAAGAAGATTGGCATCTTTAGCCTACTATACCTTGAACAGGAGAATATTGAGATGAAAAGCATTATTTTGAGTGCTGTAACCAGTTTTTTTGTCGGGGCAGCTACGGGCGTGACCTTGGCGCTGCTGAATACACCCCGGTCTGGCAAGGAAACTCGCACCAAGATTCAGAAAGGGATTGCAGATGTGCGCTCCCGCACAATGAACGTATTCACCAGGGCGCAGGCAGGCACGATGGACAGATTAGATGATACATCCAGGATCGCGTCAAAGAAATCAGCAATGAGGCCGTAGAACAGGCCGAAAGACTCCGAAAAAGTCAGCCTGTAGATCGCGGCAACACCGAGAACAATCCTGGAATAGGAGGTTAATATGCCTTACAAATCAACTTTCGATCTGCCGGAGAGCGTTAAGAACGTTCTCCCCAAACATGCTCAGGAAATTTATATGGCAGCATTCAACAACGCCTGGGAACAATATGATCAGCCGGAAGAACTGCGAGAAAACAGGTCACGAGAAGAGACCGCTCACCGGGTTGCCTGGTCTGCAGTGAAGCAGAAATACGAGAAAAACGAATCGACAGGAAAATGGATCCGTAAGGGTCATCTGGTAACTGAGAGGTGAATTCCTGCCATTCGTGTGATGGGATCGGTTAAAAATCCTGGCGACTAATGTCGCCAGGATTTTTGGTCGAGTTTGGAGGCCTCGGGCCCGGCAATGAAAAGAAGGATAGGATGAGAAGGGGGAAGGTAGGGATATCCCTGATTGTGTGTGTGGTTACTTTCAGGTATTATTAGAACACGGAATCCTGATTTCTAAGATTACCGATTGGCAGGATACCATTGAACCAACACACAATGAGTTCTTCATGGAAAAGATCAGAATTGTTTTAGCGGATGATCATGTCAACGTTCGCCGGGGTTTGCGCAGGATGTTAAATCGATCCCCTCAGGTGGAGGTGATTGGCGAAGCAGGGAATGGAAAAGAGGCCCTGGAACTGACGAAAAGTTTAAACCCCGATGTTCTGTTGCTGGATGTCGAGATGCCTGGCATGAAAGGTCACGAAGTAGCCAGGCGCCTGCTGGAATCTGAAACACAGGTGCGGGTGCTGGCCTTGAGCGGGTACAACGAAATGCGTTACGTTCTTGGGATGTTCGCCAATGGGGCGGCCGGCTACCTGACCAAAGATGAAGCGCCCCGACAATTACTCAGTGCAGTGCAGGAAATCGCTGCCGGGCGAAGGGGGTGGATCAGCCCTGAAGTAGCCAAAATGCTGGGTGTTCCGACCCAACGCACAGGACCCGATACGATCCCGGCTCTGACAAAATTGGAAACGCAAGTTCTAAAAAACCTGGCAGCAGGGATGACAGACCTCGAGATCAGGGTGGAAATGGATCTCGAGAATTCGGTTGTGGTGGATAATATCAAATCGATCCTGCACAAGCTGGGGGTAAAATCGCGCCTCGAAGCAGTTTTGCGTGCCATTCAGGAGGACCTGATCTGAGGCGGATGAGCTTACTGCTCGAGCCTGTCAGGCTGCGGTCTCGGATGCATTCGGGCGCACCTCATACTCAGTTGTCATCTGCTTGATCAATTCAAGAGCTTATCCTTTTTTCGAGTGTCTGTGGAATGGTCAGTCATCATAAGAATGAGAAACGATCAAGATCGAGGTGCTTCGAATGAAGACCTCGATCTTGATGGAACAATACATTATATTCTGGTTAGAACCAGCCAAGCAGCAGTCCCACGATCAGGATCAGGAGCAAGAAGCCAACCGCTCCGGATCCTCCGTAGCCCCAACTGCGGCTGTATGGCCAGATAGGCAATGCACCTAACAGTATGAGGATTAAAATGATGAGCAATATTGTCGTAAACATAGTGTCTCCTATTTTGTTTCTTTCGAATGCGGTTTGAGTCTTGCGTCTCGATCTGCTCCATAAAATCAGCGATCTCGCGTTGTGCTTCATGCAGTGAGTATCCATAGCGCTCCTGCAGAATTCCTGAAAGTCTGTCCTTGCTTCCTTCAATTCGGTCGAGATCGTCATTGGTGAGTTTGCCCCACCAGGATCTTATTTCGCCGCGGACTTGCTTCCATTTGCCTTGCAAAATATCTTGGTTCATAAATTACCTCCTAAGGTAATCAATATTCTGGTCTATTCTTGCTAATTTCCATTGGTTCTGTGGTTATAAGAGCCGGCGACTTCTAAAGAGCAAGCTTAAAATCGCCGTGAATACTGCCGAGCCGATGACCGACCAAAGCAAGGGGAAAGACTCTCCTTGAATTGTGATCACCAACAGCTCCGGTAGACCAAACTGGCCGGCAATCCACAGGCCTATGTAAGCGCCAATGAAACCGACCAGAATGGAAACCAGGCAGCCGCCCAAAGAGACGCCGGCAATGGCCTGACCCAGGATGCCTGCCAGTGCGGCAATTACCAGGAGCACGAAAAAACCAGGCAGTGTCATATCAACCTCCAAACTCCATTGTTTATCTCAGCAGACCACCCTTTGATCTGTCTAATATTCGTCCATATGGTCGTGTTTCTCTCTCGACTATACGCATAGTGCGCGAAACCGGGTTGTAGAAAAGCACCCAGACCAGCCGGACGAGAAGCCAGCCCACCAGGGCATAAACGAATATGGCAATGATCGCCGGTATTTCAAGCTCCATACCGTTTAACGTCGGGGCAACGGTGAGACCCCTGAAAGGCCACAGGAACAGATCCGTGAAGGAGTAAATCAAATCGGCGAAGGGAGTGTTCGGGTTAGCGGCGATCAACTTGAGCACCACTCTCAATCCAATCAGAGCCTCTAAAAAGCCAAACATCAGCCAGATCAGCTGGGCAAGCCTGCTGACAAGCAGACGCCGCTCAGCATTCAGGTCTTCGACTACCTGGGTTTGGCGTTCGTAGCCATCGAGGTGATGGATTTCGGCTCGAACCTGACGGTTTACTGACTGAGTATCGTTGATTTTATCCATGGTAACCTCCAAACATGAGAGCAAACGCGTTATACAAGGCTGCGTCGCCCGAATAGCAGAGACAGTACAAACAAGACCAGGAAGATCACGAACACGATCTTGGCGAAACCTACCGCAGCGCCGGCTATACCTGAAAAACCAAGCAAACCAGCGACCAGAGCGATCAGCAAAAGGGTTACAGTCAAGCCTAACATAAAGAACCTCCTCAATCTGTTGTGGCCCGGTACCGTCTCGCGAATTGCGCGACGGTACCGGGATTTATCTACGCTACCGCCAGTAAGGGCGATATCCGTAGTAATTGTAGACATCGACCAACCAGTTATGATCGTCGGTGCCCGGCCAGTTGTCTCTGTCAACGCCGGGAGCGTTTTGGAGTGTCTGTCTGTCGATATCAAGAACGATCACTTTTTTCTTGGTATCCACGTAAAGCGCATCCCAAGGAATGGCGAACAATTTATCGCCATTGCCCAGAATGCCGCCGAAGGACAGCACAGCATAAGCAATCCGGCCATATGTCAGATCGACCATCAGCTCTTCGATCTTGCCCAGGTCTTCCCCTTCCAGGTTTTCGACCGGAGTACCGTTCAAAGTCGAAGCAGATAGAAGGGTTGGAATTGAGAAATCTGTTTGCATGGTTTTATCTCCTTTCATTATGATCTGTGTACATTTCCATAATAAAGGCAAGGCGGCCGCGGCTCAATGGGGAAAGTGTCTAATTTCCACTTAGTGATTTCCCTACCCAGGCTAAGGGACTCTCCGTTCAGCATTTGGTTTCACTCTACCCACCAAACTGCGCTGGTATAATCACGAGCAAGCTCGACTCAGGAGAAATGATTATGAAACAGCAGGTCCAATTCTGCCGGTCGGCTGACAATATCCGCATAGCATATGCCACAAGTGGCCAGGGCCCTCCCCTGGTCAAAGCGGCCAACTACCTGACCCATCTCGAACATGATTGGAACAGCCCTGTCTGGCGTCATTGGATGCAGGGATTGTCTGAAACCCATCGATTGATCCGCTATGACGCCCGCGGCTCGGGTCTCTCAGATTGGGATGTCAAAACCTACGATATGGAGGCGTGGGTTCGCGATCTGGAAGCGGTCGTATCCGCCTTGAATTTGGATCGTTTTCCTTTGCTGGGCATCTCTCAGGGCGCGGCGGTCTGTGTGGCGTTCGCGGTCAAACACCCTGAGCGCGTCTCGCGGCTGGTGCTGTACGGTGGCTATGCGCGCGGGCGCTTTCACCGTGACCTGGATGAACAAGGTCAGCTTGAAGCCGAAGCCCTCATCAATCTTATCCGTGTTGGCTGGGGGCAGGAAAATCCAGCTTTCCGCCAGCTCTTCAGTACGATGCTGATGCCAGACGGCGATCAGGAGCAAATGGCTTCGTTAAATCAACTTGCACAAATCTCTGCCACGCCTGAAAACGCCTCCAGAATGGAACGAGCTTTTTATGACATCGATGTTCGTCACCTGGCGCCAAAAGTCTCAGCGCCGGCATTGGTTTTGCATCCACGCCAGGATGCAAGTATTCCCTTGGAGGAGGGCCGGCTGCTGGCTGCCCTGATCCCCGGCTCCCGCTTCGTGCAGCTTGAGAGCAGAAACCACATCTTGCTTGAGCAGGAGCCAGCCTGGGGCCGGTTCCTGGCAGAGATCCGAACTTTCCTCGGTGAGAGTGTGGTTGAAAAGGTCATTCAACCTCCCGCAAATATTTTTCCCGAACTGACCCCCCAGGAGCGTCAGACCCTCGAGCTGATCGCCCTCGGTCTCGACAGCCAACAAATTGCCGACCGGTTGGTCGTTACCCCCAAGACTGTCCGAAACTACACTTCCCGCATTTACGCCAAGCTGGGCGCACGCAACCGGGGGCAAGCTATCGTTCTGGCCCGCGAGGCTGGTTTTGGAAAGTCGCCTGACCGGTCTCTTTAGAACCCACGTGTAAAAACAATTGAATTAGGGACACCTGTCCCTGGTTATCCTTCAAAAAGCGCTGCCAACTGGTGACACGCGCCTCCTGACGATTCTCCAAACGCTTCCTATAATCTGAGTGGTTACGCAGTTCAAGGGAAAGTTGCAACCTCCCACCAACTGCGTAGGTACTAAATCTGTTGTATTCCAATCATAGTCGCTTATAGCGAATGAGTTGTGTAACCAAAATCACTCAATTGAGGAGGTATAGGATGACAATCGATGTTGTTGGTGCCAGGAATCGTGTGTCTCTGCTCGACAAACAGGCCGTTTTGGCCTTCAAAGGCAGCCTGCGCGGCGAATTAATCCAACCCGGTGACGACCGTTATGACGAAGCCCGTCAGTTGTACAACGCCATGATCGACAGGCGGCCCGGCCTGATTGCCCGCTGTGTGGATGCCGCCGATGTGCAAACGGCTGTAAATTTTGCCCGCCAGCACAACCTGCTGTTGGCGGTGCGCGGCGGTGGGCATAACGGCGCCGGACTTGGATCCTGTGACGATGGCCTGGTTATCGATCTCTCGTCCATGAAAGGCATTCACGTGGATCGAGCCGCAGGAACAGTGCGCGTGGAAGGTGGCTGCACCTGGGGAGATGTCGATCACGCCACGCACCCCTTTGGCCTGGCCGTGCCAACCGGTTTTCTTTCTACAACCGGCGTGGGCGGGCTGACTCTGGGCGGTGGTTTGGGCTACCTCACCCGCCGTTACGGATTGACGATCGACAATCTGCTCAGCGTGGATATGGTTCTGGCCGATGGCCGTATGATCACGGCGAGTGCAGATGAAAACGAAGATCTGTTCTGGGCCGTGCGCGGCGGGGGCGGAAACTTCGGGGTCGTCACATCCTTCCTCTTCCAGGGATGTCCGGCGAGTACCGTTTACGGCGGACCCATGTTCTGGAAGTTGGAACATGCCGCCGCCGTGATGCGCGCCTGGCGTGACCTGATCCTGACCGGCCCTGAAGAGCTGAACGGCTGGTTCGGCTTTCACACCGTCCCGCCGGTAGACATGTTTCCGAAGGAATATCACCTGCAAAAAATGGCTGCAATCACCTGGTGTTATACAGGCGATCTGGAGAAAGCAGCCCGGGTTTTCAAACCGATCCGCGCAGTGGCTCCTGCAGCGATGGATTTTGCCGGCCCTATCCCCATTCCGGCGCTGCAAAGCATGTTCGACGGGCTCTACCCACCCGGCCTGCAGTGGTATTGGAACGCCGATTTCTTCACCGAGCTGAGCGATGCGGTGATTGACCTGCATATCCAACACGCCTCCCAATTGCCAACGGTGCACTCAACCATGCATCTCTACCCGATCAACGGCGCTGCCCACCGGATCGGGAAAAACGATACAGCCTGGAGCTACCGCGAGGCCAATTTCGCCCAGGTGATCGTGGGTGTGAGCCCGGACCCGGCGGACAATGAGCGCATGATTCGCTGGTCGAAGGCTTACTGGGAAGCGCTGCATTCTTACTCGGCCGGTGGGGCCTATGTGAACATGATCATGGATGAAGGACAGGATCGCATCCAGGCCGCATATCGAGATAATTATCCACGCCTGGCCCAGATCAAGACCAGGTACGATCCAGATAACCTATTCCGTGTCAATCAGAACATCCAGCCAAAGTGAAACCAGACCCGTTGTAAATGAAACAGAAAGGAGTAATAAAGATGGCAACCGACGCGATCGTACTGCTTGAACAACTCCACTGCCTGAAGTTGATCAATACCGAAACACGCACTGAACCGTATATCTGGCCGGCGTTGATCCGGATCGATGACACCGCCCTCAATACGCCTGAGCTGGTGGCGATGCAAACCCCATTTCTTGGAAACGCACGGTTGGTGATTAAAGACAGCATGCGTGCCGGTGAAACGGCAGATATTCCCGGCAGTGTTGGTATTCTGCGCACCCGCTTCGAGGATAATCTGGT
The DNA here is from genome assembly GCA_963705155.1 of uncultured Chloroflexia bacterium. Classification (GTDB taxonomy): domain Bacteria; phylum Chloroflexota; class Anaerolineae; order Anaerolineales; family UBA4823; genus CAVPJC01. Next base: position 195,217 of record CAVPJC010000018.1, on the reverse strand, counting down.
CACACACCGCTTGATTCTGGTGGTGGCGCTGCTGGAAAATGATGAGACCCCAGAGTCTGCGTTGGAAGACGGATTTAAAGCATTCAACAGCGAGCTTCGAACGGCGATCGCTGAAAATCTCTTCGTCCTCGCTGCGGCGGATGAAGAAGAGACAAAGGCAATCACCGCAGAGATCAGCAATCGTGTCGAGGCGCGTGTCAGGTCTGCTATTCAGAACGGGCTCAGCGCGTATGAGAAGGCCAAGGTTTTTGCCGGGATTCTGAGATCTGGATGACTTCAACGGTAGTGATTTCAAGTCATTCGGAGAAGATTTCCTCGACCCGGCGGCCTTCACGCTGCATTTTGAAGCCAGGGGAAAAATCCTGGGAGCGTTTGAAACTCTTAGCCAGTATGAAATCCAGGGACGCTTGCAGTTACGGCCTGTGGTCGTCGATCGCTGCCAGGCCCAGGTCAATGCGGTCAACGCGGCGCAGGCAGTGGTGAACGGCGTCGAAGCTGAAATCCGGAGCTTACAGGATCAGCTTCGGGGAACGGGCGACGAGCCGCCTCTTCCAAAGAATTTTATTATTGCAGAGATAAAGCGCATCCGGGCGGAAGAGCTTGCACCGGCGGTGGCAGCTCTTGAGGCTGCCCGGGCAGCGCTGAAGGCATGCCGCAACCTGCTGCCAACACCCGTCAGTCCCCAGGCGGGAGGGGTTGTGGCAAAGCCTTAGGACTGCTGGCAATCGAAAGGCTGCGCGATGTGTTCGAATCGACAATCCAGCCCTGGAATGATCGGGCCTGTCTGGGGCTGGGCGTCGAACCAGGCCGAGAAAAATGGCGGTGGGAACTCATGAATGAAATTACCTCTGCAGAAACACGGATTTCTGGCGATCTGGAAACGGATTGGTGGAATCCAGATCTGGAGTCCGACGAATTTCGCCGCCTGGGTTACCAGGCGGTGGATATGATGGCCGATTACTTCGCTTCCATCCGGAATCTGCCGGTGTTTCCGGGAAAATCCTCAAAGGAAGTGGCGCAAGCCTTTGAAGAGCCCCTGCCTCTGACAGGGCTGCCGGCGGAACAAATCCTGCAGGAATGGCCCACCCGGGTACTGCCAAACGCCACTCACCTGGGCTCCCCGCGCTATTTCGGATTCGTAAACGGCTCCGGGACTCTGCTGGGCGTCCTGGCGGAAGCCCTGGCTGCCTCTGTCAACATGAACTCGGGCGGGTGGAAGGCTGGCCCGGCTGCCACAGAGATTGAGCGCCGCACCATCGCCTGGATTGCAGAAATGATCGGGTACCCGGGCGGCTGCGGCGGTCTCTTCACCAGCGGCGGGACAATGGCCAACTTCACCGCCTTGCTGACCGGATTGCGCAACATGGCTCCCTACAATTCGACCGCGCTCGGCCTGCAAAGTGAGGCTCGAAACGGGAAGTACCTGATCTACATGGCCGATCACGAAGGCCACATCTCCATTGAGCGGGTGGCTGACCTGCTCAACCTGGGGCGCAGCGCCGTCCGGCGCGTCCCGAGCCGGGAGGATTTCACCATGGACCCTCAGGCGCTGGAAGTGATGATCCGGTCAGACCAGACCCGGGGAGACCACCCTTTCTGCGTCGTAGCTCAGGTGGGCTCGATCAACACAGGCGCCATCGATCCCCTGGATGAGATCGCCGATATCTGTGAGCGGAATGGTCTCTGGTTCCATGCCGATGGGGCCTGCGGGGCAGTTGGCGCCATTCTACCTGAGAAGAAAGAGATGTACAGGGGACTTGACCGGGCCAATTCAGTCACCCTGGACCCCCACAAGTGGCTCTTCATCCCCTATGATTGCGGCTGTCTCCTGGTGCGCGAACCGGAGAAGCTCCGCCGCGCTTTTTCGTTGTCCGCCCCCTACCTGCGCGGCGTGCTGCCAACCGAGTACACCGGACTGGATTATTTCGAATACGGCCCCGAGATGTCGCGCGGGTTCCGGGCCTTGAAAGTCTGGATGGCGCTCCGGCATTACGGCGTTGAGGGCTACCGTAAGCTGCTCAGGCAGGGGCTCCGTTGTGCTCAGCGCCTGGATCAACATGTCTGCGCTTCGGAGGAATTCGAGCGGCTGCACAAGCCCAACCTGTACATCTACTCATTTCGCTACGCGCCCCTGGAGGATCGCAAGGCGGCCCGGCGGTCTGTGCAGGACCGAGCGCGGGTGGACGCCAAACTGGACCACCTGAACCAGCGCATCGCGGATGAGATCCAGGCCCGCGGCATTGCCTTCATCATGACAACCCGCATCCGCGAGCGCACGGTGCTGCGCATGTCGATCTGCTCCCATCGCACCACGCTGGCCGACATCGATGCGGTCTTTGACGCCCTCGCCCGGATCGGACGCGAACTATCTGCCGGGCAGGATCAGCCGTAACCGGCCCACACACAATTACCCTCCCCCGAATGGGATTTCCCATCAACTCAAATCATTTCATTACGGCGTATGTCCGGCTATAATAGTTCTAATCTACATCTCAGCACTCAATCCAATACTGCCGTATGCAAAAGGCTGACCCGCTTATCCGCACAAAGCTGCGCCTGCCCTTTACCCGACCAGGGCTGGTTTCCCGGCCGCGGCTCCAGGAACAGATCGCCCAGGGATTGTGCGGTCCGTTTACCCTGATCACCGCCCCCGCTGGTTTTGGCAAGACCACCCTGCTGGCAGCCTGTGTCGCAGGTTGTGGAATGCCCGTTGCCTGGCTGTCTCTGGATAAGAACGACAACCAGACAGGGCGCTTCCTGAGTTATTTGCTCGCTGCCTTGCAGACGGCTGACCCTGCGATCGGGAGCGAGACCGCCCAGCTGCTGGTGACGTCGCAGCAAGCTCCGCCCGAAATGATCCTGACCAGCCTCATCAATGACCTGGATTCCAGCGGCAGGGAGATCGTCCTGGTGTTGGATGATTACCAGTTTATCAGCAGCCAGGCTGTACATGAGCAAATGACTTTTTTGCTCGAGCATTGCCCGAACAGTCTCCATCTGGTGATCGCCACTCGTTCGGACCCTCCGCTGCCTTTAGCGCGTTTGCGCGTGCGCGGCCAGACGATTGAGCTCCGGGCTGCCGATCTTCGCTTTACCAGACCCGAGGCGGGCCAGTTCCTGAACGACATCATGGGGCTCCGCCTGGATGAAGGGTCGGTAGCGGTGCTCGCAGAACGCACGGAAGGCTGGATTGCCGGTTTGCAGATGGCAGCTCTCTCCATGCGGGATCGGGAAAATGTACCCGGGTTTATCGAAGGGTTTTCGGGCACGAACCGCTACATTCTGGATTACCTGTTGGAAGAGGTCCTGGCCGGCCAGCCGCCAGAAATTCAGCGTTTTCTTTTGTTTACGTCAATTTTGGAGCGCCTGAGTGCTCCGCTCTGCGATGCAATCACCGAGAATTCGAGATATGCGAGTGGAGAATGGTAACCAATCTCCACTCTCGTCTCTCGATTCTGCCTCGATTCTGGAATACCTGGATCGGGCCAATCTCTTTCTGGTGCCCCTGGATGATGAGCGGCAGTGGTACCGCTATCACCACCTTTTCGCCAACTTGCTGCGCAGCCAGTTGCAGAAATCCCTCGGAGATCAGGGTATTTCACGATTACATTTGCGCGCTTCTGAGTGGTACGAACAGTACGGCTCGACCCTGGATGCGATTCATCACGCATCCCTCGCCTCTGATTTTGAAAGGATCGAGCGTTTAATCGAACAGAACTATATAAAAATGATGAACCGTGGAGAAGTGTCTGGGATACGTTTTTGGATGGGTAAGTTAAGCAAAGAAGTGGTTTTTCGAAGGCCCTGGTTATGTCTCTACTATGATAATAAAGGGGACACGGCAGGCCGATTGTCTTTAGGTCCTGGAGACCGTCTCGCAGTACGACCGCCGTGTCCATCTTAGAAGTAAGCCCGAACAGTTGAGTGGCCGAGAGAGGCCGTATCCTTGCTAGAGTGGGCTCACTACGATTATACGGAGATAACGTACTCATGACAACAACCACGGAAGTATATGTTGGGATCGATGTTGGCAAGACCTGGCTGGATGTTGCCCAGTGGGGTGATGCTGAGGTCTGGCGAGTGTCCAACGACGAAGACGGCGTAGCCAAAACCATGGCTCGTGTAGCGGCGATGGAACCGCAGCTGATCGCAGTTGAAGCCACTGGAGGATATGAGCAAATGCTTGTCCAGACCATCCTCTTGAACAGCCTGCCGGTGGCGGTGGTCAATCCCACCCGGGTCAGGGCGTTATCAAAAGCGACCGGCAAGCTGGCTAAAACGGATGTGATGATGCGCGCTTGATCGCCGAATATGCCTTCAATATCCAGCCCGCAGCCCTTGAAGCGAAGGAAGCCAATGAAATCCGTCTCAAGGCGCTGGTCACCCGGCGTGAACAGCTGGTGGAGATGCGTACCGCCGAGCTAAATCGCCTGGGCACCGCCCAAAACAACATGCAGGCGGATATACACGAGCATATCGAGGAAGCTTTCAGTCGCTCCTGGTTTGGACAACTGGAGGAAGCTGATTTATTGTTAAATGAGGTTGAACAGCGGATTCGATCCGAAGCTTCGGCGCCCGGCGTTCAGTCCATGCTGGGTTATCACGCCTACGTCAAAAGCCGTGTTACCGCCATGCGAGGGGATACTCATCGGGCGATAGAGCTTTGCCTTAAAGCACGCGAAAATACTCCTGCCGACAACCTGGGCTTGCAAATTGAAATGAGCATCACGCTCGGATATGAATACTTCCTGTACGGGGATTTTTTCAATGCCAGTAAGACATTGCACGAGACGATACGCTCATTCTATACCGTCAGAGCAATTAATAACCCTGTAGCGGCTAATGCTATTCTGGCGAGAATGCTGGTTTATCAGGGCCGGCTGCGCGAGGCGTATGATCTTTTTCAAAAGGCCGCCCAGCTCATCCAGGAGGAAGGCGGCCAATATCTTGGCGCAACCAGCCTGATAGAGATTGGTATAGCAGATTTGTTGTGTGAATGGAATGACAGCGAGGCCGCCCTCGTTCGCTTGAAGCACGGCCTGGATTACCTGCCCTGGTGGGGCAAAGCGGATGATTTTTGTCTGGCCTACATCACCCTGTCTCGTATTCACCTCGCTCTGAGAAACCGGAAGGATGCAGCAGGCGCAGTAGAAAAAGCAGCCCAACTGATTCAAACTTGCGGCGTTTTCTCAGAGGCTCGCAGCGCAGTGGAGACATCCCAGGTCAAACTGTGGCTGGCTCAAGACGACTTGCAGGCAGCCGACCGCTGGGCTGCATCCCACGTCGAGCGTTTGAGCTCAGATGATCGGTTCGGGTTTGAAACCGAGCTGACTGACATCACCCGCGCCAGGGTATTGATCGCTCTAAACAAACCCGATGAAGCCATCCGTTTGTTGTCGCAGCTGGAAGATACTGCCCGGTCAGCCGGAAGGATGGGCCGAGTCATAGAGATCTTGCTCCTCAAGGCATTAGCGATGCAGGAGACAGGTGATCCCGAACATGCCGCTCTGGCGTTGGCGAAATGCCTGGCATTGGCTGAACCCGAGCGCTATGTGCGCCTCTTTCTTGACGAGGGCCTGCCCATGCAAAAGCTGCTCGCTCAGTGGCTGGCGCATGCCAGCCCCGGCGCCTTGCGGGCATACGCCATCCACCTGCTCACCCAGTTCGAGGCCGAACCGCACACTGCGATGGCGGAGCAAGGTAAAATCTCTCCGGACGGAAACCTGATCGAGCCGTTGAGCCAGCGCGAAAACGAAGTTCTCCATCTCATGGCATTGGGCAGAACCAACCAGGAGATCGCCCAGCAGCTCGTCGTGTCCCGCGGCACCATCAAAGCCCACGCAGCCAGTATCTATCGGAAGCTGGATGCCAACAACCGCACGGAGGCAGTCGCCCACGCCCGGCAGCTGGGTATCCTTCCTGTGACCCGCTCTCATCCCGTAGATAACACTCACAAATAACCCCTGAATATCCCATTTGGCAGATGCGGGCTTCCTCGGAACGCGCTAAACTATTGGCAATTACAGATAAGGAGAGTGGTTATGCCGGATTATTACGAGATAAAACTCAAGGGACACCTGGATCAACACTGGTCGGAGTGGTTTTCCGGCTTGAAGTTGACCCACCTCGCAGGAGATGAAACCCTGCTTTCCGGCCGGCTGCCAGACCAGGCATCGCTCCACGGCTTGCTTGAGCGCATCCGCGATCTCAACCTGGTCTTGATCTCAGTTTCCCGCGGCGGTCCATCCTCCCAAGATTCCGATGAGCAATTTGGAGATAGTTAGCTCCAATCTTTACAGCAGCTTAGCGTGTTACTTTCTGGAGAGAAGTTTATGACAAACATGCAAATTCGAGACGTGTCCCTTTTTGTGAAGGTCACCGGACAGGGTTATCCACTGCTCCTGATGCATGGCGGCCCTGCCCTGGATCACTCGACCTTGCTGGCCCTGCAGCCTTTGGCAGATCAATTCACCCTGATCTTCTACGACCACCGCTGCAATGGCCGCTCCGAAGGGGCAGAAGCCTCATCGATGACCTGGGAAAACCTCACCGCAGATGCAGACGCGCTGCGCCAGGCGCTGGGCTTCGACCGGTGGGCGGTGCTCGGGCATTCCTTTGGAGGCCATGTTGCCCTGGAATATGCCTTCCGCTATCCGCAAAGTCTCTCTCACCTGGTATTGATGAATACAGGCGGTGACCAGTGGTGGGTGAATCACAATGCTCCGGAGATCCTGGCGAAACGCGGCTACAGCCCCGCAGTGGTGCAGGCGGCTCGCCGTTTCTATAACGGCCTTTTGGCCCCCGGCGAGGTTTTCCCCACCGTGCAGAAGTTCATGGGCGCGTACAACTACCACACCAGCCTCTTCAGGCTGGCTCGAGATGTGGTCTCAGGTCATTTCCCGAAGATGCAGCCTGAAGCCCTCATTTTTGGTTACAGCCAGCTGCTCAAGGACTGGACGGTTATGGACCGGCTCAGCGAGATCAAAGCGCCTGTGCTGGTTATTGCCGGGCGTCACGACTTCCTGTTTCCACCGGAACATCAAGCCATCCTTGCAGACAGGCTGCCCAACGCACGCCTGGAGATGATCGAGTGCGCCGGACATAACCCGCACATGGAGCGATCGGCTGAGGTGATTGAGATCATTAAAACCTTTATCACTGAAGCGAAACCCGTCTACGCCTGACTGCCGGTCAGAAAGGTCATGAAGAGATGAATGGAAGGACCGATCAATGAGCACACACACCACCCGGCGCTCCTCTGGCATTCTGGTTGCCATGGCTTTTTGTATGGGTCTGCAAATGACCGGCTTTGTGATGATCCTGCCGCTGTTTGCCCGGCGCTTCGAGAGTTTTGGAGCCGGCGTGGAAGCCCTCGGAGTGAGCGCCATGGCCTATGCGCTCACCAGCACTTTCGCCGCTCCCTTCATCGGGATGCTTGCCGACCGTATCGGACGCCGGCCTATCATCCTGATCTCGCTCGCCGCCTATGTCCTGGCATTCAGCGGATACCTGTTCGCCGCCAACGTCTGGCTGCTGATTTTGCTGCGCGGCCTGGCAGGGGTCTTCACTGCCGGGCTGCTCCCGGCTATGGCGAGCATCGTCGGCGATCTGGCCCCGGAGAACCGGCGCGCCCAATGGATGGGCATTGTCAACGGCGGCGCCTCAGCCGGGTGGATCCTCGGTCCAATCCTGGGTGGGATGCTCTACGACCGTTTCGGTTATGTTGTTCCGTTTGCCTCCTCAATTCTGATGGCCGTTGGCGCGCTGCTCCTGGCAGTGTTTATGATCCCCGAAACACACGTCCCTGCGGTCCAAACCGGTCACCCTCGTCCGGCCTGGACGCATGTGCTGCAGGCGCTGCCTGCCCGGCCGACATTTTTTCTGCTTCTGCTCATCACCTTTGGCGTGATGTTTGCCTGGGCGTTCATCGAGCCGCAATTCATGTTTTACGCCTATGATGACCTGAGTTGGACTTCGTCCCAGCTCGGTCTGATCATGAGCGCCTACGGAGTGGCTTTCATGTTCGGCGAATTTACCCTTGGCCAGCTCAGCGACCGCCTGGGGCGAAAACCTGTCCTGGTGCTGGGGTTGGCGCTGTTCTCGGCGCAGTTCGTTGGCCTGGCCATTTTCCGCGATGTGACCTGGATTGTGGTCAGCTTCATCCTGGCAGGGTTGGGAAATGCCCTCTACGACCCGGCTCTAAGCGCCCTGATCCTGGACATCACCCCACCGGAACAAACCGCGGGCATGATGGGTCTCAAAGGCACGTCTGGTTCCCTCGGAAATATGCTTGGCCCGGCATTGGTGGTGCTGTTTACGCCTTATGTCACGCCGCAGGTTGTGTTTCTCATTGCCGCGGCCCTGGTACTTTTGCTGACGGTGGCTTCCGGGTTGGCGCTGCGCCTCCCGAAAAGCATCGAAGTTACCCATCACTTTTCAAACTCCGCGTCGAGCGGTGAGGCTAGAAAAATCAAAATTCTAATCGCTGGATCAAAAGGAAACGGTTCATGATACAACATCTTTAAAAAGCAACACGGAATGACCATCATCGGGCGCTGAAATGTCTGAAACACCAACCGTCCCTCCGGTGGTTAATCATGCTATGAAATTCGTCTTGCGCTCACCTGCGCACGCCATGGTCAGCAAAATGGTGCTGTTGATCACCTTCACCGGGCGCAAGAGCGGCAAGACCTACACGACCCCGGTCAGCTACTCGCAAGACGGCGACCAGGTGCACATTTTTACCCATGCAGCCTGGTGGAAAAACCTGCGCGGCGAGGCGCCGGTCACGTTACGCCTGCGCGGCCGGGAGCTCCAGGGCCTGGCACAACCGGTCGCCGAGGATAAAAGCGCCGTCGCCGCCGGGCTGACCGCGCATCTGCGCAAGGTGCCGACCGACGCCAGGTATTACGGTGTGACCTTCGACGACCACAATACCCCGAGAGCAGAAGAAGTAGAGAAGGCAGCGCAGACGGTGGTGATGATCCGCATCCGGTCTGTTCACGAGAAATCATGAGGTAACCATGAGCAGCAAGAAATTTTTCTTCCCGCGTTGGCTGCTCTCCGTGCTGGCGCTCATCTACCGGCGTTCACCCGGGCATTCGCCACCTGCTCCGGCAAAACCGGCTCCAGCAACGCCCCTACGATGCAATCGACGCTTACATCGAAAGTCAAATGCGCCGCCTGAGCATCCCGGGAGTATCCCTTGCCATCGTCGAGGGCGACCAGATCGTGCACCTGCGCGGCTTTGGCCGCGCCCGCCCCGGCGGTGAGGCGCCGGCGCCCCAGACACCCTTCTTCATCGGCTCTCTGACCAAATCCATTCACCGCCCTGGCCGTGATGCAGCTCGTCGAAGCCGGCAAGGTCGAGCTGGATGCCCCCGTCCAGCGCTACCTGCCCTGGTTCCGCGTTGCAGACCCCCAGGCGTCTGCTCAGATAACAGTGCGCCATCTGCTCAACCAGACCAGTGGACTGCCGGTATCGCTCGGGCTGGCTGACCTTGCCGATCTTGACAGCCGTCTCGACGCCACAGAGCGCCAGGTGCGCTCTCTATCCACGCTCAAACTCACCCGCCCGGTCGGCTCGAAGTTCGAGTACAGCAACACGAATTATAACGTGCTGGGGCTTATCGTCGAGGCCGCCAGCGGGGAGTCCTATTCCGATTATATCCAGCAGCATATCTTCGGACCCTTGAACATGCGCCACAGCTACCCTTCAAAGTCTATAGCGCAGCAGAATGGCCTGGCAGTGGGCCACCGCTACTGGTTTGGTCACCCCTTCCCTGCCCCCGATCTCTCCATTCCGCCCGGTTCGCTTCCATCTGGCCAGCTGATCTCCAGCGCCGAAGACATGGCGCAGTATCTGATCGTTTATCTCAATGGCGGCTGCCGGGGCGATGTGCAGATCCTCTCCAGAACTGGTATTGAAGAGATGCAACGCCCTGCGGCGGAAATCAGAGAAATGGGTGCTTCGCTCGGATCCTACGGCATGGGCTGGATCAGCCAGGTAACCGGGAAGTCACGGATCGTCTCACACAGCGGCATCGTCCCCGACTTTGGCGCCTTTATGGCCCTGGTGCCAGAACAAAAGAAAGGCCTGGTCCTGCTCTTCAACGCCAATCACGCCATGATGAAGCTGACCTTTGACGAGTTCGGGATGGGTGCGGCGCAACGGCTCGCCGGAGAGCACCCTTCGCCGCTCATGTTTGGCGCGGCCCCGTGGGTGATGCGCGGTTTGCTGCTCATTCCAATTTTCCAGATTGTTGGCGTGATTGCCACACTGAGGCGTTTAAGCCGCTGGCGCGCCCACCCGGCCCTTCTCCCGAGCCGTGGGCGCATGTGGACGCAGCACATCCTGCTCCCGCTGATCCCCAACCTGCTGGCTGCCCTATCCCTGGTTCCCATGTTGGGCAAAATGAGCGGCTTCATGAAGCTCTTCGCGCCCGACTATTCCTGGATCGCTCTGATCTGCGGCAGTTTCGCCGGGGCGTGGGCTTTCCTGCGCAGCGCGCTCGATCTTCCGCTTACTGCGAAAAATCCCGACCTCAAATACCCGAATTGGGGATGCCAATCCATGAATACAAAAACATTGCCCTACCATGTCGTCGACCTCCCACCCGGGCGCCGTATTTGGGTGAACACGCTCGATCTGTCTGGGCCAGCGCATTGGATGTACGGCTTGCTGGAAGTGGATGTGACCGTCCCCCGGCAAATCATCGCCGAGCACAAAGCGCACACCGGTGAGGCTCTTTCTTTCACTGGATTCCTGGTTTTTTGCCTGGCCCGCGCCGTGGATGAGAACAGGGAGGTGCAGGCATACCTGAAAGACCGTAAACAGATCATCATGTTTGACGATGTAAACGTTGGATTGATGGTAGAAAACAAGTCTGGTGAAAAGCCTGTCTTGATGGGGCATATCGTCCAGGGCGCCGACCGCAAGACCTGCCGGGAGATCCACCAGGAGATCCGCACGGCGCAATCCGAGCTGGCGCCGGCCAGCAGAGGTATGCCGGCCTGGTTTCGTTCTGCCATGCTGCTTCCGTGGCCGCTGTCCCGGCTGGTTAGAGCTTTAATGGACATCGCCACACACCATGATCCGGCGATTCGCGCATCAACATCGGGCACTGTTTTTGTTACCGCCGTAGGGATGTTTGGCAAGGGCCACAGCGGGTGGGGGATCGCCACCACGCCCCACTCGCTAGGCCTGGTGGTGGGGAGCACTGCCTGGAAGCCTGCCGTCATTGAAGGGCGGATAGAGCCGCGCCAGATCCTCAATTTGACGGTGCTCTTCGACCACGATGTTGTCGATGGGGCTCCGGCGGCTCGTTTTACCCACCGGCTGGTGGAGCTGATCGAGAGCGGGTATGGGCTGGACGAGCTCGTTGACCGGGGAAAGACGGTTAATAGCTGAAAGGAGGAGCGCCTGATGCCAGCGATAATTACCAGCCAGGACGCCCAGTATGCCATGGATATCGTCAAGACGATTTGCGCACAGGTGGGGCCTGGTTTGCCAGGGACGTCCCAGGAACGGGAACGGGCTGCGATGATCCAAAAAGAACTGGGATCTCACCTGGGCGCCGAAAATGTCGTTTTTGAGGAATTCACCCTTGCGCCGCAGGCCTTTTTGGACTCGCAGCTTGTCAGCACCGCCTGCATGTTGATTGCCGCCCTGTTGAATAGTTCCATGGGGCGTTTGACGGGAGTCTCACCCCGGGTGACGGCTGCGGCTGCCCTGGCTTTCTCCATCATCTCGATATTGCTGTTCATCTTCGAATTTGTCATCGTCTTTGAGCTGGTTGACCCGTTCTTCAAGAAGAAAGTGTCGGTAAATGTGATCGGCAGGCTGCTGCCGCCCGAAACCAAAAACGTGAAACGGCTGCTCATCCTCAGCGGCCACCATGACAGCGCTATGGAATTCACCTGGCTTCGTTTCACCGGTTACGGATTCTTTATCCTCACCATCACCTGGTTAATTGGATTGGTCACTGTGCTGGTGATGAATATGATCCAGCTGGCAGGCATCATCACTGCAGATACGGGCATCATTCGTGCCGGGACGCTGGGATGGGTCTTGCTGGTCTATCCAATTGCGCCATCCATGATCTTTGCGATATTCTTTGCCCGGGGCCGGAAAAACGGTGGTACCGTGCCGGGTGCAGCCGATAATCTCTCGGCCTGCGCGCTGGCGACGGCAATGTGCAGGTTCCTGGTGGAAAACCCCTCCTGCATCCCGGATGAAACCGAAATCCGCTTCATTTCCTTTGGAAGCGAAGAGGCGGGCGTCCGGGGTTCGCGGCGTTACGTGAAGCGCCACCTGGACGAGCTGAAACGCCTGGACGCACGTCTGCTCAATTTCGAGACGATCGCCCATCCGGAAATTGCCATCCTTACCTCGGAGACGAATGGCGCCGTGAAGAATTCCCCTGTGATGGTGAAAAGCGTGGTCGCAGCAGCGCAGCGCGCCGGGATACCGCACAAAGTAATGCCTGCCACCCTCGGCACCAGCAACGACGCAGGCCCCTTCAGCCGGGCTGGCATCAAAGCCACCACGCTGCTTGGCTTCAATCTGCAGCAGATGATTGCCTTTTATCACCAGTCACGGGACATGCCGGAAGTCCTGACCATCGAGCCGCTGTTAAACGTGCTCAAACTCACCTGCGAATGGATACGCAATGGCGGAGAATAGGTACACAATATTCACCCGCTGAAAGGAGTGCATACCATGGCCGAGAGCGAAAAGATCACAACGCTTCTCAACACCTACCGCGCCGAGATTATGGCCAAAAGCCCAAAGTCATTGTCCATCTGGCAGAAAACCGCACGGTCATGCCGGCGGGTGTAGGCAGCCTCTTCCGGCTGGCGGATCCCTTTCCCATGGTGGTCAAACGGGCCGAAGGCGCCCGGGTGTGGGACGCAGACGACAATGAATACCTGGATTTCATGCTGGGCTTCTCGACCATGCTCCTCGGGCAATGCACCGGACGAGGTGCAGGAAGCGATCAGGCAGGCGCTGCCGTATGGGACCTCACTATGGACAATGCCACGAGCACGAGTATGAGTTTGCCAGGCTGTTCTGCGACATGGTGCCGGGCGTGGATAAGGTGACCTTCTGCAACTCGGGCACGGAGGCCACCATGTATGCCGTCCGGCTGGCACGTGCTGCGACCGGGCGTCCTCTGGTGGCGAAATTCGAAGGCGGTTATCACGGCACCCATGACCTTCTGGCGGTCAGTTTTGGCCGGCCGCGCCCGGAAGCCCGATCCAGTTTGGGCCGGTCGAGGACCCCACTACATCCCTGAGAGCCCCGGGCTTGCCGAGGGAGCCTGGAAAGACACGATCGTTCTGCCCTACAATCACCCGGCGGCCTTCGACAAGATCCGGCGCCATGCCTCCCGGCTGGCTGGTGTGATCATCGAACCCGTACAGGGCGCTGCTGGCACAATCCCGGCTGACCATGACTTCCTGTCAGAGCTGCGCAGGATCACCCATGAGACCGGCGCCTTCCTGATCTTTGACGAGGTGATCACCGGCTTCCGCCTTGGCCCAGGCGGGGCTCAGGAGTACTATGGGGTCATCCCCGATGTGAGCACCTTCGGCAAGGTCGCCGGTGGTGGCCTTCCCTTCGGGGCGGTGGGTGGAACTGCCGAGGCGATGCGCTTGATGGAATACGATATCGGAGCCGGGATCCATCCTCATGGCAGGCACGTTCAACGGCAACCCGATGGTCACCGCAGCAGGGACCGCCGTCCTGCGGCGCTTGAGCAGTGAACCACTCCTGTATGCACGCTTGAACGCCATGGGAGACCGCTTTCGGAGCTGAGATCAACCGCTTTGCCCAGGAAGAGGATTACCCGGCGATCGCAACCGGTGTTGGCTCCATGTTCTGGATGCACGCCACACGTGGACCGATCAAGAACGTCCGGGATGTGCATCAAGGGGGATCGCTTTGCCAGCCCGGGCTTGAGGCTGCTGTACCGCAAAAACGGGCTGCACATTTCACCCAACCATGGGTTCATGTGCACCGCCCACACCGACGAGGATATCACCCGGCTCATCGAGACTCATAAAGCTGCCATGCAGGAGCTGAGGGCGCAAGGCGTATGGTGAGACAAAGCAAATGTTCCTGTCGTGGGCAAGCCTTTAAAATTGTAGTCGAGGAATCGTCACCATGAATAATCGAACCAATCCCTATCATGTCGTTGATTTCCCACCGGAGCGCCGCGGCATGGCCGCCTACCAGGAGCTTAAAGTCGGGGAGGCATTGCATGTACGCCTTGTTGGAGGCGGATGTCACAGCCGCCAGGAAATTCATCGAGGACTACAAAGCAAAGACCGGTGAGCAGCTCTCCTTCACCGGCTATCTGATCACCTGCCTGGCCCGCGCTGTGGATGAAGACAAGACAGTTCAGGCTTACAGGAAAGGCAGCAAACAGCTTGTTATGTTTGACGACGTGGATGTCGGGTTTATGATCGAGCTGAAGAAAGGAGAAAAGCGCCTCTCGACGGGCCATGTCATCCGTACTGCCAGCCGCAAATCGTACCGGGAGATCCACCAGGAGATCCGCTCGGTGCAATCCAATCAGATGCCCTCAGATGCCGAGAATGTTTACCTGGTTCCGTTCCGCCATGCTGCTCCCGTGGCCCTTTCTCCAGTTGTTCAAGGCTTTGTTCCAGATGGTCCTGCGGAATGACCCAACGATTGTTACATCCATGGCAGGCACAGTCGGCATTTCTTCGGTTGGGTATGTTTGGCAAAGGCCACGCCGGCTGGGGGATTGCCTCCGGCTCCCACGGGTTCGACCTGGTCGTGGGGGGCACTATCCCGGCAGCTGGCGGAAGTGGATGGGCGGATGGAGCCGCGGCATATGCTCAGCCTGACGATCATTTTCGACCATGATGTTATCGATGGCGCCCCGGCCGCCCGCTTTACACGCAGATTAGTGGAGCTGATCGAGAGTGGATATGGGCTGGACGAGGATGAGGTCCTGTCTGCGAGCGACACCGTACCGGCAGTGGTGCCGAGCGCACAATGAAAGTGTTTACGATCTCATCCGATTCGCCGCCCTTGGCCCCAACCGTTGAAAATTGGTATCCCCGCGTGTTTATTTTTCGAAGGTTAGGAGGCATCCTTCATGAGCAGCATGGCAACCAAACTTCATTTTCGTCTGGTACGATAGGATGACAGGATTTTTCTACCCACTTGACGCTGGATTGCACGAATTATGAAAGAGAAGTATTCCCAGGAAGAGCTTTTGCATCAGCTGGAGGAATGCCTGTTACAACCTGAGGTGCGCCAATCCGTCGAAGCGCTCGCCGATTTGCTCGCTGACGATTTTATCGAGTTTGGTAGCTCGGGACAGGTATTCAATAAACAACAGATCATCGAGGGCTTACAGCAGGAGCCCCCGGCTCGTAGATCACTATTACAGTTTAGCGCAACAGTCCTGGCGCCAGGCGTCGTTTTGGCAACTTATCGAGCAGTCCAGTACCGTACCCCTGGAGAGCCACCCATCTATTCCCTACGAAGCTCGATTTGGAAATTGACAAATGATCGCTGGCAGATGGTCTTCCATCAAGGCACACTGGCTAAAGAATAAGGTGAATCCCTCCTTCCCATATGGTTTATTCATCAGAGAGACGAAACCTGGTTCTGATCAACAGCAAGCATCGATAACTTGACGTGCAGTTTCTGCCAGAGAAATGGCCGGGTTGTGTGTGGATGTGCCGAACATCCGCGCCGCGACATATGCGCCGTCCATCAACAAAAACAGGGCATTTGCCAATGCATCCGGCTGGCGCGCCCCGGCTTCTTCCGAGAACTGCCGGAAGCGCCTCAGAACGCTCTGCTTGTGCTCCAACGCGACCTGGTGTCCGGCGTAATCAGACTCGGGATACTCAGCGGCTATGTTAATGAAGGGACAACCATAACAATCCGGGGAGAGCACGTAACTTTGCAGGGCCTCAAAGAACGCCAGCAATTTTTCACCCGCAGTTGGAGCATCCCTGGTTATCTGCTCGAATTGATCCCAGAAAACCTGGTCGCTGTTTCTTAAATAGGCAACGATCAGATCATCTTTGGATGGATAGTGACGATAGAGAGTCATCTTTCCAATGCCTGATTCTGCCGCGATCGTATCTACGCCAATCGCCCGGTACCCGTGCTGGTAAAACAGGCGGGCGGCAGTCTGGAAAAGTTGCTCTTTGGGGGTGGCTTCAATTTTCATTCCCGTTTGCCTCTTGACACGATACAGGTCTGTATCGTATAATCCGGAATGGTCGATACAGATCTGTATCGTACCATACATTCAAGGCAAAAGCAATATCAGTCAAAGGAGCAGGGTATGAACATCGGCATTTTAGGTACAGGTGTGGTCGGGCAAACCATCGCCGGAAAACTGGCAGAGATCGGTCACGCGGTGATGGTCGGCACGCGCGACTTGAGTAAGACCATGGCGCAATCTGAGCCCGGTCCTTATGGTCTTCCGCCTTTCAGCGCCTGGCTCAAGCAACACCCCGGGGTTAAGTCTGGAAGTTTCACTGAATCTGCCCGGCATGGTGAGGTTGTGATCAATGCAACCAACGGGTCAGGCTCCCTGGATGCCCTCACCCTGGCAGGCGCATCCAACCTGAACGGAAAAGCCCTGATCGATATATCCAATCCGCTTGATTTTTCTCAGGGTATGCCGCCCACCCTCACGATTTGCAACACCGACTCCCTGGGTGAGCAAATTCAGCGCGCTTTTCCTGAAGTAAAAGTGGTCAAAACGCTTAACACATTGACCGCCAGTTTGATGGTCAATCCCCGGCAGCTTGCGGATGGCGAGCATCACATTTTCGTCAGCGGGAATGACGCCAAAGCCAAAGCGCAGGTCGTTAGCTGGCTCACATCCTGGTTCGGTTGGAGACACATCATCGATTTGGGCGACATCACCACCGCACGGGGTACAGAAATGTACTTACCCATCTGGCTGCGCTTATGGGGTGCGTTGGGCACGGGGATGTTCAATATCCAGGTGGTTAAGTAGCAACCGGCTTCCTAAACAATGGCTCAGTGTGGTAAAGGAGAAATTCATGGATCAAACGGTATCTTTAGGCCGCAGCTCGCTTCGCGTGCCTCGCCTGGGTGTCGGTGCAATGACCTGGGGCGAACCCAGGGGGTTGGCTCGCCTTAACCCGGCCAAGCTGGCTTATGGCGGAGCGCACGGAGCAGAGCAGGAGAAACGTGCGCTGGAGGTCAGCATGGCGGCGGGAGTAACCCTGTTTGATACGGCGGCGATGTACAGCAGTGGCGCATCAGAGCAGCGCCTGGGGGAGCTGGCGCGCGGTAAAGAGGTGTTAATTGCCAGCAAGTTCCCGGGCACGCTTCGCTTCCGCACCGGAAATTTCTCCAAAGAGCTGGAGGCAAGCTTGAGGCGCCTGGGTCGCAGCTCGATCGATTTGTACCAGCATCACTTCCCAACAAATTCGGTCTCCATCCCCGATCTGATGGACTTGATGGCTGAGGCGGTCGAGGCGGGTAAGGTTAAGGCAGTTGGCGTGAGCAATTATTCGGCAGAACAAATGCGTATCGCCCATGCGGCACTGGCAAAACGCGGCATTCCGTTGGCTTCCAATCAGGTGCAGTATTCGCTTTTGCACCGCCAACCAGAGGTGAACGGCGTTCTGGATGCCTGCCGCGAGTTGGGGATCACCCTCATCGCCTACTCTCCTCTGGCGATGGGTGCTTTAACCGGGAAATATTCTGTTGCCAGGAAAGCGGGTGGATTCAGGCGCTTCATGCCTAATTTCAGCCAGAAAGAGATGGATAAAGTCCAGCCGTTAGTTGATCTCTTGCGCGAGATTGGAGAGCGGTATTCCAAAACGCCCAGCCAGGTCGCCCTGCGCTGGCTGATTGAAAACCCGCTTGTGCTTCCCATCCCGGGTGCAAAGAATAGCCGTCAGGCGGAAGATAATGCCGGCGCCCTTTCGTTCTCCCTGACCCCCGAAGAAGTTGAAGCCCTCAACCAGGCATCCATGCCCTGGCGAAAATAATATAGCAGTTACGCAGTTCAAGGGAAAGTGGCAATCCCCCACCAACTGCGTAAGTCCTAAAACTAATGGCGCAAAATCTGGCTTAAGAATTTCTTGGTTCGTTCCTCATCCGGATGGTCGAAAAAGATGTGCGGCGGTTTCTCTTCCACGATCACGCCTTCATCGAAGAAGATGACGCGGTTTGCGACACCGCGGGCAAACCCCATTTCATGCGTTACTGCCACAATGGTCATCCCTTGTTCGGCCAGGTCCTGCATCACATCCAATACCTCCTTGATCATTTCCGGATCAAGCGCAGAGGTTGGCTCATCAAACAGCATAATCTTGGGCTGCATCGCCAGAGAACGGGCGATGGCAACACGTTGCTGCTGCCCACCAGAAAGTTGGCTGGGATATTTACTGCGCCTGTTCTGGAATTTTCACTTTCTCCAACTGCTGCATGGCAATTTCTTCAGCCTTTTTGCGAGGCCACTTGCGCACACGAATAGGCGCCAGGGTAATGTTTTCCAGGACGGTCAGATGGGGGAAGAGATTGAACTGTTGGAAAACCATCCCGACTTCTCGCCGGATATCCTTGATATTTTTCACGTCGTTGTTCAGCTCGATGCCATCGACAATGATCTGGCCTTTTTGGTGCTCTTCCAGCCGGTTGAAGGTGCGAATCCAGGTTGATTTTCCAGACCCGGAGGGGCCAATCACCACGACCACTTCGCGTTCTCGCACGGATGTTGTAATTCCTTTCAGACACGTGAAAGTCGCCATACCATTTATGCACGTCTTTGCAAATGATGATTTCGTTTCCCAGGTTGCTGCTCATAGATCCACATCCTATCTTGGCTGCCGGCTCCGAACGGTTCGATCGGTGGAGCCGGCAGCCGTACATCGAGGGAGATGAAATTAGAAATTCGGGAACTCAGGCAGAGGCTGGCCAAACCACTTGATCGAGAGTTTATCCAGGTCATGGTTCAGGGTATGAGAGTAGATGAATGCATTGACCCAGTTCAACAGCGCTTCATCGCCACGGCGGACACCGATGTGGCACGGCGATTGTTGAAGGATGAATTTCGATTCAACATTCATTTCCGGATGATCCTTCATGATTTGCGCGGCAATCGCATTGCCAGTCACAATCAGGTCAACCTGGCCGGTCAAAAAGGCCTGCACGGTGGTAGCCTGATCATCGAATCGCATGATTTCCGCATCTTCGCCGGCGGCGTCGCTAAATGCGATTTCTTCCAGCGTACCCAGTGTCGCGCCAACCTTGTAGGCTTTGGCTTCTTCAACGTTGGTCACCTGCTTGTCGGCGGAGCCGTAAACTGCCCAGAAGAACGGCGCGTAGGCGTTGGAGAAGTTGATCACCAGGGCGCGTTCCGGCTTGATCCCCATGCTGGAGATCACCAGGTCAACTTTGCCGGAGGTCAGGTAAGGAATACGGTTCTGGCTGGATACGGGCACCAGTTCCACCGTTACGCCCATATCCTTGGCGATCATATTGGCGATTTCGATATCGTAACCTTCGTAGCTCCCGTCGGCCGCCAAACTGCCAAACAGCGGGGTATCCTCCGGAACGGCGATCTTGATGGTTCCGGAAGCCACGATTTTGTCGAGAATATTTGTGGCCTCGCCAGCTTGTGCCTCAGCGCCGCCGGGTGCTGGCGGTAGGTTGCGCCGCCGCCGAACAGCCCGCCAGCAGGGCCAGGATGAGCAAGCTCGCTACTACAGAACTAGAACGCTTTTCCGTATTTCGGTTTTCATGGTTTATCTCCTTTAATTTTCGATACTTCAAAATATCTGTCGAAAATCTTTTCCTACCAACGCTCCTGGCATGCCAGAAGCGCTTTGTATTCAACGTGTGATCGCTCTCAGCGAGCCGCGACGGTCAATTTTGCCTCCAGGCGCTTGCTGTAAAGGGAGAGCGGATAACAAATCGACGAAATAAATCACGCCAACCATCGCAAAAATTGCAAACGGCCTGAAAGTGACGTTGTTCAAGATCTGTCCCTGGCGGGTTAGCTCAACATAGCCAATGATGGAAGTCAGTGAAGTATTCTTGATCACCTGGACGGCAAAACCAATGGTGGGCGGGATGGATACCTTCACTGCCTGGGGCAAGATGACAAAGCGAAACTGCTCGAGCCAGCTCAAGCCCAGCGCTGTACCTGCTTCCCACTGCGCCTTGGGGATCGATTCCACGCTGCCGCGCCAGATATCCGCCAGGTAAGCTGCCGAGTAAGCAATCAGGGCGATAGATGGCAGAAAGAAACGCCGGAACGTCAAACCCTAACAAGATCGGAATGCCGAAAAAGATAATAAACAACTGCATCAATAAAGGCGTGCCCTGAATGAAAGCCAATAAAAAACCGGCTCACCCTTGAAGAAATCGGTTTTTGGAAATGCGCATCATTGTGAGCAGCAATCCGAGAATGCCGCCGCCGATCAATGCAATCAGCGACAGAACGATCGTCCACTGGGTTGCCAGCAGCAAGAGCTACGAGAACTTCGAAGAAATTGAATTCTCTCATGGTTAATTCACCGGCGCTTTCCCAAAAGCAACCTTGGAAATCAAGCCGAAAGACAAAGCGGAACAGGTAGGCCAGGAGCAGGTAGAGAAATGTTACAAAGAAATAGATTTCAAAACTCCGAAATGTTCTCGACTGAAGATACTTGGCTTGATAAGCCAGCTCCTGCGCCGATATGACCGAAATCACTGCGGAGTTCAACATGATCAGAATAAACTGGCTGGTAAGCGCCGGATAAACCGTCATCAATGCCGGTTTAAGAATGACGTAAATAAAGATCTGAAAGCCGGAAAGCCCCAACGACCGCCCCGCTTCGATCTGGCCCTTTGAGATCGATTCAATCCCGGCCCGGACAATTTCCGTTGCATATGCGCCGATATTGATGGTCAGGGCGATTAATGCCGCCTGATATGCCTCGATCTTAATTCCCAGGGTGGGCAAACCAAAATAAACAAAGAAAAGCTGCACCAGAAATGGCGTATTGCGAATGATTTCAATATAAACCTGGATGATGCTGGTGATGACACGGTTCTTCAGCAACTGCAAACCGGCCATGATCATCCCGATGACCAGTCCCAACACTGTAGCAACCGCAGTGATTTGAATGGTCAGCCAGATCCCTGTCAGGAATAAGCGCCAGTTTTGCCAGATTACGTTCCATTGAAATTGATAATCCATCGATCCAATCCTTGGACGTTTAGCTACAATGCTTGCCTCATCACGCATCTAGAGTATATAAAAAAATCCCCCTCGACACATCAGGTCTCAGGGGGATTTTCTAACGGCCAATGGAATGATTTGTTTATCGGTCAGATGGCGGATAGCCGGATCGGTCAGGTGGTTAATTTATGCTCGGATTGCCAGCGTTGACAGCTTCCACGCGGCTGTTTACCCCGAGCTTTTCCAGGATGTGGCTGACATGGGTTTTGACCGTAGAGCGGCTCACGTTCAATTGTTCTGCAATTTCAGGATTGCTGAGCCCGTCCACCAGTAATCTCAAGATCTCCCGCTCACGCTCGGTCAAATCCTGCCCGAGGGCCGATGGCTGCATGGTTTTATTGATCAACACCTTGGTGGCTTCGGGAGCAAGTGTTGGCCGCCCCACCCGCGCGGCACGAATTGCAGCCGCCAATTCATCCACCGATACGTTCTTATACAAGTAACCAATCGCACCCGCCTGCAGGGAAGTCTCGACCAATTTCTCTTCGCTAAAGCTGGTCAGAGGCAATCACCTGGGTGGCCGGATAGCGCTCACGAATCAATCGGATCGCGGTGATGCCGTCCATGACCGGCATCATCAAGTCCATCAAGACCACATCCGGTCGCAGTTCAGGCGCATTTCTCCAGCGCTTCAACGCCATTGGCGGCTTCTCCCACCAGTACAAGATCATCATAGGCGAGCAAGAAAACCGCCAGCCCGCGCCGCACCATATCGTGATCATCCACCAACAGGATTCGAATAGGCGTTTGTTCATTCATATAATGACTCGCAATCCGATCATTATCCAGGTCATTCCGCCTGAAGTCACGCGGTGATCACCGCTCCTGGTTTCCTTTGCCTGCGCCAGGCCAACTGGCAACAATTTCTGTGCCTTCGCCCAGAGCGGCTGGAAATGGTCAGGTCGGCGCCGATATTTTCGGCGCGTTCATGCATGATCTGCAAACCCAGATGCCCGCCATCCACCGAACGCGCTTCAAAGCCCTGACCATCATCGGAGATGCACAATGTGATTTGATCCGTACTTTGGTCGAGCGTGAGCACCACATGCTGCGCCCGTGCATGTTTAACCACATTGTTTAATGCTTCCTGGGCAATCCGGAACAGATTCTTTTTCACCTGTGTGGGAATTTCACCCTGTCCCATCGATTTGCAAAGAAACATCCAATTGGGTGCGGCCCTGGATGCCATCCACCAATTGGTGCAGCAAATCTCCCAGCACAGCATTCTCCATGGACATCGGACGCAGTTCCAGCAGCAGCATCCGCATCTCAGCCAGCGCCCCACGAATCAGACGGTGAAGATCGCCCAGGTTTTGCTGCACAATCTGAGGGTTACGCTCCCACAGGCGCGGCAGTGTTTCTGCGATTACGCTTGCCGAAAACAGGCTCTGGCTGACCGCATCGTGTAATTCCCGCGCCAGGCGCTGGCGGTCTTCCAGAACGGCGGTTTGCTCCGCCTGATGACGCAAGCGGACATTCTCCACCGCCAAACCGATATGATCGGCAATGGAAGACAGTAATGTCAGTTCTTCAACGGTCAGTGGGTCTTCTGTTTCGCCAAAAATGCTCAAAATCCCCGACAAGTTGCCCACGTGTATCCTGGATCGGCACCCCGATATAAGTGCGCCAACCACTCTCTCGCACGATCTGCAGGCACACGAGGATCGCTCTCCAGGTCAGGATATTGATGAAAGCAGAATGTTTTTCAAACATCGTCCTGCTTCCCCCTGGTCCGCAAACAATGTAACTATTCCATCCGAAATTTCATCGGGGCACACCTTGCTGCAGTATTCAAGTCGCAGCGTTGACGCCGATTCGTCCAACAGATGAATGATGCCAGCCTTGCGCCGCATTGCCGATAACGATCTGTCCCAGCAAGCGAGAAAGCAGCTCATCCAGATCCAACACATTGCTGGCAACCGCGGTCACATCGTAGAGCACCGAAAGATCCCGGGTTCGGTCAGCGACGCGCTGCTCCAACTCTTCGGTATAGCGCTGCACCTCCTCTTGCAGCCGCTTGCGCTCCACGATTTCCGCATTCAATCCAATATTGACCTGCGCCAGTTCTTCAGTCCGCTCGGCGACCCTTTGTTCCAGATCGTGCTGCAGAGCCATCAATTCAGTGGTGCGCGCTGTGACCAGTTCCTCCAGGTGTTCGCGGTAATTCGCAAGTTCCGCCTCAGTCTTTTTACGGTTGGTAATATCCAGGATCGAAACAAACACTTTTGCCCAGGTTTCCTCATACCCCGGCGCGATGGAGACGCGTGTGCCGGCCCATAATTTTTCGCCGGTCACGGTTTGTTGGATTGTTTCACAATCGAAATGGGTTTCCCCTTCCGCAAATGCTGCCAATTGTTGCCCAAAGCTGGCCAGGGATTCTTCTGTAAATATGTCCGTCAACCCCTGGTACAGCCGTTCTTTATTATCGGTCTTAAATAGCTCAAGTGTGTTTTGATTGACATTGAGCACTTTCACCGCCCGCACGCATTCGGCAACCGTCTCGGGGTGCTGATCAAAATAAGCTCTGGAAATCCTTCACGCCAGATCTGATGCAATTGGTCGATGATTTTCTTGACTTCCGAAAAATCTTCTTCGCGCAGCGAAATTGGGGAATCTTCAAAAATACTGCGGTAACGCGCCTCGCTTTCTCCCAATTCAATGTTTGCACTGTGAAGTTCGGCGGTGCGTTCTTGAACGCCAATTTCCAGCTCACGGTTGGATTGCAAAATCCGCGAATACAACCCAATAACACCGATCAACAAAATAACAACGATCAGAGCATAAAAATAAATATAGATATTTTTATTCAACCAGATGGCATTAATTTCGCCAATGGTTTCACCGTTGTATTTGATATCGCGCCGTAATTTCCACCCGTTGTATCAGCTTCAGCGTGATCAACAAATTTGTGAACGCAGTATGCTGATTGTTCTGGACATCCACAAAATCTGAAACCATCTTCCGTTAATACCCTGAAACCTTCATAATCTTGCTCGTGCAACAATCAAAGTCAAGTAATCGGTTGGCGCTTGTGGCTCGAAATGCCAGAGCGAATTCGAAATTACCCCTGCATAGGCTTCAACCGCATTGCGCCGCTTGTCGCCCGTATAATCCTCAAAGCCAAAAATAAACAGCACAAACAGGATGCCAAACCCGGCAATGAGGGCAAAAGTGAATTTTCTGTTACTCGTAGATCGAACTCCTTGCCTTACTCTTGAGCAGTTGATCAGATGTGTGCAGCAGGTGATTCGATGATTATCGTCTTCGGGTTTAGTTGGATGGAAGCACGACATATTGTCGAATTGCCGCATTCAGTTGTTCGATAATGGAATCTTCCACCTGCATGCTGCACAGGATGTACCGTTTCTCGCCATAGGGAATATCTTTGAAGTGAACAAACTTGAAATCTTGCAGGTCAAACTCCGATGTCTTGATCAACCCTTCGGCCTCTTCAGGCGCAATCAAGAAATAATCGGCATGCCTGCGCGTAAACCATTCTTAACATTTCGCTATTCTCAACCGTTGTTATCGTTCATGATCGGGATTATATTCCTTGATTTTTCCATCCAGAAAATCGCCGTAAGAATAGCCATCCTTCACCAGCAAGGTTCAGCTGCGGATTGGAAAATATTTCATCGACGGTGGTCATCAGACGGTATTTTGTCATTATCCGCCCGCGCCAAGGCGATCTGCGGCTTATCTTGATAAATCGGCAGCGTATACCTGGCAAATTCTTCCCTTTCCAAATTTTTAAACCACCCCACGAGACAATCGCGACCGCTATTTTGCTGCAGGAGATAAATCTGCCGTTTGGAAGGTGTTTGTTTCCACTCGAAAAGGTATGTTGCTTTTTTCAAATACGATCGTGGCCGGGTCCCCAGTCAGCCCACCAACCCCGTTCGTCAGTGGTAACCAGGTAGGGTGGGCGCTCGTTGTAATGCAAAGTGATGATGTCGCTGCCTTCCGGAGTTTGTGAAACAGGCGGAGATGGCGGCTCCTGGTCACGAGGCAAGCAAGCCGCAAGCGCCAGCATCACAAGGCATTGGGCCAGAAATAATTTGAAATATTTGGCGACTTTACGCCCGGTAAAAATAAATTGATTTATATGCACCATTCAAATCAATCCGGTGAACCTTTCTGATGATAACATAAACCACTCCGGGAGGCGTAAGAAACGAATATAAAAACCGGGTGCTTTCCAACTTCTCTGCATTTTTATTTTCCCGGTACGCAATATCGTTGTAGAATTTATCCGAAGGAGCAGCGCATGGACAACGAAGTCTCCCATCCTGACGATTGGATTTTGCCGGGAAAGAAAATCCGCGTGCTGGTGATGGATGACCATGCCATTGTACGCCAGGGGCTGCGCATGTTCATCGAGATGCAGGCGGATATGGAAGTGGTTGGCGAGGGGACGAACGGCATGCGAAGCCGTGGAGCTGGCAGCCCGGCTTGACCCCGACGTGATCCTGCTCGACCTGTTGATGCCGCAGATGGATGGCGTGGAAGCGACGCGCAAGATCGTGGAACACAACCCGCATGCCCGCGTGCTCATCCTGACCAGTTTTGGCGAAGACGACAAAGTATTCCCCGCCATCCGCGCCGGCGCCCAGGGATATTTGCTAAAAGACATCCAGCCGCGCGACCTGGTGCAGGCGATGCGGGAGACCTTCCAGGGCAAAGCCCAGCTTCACCCGGATATAGCCCGGCGGCTGATGGCGGCTGTCTCCGGCGACGCGCCCGGCAGACAGGCCCAGCCGGCCGCGCTGCCCGAAGAGCTGCAAGGTCTGACCGAGCGCGAGCGGGAAGTCCTGGATCAGATCGCCCGCGGACTGACCAACCGCGAGATCGCTGAAAAAATGGTGATCAGCGAGAAAACCGTCAAGACCCATGTCAGCAACCTGCTGGATAAACTGGGCCTGGAAGACCGCACCCGGGCAGCCATCTGGGCGCTGAAACATGGGCTGGGCTCAAAAGACTGACCAGGTGAACCCATGCGCTATTTTGCCACTTACCTGATTTATATTGCCGTCATTGCCCGGGCGATCGGCTGGAACCAGGATACCGCACCCATCCCAACTCCCATCTGGATTCTGCTGGCTATTTTTGGCATCATCCTGATCTCAGAGCGAGCTCTGACCCGCCGGTTTCCCTGGTACCCACGCTTGTATACCCTGGTTCAGTCGGCGCTGGTCATCAGCATGCTGTACAGCGCTCCGACCATCGATTTCCTTACCATGCTCTTTTTCCCGCTCAGCTTTCAGGCGGTGCAGTTCTTTCATGGGCGGTGCGGATTTGCCTGGATCGGAGTTTTCACCCTGGCGATGATGGGAATGTTTTTTTTCGGCATGGAATGGCAGGCAGGGGTAACCATGATGCTGGCAGGCGGGGGGGCCAATGTGCTGATGGGCAGCTTTGCGCACCTGATTGCGCGCACCGAACAGAGACGACAAGCAAAACCAGCAGCCTGTTCAGGGATCTGCAAGAGGCCTACCGCCGGTTGAAAGACTCCGCCGCCCAGGCAGAAGCGCTGGCGGCTGCAACAGAGCGCCATCGGCTGGTGCGCGAGCTGCACGATTTGCTCACCCAGACGCTGTTCAGCATGAACCTGGCAGTGCAGGCTGCTCAACTTGCTTTCGAGGACGACCACAACACAGCCGGTGAGCATCTCATCCGCCTGCAGACCCTGGCGCGCAGCGCAGCCGGCGAAGTGCGGTCTTTAACCGGGCAGGCTCCGGATCGCTCCCTCGCCCAGGACGGCCTGGCGGCAGCCATCCAGACACCTGGCAGATGAGCGCCTGGCGCAAGATGGGCTGCAGGTGAGCATTGAGATCACCGGACAGCGGCACCTACCCGCAGAGGTCGATCTAAACCTTTACCGGATCACGCAGGAAGCGCTCAACAATATCACCCGCCATGCCGGCGTGCGCCAGGCGCTGGTCAGGTTACACCTGGATAGCCCTGTCGCCAGCCTGGATATCGAAGATAAAGGCTGCGGTTTTGAGCAGGCACACTCCAGGCATCTGGGTGGGTTTGGCCTGGTTGGGATGGCTGAGCGAGCCAGAGAGATCGGCTGGATGTTGGAGATAACCTCCCATCCGGGTCAGGGAACGCACATCCACGTTGAAGAGAGGGCGGCATGAACCTCCGGGCGGATACCGATCGTCTCACCACTCGCTCTCACCGGCTGGTTTTTTTGATCAGCGCCGTGTTAATCATTGTCGTGGCGGTTCGCAGGAGCTACGATCTTTCCGGGGGTTTTAGCATTGGATTATTGCTGTTTCTGTGGGGGCTTTTTACGGTGGCATATGCCAGCGAGCCAATTTTATCCAGAAGGATAAAATCGTATCATCGCATTTATTTTCCCATTCAAATGATCCTGGTTCAAACACTGGGCCTGTTTCAAGATTACCAGGATACCTGGGCACTGCTCTATATTATCCTGGGTTTTCAGGTGGCAAGGCGCTGTTCCCGCAAAGGAGCCATGGTTTGGTTCACTCTGTTTGTGACATCGCTCCTGGTCACCCTGTCTGTCGAATTTGGCTTGATCTCAGGCCCGGGCCGGGCTCTGGCGTATGTTGTCATCGGGGTGCTGCTCATTTCCTATGACATCCAGTACGCGCAGCATGAAGACGCCCTGGCGGAGAGCCAGGTGTTGTTGGCAGAACTGCAAGAGGCGCATCACAAGCTGGAAGATCATGCCGCCCAGTCAGAAAAGCTGGCGGCGGCGCAGGAGCGTAACCGCATGATCCAGGAATTGTACGATTTGGTGGGTCAAAAGATCTTTGCCATTCAGCTTGCTGCGGAAACCACGCGCCTGCTGCTCGAAAAAGACCCCCGGCGCGCCGCCGAGCAGGTTGAAGACCTGCAGGCGCAAACCCAGGCAGCACTAAGCCAGATGCGCCAGCTGATCGGGCAGTGGCGCCCGGGTTGAAGTAGAGACGGTTTGCCCGCCGCCTCCGCCGCTGGTCGCAGGCCGCGCGGCTGAGCTCAGCCTTCCGCCCGACCCACAATATCCACCTCTAACCGTAGATCGAATTCTATCCCCCGCCCGATGCGGTCGGGGGCGTTTTTCGTTATCCTGTGATTATGAAAACGATCCGGGTTTTGGTTGTGGATGACCTGCCTGAGGTGCGCCAGGGACTTGTTAGCGTGCTGGAACTGGCTGCCAGGAGAGTCCAACCGGCGATCGAGGTGATCGGTGCGGCTGAAAATGGCGAGGAAGCCCTCCGGCAAGCCCGGACGCTCCATCCGGATGTAATCTTGATGGATCTGGAAATGCCCGTCTTGGATGGTTACGAAGCTACCCGGCGCATCAAGGCCGATCACCCAGCCACGCGGGTGATCATCCTGAGCATCCATGCAGGGGCAGATGCGATGCAGCGCGCCCGGGAAGCCGGGGCAGATGAATACCTGGTCAAGGGGGCAAGTTATCAAAGTCTGCTGAGCGCCATCCTGAGACTGGCGGATGGAGGGGCAGGGAATCTCTTGGCTAATCTTGAGCTGCCACGCCGCTGATAACGGCGGCCCACAGCGACATTCATTAGAAAAACGCAAGTTGAAAAGACAGGAGCAGAGCCATGAACGTAAAGCGAATACTCATCATAAGTCTTCTAACAGTCGCCGCGCTGGTGGTCATCAAGCTCGCCCCGCTGGCCTGGTTAGCCACCGGGGGCCTGCGCACACCGGTTGAGGTGCCAGAGCCGGATTACTGGCCCACGCAGGGTTGGCGCGCCAGCGCGCCGGAAGAACAAGGTTTCGATTCGGCGAAACTGGCCGAAGGTTTGCAGAGCCTGCAGGCCAACCAGGTTGACATTGACAGCCTGCTGATCATCCGTAACGGGTACGTCGTGCTGGACGCCCACTTCGATCCATACGATGGAACGTTCCCACACAACCTGGCTTCGGTGACCAAGAGCGTGATGACCACCCTGATCGCCATCGCAGCAGAACAGGGCAGGCTCGACCTGGACCAGCCAGTGGTGTCCTTCTTCCCGGAGCGCACGATCGCCAACCTGGATGAGCGCAAGGCTCGAATGACCGTCCGGCACCTGGCAAGCATGGTCAACGGCATGCAATCGGGCTGCCATGAAGGCGACGAACCCACCATCCGGGCGATGCGAGAGCACACCGATTGGGTGCAGGCTGCACTCGACCGTCCGATGGTGGCTGAACCGGGGAAGGAATTCTGCTACGACAGCCCGGGGATGCACCTGCTCTCGGCCATCCTGACGGAAGCGACCGGAATGACTGCGCTCGACTTCGCCCGGCAGAACCTCTTCGAACCCCTGGGCATCCAGGAGGCGATTTGGGAAAGCGATCCCCAGGGCTACTCCCGCGGCTGGGGCGATCTGCACCTGCTGCCGGAAGATTTAGCCAGGATCGGGTTGCTGTGGCTGCAGCGGGGGAAGTGGGATGGGCGGCAAATCGTGCCGGAAGCCTGGGTGCTGGATTTGGTGAAAGCTCACAGCAAGTTTATTGAGCCAGACTTTGGTTACGGCTACGGCTGGTGGATCACCGACAAAGATTACCAGGCCTCGGGCAGGGGCGGTCAAAGGATGCGGGTGATGGCAACGCTGAATTTATTGGTGGTCACCACCGGCGGAAATTTTGAATACGATGAGGTTGAGGGGTGGTTGATCCCGATGATGCTGCAGATGAAAGGCCTCGCGGCCGGCGAACCCTGAAGGTCTGGCAGCGTTCGACAAAGCCGTAGCCGCCGTGGGGCAGGGAGCAGCTGAATGGAGGGCTAACTATACCCCCGAGACTGCCCGGGAGATTTCTGGCAAAACTTACCAGTGTGAAAGCAACCTGGCCGGCATTGAGACCGCCCGCATGGAGTTCGATGAACCGGATGGCGCCACGATGTTCCTGAAAATGGGCGGTGAAGATTTAATCCTGCCGATCGGCCTGGATGGGAGCTATCGCCAGGCGCCAGAAGGCGAGGGTTACCGAGGCTATTGGGAAAATGCGCACATTTTCCATCTCGAAGCCTTCGATATCGGGTTGCTCAGCCGCCAGTTGACTTTTGACGGGCAGAGCGTGCAGATCAGCCTGCCCGAGGCCGGATTAACCGTGGCTTGCCAGATGCAGTAACCATAAGGAAACAAACCATGAACAGCGATACCAATCACCCAATCCATGCAGGTTATCCCACCACCGCTCCGGTATCCGCACGCCGGCTGACTAACTGGCTTGCGCCTTTGGGCAGCTGGATCTCCCGCCTCGGGCAGCGCGGTGCAGGATCAGTGGTTGTATTTTCCCTGCCCTTCCTGCCTGGCATTGTGATGGCTGACGGTATGAAGAGCCTGAATATCCTGGCCGGAATCGAGGCGCTGATTCTGGGCGTCACCCTGCCTGCCGTCGATGGGCTGATTACGCCTGTGGTCGTCAGAAAGACCCGTCCGGTAATGCGTTAATTGCAGATCTCTGGAATGCTGAGGTGAAGACCCGCCTTCTCTGAAGGCCAATAAACTCGATGAAATGATATTGAGATTTTACATAGCAGGCATTGCTACTGCCGCATCAGGAGGCTTAAAACCAAGACGCCAGGGTTGACAACCCTGGCATCTTGGCTGTTACGTAAATTGACTAAGGTTTTGGAAACCCGGCTTGCAGGTCATCGCTGAAGTCTGCAGCCGGCAGCCAGGGCGACAGGAAAGCCCGGTATACCTTGCCCTCATGCTCGAAGAAGGCGTCTCCACTGTTGCGCCCTGCAGCGGCAATATAATCGCTCAGCTGCTGCCCCTCGAGCTCAATCGCCCACAGGTTGAAATCGGTCTGCGGGAACTCCAGCAGCGATGGGTCGAGCGGCCAGTCCAGCGCCGTTGCAGGAGCATCGCCCATATGATCCGACAGGAAAAGAGCTGCTTGCTGTGGGACGTAGAGCTGTGCCTGCGGGTAGGCGTACCCCACGAGCAAGTCGCGGATGCTATCAAAAGCCTGCCGGTCATTGGCAAAGTCGGCGTAAATCTTCACTTCGTTCAGCCCATCGTCCGCACGGCGCATACGCAGGATCGTGTAGGCGGCGTCGGCGATGCAGCTCTGCTCGCCGTTGGGGGAAGTGAAGCAGAAGTCGGTGTAGCTTTCCAGGCGGTCGAAGCCCAGATCGAGCACCTGCTGCATCAAGGCAGCGGTTTCCTCTGGGGTGAGTTGGCCCATCATCACCTGCTCTTGTTCATACGTCTCACCTTCCTGGGTGTAGATCACCCGGCCGTCGGCCAGCAGGGCGAAGACCGGTGGACGGCCGAATTCGTAAGACGCCTCGGGGCGGAAGAAAGTTGGCTCGAAGACCAGCTCGAGCAGGACGGCGTCAGGCGTCAGCCGGCCCAGCTCATCTAGCGAGAAGGTTGGCGAACCACCGGTGCCGGTCGTCTCAGGTTCCTCGGTCGATGACGGGGCGGGATAGGCGGTCGGCGAGGGCGGGATGCCCGTCTCGGACGGCTGGCAAGCAGCCAGGAGTAACGCCGCTGGCCAGGGCCAGGACCGGCAGGGCAGCCAGTTTGAATTTAACCGGTTTTGTGTTCATCGTTCTTAACAATCCTTTCAGGAGAAATTTTATCCAAATACCTTTATATCAACAAGACGGCGCGGCCCCGGCTTTGGTTCCCCAGGGGATGGCGCGTGGATAATCCAGTCCTCTCCTTATTTATAGAAATGTCTTTAGTATGATAATAAAGGGGACACGGCAGGCCGATTGTCTTTAGGTCCTGGAGACCGTCTCGCAGTACGACCGCCGTGTCCATCTTAGAAGTAAGCCCGAACAGTTGAGTGGCCTAGAGAGGCCGTATCCTTGCTAGAGTGGGCTCATTACGATTATACGGAGATAACGTACTCATGACAACAACCACGGAAGTATATGTTGGGATCGATGTTGGCAAGACCTGGCTGGATGTTGCCCAGTGGGGTGATGCTGAGGTCTGGCGAGTGTCCAACGACGAAGACGGCGTAGCCAAAACCATGGCTCGTGTAGCGGCGATGGAACCGCAGCTGATCGCAGTTGAAGCCACTGGAGGATATGAGCAAATGCTTGTCCAGACCATGCTCTTGAACAGCCTGCCGGTGGCGGTGGTCAATCCCACCCGGGTCAGGGCGTTATCAAAAGCGACCGGCAAGCTGGCTAAAACGGATGTGATCGATGCGCGCTTGATCGCCGAATATGCCTTCAAGATCCAGCCCGCAGCCCTTGAAGCGAAGGAAGCCAATGAAATCCGTCTCAAGGCGCTGGTCACCCGGCGTGAACAGCTGGTGGAGATGCGTACCGCCGAGCTAAATCGCCTGGGCACCGCCCAAAACAACATGCAGGCGGATATACGTGAGCATATCGAGTGGATCAGTGTGCGCATCCAGCAACTCGAAGCACAGATCGATGAGTTGGTTGACACTCTGCCTGAATGGCGAGCACAAGCCCAGCGACTGGACAGCATCCCAGGTGTGGGTATGATTACTGCCGTAACCGTGTTAGCGGAAATGCCTGAGTTGGGCCAACTCGACCGCCAGAAGATCGCCGCTCTGGCTGGGCTAGCACCCTTCAATCGGGATAGTGGCCACAAACGCGGCAAACGACGTATCTTCGGGGGACGCAAAGGCATCCGCCGAGTTTTGTATATGGCCTGCCTGTCCGCCACCAAGTGCAATCCAGTCATTCGATCCTTGTATCAGCGTTTGTTGAAGAATGGTAAGTTGTTTAAGGTTGCCATCACCGCTTGCATGCGCAAGATGCTTACCATCATGAATGCCATGACCCGCGATCAGCTCTTTTGGATGGCGCCTTAACCTATCCCAAGTTCTTTTCACCCTTTACTTATTACACAGTTACTGCGAGCGCTCTTCGCAGCCTGCCCAGAGTGTAGCGATGGGAAGCAATCTCGGTTTTTTCCGTGGCCCACGAAGTGCGAGCGGCTTTTCTCCCACCGGGTTTGACGCAGCCTCGTCCACTTGATTGGTGAGAATCAAAAAAGCTGGCTCTCAATCTAGCCGGTAAAAATTCAGGTTCACAGTTGCTTTTTAATGGCCTTGACCCCCCACCGTGATCACGACTTTTCCGCTGGCATGTTTTTCCAGAATATACCGCACCGCTTCGGGAACCCCGCTTAACGGATAACCGGCATCGATAACAGGCACGACTTTACCGGCTTCGAGAAGCTCTCGAATAACAAGAAGGTCCTTCTGGTTTGTTGCAGCTATCCCCATGAATTTGAGCTTCCTGCCCCCGATCCTGGATAGCAGCGGCCCCAGCAGCATCGCCTGGAAAATTTGAGACAAGGAACCTCCCGCGGCGACATAAATCCCCCCTGGGGTTAATGCACGCCGGTAATCGAGGATCGGGTGGTATCCATTGACGGCCAGAATCAAGTCATAGCTCTGCCCACTTCTGGTGAAATTTTCTTTTGTGTAGTCGATGACATGGGCCGCGCCGATTGAGCGCGCCATCTCCAGGTTGCGCGGGCTGCACACGGCGGTTACTTCAGCCCCGAAGGATCTGGCAATCTGCACTGCAAACGTGCCAACGCCGCCAGACGCACCATGGATGAGAACCTTTTGCCCGGGTTGGATCTGTCCGGCATCGCGCAGACCCTGCAGCGCCGTCAAGGCTGCGACAGGGGCGGCAGCGGCGGCCTCAAACGATAGATTGACCGGTTTCATGACCAGATTTCTTTCGGCAGCACACGCGTACTCCGCGAACCCGCCCACGGATCCCGCGGACACCCCGAATACCTCGTCGCCTGGCTGGAACTGCTTTACACCTGCGCCGGCGGCCTCCACGACCCCGGCGATGTCCGCGCCGAGCACCTTGTTGGTGGCTTTGAGAACCGTCTCCTCCATCAAACGGCCCAGCATCGATGTCGACTCGAAGCGCCGGTAGTCCAGGGCATTCAGGGATGCCGCCTGAATTTTTACCAATACTTGAGTGTCCCCGGGCTCCGGTTTGGCTATCTCCCGCAGCTCGAGAACATCGGGGGGACCGTATTTTGTGTAAACTATCGCCTGCATTGTGCACCTTGCCTGTGGAGCTTATAGCCTGCGAACGTGTACCCGCCTTTGGCCTGAAGGGCATTGACGATTCGAAAGACAGATTGCGTATATATTTAATCGATTTTATCTGTTTAAGCGAGCTCATTATACATCAGTTGCCTTTGTTATAATGATGGTGTAGCCGGTGGGCCTCGCCCCACAAAAAACAAATTCTTCAGGAACAGCTCAAGCGCCAATAACCAAGCATACAGGAAAACAGGGAAAAATGAGAGAATTTACCCCCAAACCAGAACATAAATTTACATTCGGTCTGTGGACCGTCGGCAATACCGGTCGAGATCCCTTTGGTGAGCCTGTGCGCGCGCCGGTATCGCCCATCCAGTCCGTTCACATGCTGGCGGAAATTGGCGCTTATGGGGTTAACCTGCACGATAACGACCTGGTGCCCATCGATGCCAGCCCCGCAGAAAGAGACAAGATCGTGGCTGAATTCAAGCAGGCGCTGGAGGCCAGCGGGATGGTCGTACCCATGGCGACCACCAATTTATTCAGCCATCCGGTATTCAAAGATGGCGCTTTCACCGCCAATGATCCCGGGGTGCGCGCCTATGCCCTGCAGAAGACGATGAACGCCATCGACCTGGGGGTGGAGCTGGGAGCTAAAATTTACGTTTTCTGGGGTGGTCGTGAAGGTGTGGAGAGCGATGCCTGTAAGGATCCGGTCATGGCGATCAAGCGCACCCGGGAGGCGATTAATTTCCTGTGCGAATACGCTCTCGACCGGGACTACGACCTGAAATTCGCCCTGGAAGCTAAACCCAACGAACCCCGCGCCGATATTTACAACCCAACCACCGGTCACATGCTGGCCTTTATCGCCACCCTGGATCATCCTGAAATGGTCGGGGTGAACCCCGAAGTGGCGCACGAGCACATGGCCGGCCTGAATTTCACACACAGCGTCGCCCAGGCTCTGGAGGCCGGCAAGCTGTTCCACATCGATCTCAACGACCAGGCGTTTGGACGCTACGACCAGGATTTCCGCTTCGGGGCGGTCAACCTGAAGAGCGCCTTCTTCCTGGTGAAGCTGCTGGAAGATTATGGATACGAAGGCCCGCGGCATTTCGATGCGCACGCATACCGCACGGAGAGCTACGCCGGCGTAAAGGATTTTGCCCGCGGCTGCATGCGCACCTATCTGATCCTCAAGGAAAAAGCCGCTCAATTCAACGCCGACCCCGAAATCCGGTCTTTGCTGGCAGAAATCAACGTCGATGATGGCAGCACCGATCGCTTTAAAGGCGGTTACACCTCTGAGAAAGCCGCCGCGCTCAAAGCCGCCAGATTCGATCGCAGCGCTCTCGCCGGGCGGGGGCTCTCGTACGAACGCCTGGATCAATTGACCAACGAGATTTTGCTTGGCATGCGTTGAGCTGCCGGTTGATCCACCGTCTGCCGTGAGGTTTTTCCCCCGGAGTAGAATCCAGATCACGCCATATGGTGAAAAAATATTTTCTCGGAATTGACACCTCGACGACGGCAACCAAAGCCCTGCTCATCGATCAAGCGGGCAGGCTGGTGGGTGTTGCTTCGTCCGGTTACGCTTATGAAACCCCCCGACCGCTGTGGAGCGAGCAGTCCCCCGATCTATGGTGGCAGGCCGCCCTGATCAGCATCCGCTCCGTCGTCGGTCAAACCGGTATTGACCCGGCCTCCATCGCCGGTATTGGGTTGACCGGGCAGATGCATGGACTGACTCCCCTGGATAAGGACGGAGATGTCTTACGACCGGCGATTTTATGGAACGACCAGCGCACCGGCGCAGAGTGCGACCAGATCCGCAAGCTGCTGGGGAGGCAGCGCCTGATCCAGATTACTGGAAATAACGCTCTCACCGGTTTTACAGCTCCAAAAATCCTCTGGATGAAAAATCACGAGCCAGGGCTGTTTGCCAGGCTGCGCCATATCCTGCTGCCCAAGGATTACGTGCGCTACAAGCTTACCGGCGTGTATGCCACCGATCGCGCCGGGGCATCCGGCACAATCCTGTTTGATTTGGCCCGGCGGGATTGGTCGCCGGAAGTCCTGGATGCTCTGGGGATAGCCCCTGAATGGCTGCCCCCCACCCATGAAGGCACCCAGATGACGGGAGAAATCTCAGTCGAAGCTTCCCGCCTCACCGGACTGCGCCCCGGCACCCCCGTTTTCGGTGGAGGTGGAGACCAGGCTGCAGCCGCCGTGGGCACCGGAGCAGTGACTGAAGGGATCGTCTCATTGAGTTCTGGGCACATCCGGGGTCGTTTTCGCCAGCACAGACCGGCCGATCATCGAACCGGATGGGCGATTGCACGCTTTCTGCCATTCGGCGCCGGGCAAATGGCATTTGATGGGCGTGATGCTGTCAGCTGCCGGCAGCCTGCGCTGGTTTCGGGATGTATTCAAACCGGGTCTGCCCTACGATGAGCTCGTTGCTCCTGCAGCTCGGATTCCACCCGGCAGCGAAGGGTTGCTGTTTCTGCCTTATTTGACCGGTGAGCGCACCCCCCACCCCGACCCGCTGGCACGCGGGGCTTTCATCGGCCTTACCGTGCGCCACACGCTCCCCCACCTCACCCGGGCCGTTTTAGAAGGGGTAGCCTTCGGACTGCGTGACAGCTTTGAGCTGATGAAAGCTGCCGGATTGGCTGAGATCAGGCAGGTGCGCCTGACCGGCGGCGGGGCGAGAAGCCCGCTCTGGAGACAAATCCTGGCGGACATCTTGAAGACGGAGCTTGTAACGGTTAGCTCCGAGGAAGGCGCAGCCTTTGGGGCGGCGTTATTGGCTGCTGTGGGCGCCGGGTTTTTTGTGGATGTACCCGCAGCATGTGCACAGGCAATCCAAATCACGGGCGCGGTTGAACCTGGCCCTGCGGGGCAGGCCTACGAGCAGCTTTACCCTTTGTACCGCGACCTCTATCCGGCGCTAAAGACCAATTTCAACTCGGTTGCCCGAATGACCCGGGATCGTTGATCTTTCCCCCTGAGCATAACGGGTATCCGCCTTTTGTGAATTCCAAAAGGGGCGGACACCCGCCTTCTCCTCAGCACAGATAACTTTTTCACTGATTCCTGATCTGGCTTAGGATTATAATAATCCATTAGATCTCATAACTTCCAGCTCGATCAAAAGCGTATCCCTTCGCTAAACCCAGCCACTCTTTTGGTGGGACAACCATTCAAGGGTTAATGGTTCAAAAAGGGTGTCCTATATGGTTGAGATTCTGAGTACAAAACTATTTATCCCCCGTCCGCGGATAAATCTGGTGTCGCGCCCACGTTTAATAAATCGTCTGAATGCCGGACAGGATAAAAAGCTCACCCTGATCGCTGCACCAGCCGGATTTGGGAAAACCACCTTGTTAAGCGAGTGGATCCCGAAAAGCCCACGTTGTGTGACCTGGCTTTCTCTGGACGAAGGTGACAATTCCCCTTCGCGCTTCTGGATGTATTTTATCGCCGCCCTTCAAACCATTTCACCGGAACTTGGAAGAGGCGTCCAAGCGGTTGTACCCTCCTTGCAGCCACATGATATTGAAAGCATCTTAACCGTCCTCATCAATGAGATCAATGCCTTCGGCGATTTATTCGTCCACGTGTTTGACGATTATCACCTCATTGATAATACGGAAATCGATCGTGAATTGGCTTACTTGATCGATCACCAGCCATCAAATCTACACCTGATCATCGCCACCCGTGAGAACCCCCAACTACCGCTGGCACGGCTGCGCGCTCGAGATCAATTTACCGAATTGCGCTCTGCAGACTTACGCTTTACCCCCTCAGAAGCCGCTGAATTCCTCCATGCGATGAGTTTAAATCTTTCGGCAGAAGACATTCATGCACTGGAAGATCGCACCGAAGGTTGGGTCGCAGGACTGCAACTTGCGGCTCTCGCGCTGGGCGCAATGACAGAACATAAGGACGCTGCCAGCTTTATCAAATCGTTTACGGGTACCCACTATTTCGTGATGGACTATCTTATAGATGAAGTGCTGCAACAGCAATCCGAAAAGGTGCAACAATTCTTACTTCGTACAGCTATCCTTGACCGTCTGTGCGGTCCTCTTTGTGATGCCGTACTACTTGACCCCTCTACCCCCGGGCAAGAAACCCTTGAGTATATAGAACGCGCTAACCTCTTCATCATTCCCCTGGACAACGAGCGGCATTGGTACCGGTATCACCATCTCTTTGCGGATTTGCTGCTCCAGCGGCTAGGGCAATGCCAGACACCCGAAGAGATCGCCCAATACCATATCTCTGCTAGTGAATGGTTTGAAAAGAACGGTGGTCAGGCCGAAGAATTTCGCCACCTCATTGCTGCCAGGGAATATGGCAGGGCAGCGGGATTGGCTGAAAGATCCTGGCAGGGAATGTATGAAAGCTTCCAATCCGCTGTCTGGCTTGGTTGGGTGAAGCATTTACCCGAAGAGTTGATATGTTCGCGTCCAGTACTTTGCACCCAAATTGCCTGGGCGTTTATGGATGCCCATGAAGTGGATGCCAGTGAATCCCGCCTGCAGGATGCAGAACGGTGTCTGGAAGGTCCATCCGATGACATGGTTATTGTTGAACAAGAGCTATTTCGTTCCCTGAGAGCCAGGATCGCGTTTGCCCGCGCTTACAATGGTCAGACTCGGCGTGATTTCCTCTCCGCAATCAAGTATGCTGACCTGGCCTATAAACTTATTCCCGAAGAAAACCAGAACCTGCGCGCCCAAACTACCGCAATTCTGGGGGCTTCCTACTTGATCAATGGTGATCTGGATGCAGCCTGCCGGTCTATGAATGATTGGATCGATAATTCACTGAAAGTTGGCAATTACTACTACGCCTTTGCCTACGCTATGGCAGAAAAAGCGGATATCCTCACCGCACAGGGACATCTCCGCGAAGCATTAAGGACTTATCAGCAATCCTTAGAACTTGCTTCAAAACATGACAGTGGGGTTCTGCGGGTTATGGCGCATCATTATTTGGGGATGGCGATGCTGTTTCATGAGATGGGGGATGGTAAAGCTGCCGACCAGCACCTTCAAAAGAGCATTGGATTGGCCGGGCTACATACGAGTGTAGATTGGTCTTACCGGAGATGTGTTGCCCAGGCTCGAATGAAAGAGTTTGCGGGAGAACTGGAAGCTGCCATTGAACTGTTGGATGAAGCCAAACGCTTTTATATTAAGACACTCATTCCGCATACTCGCCCCATTGATGCGATAAAAGCGAGAATCTATCTAAAGCAAGGACGGTTATCAAAAGCAGAAGAGTGGGTAAAAGAGCAAGGCCTTTCGGTGGACGATGAACCGAGCTATTTACGCGAGTACGAGCATATTACCCTGGCACGGGTACTGGTCGCCGAGTCCAAAAACCAAAGGGAAGAATTTGCGATTACTAAGGCATTGAGCTTATTAGATCGCCTTTTGAAAGCAGCCAAAGATACAAAAAGAATAGGCAGCATGCTCGAAATCCTGGTGACACAGGCGCTCGCCTATCAAGCCCAGGAGAACGCATCCCGGGCTTTGGCGACGCTGGAGCGCGCCCTGACCCTGGCTGAGCCGGAGGGTTACCTGCGCATGTTTCTGGATGAAGGCGCAGGCATGGTGCAATTGCTTCGCCAAGCTGCTGGGCACGGTATCCTGCCTGACTATACGCGCAAGTTGTTATCGGCATTTGATGCGGACCAACAAGGTAAGGAAGAAGAAACGTCTCGTTCCACATCCCCAGCTTCATCGTCCCTGATTGAGCCGTTCAGCCAGCGTGAACTGGAGGTTCTCCGGTTGTTCAAAACCGAACTTTCCGGTCCGGAGATCGCCCGTGAACTCGTAGTCGCCTTGAGCACGGTTCGCACCCATACCAAGAGCATTTACAGCAAACTCAACGTCAACAGTCGCCGGGCGGCTGTCAAACGGGCAATTGACCTTGGCCTGATTTAGGCTTAAAAACCCACGCTATAACAAGCTATTCTAATAACCCTGCCATTTTTCTGTGGCAGGGTTATTAGTTTGTAAAAACATCTTTTTTCTTTTTCTTTCTTATTCTTCTACCCTCTCACATTTCTATATCACACCCCTCCCCCCCCCTCTCCCCCTCCCCCCCTCCCTCTCTTCCTCTTCTCCCTCCCTTTCTCTCCTCTTTCTCTTTTCCCTTTCTCCCCCTTCCCTCTCTCCTCTTTTTCCTTTTTCTCTCCCTTTCCTTTCCCTTTCTCTCTCCTCTTCTTTTCCCCTGCTTCCGCACAGCCCTGGCGGTTCCCCTCCGCCACCCCTGCACACTTTTCCTCCCCTACAATTTTTTCCCATATCCCCACATAAAATCCCCACATGTGGGGAAGACATCTCCCCACATTCAGTTGTATATTTTCTACTAATCGAACCTAAATAGGCAGAAATGCCGGGTGCCTTTCTTTGGTACTGATCCCACGGTTCAAGAAGGAGACAACTATATGAATACAAAGTCTGAAGTATCGATGTTAAGGCTTTATCTGTTGCGAGCCATGTACGTGTTCATTGCCGTTGGGCTCTCCATTCAGAAATTGCCAGGAATCCTAAATCCCCCGGCCGATATAACGCACATGGGCACCGTCGTTGGCAGCGTGCTTGCCGCCGTCATGTTGCTGGCAGGAACCGGAATCCGCTATCCACTCAAGATGCTGCCCTTGCTGTTCTTCGAGTTTGTATGGAAGTCTATTTGGGTGCTCATGTGGGGGTTGCCGCTTTGGTCCTCCCAGCAGCTTACCCCGGAAAGGCAGGAAACGCTGATCGCCTGTCTCGTGGGCATTATCCTGGTTCCACTTGTTATGCCCTGGGGCTATGTCTTTCGCCAGTACGGGAAGGCACCCGGAGACCCGTGGGGGAAGCAGAAGACTTCAAGCATCCCGGAGCAGACAACCTCTTCAGCATAACAACACACTACCAGTTACTGCCGGTAGCAGACAGCGCAGGCCAGTGAACCACAGGTTTAGCAGATCTTGACTCAGTATCACCCGGGCTCTCGATCAGACCGGATGGACACCGGACGGGACATATAACCAGGTATCAATCTCAGACGCTTAGCTGATTGGTTCTCAAGGAGAGAAAATATGAATACCATCGGAAAGACTTCCATCAAGAATAGCAAGACGAAGATGACCGCAGCTACACTGCTGCGGCTGGCAAGTGTATCTGCCATATTAGCAGGGGTATGCTTCATTGTCATGGGGATGTTCCATCCAGTGAATGTCCCTGAATCCGTCACCACTTCGACCTGGGTAAACGTCCATATTTTTGCTGCTGCCATGGGCTTTTTTGGACTGTTGGGTATAGCGGGGCTGTATGCCAGGCAAGCGGAAAAGTCCGGTTGGTTGGGTCTGGCGGGTTTCCTGCTGTTTAGCCTCTGGCTGGGGCTTATGATACCCTTTACCTTTGCGGAAGCCTTCATCCTGCCACGCCTGGTCGCGTGATTCGCCGGCATTTGTGGCCGGCTTCCTGGGGATGTTTACCGGCACTCCCAGCACTATCGACCTGGGGATCCTGCCAACCCTGTGGAATATATCGGGTCCCTTGTACATCTTAGGAACTCTGTTGTTCGGCATCGCAACTTTCCGCGCTGGCGTCCTGCCACGTTGGGCGGGTGCTCTGCTTATCCTTGGATCTGTGCTGGTCCCCGTGAGTGCATTGGTTCCGCCTGAGCACCAACCGGAGGTCATTGGTACCGGTGGGATTGGCTTTCGTTTGGCTGGGGTATGCGCTCTTTTCTGAACGGCGAGAGAAAACAACGGAACCTTGCGTTGAATTGGGAAGCGCCCAGCTTAGCCAAACCGGAGCCGATTAGGTTCGCCAGGCTGGATAATCCTATCTATATTGTTCAATAAGGAGCAGACGAATGTCCATCAACAGAAACTCCGCAATCAATGAAGCAGGCAAGCCGGGAATACCGACCGGCGGATCGCAACGCTTGTAGGCATATTTTTTATCATTGCCAGTGGTACGGCAATCCTCGGACTGCTCTTCTACCAGCCCGTTCTCAAAGGTCCCGACTATCTCACAAACGGTGCTGCTCATGCAAACCAGGTGATCCTGGGAGCATTGATGGAACTGACTCTCGCAGTTACAGCCATCGGTACCGCCATTGGACTGTTTCCGGTCCTGAGACCGTACGGCGAAAGGATCGCACTTACCCATCTCTTTTTCAGGTTTTTTGAAGCGGTTGTCATCACGGTCGGTATCATCGCAATGTTGTCGCTGTTGACCCTGAGCCAAGATTTTGTGGCTGCGGCCGCTCCAGATGTTTCCACGTATTACGTAGTGGGCAGCCTGCTCCATACTGTATATAAATGGACTTTCATGCTTGGTCCCCTTTTATTCCTGGGTATCAACACGATGATGTACAGCTCTCTGCTCTACAAATCGAAACTTGTCCCCCGCCCCTTGGCAGCCATGGGTATTAGCGGAGCAATACTTGTGTTCGGTTACGGTATGTTGGTCATGTTCGGCGTAACAGTTCAAAGTGCCGACCTATGGATGCTTCTCGCCATGCCGATTGCCTTCTATGAAATGATCCTGGCAGGGTGGCTTATCGTCAAAGGTTTCAATCCCTCTGGCATCCTTGTGAATTCGACCATAACAGATACGAATGAGTTGCTGACCTCAGCATAGATATGGATTTTGGATGGCAGAGAGGATCTTCAGCCCGCTCTGTCATCCACTCCGTTCATGTAAAAATGGAGACAAGCAAATGGACACCATAGAAATGCAGATCAAGGAGAGCAGAATGAAAATCACAACCCCGAGACTCATCCGTTGGGCAGGTTTATCCGCTATGGTGGCAGGAATCATTTTCGCAGCCATTCTACCGATCCAACCACCTGACGTTCTTGCGTCTGTCAACACCAGATCATTCATCATCATCACCTCCGTTAAGACGATCATGTCCATCTTTTGCCTGTTCGGTATTACGGGCCTCTACGCCAGGCAGGTGGAAAAGACCGGTTGGCTGGGTCTGGCCGGCTATCTTCTGCTAACCATCTTCTATGCAGTTCAGATGTGCATTTCATTCATTGAGCCCACCATCCTGCCGTTGTTGGCGAGCGTGGCGCCGGCGTTTGTGGAGAGCGCCCTGGCGATGAGAAGC
Organism: uncultured Chloroflexia bacterium; assembly: GCA_963705155.1. GTDB lineage: Bacteria > Chloroflexota > Anaerolineae > Anaerolineales > UBA4823 > CAVPJC01. Next base: position 151,826 of record CAVPJC010000018.1, on the reverse strand, counting down.
GGGACACCTGGTCCGATGAACCTCGGCGCCCTCGCAACAGTATATTCGCTCGCGTCGGTGCTCTATTTGTTCGGCCTCTTGTTGTTTGGAATAGCTACCTTCCGTGCTCGCATCCTGCCGCGTGGAGCGGCTGCCCTGCTGGCCTTATCGGGGCCTTTGGCGGGTATCATGTTTGGGCTGCTTCCTCACCAGCTCGATCAGTTGACGGGTATACCAACGGGGATCGCTCTGGTCTGGCTGGGATATGCCCTCTTTTCCGAACGACGGGAGAAGCCTTCTGAAGTCCTTGCTCGACCAGAGAATCATCAATCCGGAAGCGAGCAATGTCGCGTAAAACCAGATGGTGTGGACAAGCAGACGAACTTTCGCTTATCCAATGAATACTCACCAGCCATCCTATCTCTCAATAAAGGAGACTATCCAATGAACATCGATCGAACAACCAAGATGACTGACAGGGGCGAACTTGCGAATATTCTTCAGCCCTATGCGAGAAGAATCGCGTTAGCAGGGGGCATACTCTACTTGCTCACCTTTGTCTTGATGCCGATTGGCTTTCTCTACAGTTCTATCCTGAACGACCCCAACTACATCGTCGGCCCTGGGCCGGACACTCCTGTCATTATCGGCGGCATCCTGGAGATCATCGTAGCCCTTGCCGGCATCGGCACTGCCGTGGCGCTGTACCCGGTGATCAAGAGGCAGAACGAAGGGGTTGCGCTGGGCTTTCTCGGGTGTCGGGTTCTGGAAGCCAGCACGATCTTTGCAGATGTGGTCTGCCTGCTGGCGATCGTGACCTTGCGGCGGGCTGGAGTTGGAGCAGAGGCGTTGGTCACCGGCAAGGCGCTGGTTGCCCTGTACGGCTTGTTCCGCCTCGGACAAAACCTCATACCGGCTGTGAACGACCTGTTACTGGGCTACCTGCTTTATCAGTCGCGCCTGGTGCCGCGGGTTCTGCCGGTGATGGGATTCATCGGAGCGCCCCTGCTCATCGCGAACACCATCGTGTTTATGTTCGGCATCACCAGCGGGCCGCTCTTTGTGCTGACATTGCTTGGCGTGATCCCGATTGCGCTTTTCGAGTTTATTCTGGGTATCTGGCTCATAGTCAAGGGATTCAATCCACCTGCAGTCACTTCCCTGTATGCAAAAACAGCGACCAGCGAGCTCGTGGGCGCAGCATGAATATAGAGTATGGCAGAGAGGATATTCAGTCCGCACTGCCTTCCAATTCTCACATTCTTTATAAGGAGATTTAAGATGAAAGCTATTGTAGCCTCTCAATATGGTCCACCGGAAGTACTGCACCTGCAGGAGGTGGAAAAACCAACCCCCAAGGATCATGAGCTGCTGATCAAAGTGCACGCCACAACCGTCACAGCCGGGGACCGCAGAATGCGAAGTTTTGACGTACCTCCCATGTTCTGGCTCCCCGCACGACTCACTTTGGGTCTGACCAAACCAAAACAGCCAATCTTCGGGATGGAACTCGCCGGTGAAGTGGAAGCCGTTGGCAAAGATGTGACCCGGTTCAAGGTTGGTGACCAGGTGTTTGCCTCCACCCTGGCGGCGAATTTTGGCGCTTACGCAGAGTATAAATGCATGCCCGCTGAGGGGTTGGTGTTACCTAAACCGGCCAATATGACTTATGAGGAAGCCGCTGCTGTTCCAATTGCAGGACCCGCCGCCCTACGCCTGCTGCGGAAAGGAAATATCCAGCGCGGCCAAAAAGTGATGATCTACGGCGCTTCTGGGAGCGTAGGCACGTATGCGGTGCAGATTGCCAAATCCTTTGGGGCAGAAGTGACTGGGGTTTGCAGCACAGCCAACCTGGATAGAGTGAAATCTTTGGGGGCTGACCAGGTCATTGACTATACCAAAGAGGATATTTCTACAAGAGCGGAACGATATGACACCATCTTTGATACAGTTGCAAAACTTCCCAAATCGCAATACTCCAAAGTTCTGGCGCCGAATGGAAGCTATGTGACGATCGCCAAGCTCGATACGAAACAAACCATGGAAGAATTAACTTTCCTGAAAGAGTTGGCTGAGGCGGGCAAGCTCATAGCGGTCATCGACCGCTGCTACCCGCTGGAGAGTATGGTTGAGGCGCACCGCTATGTGGATAAGGGACAAAAAATGGGAAATGTCGTCATCACTGTGGTATAGAGCATAGAATTGAAGGAGAAAAGACCATCATGGCTGGTAAGACCGCATCGAACCAGAACAATTCGGGATATGAGGGAAACCAGCCGATGGTCTATCAAATTCGAATCAAGGGCCATCTGGGTCAGCAGTGGACGGATTGGTTTGATGGACTGACCATTACGCTGGAAGAAGATGGCAGTATGCTCCTGACTGGCCCGGTGATTGATCAGACTGCGCTGCATGGAATATTGAAGAAGGTGCGGGACCTGGGAATGCCATTGTTGTCAGTAAATATCGTAGGGTCTGGTCCGCAAGATCATTAGCAGGTGGCACATGAATCATTGGGCTCTATCCATTTTTAGCGCAATCCTTATGGGGCTTGGCGCAACTCTCGTTTTTGATCTTTGGGGGTTGTTTCTCAAACACGCCTTCAAGATTCCTCCATCCAACATCTGTCTGGTCGGGCGCTGGCTTCGATACATGCCAGAAGGAACCTTTAAGCATTCAAATATTGTTTCTGCTCCCCAGAAGAGCGCAGAGTGCAGGGTGGGATGGATTGCCCACTACACAATTGGTATCATGTTCGCCCTTGCCTTTGTTGCATTTGCAGGCAACAACTGGCTTCAGCAACCAACGCCGGTTCCCGCCATCGCCTTCGGGGTTGTCACGGTCCTGGCGCCATTCCTCATTCTGCAGCCTTCATTTGGGCTCGGATTTGCTGCATCAAAGGCGTCAAATCCTACGCAGGCAAGAATTCGTAGTTTGATGAACCACACTGCGTTTGGTGTAGGTCTTTACCTTGTCGGATTGTTGGTTAGCTGGTTGTTATAAGTGTTTGCTTCATTTTGATCTGGCAAGTACATACACCGGTAGTGCTGGCTCCCCACATCTGTTTTGCCAGCCCGGTTTTGTCGTACCGTTTGTTGGCATTTCGGAATTCGGTTTATTTTCCCTGGAAGGCTCCTTTTCAGGATCTCGTTGTGAGCGGTTAATCTCAAATTTAGAGGCTTCCTCCCTTTTTGATAAGCCCTTGTCTGATCTTTTGTCCGCATGTCAAAGACCTCGCTCTTGACATTTGGATAATTCAGCCTATAGTTTTGTATAGATAGATCGGGAGGGAACGGAAATCGAATCCAGGGAGGGATCCAGGGTACATCGTATCGCCCGGTAACTCAACGGAATATAGGGCGGCTTATATCTAGAATGATCTTGAAATGGAAAACATTCTTCTTGCCACCAAACTGCACATCCCACCATCCAGCCCAATCCTGGTGCTCCGACCGCGATTGACAGCAGCCTTATCAAAAGCGATGGGGTACAGCCTCACGCTTGTGTCTGCACCAGCCGGTTACGGGAAAAGCACGTTGGTTAGCAGCTGGCTGCGCGAAACCGGTATTCCTTCTGCATGGTTGTCGTTAGAGGAAAGCGATAACGATCCTGTTCGCTTTCTGCAATACCTGCTAACCGCACTTCAAGAGATCATCCCAGGCATTCGTTCAGACCTGCTGGACATGGTTGAAGGGATCCAATCCACATCGCTCCAGGCGCTGATGAATATTTTGATCAACGAGATCGCCAAAGACGATGGCAAGTTTGCCCTTGTCCTGGATGATTTTCATCTTATCCAGGACCAATCCGTCCTCGACATCGTATCCTTTCTGCTTGACCATCTCCCGGTCCGGCAAATGCACCTGGTGCTAATCTCCCGGACAGACCCGCCGCTGCCGCTGTCTCGCCTGCGGGTGCGCAATCAGATGATCGAGATCCGCGCGGACCAGTTGCGCTTTACCCCGGCCGAGGCCGCCGCCTTTTTAAACGAAGTGATGGGTTTGAACTTGCCGCCTGAAGATATTTACGCCATGGATGCGCGCACGGAAGGATGGATTGCCGGTTTGCAGCTGGCTGCCCTCTCCATGCAAGGCTGCAAAGATGTCCACGGTTTTATCGCGGCATTCAGTGGAAGCCATCACTATATCGTAGATTATCTGGCCGATGAGGTGCTGAAATGCCAGGATGAAGGGACACGCTCTTTTTTATTGCAAACATCCATCCTTTCTCGCATGTGCGCTTCGCTGTGCAACAGCCTGTTGGATGTCAGGGCTATTGACCACTTGCCGGATGGACAAAGGATGCTGGAAACCCTGGAAAAGATGAACCTGTTCATCATCCCACTGGACGAAGAACGGCGCTGGTACCGCTACCATCACTTGTTTGCGGACGCGCTCAACCGTCGTTTGGAATACCAGTTTCCAGAGGTTCTTCCAGATCTGTATCGCCGCGCATCGGAATGGTACGAGAGAAACGGGCTGATTGCAGAGGCTATCCAATTTGCTCTCAGCGCAGGCGATCGGGAACGCGCTGCTCAGCTCGTTGAGCAGAATGGGTGCTACCTCCTCATGAGCGGCGAGGTATTCACTTTGCTCAAATGGATGGAAGCGGTTGAAGATTATTTTCCGGCGCATCCATGGCTGGTCATCCAAAAAGGCTGGGCGCTCACCCTGGCTGGCCGCATGGAGCCGGCAGAACGTGCTTTTCAGGCGGCTGAACGCCTGGTTGCTGCATTGGAACGGTCTCCGGATTTCAATTCGATGGTGGGAACCATCTCAGCCGGCCGGGCCTATTGGGCAGATATCCGTGGGAATATTCTTGAGGCAGCCCGATTGGCCGGGCAAGCGCTCGATTTACTGCCCGATACAGACCCATTGTCACAAAGCATGCGGAGTGTTGCCACCGGCGCCCTGGCGAAAACAATGTGGATGATGGGTGACTTGGCTCAGGCCAGGCAGATCTATGATCAGGCAGTAGAGATTGGCAAGGCCGCCAATAACGACGAAATGGTGATCAATACCAATAATAATATTGCCGAGATTTTAATGGAGCAGGGCTGCCTGAAGCAGGCCGAACAATTGTTATTAGAGACCTTACCGATGACAGTTCGCACAGATGGGCAAAGATTACCGTTATCTGCCCAGGTATATTTTAAACTGAGCAAGGTTTACTATGAGCGGAACCAGCTTGAACAGGCCTCTCAATTTGCCCATCTCTGCCTGGATGTCAGCCAGCAGTGGGGAAATGTAGAGATGCAGGCTGTCGGGACGATCATGCTGGCTCGGATGGAACAGGCTCAGGGTAACCGGGAGAAAGCCCAGGCATTGATGCGAACCGCTGATCAGTTAAACCGGGATCACCGGTTATACCCCTGGAATTCGATGTGGATAGAAGCTGCCCTGGATCGCTTTTGGTTGTCGCAGGGCAGCCTGGAAAGGGTTTCACAACGCATTAAGAACAGCGGCATAAGTCTCACGGATGAGATCACTTACCTTCATGAGCTCCAATATCTCACTTTCCTGCGCTGGCTGTTGGCCTGCAAGAATTATGATGCTGCCCTGGGTTTAGTAGAACGCATCCTTCAAATAGCAAAAAATGAACAACGTATGGTACGTGTTGTTGAGTTGCTGGTCCTCCAATCACTGGCTTACCAGGGGAAGAAAAACACAAGTACCACCGTAAACACCCTGGCCCAGGCTTTGTCTCTGGCCCAGCCAGAAGGTTATCAGCGCGTTTTTCTCGATGAAGGAGAACAGGTAGCAAAGCTGCTGTACCTGGCGAAATCCAATCGGGAAGCGGCTGGATATGCCAGCGAACTGCTGGCAGCCTTCGGCCCGCTTTCTGGACCAGCGCCTGTGCCGGTTCAGTTCTTGATCGAGCCGTTGAGCGCGCGCGAAATCGAGGTGTTGAAGCTGATCGAGGCGGGGTTGTCCAATCAAGAAATTGCAGCGAAGTTATTCATATCGATACCTACCGTGAAAAGGCATATCAGTAACATTTATGCCAAACTTGACGTAAAGACTCGCACCCAGGCTTTATCGCGCGGCAAAGAGCTCGGCTTTTTCGGTGGATGAATGTTCAATGGACGAATGGGAGAAGCTTTCATGACTTACCCGGAGGTTGATCAAGCGGTTGCCTTTTATAAACAAGGCTACACCTGCACACAATCCATCCTGGCCAGCTTTGCGAGGCGCTACGATCTTCAGCAAAACCTGGCTTTCAGGATTGGGGAGCCATTCGGGGCAGGGACAAGCTGTACAGGCGATATGTGCGGCTCGGTAACTGGAGCCATCATGGTGCTTGGCCTGCAGTTTGGATCCACCCAAAACAACGATGACGCAGCGCGTTCAAACACATACCAACATGTCCATGCACTGATCCAGCGCTTTAAAGAAATTCACGGCTCAATTCAGTGCACAGATTTGCTTGGCTACGATTTGAGCGATCCCGAACAATTCCAATCCGTGTGGGAGAAGGGCTTGTTTATCCAGCTTTGTCCTACCCTGGTGCGAGATGCTGCACAGATCCTGGCAGAGATGCTCGAGACAACCATCCTGACGAATCCAAGATAACGATAAAGAATCGTTACATAAAGCCACACATCTACCGGCTCAGGATTCATAGCACCTCCCCAATTTGGTGGTTGGGAGGTGCTTATTTTATTATTCCTGTCTCCTCATCATAAATACAACCCTCCCTACAACCCTAATTGGCACCTTTGGTCGATGACCCAGAGTGTAAAACGAGTTAGATTATGCTCAGGTAAGATGCTGGATGGCAAACGACCGAGATGAAAATGGCTCTACCACTTAGAACGATCCAAACGATTGGATGTAAAAAGAAAGGAGAGGGAACAAGCTATGCGGTATACAACCTTTATTCGGGGATTTGTCACAGGAATGGTTGGAGGTCTGGCAGGCACGTACTTGATGTACCTGTTCGGGGCGTGCATATTTGCGCTCCTGGGATGGCCGGCAAACACTTCATTCACGATCATAGGCGACTCTGCGGCGGCTTTTTTTTCAAAAGCGGGGGTCGCCCTGGCCGGTGGATCTTCCCTCGGCATGCAGTTGTATTTCCTGATCGGCCTAACATTGGGCGCCATGCTGGGCGTTGCCATATTCAGTTTGGAGCCTCTTCATCTGGCCTCTCCCAAGAAGAGGGTGGGACTGAGCATTCTCTATGTTGAGGTCATGAGCCTGCCATTGCTGGCGGCTGGCACAGTGGCCTTGAAGATGAGCACAGCCAATGCGGTTCTTTGGTTCGGCATCTCCTTCATTATGCACCTGGTATACGGCCTGGTTCTTGGGCTGGTCACGAGTTATGGGGTGGGCCGCGCCGGCGTACTCAGCGTGGCATGATCCTCCAGATTGTTCGAGGGAATAAACCACCGGCTCGTCCACCCCTTCCATCTACCCTCTGCAGTATGAGAGATGGGCATTCACAAATACAACCCCCAATACAACCTTTAGACGATGAATTAATCTGTGAAAACTATAAAATGATGATCAGGAAGGAGGAAGTATGGCCGAGAAGAACGTTTGGCTAAATAGCAATGAAAGCAGTGTGTCTGGTCTGAATAACGGTTTCTCACAATCTGGGGAAAAAATCTTTGAGATCCACGTCAGAGGCCAGCTAGACAGCCGTTGGTCGGAATGGTTGGGAGGCATGCAGGTGAAGCTGTCAGATAACGGAGAGATGACCCTTTACGGAATTATCGTAGACCAGGCTGCTTTGATGGGCATCTTGAATAAGCTAAACCGCCTGAACCTGCCTCTGATATCCGTAAATGAAGTCAAAAGTGAAAATTTAAATCGATCATAGATAAAAGTACAGGAGTTCTAGAAGATGGAAAATGGAAATGTGACCGATAAAGACCGCGAGATGGCGCAGGTGTGTCTGAACTGTCCCTGCTGCAAAATCGCTCGCCAGGAACAGAAAGGGCTGATGTACTCATGTGTAAAAAACCTCACTGAGGGGTTGTGCCCGTTCTGCCAGGCATATGAAAGGGTGTACGGGCGCAAGGCGCACGAGCCGATCCCCACCCAAGAAACGCAAGAATTGACCTACATCTTAATCCAACCGATCATCGGAGGCACAATGGACAAGATACAAACATCCAATCGCAGAATCGACACATTCGCCTGGGGCGCGTTCTTCATCTGGTGGGGGATCACCGAGCTGTTCGGATCCCTTCCAGAAGGCGTCGGGGCAATCGGCGTTGGCCTGATTTTACTCGGATTGAACCTGGTCCGGTCAATGAAAGCAATCCCTACCAGCGGCTTCACGACCATACTCGGCTTCCTGGCGTTGGTTTGGGGTGGGCTGGAATTGGCTGGGGCGTTCTTGAGCCTGCCAGTAGAGCTGCCGGTATTTTCGATCTTGTTGATCACGCTGGGTGTGCTCCTGCTGGGCGGCGAAATCCTGCGCATGAAAGATCAACAATAAGACGCCTGTCTGGGGAGTGGTCGCTCTTTCTCCTACTTTGCCAGCACCCGGTAGTTTGATACCAACCAGCTAAACGACCGAAATCCCGACGGATATCGTTGGATGGGTCGAAAGGAACATCAGATGGAAAATCAAAATCACCCTCATAAATCTGAACCGGATCCCAATTGGGCATACCGGGGACGGGCTTTCGCCAACATCTTGAGGATGGGCCACTGCGCTCCGGCTGCGATGCAGACCATTCTGGATATTTCGGCGGCAGACAAGGAATGGTTGGTCAGGCTCAGCGCCGGAATGCCGGGAGGCATCGGCAACACCGGATTCGAATGCGGCGCGGTCACCTCACCCCTGGCGTTGTTGGGCATTCGCTGTGGGCTGCGCGAGCTCGATCGCGGCCTCCCGGTGATCTTCGACAAGGGGCATGCGCTTTGCCAGAATTTTCTCTCGTGCCACAAGACGCTTCAGTGCAAGGAGATCCGCGGGAAGGACCGCTTCCCCTTGCATTGCATCCCGCCGGTCACGCGCTCACCAGAGCTTTTTATGGCTGCCCAGGATGGCAACCACACGGAAGCCATTTCAGGGGCACGAAGGGCAGGTTACTCCACCCTGTACTCACATCTGGTCGAAAATGATTTCCACTGCGCCCGGGCTGTTCTCACTCATCTCGGGTACACCCCAACCGAACACCGGGAGCTATTCGATGCCGTTTCGGCTTTTATGGGCGGGACGTTATTCATGGGAAAGACCTGCAGCGCCTTCGCTGCCGGTGTGATGGCATTCGGCCTGCGGGCCGGAGAAATCGAAAACAGCATTCCACGCGTCATCCGGTTGCTCGCCATCATGACCGCTGGCGGAAATGCCTTTGACGAAAAGGTTAATAAATTCAACCGGAGCATGAACCGCGGCTACCGGTTGTCGAGGTGGTTTGTGAAAGAGTTCGGCAGCACCCAGTGCCAGGCAATCACCGGATGCGATTTTTCCACCCCCACGGGCGTGTCCAATTACATTGAGGGTGATCAGATCAAAATGTGCAGGACAATCGCGATAAAGGTCGCTGAGAAAGTGCAGATGATGCTCACCTGAGCGAGAAACGTTAAGTAATAAAGATAAAAGGAGTGAAAGATGAACAAGATTTATGCAGATGCAAATTTGGGCAGGAAGAACATCGCCTTTGGCATCGGATTATTTCTGATCCTTGGCGTCCTGGTTGGCATTCCCCTGACCGTGGATTTTCTGGGGGGTTCGATGTTCACCGCCGCGCAATACCAGGCCTGGAAGGTGATTCATGCGTATGGCGTCTTCCTGGCTTTCGTCAATTTCTTCTTCGGCTTCTGCATCGACCGGTTGAACCTGACCAGGCGGCAAATGGCAATCTCAAGCTGGTCATTTGTGATTGCGGGGCTGTTTGGCGGCATCGGCCGCTCAATGCTGATTCTCCTGTCGATCCAGGGCGGATTGGGTAGTTATGCCGCCTCCCTTATCGAGACACTGGGGTTCGTTCTTGGAACGCTCATCTTCGTGCGCGGCCTGATCCAGGAGCGCCCTGCAAAGCTGATCAAACAGCCCTCACCGGCAGCACCCTGACCGCTTTAGCGGGGTTCGTGCGCCCCGGTGACCGTCCAAATCCATGCCAGCTTCCCAGAGGCCGCAGAAAGCACCTTTGGGAAGCTGCCTGGTAAAACCAGGATGTACAGACAGGACTGGAAGTCGCAGTAACGTCTGAGGAAAAATTATGCTATGATGAAGGGAAGAGAAACCCCCATTTACGAGTAATGGAAACGGGGATGAAATGAATGATTTCTCTGCTCCCATCAACGCTGACACAGGAATAAAGCAGAAAAAGAGCTGGTGGAACAGCCTGCGAACCAAAATCATCGCCTGGTCTTTCGTGCCCACGGTGATCATCCTTTCTGCGGTGGCCTGGTTCACTTTTTACTCCTACCAAAAAGTGCTCGGGGATCTGGCGATCGAGCAGGATTGGGCAATTGCACAATCGAAAGCGGTTGAAGCCCATACCGCGTTGGCTAACCTCTTCAATGAGATCATCCGTCCGATCATTCTTAGCATCGATATTGATTATGAAAAGCCGCCGGAAGTCCGGGCTCAGAATATCCTTGACCAGGCGCAGGGTCTGGACACATTGGATGGGGGGATTTATTTTCTGGATCAACACGGAAAGATATTTAAAACCCGGCCCCCGCAGCCCGATCTGATTGGACAGGACTGGTCTGACACGCCTCAGTTTCGTTATCTTGCAGATAACCCTCCAGGCTCAAGCCCCGTCACAGATATCCGAGCTATCGGCCCAGATAATCGGCAAATTATTTGCGCCACCTGGCCCATGCACAACACCCGGCGAGAATTCATCGGAGCGGGCTATTACTGCCTGGCGATCGGACCAACAACTCAGGGCGTTCTCTACAAAACTTTGATAGGTCTGGACCTGGGTTCAGATGTGTATATCCTCGATGGCAATCGGCACATTGTTTTCTCGCCCGATCCATCCCAGGTAGGTAGAGATATCTCCCGGGAAGTGTACATTCAACAGCTTCTTCAGGATCAAAAAATGACCATCCGGTACAACAAAACGACCGGCGATGCGGTCATCAGTTATTACCCGTTGGCTAATGTGGTTACGGATAAATTGCGCTGGATTCTCGATTAAAGAGCAGAGCCTGGACGAGATCATGCGGCCTTCGCTGCCCTACCGGCAGCTCCTGTACCTCCTGCTGGCGTTGGGCGTGATCGTGCCGGTCCTGTTGACCGCTTACGGCGTCAGGCACATCACGGATCCAATCAAGAAGTTGATCCGGGCTTCCGAGCAAATGACCGCGGGGCAGTTTAAGCACCAGATTGAAGTCAAAACGGGCGATGAGATTGAAACCCTGGCGGACCAATTCAACGTGATGTCGGCCAGGTTGGAAGATCCCTATTCTACGCTGGAAAAAAAAGTTGCCGGCCGCACGCACGCGCTGGCGATTATGAACGCCATCCTCTCGGTAGCCAGCCGCTCTCTGGATACGCATGAAATTCTCGAGGAAGCGCTGAAGATCATCGTCAAGCAAATGGATTTTGAGGCGGCGGCCGCGTTCACCTTCATTCTGATCCGATGGCGCCGCTGCTTGTTGCGCACCGGGGTTTCGAGCGTGCGGTCGCCCTGGCTCTGGCTGGCGCCTGCCCCATGAAGGACCAGGCCGGCAGCGCCGGTCATCCATCCGACCTTGTGGAATTTGATGTCAATGCGGTGCAGGAGGAGCACCTGCACCGCGAGTTACTCAATCCGGCTTCCAGGCGCTCGTCTATGTCCCGCTCTCAACCAAGGGACGTGATTTGGGTTTCTTCACCCTTGCCAGGCGCGCATCCAGCCGCTTATCCGCCGAAGAATCGTCTTTACTCAACTCCATCGGCCAACAAATCGGTGTCGCCATGGAGATCGCCAACTTATACGAACAGGCGGAACAGGCAGCCGCAGCAGCCGAACGGCACCGCCTGGCGCGCGAGCTGCACGATGCAGTCACGCAAACCCTGTTTTCTGCCAACTTGATTGCTGATGTAATACCCCGAATCTGGAAACGCAGCCCCGAAGAAGGATTGCAGAACCTGGACGAGCTGCGCCAGTTGACGCGCGGCGCGCTGGCAGAGATGAGGACATTGTTGTTGGAGATGCGCCCCGAATCTCTGGAACGGACGGATATCAAATCCCTTCTTACCCAGCTGGCCGATGCCTTTATCGGCCGCGTGCGTGTACCGGTTTCCGTGGATATCCAGGGGGATTGCGAGCTGGCCCATGAAGTCAAGCTTGTTTTTTACCGGGTTGCCCAGGAGGCGCTCAACAATATCGCCAAACATTCGGGCGCCCGGCAAGTTGAGCTCCGTCTGGAATGCCAGCCCGGTCATTTGAAATTGAGAATCACAGATGATGGGCTGGGTTTTGACCCTGCCTCGATCACCCCTGACCACCTGGGGATGGCGATTATGCGTGAGCGGGCGGCCTCGATTGGAGCCAGCCTGACGATTGATAGCCAGATAGGCACGGGTACAAGCGTTGAGCTGGACTGGCAGCCAGTAAGAAAGGAAGGTACCAATGGATGATTCTCGGACGATCCAGGTGATGCTGGTTGATGACCATGCTGTGGTGCGCAGCGGTCTGGCTACTTTTCTGAGGGCCTATGAGGATCTGGAGCTGGTGGGTGAAGCAAAAAATGGCCTGGAAGCTCTCAACCTTTGCCATATCAAGCAGCCGGATGTGATCTTGATGGATCTGATGATGCCGGGAATGGATGGCATCGCCGCCACACGGGCAATTTTGAATGACTACCCGGAGATTAAGATCATCGCCATGACCAGCTTCGAAGAAGAGCAGCTTGTGCACGGCGTGCTGGCAGCGGGAGCGATCAGCTATTTGCTCAAGAACGTCACTGCCGATGAGCTGGCGAAGGCCATCCGAGACGCGGCTTCGGGCAGATCGACGCTTTCCCCCGAAGCCGCCAGGGTGCTTGTCCAGGCAACTCGTCCATCCAAGCAGCCTTTGTACGACCTTACGGAACGCGAGCGAGAAGTATTGAATCTGGTTGTGCAGGGAAACAGCAACCAGCAGATCGCAGATGCCATGGTCATCAGCGTCGCCACGGTGAAAGCCCACATCAGCAGCATCCTCTCCAAGCTGCAGGTCTCCAGCCGGGCAGAAGCAAGCGCTTATGCAATCAAGCATAAAATCGTTTCTCTGTAAACAGAGTATTCTACTTTAGTATAAGAAATCCTACCTTTGGTATAAAAAAGAAATTCAATCCAAAGGATACCTCTCAACTCCCCGGCGGAAGGATGCGCCCGGGGAGTTTTTCTTTTATCCTGAAAGCGTAGGAAGATACTTCACACAAAGGAATGATTTCAATGAATTATCTGGTACTTCTGGATGCACAGGCCGGCGAGCTGGAGAAGATCCTGAGCGGCATAAAATGCATGCTCGTAAAAGAATTCGATCCAGCCCGGGTCGCTACCCAACCGGTAAGCCCGGGCGACAGCCTGTATTTTCTGAGGGGTAAGGATGACTGCACCCTGCGTGTAAAAGCCACCGTCGTTCGCGTTCTGTCCATAACCAATCGGTGCGAATGAAGATCTGTCGCACACCTTGAAAGAGATGCAGCCCAGGCTCCAGTTGACCGAGGACCAGTACAACCACTGGGTCTGCAAAACAACAGGTTCTGCTGGTCGAGTTTGCATCTGCGCAAAAGATCGGCGTGATCCACGTTGCACTGGATAAGATCACGGACCGGCCGGGCTGGATAGCTTTCGAGGAGTTCAGCCTGATCACGTAAGAGGAGGTTAGCAATGAACATCCAATCTGCACTTGAAAATCAAAGCAAGGAGTTTCCCATGTTTGACAAGAAAGGCGTCTACTGGTTTCTCGGCCTCACCTTCGGCCTGACCTACCTGATCGACCTGGCCATCTACCTGCGCGGTGGTCTTACCAGCCCGGGATGGTACAACGCCATATGGCTGACGGGGATGATGCCCGCCTTCAGCGCCATCCTGCTGGGGCTGTTTTTCTTCCCCGAGAGCTCCATCTTCTACAAGCGGCCTGCCGGGCGGGGGCGCTGGTTCCACTACTTCTTCCTGCTGTATACGCGATCATCGCCATCGGCGTGATTAGCATCTGGCTGGTTCCAACAGATCAAATGATCAAGCTGGTCACCATCGCCCCCCAGCTGGTGATGGTTGCGGGGCTGCTCCTGCTCATCGTGCTCCGCTTGGCATTTGGTCGTGAGGCGATGGCTCGCGTCTGGCTTTCCGGTGGCAATTGGCGCTACTGGCTGCTCTTTGGCCTGGCATATGTTGCCTTTTATGTTTCTCAGACGGCGCTCAATGCCGTGTTCGGCCTGGGCCCTTCTAAAATGGTGCCAGGCCCTGCTCCGCAGGGCTTCAATCCGTATCTGTACACGATACTTAAATCCGGGGGGATAGTGCTGCTTGGGTCGGTTCTTAGTATCGTCAACCTATTCGGCGAGGAATACGGCTGGCGGGGGTATCTGCAGAGCGAGCTGTTCAAGCTGGGCCGGATGCGTGGCGCCCTCCTGCTGGGCCTGATTTGGGGAGCCTACCACTGGCCGGTCATCCTCATGGGCTGGAATTATCCGGGCTATCCGCTGCTCGGGTTGCTGCTGATGGTGCTCTGGTGCACTGCCGAAGGGATCGTCCTGGGTTACGTTGTGCTCAAATCGGGCAGCGTCCTGCTGGCGGCCTTCCTGCACGCCGTTGGTAATGTGATTATGGCACCTATCGTGGAGATGGGCTTCATGCCGTACGACAGGGTCTTCACCTTCTTCAACGGCATCTACGGGATCGCCACTGTGGCTGTCATCGCCTTTTTCATCCTCCGCGATCCCATCTGGCGGGAGAAAGGCGGCAACCTGCCCCAACCTGAGCCGGCATTGGCAGGCATAGCCTTGTCCGGTAATTCACGAGCAGCGGAGAGAACTGCTGTTGAATCTTCGCCTGGTATCGCTTCTTGAAAGGAGTAAAAAAATGGATACATCTAATTCTTTGGTGCTTGAGACTCGCAGCCTGAGCAAAGCCTACAAAGGGGTGCAGGCCCTGGTGGACTTCAACCTGAAGCTGACCCCTGGCATCCTCGGGCTGCTAGGCCCCAACGGGGCGGGCAAATCGACCCTGATGCGCATGCTGGCAACCATCACCAAACCCACCGAAGGGACTGTTCTGTGGAACGGCCGGGATGTGGTCAAAGACCCGGAGGCGCTGCGCTCGGTGCTGGGCTACCTGCCGCAGGACTTCGGCGTCTACCCCAATCTTTCGGCCCAGGAGTTCCTCGAATACATGGCGGCCATCAAGGGCATGAGCGGCGAAAAGGCCCGCCGGAAAATATCCGACCTGCTGGACCTGGTCAACCTGCGCGAGGCCGCCCGCCGGCCGCTGGGCGGTTATTCCGGCGGAATGCGCCAGCGCGTGGGCATCGCCCAGGCGCTGCTCAACGACCCGCAGCTCTTGATTGTGGACGAGCCGACCGTGGGGCTGGACCCCGAGGAGCGGGTGCGCTTCCGCAACCTGCTCTCAGATCTGTCCGGCGAGCGGATTGTCATCCTCTCCACGCACATCGTCTCAGACGTGGAATCGACCGCCACGGATATCGCCATCATCCACAAGGGGCGCTTGAAAGCCCGCGCCCGCCCGGAGCAGCTGCTCAAGCAGATGGAAGGCTCGGTGTGGGAATGGATGGTCGCCAGCCAGGAGCTGCCTGCGCTCAAACAGCAGTACCTGGTCAGCGGCACACTCCGGCGCATGGAGGGGATTGAGGTGCGGGCAGTTTCCGAGAGCCGGCCCTGCCCGGGCGCTCAGCCGGTGGTACCCAACCTGGAAGATGTTTACCTTTCGATGGTGGCGGTCCGTCAGGAGACGGCGCGCCAGGGAGCGTTAGCATGAACACAATGCGCCTCCTCTATCATTTGGCTCTGGCTGATTTCTACGAGCGCGCCCGGCGATACAGCTTTTTGCTGACCCTGGCAGTCGTCATCTACCTGGGCGTGCTGGTCAATAACGGCAAGTGGTTCCTGTACTTGCTACCGGGCGACCTGAACCTGCTGACGCCCAGCTACCGGGGCGAACTCAACTCGGCCTGGATTGGCACGATGACCGTGCTGGTGACGAACCTGGTACTGGGCCTGTTCGGCTTCTACCTGGTCAACGACTGCATCCAGCGCGACATCCGCACCGGCGTGGGACAGATCATCGCTGCCACCCCGGTTAGCCGGTCAGCGTACCTGGTTGGGAAATGGATCAGCAACTGCCTGGTGCTCTTCTTGCTGGTGCTGATCCTGGCGGTGGCGGCGGTGATCATGGTGCTGTTCCAGAGCGAAGCCGCCCTGGACCTGGGCGCCCTGCTGATGCCGTTCCTGGCTGTCGCGCTGCCCTGCATGGCGCTGATCGCCGCGCTGGCGGTGGTGTTCGAGACCGTGCCCGGTCTGCGGGGGGCGGTGGGCAACGCGGTGTACTTTTTCATGTGGCTCTTCGGAATGATAGTGGCGCTCCTGGGAGGCATGCTGCTGCCCTCGCTCAAAGACCCGACGGGCGCCAACCTTTTTCGGGTCTCCTTAACTGCGGGTGCCGAGGCAGCATTTCCCAACGAATCGATTGGCATGATGGGCCTTCAGGCTGGCCTCGCCGGCGACACGCAATTTAAGGTCTTCAACTGGCCCGGATTGGACTGGACCCCCGGCATTGTCGGTGGCCAGTGGCTGTGGGCAGTCTTAGGTCTGGGGCTGATCCTGCTCTCGGCGGTGTGGTTCGCACGCTTCGATCCCTCGCGGGACGGGCTGAGGCTAAAGCGGGCAAAAGCCGGGGAAGCGAAAGAAGGCAAGCCAATTGCATCACGGGAAAAAGCGCCCCGCATCGCCCTGCCGAGCTTCTCGCCGCTCGTCTCAAAGCTGGCCGGGGTCAACCCCTTCCTGGGGGTGCTGTTCGCCGAGCTGCGCATGCTGCTCAACGGCCGCCGCTGGTGGTGGTGGGCGATCGCTGCCGGGTTGGTTATCGCCGTCTTCACCAGCCCGACTGAGATAACCAGGATATACCTGATACCCGGCCTGTGGCTGTTGCCGTTGGCCATCTGGTCTGAGATGGGCAACCGCGAGCGCAGGAATAACACCGCCCAGATGGTCTTCTCTTCGACGCGCCCGGTGCTGCGCCAGCTTCCGGCTGCCTGGCTGGCCGGCGTCCTGGCGACGGCGCTGTTTGGCATTGGCGCGGCCGCATTTTTCCTGTCAAACCGCGACCTGACCGCGCTGGCCGGGTGGGTGGGCGCAGTCGTCTTTGTCCCCAGCCTGGCTCTGGCGCTGGGCGTCTTCTCCTCCGGCAGCCGGGTCTTTGAGGTGGTCTACCTGATCTGGTGGTACGTCGGCCCGCTGCAAAAGACGCCGGGGATGGACTTCACAACCGGCGCCCCGCAGGTCTACCTGCTGGCAGCCGCCGGGCTGCTGCTGCTCGCCGCATATTGGCGGGGCAGGCAGGTGCGGGTGTAGAGAAGGTATTGGGTTTACGCATCCCCTATGCAGCTATTGTCACTGTGTGACAATAGCTGCATACTTCGCCGGCCTCCATCGCCTGGTGATGATGGACTCAAGTGGCAGAAACGTAAAGCAGATGTATAAAACTTTAGTTTTTTTGGATGTGTTTATCATATAATTGATCTATGTCTGCCCCGATTCTAACCACCAAACTCTTTATCCCCCCACCTCGACCTAAAGTTGTCCCCCGCCCCCGCCTGATCGAGCGGCTGAACGAAGGCCTGCACCGCAAACTGACCCTCATTTCTGCCCCGGTGGGTTACGGGAAGACGACATTGCTGAGCGAATGGATTTCACAGAGCGAGCGCTGCGTCACCTGGGTCTCCTTAGAAGCGGGGGATAATGACCCTGTACGTTTTTTGACATACTTAATCTCGGCTTTACAAATGTTAGATGCGCAGATCGGCAGGAATGCCCTGGCACTGATGCAAGCTCCTTCCATCCCCCCTCTCGAGGCGATCCTGACCACCTTACTCAATGAGATTGCCGCGTTCCCGGACAACTTTGCCCTCGTCTTGGACGACTACCACTTGATTGATGCCAAACCGGTTGCCGCGTCGACATCCGTCGACGACGCCCTCACCTTTCTACTCGAGCACCTGCCGCCGCACATGCATCTGATCATCACCACCCGCGAAGATCCAAACCTACCCCTGGGCCGGTTACACGCCCGGGACCAATTGACCGAGCTGCGCGCCGCCGACCTGCGCTTTACCCCCGCCGAAGCTGCCGAATTTCTCAACCGGGTGATGAGCCTGAACCTCTCGGCGGAAGATATCGCCACATTGGAAACCCGTACCGAAGGCTGGATTGCGGGGCTCCAGCTGGCGGCGCTCTCGACACTGGGGCGAGAGGATGTTCACGGTTACATAAAAGCCTTCGCTGGAGACAACCGGTTTATCGTGGACTATCTGGTCGAAGAGGTCTTGCAGCGTCAGCCCAAACGTATCCGCAGCTTCTTACTCCAGACCTCCATTCTCGACTGGTTGAGTGGCCCGCTGTGCGATGCCGTCACCGGCCAGGTGGAAAGCAAAGCGCTGTTGGAGACCCTGGAGCGAGGCAACCTGTTTGTCTCCCCACAGGATGATAAGCGCCACTGGTTTCGCATCCACCATCTTTTTGCAGACGTTCTCCATGCGCACTTGATGGAGGAGCAGCCCGATCAAGTACCTACCCTGCACCGGCGGGCGAGCGAGTGGTATGAGCATAATGGTCTGGAGATTGAAGCTTTTCAACATGCAGCTGCTGCCAATGATGTTGAGCGCGCCGAGCGCCTGATTGAAGGAAAGGGGATGCCTCTGCAATTTCGTGGTGCGGGCGCCCCTGTACTAAATTGGCTGGAGTCGCTGCCCAAGACAGCATTGGATGCCAGGCCCTCGTTGTGGGTGACGTATGCCTCAACGTTATTGTTTGGCGGGCAACACTACCGCCGTCGAACAGAAACTACAAGCTGCTGAAGCAGCCTTGCTGCGCAGCAGCAAGGCACCGAACCAGACGACAGAAGCAAAGACCTTATTGGCCGGATTGCCTCCATGCGGGCTACGTTGGCTGTTATTCAGCACGATGTAGAAACCATCATTACCCAGTCTCGCCGCGCCCTGGAGTATCTGCACCCCGATAACCTGACAGTCCGCACTGCCACTACCTGGACGCTGGGGTATGCCTATCAGCTTCAGGGAGACCGCGCCGCGGCCAGCCAGGCCTATACCGAAGTTATATCTACCGGTAAGTCGTTTGGGGACTCCATCTACACCATAGCGGCTACAATAAATCTCGGTCAAATCCAGGAAGCAGACAATCAGCTTTCTCTGGCGACAGAGACCTACAGGCGCGCCCTGCAATTGGCAGGTGATCCGCCGCAACGGATGGCCAGTGAAGCGTATCTTGGTCTGGCCCGTATAACCTACGAATGGAATGATCTGGATGCCGCCCAACAGCACGGGCAACAATGCGTCCAACTGACGCGGCAGATGGAAAGCGTCAGCACCTCCGCTTCGTATGGGGTGTTTCTCGCCCGCCTGAAGCTTGCTCAGAGAGATGTAGCCGGTGCGATCGCTGTTTTGGCTGAGGCCGAAGCGTTCGTGCGCCAGCATAACTTTGTGTTTATGATGCCTGAGATTGCTGCCGCTCAGGTGATTACGATGCTTCAACAGGGAAATCTGGCGGCAGCCGCTCATCTGGCTGAGAAGCACGAACTCCCCATCAGCCAGGCCCGGGTACATCTGGCCCAGGGAGACCCGGCCACGGCATTGGCGGTGCTGGAGCCATTACGCCAGCAGGTGGAGGCAAAGGGTTGGGAGGATGAACGGCTCAAGGTTATGGTTCTACAGGCGATCGCTCTCCATGCGTGCTCTGGCATGGAAAATGGACAGGCTGTGCAAGTGCTGGGTGACGCGCTAGCGCTGGCAGAGCCGGGCGGCTTCATCCGCATCTTTGTGGATGAAGGCTCAATCGATGGCTCTATCTGCTCAACGAAACACTTAATCGAGGGATTGCACCCAATTATGTTCAGCGGTTACTAACGGCATTCCATCTCGATGAAACAGAATCAAGCTGTCTCATCGCAAACACAAGCTCCCATATCTGAATTGGATGAGCCTCTGAGCCAACGCGAGTTGGAAATACTCCAACTCATTGCCCAGGGACTCTCGAATTCGTGAGATTAGCCAGCGGCTTTTCCTCGCCTTGAATACTGTTAAAGGGCATAATCAGAAAATCTACAGCAAACTACAGGTACAAAGTCGCACTGAAGCTATCGCCCGTGCCCGCGAGTTGGATCTGTTGTAAACGAAATATCAATCTGCCCGCAAACCTGGTAACATGACTGCCCGCACCCTAAAGGGGGCTTTAGCCAGCGGTCTATAAAGCCACAGCTTTAGAACTTCTCCTCCTCTCAATACCTCAAAAACAATACCCCCAAACAACACTTAAGTATCTATCCTTTAATACTATATAAAAGGTAAACTATATCCATATTGAGCAGGTGGCACGGACTGTGATGGCCGGCCACAAGAGGTACACGGTAATGTCGAACAAACGCAACCCAATAAATGATCCAGGTCAACCAATGGTCTATCAAATCAGGATCAAAGGGCATCTGGGTCAACAATGGACAGACTGGTTTGAAGGCCTGACCATCACGCTGGAAGACAACGGCGATACGCTTTTAACCGGCCCGGTGGTTGATCAGGCCGCATTGCATGGATTGCTCAAAAAAGTGCGTGATTTGGGAATGCCATTGATCTCGGTCAACCGCATGAACCCTGACCAGGCAAATGCGCCAGATGTCAATCAATAATTTGGGGCAAGGTGCTGAGAAAGGAGATTCGTCTTTGAAAAATTCCACACTAGTTAAGCCCTACGGAAGAGGATGGGCAAGCAAAGTTTTACGCAAGATCAATCCAATGAAACATTCAAAAAGGAGATATTATGATGACCACCAAAGAAGGAACGAACAAATTTAGAAAGACAGCAACCTTTGTGGGGGCAATGTACGTAGCAGGGTTCGTGGTAGGCATTGGGGGGAACATGATGATCCAATCCACGATCAGTGCGCCGGATCACCTATCCACGGTTGTCGCAAACAGCTTGATGGTGACAATCGGCGCGATACTCTGGCTGTTGGCCGTCATTGGCGACGCCGCTCACGGGGTCTTGATGTTCCCGGTCCTCAAGCCGCACAGTGAGCGCATGGCTATTGGCTACCTCGCTTTCCGGATCGTCGACGCCGTCTTTATTGCGGTCATGGTTCTTCTCTTACTGCTCCAAATTCCTCTGGGCAGCGAGTATTTGAAGACGGCTGCCAACGGCACTGCCTATCTTCAGGCATTGAGCGCTGTGACTGTACAGGGGAGCCAGTATGCGTATGCAATCGGTATGAGCGCCCTTGGGGTTTCTGGTCTGATGCTTTGCTACACATTGTATAAATCAAAGTTGGTTCCGCGGTTTTTCGCCATCTGGGGCTTGGTGGGATACGCAGTCATTTTCGTCGGGATGTTGTCGGAAATCATGGGGTCCGGTCTGGGCCTGATTTCCTCGCTTCCTGGTGGCCTTTGGGAGGTTTCCATAGGAGTGTGGCTGATCGCAAAAGGGTTCAATTCATCAGCCTTCGTACAAAAGACTGCAAGTCCAGTCATCTTGGCCGACCCACTTGTATCATAGTCCAACCAGGCCAATTCGCGATTGCCGTTCAGGATAAATTAACCCTCTGGGCGGATAACAGTGGATGTCTTGGAGAATATACGGTGGCCTGGGTGAGGGCGCCCAGGCCACCACGAGTAATCGATATGACCATTGCCTTTGATTTCAGTCCACCAAGGATCAATTAAGGAAAGATAACCACAATGAAAGCAATCGTTTACATAAAGTACGGATCACCAGATGTTCTTGAGTTCAAAGAAGTGGCTAAACCCACTCCGAAGGACGATGAAGTCTTGATAAAAGTCCATGCGGTCTCCGTAAATGCAGCTGACCTGCATCTCCTGAGAGCTGACCCATTCTTGATCCGCCTGAGCTCTGGGCTTCTAAAACCCAAAAACAAGATCCTCGGAGCCGACATAGCGGGACGGGTTGAAGCGGTTGGCAGAAACGTAAAGCAGTTTAAGCCAGGTGATGAGGTATTCGGAGATCTATCCGGGTGTGGTTTGGGCGGTTTTGCCGAGTATGTATGCGCTCGTGAAGATGCATTGGTCTTGAAACCAGCCAATCTATCCTTCGAGGAAGCAGCGGCTGTGCCTATGGCAGGCAGTCACCGCCCTGCAGGGTCTACGCGATAAAGGAAAAATTCAGCCAGGGCAAAAGGTCTTGATCAATGGCGCATCTGGTGGTGTGGGCACGTTTGCAGTGCAGATTGCCAAATCGTTCGGGGCTGAAGTCACGGCTGTGTGCAGCACAAGAAAATTGGACATGGTGCGCTCGATTGGTGCAGACCATGTCATTGATTACACTCAAGAAGATTTCACCCAAAATGGGCACCGTTACGACCTGATTCTTGCTGCGAATGGATATCATTCGATTTCAGATTATCAAGCGTGCACTAAATCCCAAGGGAATTTATGTCATGAGCGGGGGGTCCATGGCTCAAATGACCCAAGCTATGCTCCAAGGACCATGGATTTCAATGAACGGGAGACAGAAAATGGGCAACATTGCTGGCAAAACCCAACCAAAAGGATCTGGCTTTTTTGAAAGAGCTTCTTGAAGCCGGCAAAGTAATACCTGTGATAGATAGATGTTACCCGTTAAGTGAGGTCCCTGAAGCGCTCCGGTATCTTGAAGAAGGACACGCCAAAGGAAAAGTCGTCATCACTGTGGCACAGAACAACTAAGTGCTGACAGGTAGCGGAGAATAGAGACCCGGAAGTAAGGAGAACCCAATGAAAGAAGAATTGAAAGATGACGATGCAAGGCAAAATCTGCCTCGTGACAGGCGCAACCAACGGTATCGGCAAAGCAACCGCCCAGGCGCTGGCGCAGATGGGCGCAACAGTGGTGATTGTTGGGCGAGATGCTCAGAAGACAGCGCAGGTTATCGATGAAATCCGCGCGGCATAGCTGGCAATCAAAATGTGGACTCACTGCTGGCCGATCTATCGTCGCAGCAGGATGTCCGGCGCCTTGCAGATGAATTCAAGAGCAAATATTCACAACTGCATGTCTTGCTCAATAACGCGGGCGGAACATTCACGACACGCCAGCTAAGTGTTGATGGAATCGAAATGACCTTTGCGCTCAATCATCTCGCCTATTTCCTGTTAACCAATTTGCTGCTCGATACGATGAAAGCCAGCACCCCGGCGCGGATCATCAATGTTTCATCGGATGCGCATTCCGGCGGCAAAATTGATTTCGATAACCTTCAGGGCGAACGTTCCTACTCGGGCTTCGGGCCCTATGGGAATTCCAAATTGGCGAACATTCTGTTTACCACTGAACTGGCTCGCCGCCTGCAGGGAACAGGCGTGACCGTGAATGCGCTGCATCCAGGCTTAACCAGTACGGGATTCGGGAAAAATAATCCTGGCTTCCTGATGAAAATAATGGGGGCAGTCATACCTCTCATTGCACGTTCCCCGGAAAAAGGTGCGGAAACATCCATCTACCTGGCATCTTCACCAGAGGTGCAAAGCATCACCGGAAAATACTTCGTGGATTGTAAAGTAACCCAACCGGCTCCGCAAGCTGCCGATACGTGCTGTCGCCAGGAAACTTTGGGATGTCAGCGCTGAAATGGTACATCTGGCGGATGCCGTGCCAGAAAGGTGTAAAGACACCTCTATTTGACAAGTTTACGATTTGGACAACAGGAGATCAAATGGAAGTGAAATCGAATTCAATCCAAAAGACCGCAAGAATGGCGGGTGTCCTTTACCTGCTGATCACCATTTTATCCATCCCCGTTCATTTTGTAATTCCCGCCCAACTGTTCGTGGCCGGAGATGCTGCAGCAACAGCCAATCATATTATGGCTTCTGAGGGGCTGTTCCGGATGGGTATTGGCGCCGAATTGGTTCTCTTGTTGAGTGAAATCGTTTTGTCCGTACTCCTTTACGTGTTATTCAAACCGGTAAACAAAACCCTTTCTCTGGTTGCGGCGGTTTCCAGGCTGGCAATGACCACGATTCATGGCGTCAATCTGCTGACTCGTTTTATTGTTTTGCTGCTTTTAAGTGGCGCCGGTTACCTGACGGTATTCGCACCCAATCAGTTGCACGCACTCATGATGGTGTTTCTCGATGCATATGACTATGGTTTTACGATTGGAATAGTATTTCTGTTCCTGCACGCCTTGATCCTGGTTATTTAATTTTCAAGTCGGGTTATTTCCCCAGAATACTGGGCGTCTTGTTTGTAATTGCGTCATTAGGCTATCTGATCGATAGTTTTTCACACATTCTAATCACGAACTACGCAAAGGGCCCGGTCTATCTCGCGCTTCCCATTGCGATTGCAGAAATTGCATTTCCCTTGTGGCTCTTGATTAAAGGTGTAAACATCGAACAGTGGAAAAAACACACTCTTGAATCTGCCTGAACATCGCCCCTGCCGAAAGGGCAGGGACTTCGCTACCTCTGGATCGTAAGTTCAAGACCTGGTTCAGATCATCCGACAGCTATTCCGCTGGTTTTCATGCGGTCGGGTGATCTGGACGTTAAGAGGAGGAAGACTGATGAAAGCGATTGTCTACACAAAATATGGACCGCCGGATGTTCTCGAGTATACAGAAGTCGAAAAACCCTCCCCCAAAGAAAACGAAGTCCTGATCAAGGTGCAGGCGGCATCCGTAAATTTATCGGATTGGGAAGGCCTGGTGGGCAAGCCGCTGTATGCCCGCATCAGGGGGCTCTTCAAACCTGGAAACCCGATCCTCGGCTCTGATGTCGCCGGGATCGTTGAAGCGGTTGGCGGAAATGTAACTCTGTTCGAGCCAGGCAATAGGTGTTTGGGCTCATACCGGCTTATGCAGGCGGTTTTGCCGAGTATGTTTGCGCCTCTGAAAATTCGATGGCCCTGAAACCCGCCAGTTTGACATTCGAAGAAGCATCCGTTTTCCCACAGGCTGCAGTCATCGCCCTGCAGGGTATTCGCGACAAAGGGCAAATCCAGCCCGGGCAAAAGGTATTGATCAATGGCGCCGGCGGCGGTGCAGGCACGTTTGCGGTACAGCTTGCCAAATTATACGGGGCTGAGGTGACCGGGGTGGATAACTCGCAGAAGCTTGACATGCTGCGTGGGCTTGGCGCCGACCATGTCATTGATTACACTCGAGAGGATTTCACAAAAAACGGGCAGCGTTACGACTTTATCCTTGATCTTGTGGCGCATCGTTCGGTTTTTGCCTACAAGCGTGCATTAAATTCCAATGGAAATTATTACATGGTCGGCGGCTCCGTGGCGACGATGTTCCAGGTATTGCTCCTGGGGTCAAGGGTTGGAAAGGCTGAGGGCCAAAATATACGCTTGCTCATGGTGCAGCCCAACATAAAAGATCTGCTTTTTATGACCGGGCTTTATGAAGCCAGCAAAATCGTCCCGGTTATCGATAGAAGTTTCCCGTTGCGTGAAGTTCCAGAAGCTCTCCGGTATCTGGGTGACGGGCGTGTCAAAGGGAAAATCGTCATCACCATGCAACACAATAACGAAACCCGAAAACCTTGAAGAGGTAACGATGAAAGCGATTGTCTGCACCAAATACGGCTCACCGGATTTTCTTCAGCTCCAGGAGGTAGAAAAGCCTGACCCCAAGGAAAATGAAGTACTGATAAGAATACATGCGGCAACAGTAACAAGAGGGGACATTATGCTTCGAAAACTCCACCCATTGTTGTTTCTCCCATTACGACTGTTTGGTATGAGGAGGAAAAAGATACCTGGACATGAGTTCGCTGGAGTAA
The DNA here is from genome assembly GCA_963705155.1 of uncultured Chloroflexia bacterium. Classification (GTDB taxonomy): domain Bacteria; phylum Chloroflexota; class Anaerolineae; order Anaerolineales; family UBA4823; genus CAVPJC01. The sequence goes on along the minus strand of CAVPJC010000018.1, from coordinate 125,935 downwards.
TCGAATCGGCGGGCAAAGCCGTAAAACGATACAAAGCGGGTGACCAGGTTTTTGGAACGACCACCGGGTTGAGTGTTGGTGCGAATGCTGAGTACGTATGTCTGCCTGAAGAATGGTCGTCAGGTGTGCTGGCTATTAAACCGGCTAATATGAGCTATGAGGAAGCCGCGGCCGTGCCTGTCGGGGCAATGACAGCATTGTATATTCTTAAAAATGGAAGTATCCAGAGCGGACAAAAAGTTCTGATCTTCGGCGCTTCTGGTAGTGTTGGTACTTATGCGGTACAGCTTGCCAGGTACTTCGGGGCGGAAGTAACCGGGGTTTGCAGTACCTGCGAATTTGGAAATGGTGAAATCTCTGGGAGCGGATCAGGTCATCGATTACACCCGTGAGGATTTCACTAAAAGCGGTGAGATCTATGATGTTATCTTTGACGCGGCAGGCAAGACATCGTTTTCACAGTGTAAAATCGCACTAAAAAAAGAAGGATCCTATCTTTCGGTTAAATCTTCAACAAAAGAACAGACTGAAAATCTACTCTACCTCAAAGAGCTGATCGAGGCGGGGAAGATAAAATCGGTCATCGATCGGCGCTATCCATTGGCACAAACTGCCGAGGCGCACAGGTATGTCGAAACAGGCCACAAAAAGGGAAACGTAGTCATTACTTTAGACCATACTCAAATGGAGGATACTTTATGAAAGCAGTTGTTTGGACAAAATACGGACCACCGGATGTGCTTCAACTCCAGGATGTGGCAAAACCTGTCCCAAAGGACAATGAAGTCCTGATAAGGGTTCGCGCGACAACCGTAACCGCGGGGGACTGTGAGATGCGCAGTCTAAAAATCCCTGTCTTATTCCGGCTCCCCATGCGCATCTATAATGGTCTTTTAAAGCCAGAGAGAATAACCATTCTGGGGCAGGAGTTTGCCGGGGAAATCGAATCAGTCGGCAAAGAGGTTAAGCTGTTTAAGCAAGGCGACCAGGTTTTTGCGACGACCGGTTTTGGTTTTGGCGCTTATGCTGAGTACAAATGCCTGCCTGAAGCGCCCAAAATGGGGGTGTTGGCAAACAAACCGGTCAATATGACCTATGAGGAAGCCGCCGCCGTTCCTACCGGGGGACTGGAAGCACTGCATTTTCTTCGAAAAGGAAATATCCAAAGCGGGCAAAAGGTTTTGATTATCGGCGCCGGGGGCAGTATCGGCACTTTTGCGGTACAGCTTGCCAGGTACTTTGGGGCCGAAGTGACTGGCGTTGACAGCACGGGGAAATTGGACATGCTGCGCTCGATCGGTGCAGAGCATGTCATTGATTACACTCAGAGAAGATTTCACCAAAAGCGGAGAGACCTATGATGTTATTTTTGATGTGATGGGCAGGAGTTCGTTTTCAGGCAGTGTCAACTCATTAAACAAAATGGCCGCTACCTTATCGGGAACCCCGGCCTGACCCAGATGGTTCGAGGGCATGGACTTCGATGAGAAGCAGCAAAAAAGTCATCTTCGGGGCAGCCAACCAAAAGACTGAAGATCTATTGTTCCTCAAAGAGCTGATTGAGGCGGGGAAGATTAAATCGGTGATTGACAGGAGCTATCCATTGGAACAAACCGCCGAGGCTCACACGGTATGTTGAAACAGGACAAAAAAAGGGAAATGTAGTCATCTCCGTACTTTAACGAGATTAAACAGGCTAATTTGGATTCTACTCAGGCTGAAGACCTCATCCTGTGCTCTCTCACTCCCACAAACTCTCACAGAATAGGAAAAACCATATGGACTTTTTATCTAACACCCAACTCATCGTAACGACGGCAAACGTTGCGACACTCCTGTTCGCAGTGGTTATCGTTCTTCAAATCTTGCTTGCAGCCGGAATCCTGCCGGTTTCAATGGCCTGGGGAGGCCGGCAATCCATATTGACCCCTTCCTTGAGAATTTCCAGCATCATCGCTGCAATTCTATTGGGAGTGTTTATTTTTGTTATCCGATATCGAGCCGGTCTTTTCGGCAGCGCGCCAATTCCCCTGGTGATCCTGGTGGCCTCCTGGATCATTACAGTGTTTATGGCCTTCAACACGCTTGGCAATCTGGCTTCTAAAAGCCTTAAGGAGAAGCTCGTATTTGGTCCGATCACTTTCCTGTTGACCCTGGCTTGTCTCCTGATCTCGGCTTCAAGCCTGGCGATCTGATCTATTTCTACCATGATCCGCGCTTCACTTCCGGACCTGCGCCACCATCTGCACAATCGCTGCGACGGCAGCCTCGGGCTGCTCCCAATGGATGTTGTGGCCGCTGTGGTCTGCAATGAGATGCTCGCTGTTGGTCGATAACTGCGAGGTAGCGTGCCTGCGAGGCGGCTGTGTCCGCATCCATATCTTTGCCGCGCGATAGAAGGATTAAGGGCAATCGCCCAGCGTTGTCACAGCCCTGGCTTGCGCCCCGCCCTCCGTCATCCCCCGGGCTTCGTCCAGGGCTGTTTGGATCCAACGCGGGGCCACCGAGAGAGCTTTGTAGGCCTGCTGATCCTGCGGCGGCAGGTCTTGATTGACGCCGGACAGCAGGCGCACCAGGCCGGCGCGGGCGATCAACGCTGGCAGCGAGGTCTTGCCGGGTTTCGGAGCTGGCTCAGGAGTGGCGGCGCCCGAAGTGGACAGGTTTTGCGGGTCAACCAACACCAACCCGGCGACTTCCTCTGGATAGTCATGGGCGTACACGCGCACGGTGTATCCGCCCAGCGAATGCCCCACCAGCACAAAGGGGCCGGGTTCATTGGCGTTTGCCAGCAGGGTGTGCAGCTCTTTGGCAAATTCCCGGGCAGTCCGCGGCTGTGGGCTCACCTCACTCCACCCCATCCCGGCCCGATCGTAGGTGCAGATGCGGGTGGTCTTGGCGACTTCGGGCTGCACCCAACCCCATCCGGCAGACGCATCCCCCCAGCCGGTATCGATCACCACGGTGGGGCTGCCGGAGCCGGTGCAGTTGAGGTGCAGGCTGTAACCACCCACATCCACCATTTGCCCTGGAGGTGGATAGGCTTTCGCCTCGGCGGCTTCCGCCAACGACTCGTAAACCGCCCCTGCCAGGAGCAAAATCAATAGACCTGCTAAAATCCCACCCAGCCACATCATGCAGCCTCGACCACGACGAGTGGGAGTTCGCTCTGCTTTGATATTATTTTTACTGCCCAATTTAACGCCTCCATGGTATTACAGCCCAGGGTCTCTCGTTTATTCATACAGCGACAGACTATGTTTTCATTGTTTCGGCAACCCTGAACCTGACAATTTTGCTGATCAAGTCATAAGGAATGGGCTGGTCCAACCGAAATTGCACCGTGCTTTTTTCCGCTTTATAAGGAGCCAGCTCCTTTTTGAAGGCCTCATCCCCACCGGGGGCAGGGTATACCCCGATGTGCTTTTTATAGGCGCCAAAACTCACCAGGTTGCCCTGCAGCGTAAAGGTGGGCATGCCGTATTTGATCGCCTCTTTGGCCTCCGGTGCGGAGGCTCTGATGGTCATCCTGATCTTTTTTAAGATCTCCTGGATGTCTTCAGGAAAACCCGCGATGTATTCATCCATGTCTTTGGGGGTTGTTTTCTTGGTCTCCATGCTAATCCTTATTCTTCTCGATGCAGCCATTCAGCCAGCGCCACCGGCCTTTACCTGATTATAAAACCACCATATTGGTCAACATTATTATAATCGGTAAAACCCCCGGGCACTAAAACGATCCGGCAGGGTGAGACAAACTGCCACATAACCCCTCGAACGATCGAGAGCTTATTCTCTTTCGTGATCCTTATCGAAAAAGCCCTCGCCGCCTCACCACGATTCTGCTGCGCTGGCGCCAGGCATATAACCAACGGCTGGCAGAGCGGCGGCGCCCTGCCAGCTGAGCCATGCGTAAACTCTTTAACCCGGATTCTACGTTCCCGAATCAGTCAAAGAAGAGCATTTTTATAAAAGCCCCACTTTCAATGTAAAAAAGGGCCATTGAGCTGATACGAATAAAGGGACAAAATGAAGGGAATTATGCAAGAATTTAGGAAATTCTGCTACAATCATCATCCATCTGGGGTGAAATGTTGGCAAAAATATTCGACGTGGATTTTCGGACTTACTTATTTCTGCCGATTGCCAGCCATATAATAAACCGGGCATGCGTAGACACATTGTTCTGATGGCAAGCACACGAGTGCGGTCGATCCTGGCTTTCGCCGGGGTTATGCTTGCTATTGCATTGCCGCGTTTGCTGGCCTTGAATCGTTTCGTTACACCGGATGAACACCTGTGGGTGACGCGTTCGGCGAATTTCTATTATGCCTTGGGGCAGCGCGATTTTGCCGCCACTTTCCAGAAGCAGCACCCGGGGGTCACGGTCATGTGGGCTGGGACAGCCGCTTTTTTGATGCGCTATCCGGAATATCGAGGGCAGCGGCATGGGGCAGCTTGATCCCGACCAGTTTCATTACTATCTGACCAAAGTGCGCCAGCGGTCGCCGTTAAACCTCCTGGTTACAGCGCGCACCATTTTTGTCTTAACCCACACCCTGATCCTGGGGCTGTCTTTTCTGTACCTCAAGCAGCTCACCGGAATGCTGCCAGCCTTGGTTGCTTTTCTAATGCTTGCCTTTGATCCCTTCCACCTGGGGTTGACGCGCCTGCTGCATCTGGATGGTCTGATGAGCAACCTGGTGCTGCTGAGTGTTTTGGCCTGGATATCCTACCTGGTTTATGCTCATAAGTCAGCGCTGATCATTTCTGGGATTGCAGCGGGATTGGGCTGGCTGACCAAATCACCGGCCATATTCTTAATCCCCGGAATTGGGCTGATTTGGCTGCTAGAACGGTGGCAACCAGCCATCCAGGCCCTGCGGCGCCCTGCTGCCCGCCGCATCTGGCAAGCAGCCGCGCCTCTGCTGGTGTGGGTGCTGGCCGGTATTCTGATCTTTGTTATGCTATGGCCTGCAATGTGGGTGCGGCCATTTCATACGCTCTCGCTGGTGCTGGGTCGGGCTCAGAGTATGGCGGATGCCGGCCATAACAGTGCGGTATTTTTTAATGGCCGCATCTACGAAAACGGCCGGCTTGGCCTGGATTTATTTTATTTCTATCCGCTGGCTTACTTGTGGCGGGCTACACCTGTTGTTTTATTGGGCCTGGTACTGGCGGGGTTAGGAATGAAAGCGAAAGCTTTCCCCTTTGATCGACCTGCCACCCGTTCGGTGGTATTTGGCCTGGCGCTCACCGCGCTCGATTTTTACGCTGGGCTTTACACTGGCTGCTAAAAAATTCGATCGCTATTTGCTGCCGGTCTTTGCCCCTTTGGATCTGCTGGCGGGTTTGGGTTGGGCATATGCAGCCGCCTGGCTGGGCTCTGCCATCCGGCAGGCATCTTTTCGCTGGTTGAGATTTCTGGTGCTGCCAGGTGTGGTAATCTTGCAAGCCGTGTCTGCACTATTTGTCTTCCCTTACTACCTGAATTATTACAATCCTGTGTTGGGTGGCATTCAAAAGGCCGGTAGCGTAATGCAAATCGGCTGGGGAGAGGGCCTGGACCAGGCTGCTCGCTACTTGAATCAGAAACCCAACGCACGCGACCTTCACGTTAGCTCCTGGTACTCCCCGGGCAGTTTTTCGTACTTCTTCATAGGGCACGTGCGTCCAATTGGCTACCAGAGCGAAATGTCTGAACGAGCCTGGGAGCAATTCATCACCTCTGACTACGTTGTGATCTATACCCACCAGTGGCAGCGCCAGGTGCCCGAGCCGCTGCTCCGCTACGTTTCTGCACTTCAACCGGAGCATACCATCCGGTTGAACGAGTTTGAATACGTTCGCATATACAAACTGCGTTGAGGCTGCTTCGTATGCTGCTGCGATCCCGGCCTCATTTGGGGCCCTTGATTTTATTGCCGGTAAACCGGCTCGTGGCTGTGCTGGTCGTCGAAGATTATGGCTTTAAATAAAATGTGCGGGCGGATAAACAACCGCCCGCACATCCTCATAAACAACAGGTGCAGCTACCTCACGGCAGCGGGATCACAGCCGCCGCTCCGGGCACCAGCGTATTGATTGCTGCGAAAAGCTGCCCGTTACTGTCGACCGTCGTTGCAATCGGCATGGGCAGTTGGGTGGCGATTTCGCTGCAAGACCAGCTCGCATCGCAGGCGTTGACCGTGCCGCCCAGCATGGCCCCGGGCAGCCCGAAGAAACCCAGCTCCACCGCCAGAAAGCTGGCTTCGTCGAACTCGGTCACGTACAGCGTACCGTCGGGGCCGAAGTTCAAATCCACGATCGACGTGAAGCCATCCGCTACCACGCTGCATTGCGGGCTGGAGCCGCACACCGCATGCCGGGCGCCCGGCTCGATGCGCCAGATCTTGGATACTCCCACCGGCCCTGGAAAGCCCTTCAGCTCGCCCACGTAAAAGGCCCCGTCCGGGCCGACAGCGACGCTGGTAGCCACAGCCTGTGCCGGCATCATCTCGGGCAGCCCGCACACGAATTCGAGACCGGGCGGAGCGCTGGGGCAGCCCACCAGTTGCTTGGCATGGGCAGTCGAAACCAGCTCATCCGGCAGGGTCGCCACCCAGTCCACCGCCCCGGTCTTGTCGATGACCAGCAGGTCGTTGCCGCCCGCATCTGCCACCAGCAGCTTGTTTCCGGGGGCGACGGTGACATCATACGGGTTCGAATCAATTTCGCCGCCGTCCGGGTTGGCCGAAGCTTCGAAGGCCCCCAGGTCGGCCATGGGTTGGCTCCGGTTATTAAAGATGCGGAACAACATCCTAGGAGTTGGGCCTTCGCCGTTGCCTGTGATCGCAAACATCTGTTTTGCGCCCACCAGGGCGATATCGGTCACGCCCGGCAGCGCCGTAAACAGCCTGCCGTTGCCCTGCGCGTCCAGCCGCACAATCCCGGCGCCCGCGTCGGCCACAAACAGGCTGCCGTCGGGCGCGGCTGCCAGCCCAAATAACGGGGTGGCAAAGCCGGGCCACTCCACATCGGCCAGTGCGCCGGCCGGAAACGCCAGCAGGCCGATCGCAAGGATCAACCATCCAGCTCTTGAAAAGAATTTCTTGATCATACCGTTTACCTATCCTCCTGAGCAATCTGATCTAAAATGTCTGAGCGGTGGGCTTCTCCCCACCCCTTGCCGTTGCGCTGCTCCAAGGCAGCGCCGCTGCCTGGCAGGTCATCGTTATTAGGATATATTATATCATATTTATCTCAATTCAATAGCAAAGAGATATGTTTTGTCAATAGGCAGGGAACTTCATCCCCCACCCGCTCCAAAAAATTCCATGTCGCTGCGGTGGCAGCCCCCTGGGTGAGGGTCTTCACCCTCTCCGCCTGGGAGAGGGCGGAGCGAAGCTCCCGGCAGGGTGAGGTCCCCCTCCCGGCAAAAGCGCTGTCGGTCAAGCTTTCCCAAAGCCGGCCATGTCGCTGCGAGTGAGCGCCTTTCAGCGAACGAAGCAGCCTGCCCTCGCAGTGGGCAGAGAGCGCCGAAGCGAGAATAGGAGGCAGCCCCCAGAAAGAACGATTATCGAACCTCCCACCGCCCCCTCAGTAGGGGTGCAGCGAAATCGAACGCACAGCCTGTCGTACTCTAAACCCGCTGCGCCCTGCTTTTAGGAGATCCCCCTTGGAGAGGGCGCCGCAGCGAAGCTGCCGGCGGGTGAGGGTTTCACCCTCCCCCGGAGGGGGAGGGCAGGGTGAGGGCGATCGCCCCACCAAAAAGCCTCCCTTTCTTGGTGAAATCGACGGTTGCGATAATCCGACAAATAGGGTATGATTCAGAAATGCGTCTGGGCGGTCAGCCGCCCATCTCATTTGATCAGAAAAAACAGGAGGATAAACGATGGCCTACAGCTTCAAGAATTCCAAGGGTACCACCTACTTTCTTCATGCCACAACCCGCGACCTGAAGAGCGGCAAAAAACAGCACCTCTACTTCTTTGCAAAAACCGTGAAAGCGGGCGCCCTCGATGCCGTTCCCGATGGCTATACAGTCACCGAGTCGAAGACCGGGCTGCCGGTTTTGAAACGCAAATAACTCGGGAAGTTAGCTCATAGATGGAAAAATCGCCCAACGCACGTTGGGCGATTACTTTATCGGGTTCGGTTAATTCCCGTCAGGCCGCCGTCAGGACGCCGCCTCGCGGCGCTCGTGGACCGCCTTGAGCAGCACCGTGAAGGCATCCGCAAACGATTTGACGCCTTCGACCTCCAGCTCGCCGGTCACCTCAGCCATTGAAATCCCCAGCCTTTCCAGGTCGGCCAGCGCCTGCCGGGCAGCCTCAAGATCCTGCTCCAGGCTCAAGCGCACCCGCCCGTGATCGAGAAAATCAACCAGCGTTTGCGGCGGCACGGTGTTGACCGTATCCGGCCCGATCAGCTCCTCCACATACAGCACATCCCGGTAAGCAGGATTTTTGGTGCTCGTCGAAGCCCACAGCGGGCGCTGCACGCGGGCGCCGCTCGCCCGGAGCGCCTGAAAACGCGGCATCGAAAAGAACTGCTTAAAATCCGCATAAGCCAGGCGGGCGTTGGCGATCGCTGCCTTACCGGACAGCGCCGCTGCTTTACCGGGCAGCGCCGCTGCTGTACCGGGCAGCCCCGCTGCTTTACCGGGCAGCCCCGCGGCCTCTCCCGCCTGCGCCCCGCCGGTTTTGACCATCTCCTGCAGGCGCGCATCCACCTTGGTGTCGACCCGCGACACGAAGAATGACGCCACCGAAGCAATCGAACCGAGCGCCAGGCCCTCATCCACCCGCTTTTCCAGCCCCTGCAGGTACGCATCCATCACTTCGGCGTAGCGCTGCCGGGAAAAGATCAACGTGACATTGACATTGATCCCGGCTGCAATCGCCGCCCGGATCGCCGGGATGCCGGCCTTCGTCGCGGGGATTTTGATCATCAGGTTTGGCCGGTTCACCCGCTCCCACAGCGCCCTGGCCTGGGCTAGCGTCCCGGCAGTATCACCGGCCAGGTACGGGCTGACTTCCAGGCTGACGTAGCCGTCCCCGCCCTCGCTCTCCCGGTAAAGCGGCAGGAACAGGTCAGCCGCCGCCTGGATATCCTCAACCGCCAGGTGGAAGAAAATTTCCTCATCGCTGAGCCCAGACCCGGCCAAAGGCCGCAGGCTGGCATCATAATCCTGCGATTTTGTGATCGCATTCATAAAAATGGTCGGGTTGGATGTCACCCCGCGGATCTCGCCGCGGGCAATCATCCCGGCTAAAGCCCCGTTCTTCAGCAGACTGCGCTGGATATTGTCGTACCATACCGATTGGCCTGCTTCTAGTAGTTGTAAGATGGTGTTCATGATCCTCTGCTCTCAAGGGGTTCGTCGCCGTTCCAGATTGGAGCCATCTGCCCTGCCCCTGCCGCACGGCTGACTTTGGGACGCCTCCCCGCCAATTATAGCGCAGATGTGCAGCCTCTCGGCAGCGAAGCCTCGTCCCTGCATGTGGCGAGCGCTCAGGCGGTGAGCAGCCCGCGGGTCACTCTTCCGGCAGAAAGCTGCCCGCGGGTGAGGGCCCCTCCCCGCTCTGCCCTCCCAAACACGCCATGTCGCTGCGAACCGCCGCTCTCAGGCGGTGAAGCAGCCCCCCGCGGGTGAAGGCTCCCTCAGATCATCCCTCTTCCCACCGGGTATGGAACACACCCTCGCGGTCCACCCGCCGGTAGGTGTGCGCGCCAAAATAGTCGCGCTGCGCCTGCGTCAGGTTAGCCGGCAGCACCTCCGAGCGGTAAGCATCGAAATAGGCCAGCGAAGCCCCGGTGGCCAGCATGGGTATCCCCAGACCCACCGCGGTCTGCAGTACCTGGCGCCAGTCGGCCTGGCGGCTCAGGACGGCGTCTTTGAAAGCCTCATCCAGCAGCAGGTTGGGCAAAGCCGGGTTGGCGGCGTAAGCCCGGGTGATATCGCCAAGCAGCGCCGCGCGGATAATACACCCCGCCCGCCAGATGCTCACGATCTGCGCTAGATCGAGGTTCCAGCCGTATTCCCGGGAAGCCGCAGCCAACAGTTTGAGCCCCTGGGCGTAGGAAGTGATTTTGCTGGCGTACAGCGCGTTTTCGGCTGCGGCGACGAGCCGCTCCCGGTCGCCCGTAAAGCTCCCCGCCCCGCCGAGCGCCCTGGCGGCTGTGAGGCGTTCGCTCTTCAGCGCCGAGATCATCCGGCTTTCCACCGCCGAGTTGATCGTCGGGATGGCGATCCCCAGGTCGAAGGAGTTTTGCGAAGCCCATTTGCCGGTGCCCTTTTGAGCCGCCTCATCCAGGATCACATCCACCAACGGCTGTCCGGTATCCTCATCCTGCCGCTCCAGGATTTTGGCGGTGATCTCGATCAAATACGAGCGCAGCTCGCGCCTGTTCCAACCGGCAAAGATCTCAGCCAGCTCAGCGTTGGAGATGCCCGCCCCACGGTGGAGCAGGTCGTAAATCTCAGCGATTAACTGCATGTCGGCATATTCAATTCCGTTGTGAACCATCTTGACGTAGTGCCCTGCCCCCCCGGACCCAATCCAGGTTACGCAGGGTTCGCCATCATCGGCCTGCGCGGCAATCGCCCGGAACATTTTCTCTACATGCGGCCAGGCCACCGCCGAGCCGCCGGGCATCATGCTGGGTCCCCACAATGCACCGCTCTCGCCGCCCGACACGCCCATCCCTATAAAGTAGTAGCCCTCCTGCTCCAGGGCTTTGACGCGTCGTTCGGTATCAGCGAAATAAGAGTTGCCGCCATCGATGATGAGATCGCCTTTTTGCAAATAAGGCATCACGGAGGCGATAGCAGCATCCACAGGGGCGCCAGCCGGAACCATCAGGAAGATGGCGCGCGGTGGGGTGAGCGCTGCAACCAGGTCATCGAGCGAACCGGCCACGGCAACGGCGAAGTCTTCCGGAAGGTGCGGGGCAACATCGTACCCGATCGGAGGGTAACCATTGCGCAAAAAATTCAGCGCCAGGCTGCGTCCCATCACGCCCAAACCGAGAATCCCCAGAGAATATTTCGTTTTCATAATCCTCTCCTGATGCCCCGGCGCTCTGCCAGAAGGTTGCACCGCTGCGCTCCGAATGAAATGACCGGTACCTAAAATAACTGGGGGTATTATAAAGTTGATTTGGGCGGTTTCACAACCCAAATCAACTTTATAATTCTCCTATCGCGTACTCAAGAATAAAGAAAAAGGAAATAACTCATGCATGCTGGTATTCAAATCCCTCAGAATGGAACACTCGATCTGGTATCTCTGGGCGCCCTGAATTATCGGGTAGATCCGGGGATCATCCCTTTCCGCAAAGCGACGGAATGGCATGTTCATCCGAGCGGCGGAGAGTACAACGTGGCTGCCAATTTGGCCGACTGCTTCGAGCTGCGGACGGGCGTGGTCACGGCGATGGTGGACTATCCGATTGGCGATCTGATCGCCGAGAGAGTGCGTGCGATGGGCATCCGGTCTTTTTACAAGCACTTCACGCACAACGGTGTGAACGGCCCCAATATGGCGACGATTTACAGCGACCGCGGCCATGGCATGCGCGCCCCGGTGGTATTTTACAACCGCGCCAACGAGGCGGCGGCGCAGCTCAAGCCAGGCGACTTTGACTGGCAAGCGATCCTGGCAAATGGGGTGCGCTGGCTGCACAGCGGCGGCATCTTTGCCGCGCTATCGGAAACCACCGGAGAGGTGATCATCGAGGGTATGCAGGCAGCCAGAGCCGCCGGGGCAGTGATTTCATTTGACTTGAATTATCGCGCCAAGCTGTGGAATATCTGGGGCGGGCAGGCGTGGGCGCAGTCGGTAATCGGCCGGATCGTGGAAAACGTGGATGTGCTGGTCGGGAATGAAGAAGACCTGCAATTGGGGCTTGGCATCGCCGGGCCGAAGATCGCAGCAAAATCCAAGCTCGATCCAAGCGTCTTTTTCGGGATGATTGAGCAGGTCTTAAGCAAATATCCACAGGTGAAGGTCGTGGCTACCACCTTGCGTGAGGTGCACACGACCAACCGGCACAGCTGGGGAGCAGTGGCCTGGATCAACGGCCAGACTTACACTTCGCCAACCTGTGAGCTGGATGTCTACGACCGTGTCGGCGGGGGAGATGGATTTGCCGCCGGTTTGTTCTACGGCCTGCTGGCAGGCGAGGAGCCCCAGGAAGCTGTCAACCTGGGCTGGGCGCACGGCGCGCTGATCACTACCTTCCCCGGTGACACCACCATGGCAACCCTGGATCAAGTGCGGGCATTCGCCAGGGGCGGCTCGGCGCGCATCCAGAGATAATCGTATTCGTGCGGCAGGGTGCAGGGAAGATTTAACCAAGGAGAAAACCAATGGCCCATATAGAAAAATCGTTCGCCTGGCAGGCGCTAATCCAACACCAGCGGGAAGTTGGCGAAGTGCACATGCGCGATCTTTTCGCCAGCGATCCCAAGAGGTTCTCACGATATTCTCTGCAGCTCGCGGATATCCTGTTTGATTTTTCGAAGAACCGCATCACCGAAAAAACCCTGCCGCTGCTCTTCGATCTGGCGCGGCAGGCGAACCTGGCGCAAAGGATCGAAGCCATGTTCAGCGGGCAAAAGATCAACACGACAGAGCAGCGCGCCGTCCTGCATGTTGCCCTGCGCAACCGTTCCAACGACCCGATAAGCGTAGATGGGCAGGACGTGATGCCCGAGGTCAACCGGGTGCTGGGCAGGATGCGCAGTTTCAGCGAAGCGGTTCGCTCCGGTGAATGGAAAGGTTTCACGGGCAAAGCTATCACCGACATCGTGAATATCGGCATCGGCGGCTCAGACCTGGGCCCCAAGATGGTGTGCGAGGCACTGAAGCCATATGCCAGGCCAGACCTGCACGTCCATTTTGTCTCCAACGTAGACAGCACCGACCTGGTAGAGACTCTCAAAACCATCGACCCGGAAACTGCCCTTTTCCTGGTGGCATCAAAAACCTTTACCACCCAGGAAACGATGACCAATGCCCACTCGGCGCGCCAGTGGTTTCTCGCCGCGGCGAAAGAGCGAAGCTGCCATCGCCAGGCATTTTGCTGCCATGTCAACCAACACGCAGGCGGTAAGCAAATTCGGCATCGATACCCGCAATATGTTCGAATTCTGGGATTGGGTCGGCGGGCGTTACTCGCTGTGGTCGGCAATCGGCCTTTCGATAGCCCTCTACCTGGGTATGCAGCGCTTCGAAGAGCTTATGGACGGTGCACACCGGGTGGACCGGCATTTTCGCAGCGCACCCTTTGAGGCCAACATCCCGGTCATCATGGGTTTGCTTGGCGTCTGGTACAACAATTTTTTTGGGGCGCAATCACACGCCATCCTGCCCTATGACCAGTACCTGGTGCATTTCCCAGCGTATTTCCAGCAGGGAGATATGGAAAGCAACGGCAAGAGCGTGACGCAGCGTGGGGAGTGGGTGAACTACTCAACCGGGCCTGTGATCTGGGGTCAGCCCGGCACCAACGGGCAGCATGCCTTTTACCAGCTCATCCACCAGGGCACCAAGCTGATCCCCTGCGACTTCCTGGCTGCGGCTCAAAGCCAGAATCCACTGGGCGATCACCACCCAATCCTGCTATCGAATTTCCTGGCCCAGACCGAGGCGCTGATGAAAGGCAAGACGCTTGAGGAAGCCCGGGCTGAGCTGGCGGCGGAGGGAGTTTCAGGAGCGCAGCTTGAGATCCTGGCGCCCGCCAAGACGTTTCCCCGGGAACCGGCCGACCAACTCCTTCCTTTACCCCAGGCTTACACCTGAAGTCCTTGGCATGCTGATCGCCCTCTACGAGCACAAAATTTTCACTCAGGGTGTGATCTGGGAGATCAACTCCTTCGATCAAATGGGCGTTGAGCTGGGAAAACAGCTGGCGAAGAAGATTTTGCCGGAGCTGTCCGGCGAGGGCCAGGTAACCAGCCACGACTCATCCACCAACGGCCTGATTAATGCGGTCAAGGATCTGATGGCGGGTAGAGATTGAAAATTAGATCCCTGGAATGAATATTTATCGAGTTGTGTAAGAGCCTGGATAGTTCACAGGATAAAAAGCCGCTTTTCGCAACCCTGATGACAAGGTGGGGTTTTTTATTATGAAACGTATTCCGCCGGAAACAGTTCACAGGTAAATTCTAAGGAGGTCGGGCCATGAGACTAACTTTACCCAAACAAATTACATTCTGGATCGCGGTGGTGTTGGGCGTGCTGGGTTTCCTCGGAAATATTGCGACAATTCCACTGGTTTCCGCAAATGCATTCTGGTTCCTTCTTGCCGGTTTCGTTTTACTGGTATTAGGCTTGCTGGTCAAAGGCTTGTAAATTCATCCATCCAACGGCGGAGTAGCAATCATGACCTTTCGATAGTTCAGAAAGGTCATGATGTTTATTTTCTAACTTGTCATCCTCCAGGTACCCCAGAACAAGGGAACCTGCACCCCATCTGAGCCATGGGGAATGGATGTGGGTATGAACTGCCAGCAGTCAACCTGTCTGCGCCACCTCGCTATTACTGACACAAGTCCAGAAAATAATAAGAATTGGACTTGCGCAGTTGTTGGGCAATTTGCGCTATACTATGAATACATCTACTAAATCTTTCTCATCCAGCTCTGCGAAAGGAGTCCGATATGACCGAGAGTGTGTATAAGATTATCGAGCTTGTCGGGGTGAGCTCAGAATTGTGGGAAAAAGCAGCCGCAGCAGCGGTTGAGACAGCCGCCAAGAGCGTGCATGATCTGCGCATCGCCGAAGTGACCTCCCTGGATATGCAGTTGGAGGATGGTAAGGTGGTTACATACCGGGCGAAGATCAAGGTTTCGTTCAAGTATCACAAAGACATCGACTGAACCAGGGCGCGGCAGAATAGAATAACGCGGATATATTGCCCTGCGTGTCGTCTGGAAGTCGAAATCAAAGAAAGCAAGTGTGCAGGGTAGATTTTGGCTGCCGCCTGATCAAACACCCACTGTAATCTCCGATAAACCTGCCAGCAGATCTCCCGAGCGGATCAGTTCAACCAGCGCTTCGATATCCGTAGTTGCTTCCCGATCGTGGGCCTGGAAAGGCACGCGTTTTCGAATCTCAGCATAGGCGCGCCCGGTGCCGCGCCCCAGCCGGGATGGGCCATCGGGGCGCAAATCAATGGCCTGGGCAGCGGTCAAAAGTTCAATTGCCAGCACATGGCGCACGTTATCCAGTATTTCAAGGGTGTGACGGGCGGCGTTGGCGCCCATACTGACGTGGTCTTCCTGGTTGGCGCACGAGGGGATGGAATCGACGCTGTCGGGGTGAGCCAGGGTTTTGTTATCCGAGACAAGAGCCGCAGCGGTGTACTGCACCATCATCAAGCCGCCTTCGAGGCCGCTGTTGAGCGCCAGCATGGCTGGCAGACCGCCGCTCAGTTCGGGGGTCAGCAGCCGGAAGATGCGGCGCTCGGCAATGTCGGCGACTTCCGCCACGGCAATGCCCAGAATGTCGAGCCACATGGCAGGCCCCTGCCCGTGGAAATTGCCCCCCGAAACGGCACGGAAAGAGCCATCGGGATTTGGAAAGATGAGCGGGTTATCGGTGGCGGCGTTGATGGCGGCGCTGAAGCGCTGGCGCACAAAAGCCAATGTATCCAGTACCGGGCCAAGCACCTGCGGCGTGCAGCGCAGGCTGTAAGCATCCTGAACGTGGCCGGGAACCGAATCAACCAGGCGGCTGCCAGCCACCAGAGAGCGCAGCCGGGCGGCGACCTGGCTATGCCCGGGCTGACCCGTGACAGCATGTAGATCGGGGTCAAACGCAGCCGATAGGCCCTGCAGAGCCTCAAGACAAAGAGCCGAGCCGATCTGGGCGTGAGCCAGCAGGTTTTCGGCGGCGTCAACGGCCAGAGCGCCGGCAGCGGCCATGAAGTCGATGCCATTGGAAAGCGCCAGTCCCTCTTTGGCTTCAAGCACCAGGCGCTGGACACCGGCGCGCTGCATGGCCTGGGCGCCATCCATGAGATCACCGCCATACCAGGCCTTACCGCTAAAGCCGCCGTCAGCAAGTGCGCCGTCGCGGCGAAAGCACCACGGCAATGTGGGCCAGGGGCGCCAGATCGCCGCTGGCCCCGAGCGAGCCTTTGGCGGGCACGTAGGGAGTCACACCGGCATTGAGCATGTCGATCAGGGTTTGCGCAACCACGGGACGCACGCCCGAATGGCCTTTGGCGAGCATGTTGGCGCGGATGGTCATCATCGCCCGCACCACCTCCTGCGGCAGCGGCTGCCCGACGCCCACCAGGCACATCAGGACCAGGTTGCGCGAGAGCTGGCGGGCCTGGGTTGCGCTGACCTGCTGGTTGGCGAGTGAGCCGAAACCGGTGTTGACGCCGTAGATGAGGCTGCCCTGGCGCTGAATGGCATCCTCCACCCAGCGGTGGCTGGCTTGCATACGCTCCCGGGCGGCTTCACCGAGAGGCGGCAACAACAACAGCGTGCCGTCCGATGGCCGCCAGGTCTGAGATTGTGAGTTTGTCTCCGCTGAGTTCGATCATTTCATGCTCCTTGGCTGGCGGGCAGCGTTCTAATATTTTGTGTATCGCAGGGGCGTTGGTACACTTTTCCCCGTTTAACCATGGTCGAGACAGCGTTGTTACCCAGGCGGTAGATCAGGTCTTCAAACGACGGCAGGTTCCAGATCTGAAGATCAGCCAGCTTACCCGGTTCGATTGCGCCGCGGTCGCTTAACCCCAGCGCCCGAGCACCGCCCACCGTGGCTGCCAGCAAGGCCTCTTCGGGTGAAAACCGGTAAAGCCGGCAGGCGAGTTGCATCACAAATTGCAGCGACTCGACCCAGCAAGCAGGGCACAGATCGGTTGCCAGGGCCAGCGCCAACCCCTCGCCCAGCAGCATACGGGCATCGAAGGGGTAATCGTGCTGCACGGCCCAATCCAGTGCAGGCATGACCACCCCGACCACCCCGGCAGCAGCAAGCGCCCGGGCTGCCCCGGGGGTGGTGTAGTTGAGGTGATCGGCAGAGACAACGCCAAGCTCAGCGGCCAGGTAGGCACCGCCTAAATCTGTGTAAGCATCGGTGTGCAGCTTGAGCTGCAGCCCGGCGCCCAACCCGGCCTGCAGGATGCGGCGGGTCTCATCCACGGTGTAGTAGCCTGTATCCAGATAGACATCGCAGAATTGCGCCAGTCCGCGCCGGGCTACCTCAGGGATCATTTCCAGAACCAGCAGATCGATATAGGCGCGCCGCGGCAGTTCGGATGGGAAATCGTGGGCGCCAAGGAAAGTGTTGATCACATCCACCGGTTGGATTGCCCCCAACCGCCGGGCGGCTTCGAGCATTTTCAACTCATCGGGCAACGTCAGACCGTAACCGCTTTTCACTTCGGCGGTGGTGGTACCACTCCAGAACATACCCTGAAGCCGGGCAGCAGCGCCGGTAACCAATTCATCCAGTGCAGCGGCGCGGGTCATGCTCACGGTGGCCTGAATGCCGGATGGGATGCCAAGCGAGCGAACTTCGGCCGCGCTGCGTGTCAGGCGGGCGGCATACTCGTGAACACGTGAGCCGCCGAAAACCAGGTGCGTGTGGCTGTCGACAAAACCCGGCGCCACGATTTTACCGGCAGCATCCAGGCGGCGAGCGCCCGTCAGATCAAACCGGGCAACGATTTCGGTTTCAGGTCCAACGGCCAGGATGCGCTCACCGGCAATGGCGACGAACCCATCGGGGATGCGACCCACGGCATCGCCATCACGCCCGGCGCAGGTGAGCACCAAACCACCCTGCACCAGCAGATCGACTTTTGGCCTGAATATTGGATCCACAATGCCTCCCGGTGGGGTGCGGGGCAACGAAGGCGCACCCCACCCCGGTTCAAATCATGCTATTCTTTTTCCCTGGTGTGTGGCGCCAGGCGATCTACGCTGCCATCGTCCGGCCCAAAGGTAGCTTGCGGGCTCCACCACAGCGGTACCTGGATGCTTTCACTTCGTCAGTGGACCCTGGCCT
This sequence comes from uncultured Chloroflexia bacterium, assembly GCA_963705155.1. Classification (GTDB taxonomy): domain Bacteria; phylum Chloroflexota; class Anaerolineae; order Anaerolineales; family UBA4823; genus CAVPJC01. The sequence goes on along the minus strand of CAVPJC010000018.1, from coordinate 107,918 downwards.
TCAGCTACGCGCCGGGCCATCTCATAGCCAGCCTGGGCATGACGAATGACACCGATGCCCGAATCGGTGGTCAGGCTGGCCTCCAGGCGTAAGTCGGCTTCTTCCGAGCCATCGGCGATCATAGTGACGCCGGTGTGGACCGCCTCACCCATCGAGTAATTGGCCTGGATCGCCACCAGGTCTGCCATGGCGGCGGTGTTCAAGAGAGCATTCAGGTAAGGCCAATCGGAAATCAGGTCGCCGCCGTCGAGCATTTTTTCCGATTCGAAGGTTGGGTTGACGATCGAGCCAGAATCCAGGTTATCGCGCGAGAAGGCAACCGGCCCGGCAACCTGTCCGTCACGGATCAGTCGGTTGACCGCCAACCCGAAGGCCTTGCGCTCACCAAAGCCCAGATAGCAGACACGGGCAGGCAGCCCCTCGATGGGCAGGGCCTTGCGCGCCAGGTTGATCCATTTCACCGTTGTGGCGTCGTGCGGGAACATCTCCAAAACCAGATCGTCCAGGCGGGCCAGATCGCCGGCTTCACCAGAGAGACAGGTCCAGCGGAAGGGGCCGCGGCCCATGGTGAAGAGCGGTCGGATGTAGGCAGCCACAAAGCCCGGGATCTGCATGGCGATTTCCTCGGGCATCCCGGCATCCCGGCACTCTTTGCGGATGCTGGTGCCGTACTCAAAGACCTGGATACCGCGGGCATGGAACCCCAGCATGGCAGTCAACTGCCGCTTCATCGATTCACGCGCCTCGTGCAGGTAAGCCAGGCGGTCGGCGCGGCGGGCGGCTTCTGCCTGTTCCACGGTGTAGCCGGCGGCAATGTAAGAGATGGGGTCGTGGCAGGGGCACATCTCGGTGATGATATCCGGTTTCCAGCCAAGCTCCAGGGCACGCGGGAAGACATCGGCGGCATTACCATGCAGGCCAATGCCCAGCGAGCGGCCCTGAGCCTTGGCTTTCTCGGCCAGCTCAATGCCTTCTTCCAGGGTGGCCACCTGAACGTCGAGGAACTTCTTTTGAATGCGAACCGGGATGATGCTGGGGTTGGCATCCACCACCAGACACACGCCGCCGTGCATGGTCATGGCGCGCGGCTGGTTGGCGCCCATGCCGCCCAGGCCGGCGGTGAAGAGGATGCGGCCGGTGAGCGAACCACCGAAGTGCTGCTCACCGATGGCGCCCAGCGTCTCAAAAGTGCCCTGGATGACGCCCTGCGTGCCGATGTACTCCCACGGCGCGGCGGTGTACTGGGCGAACATGGTGAGGTTCTTTTCCTGCAGATCATAGAAGACCGGCCAGGTGGCCTTCATAATATTGGTGTTGGCCATGACCACGCGCGGCGCCAGACGGTGAGTTTTGAAAATTGCCACCGGCATACCCGATTGGATGGCGAGCGTCTCGTCGTTTTCGAGATTCAGGAGCGCATCCACGATGGCGTGGTAAGACTCCCAGTTGCGGGCGCACTTGCCAATGCCGCCGTAGATCACCAGGCGCTCCGGTTTCTCGGCGTTTTCCATGTTGTTCTCCAACATGCGCAGGAGGGACTCCTGCTTCCAACCTTTGCAGCGCAGGGTGGAGCCGCGCTGAGCTTTCACCGAATACAGGATTTCATTGTTCATTTAGTATCTCCTCTCGGGTTAATCAATCAGAGCAAGCTCGATGACTTGCTCGAGTGAGAAGTCATGCACCTGCAGATAGAATTTGGCAACTTCTTCCAAAGCGCCAAGCGGCACGGGGCCAACCAGCTCGGTTCCGGCTATGGCGACGCCGTAGCGGGCCGCTTCACTGCGGATGGTTTCCATGACGCGCGGGATGGGGGTTTTGGAATAGTTGAGCAGGTTCATGGAAACCTGCACCATTCCCCTGGCTTCGAGCGGCAGGCCGAGAGCGCGCACATAGCGGTAACCGCCGCTGATGTGGCGCACAGATCTGGCAATGCGGTCGGCGATGCCGGTGTCGGTCGTGCGCAGGTTGACGTTGAACGCTACCAACGGGAAGCGCGCTCCGGTAACCATAGCGCCCGAACGAGGGTTGAAGACTGCCGGGCCTTCATCCGGCGCCCAGGCCGGGTCGGTGAGCTTGGCTGGCAGGGCCTCGTATTCTCCCTTGCGAATATCCGGCAGGCTTTTGCGTTCCGGGCGGGTGGCGGCGTCTTCATAGTAATAGACAGGCACACCCAGCCCACCCACAAAACGCCCCAGGCGCCGGGCAATGGCTACCGCGCCTTTGGCATCGATGCCGCGCACCGGGATGAAAGGCGCCACATCCAGGGCGCCCTGGCGCGGATGGGTGCCGTGCTGCTGAGTCATATCGATCAGCTCAAAAGTTTTCAGCGCCAGGCGTCTGGTAGCCTCCAGCACGGCCTCAGGGTCTCCGAGGTAAGTAAAGACCGAGCGGTTATGGTCGGGGTCGCTGGAATAATCCAACAGCCTGACCCCCGGGATGGAGCGAACCTGCTCAGCCACCTGCTCGACAATCGCCTGATCCCGCCCTTCGCTGATATTGGGCTCGCATAGCAAAAACTCTCGCATGATCACACTCATTGAATCCGAAGGCTTTTAGACAAAAATTATAGATGTCACGTCTGCTGCAGGCGTTCCATCTGGGTACGCAGCGCCCCCACCACAAGCGGATCTTTGATGCTCCCCAGGTTAGATCTCAACATTTGCCAGGCAGCCCTCCAAGCCGGCGCCTGCAAGATAAACGGCGCACTGCAGATCAGATAGTGCGTGCGGGTTGGCCCGACCCTCCAGGCGCTTTGCCAAAACAGTTACCCGGGCGCAAAGTTCGGCGTTTTGCATGGGAACCCGGGCGGCGTGGACAATTGCCAATTGGATGGCTGCGCGCCGTGCCGCCGCTTCAGTTTCTGTCCCTTTGGGAAGCCGGTAAGAGTTCATCACGGCATCAAAAGCGCGGGCATCCTCACCGGCGCCTGCCAGCAGTGATTTCAGAAAGGGCGGTTGCCGACCCGGCAATTTCCTGGTAGAAGACAGCCGGTTCGGCAGCTTGCGGGGTGATGGATAGACGAGACACCATAGCCACCAGGGCAGCGGCCATGGCTCCAGCGATGGCAGAGGCGCTGCCTCCGCCGGTGGAATTATCGTCCGGATCGAGCACGCGTAAGTAGGGTTCAATTTTATCGGGCGCACCCACAGGTATCATTATCAAGCTCCTTTCGCCACAAAAATCATGCTCAACGATCGCCGGCTTCGAGCATATCAATGCTGACGCCCAGGCAGTAGGTTTGACGGTAGAGGCCACGATACCACACGGCAGGCCGGTTTGGGGCCGTGTAGGTCATGCGAGAAATCACAATAGCGGGCGTAGCCGGGGGCGCGTGCAGCAAAGCGGCGTCCTGTTCATCGAGCATCTGCGCTTCGATCTCAACCACTGCCCGCAGCAGGGGAAGCTCTGAGCGGACCACGAGCAGCTCGTGGACGGAGGACTGCGAAAGATCGTCATCGAGCAAATCCGGGCAGAGCGTGCGTGGTAAAAACCTTTCAGAATAACCGACAACCTCCTCCCCATCCAGGCGCAAGCGGGCAATGTGAATAAGAGGTTCGCCGATGGGCACCTTGAGGCGCTCGGTGATCAGCATAGCGGCCGGGATGACTTCTTTGGTGATCACCCGGAATGTTTGGGATGGTATTGGGGGGCAGGCCGTGAAATGAAAAGGCAGCGCATTGGGATGCGCCGTGCTCACGAAAGAACCGCTGCCCTGCTCGGTGTGCACCAGGCCTTCGGCGCCAAGCTGCTCAATGGCTTTGCGAACCGTGCCACGCGAAAGGCCGTAAACCTGGATCAGCTCATCTTCGGTGGGCAAACGCGCGCCGGCGGGAAGCTCACCGGTAAGGATTTGATTGCGCAGAAGCTGCAGAAGCTGGCGGTACTTGGGCACGGCGCCTGTGATGACCTTCATCTCCATAACGCCTCCAATTCACGCGATATGAGTCATGCAGAGGAACGGCGAAAAGACGCTGAAACGACTCGGATTCGTTTAGTTATATAGATAACTATATAAATTATACAGAAGGTCGGAACAATTGTCAAGGTGGATTCATATGATTTTTCACGTATTTACGTGCTATACTTATTTACGTGTTAGTACTCTGTTCTGGAGGCAATTATGGAAGCTACCCAAAATGTTACGCTGGCGATTCCCAAGGATTTATTGCGTAAGGCCAAGATCCTGGCTGTGCAAAAGAACACTTCGCTATCCCGCCTGCTGACCCAAACGTTGGCAGATCTGGTCGCTCATCAAGAAGCGTATGAGCAGGCACGGCAGCGTAATATGACCTTACTGAAAAGGGGTTTTGACCTGGATACCAAAGGGAACATAACCTGGAAGCGAGAAGATCTACATGAGCGTTGATCCACAGGTGGATTATTTTTTGGATACCAACATCCTCGTTTATGCTTATGATCTATCTGCCGGACATAAACACGCCCTGGCTGCTCAACTGGTAGAAGGGTGTTGGAAAAACGTAAATGGCTGTCTCAGCATCCAGGTTTTGCAGGAATTTTTTGTAACGGTTACCCGGAAAATTGCGACACCGCTGGATCATCATACAGCAAGGCAAATCGTGGCTGACCTGGCTCACTGGCGTTTGCAAGCGCCCGAAGCTGATGATTTGCTTCAAGCGATCGATCTTCAGCAGAACTATCAGCTTTCTTTTTGGGATTCAATGGTCCTGCAAAGCGCGACATGTTTGGGCTGCGAACAACTTCTATCTGAGGACTTTAACCATGGGCAAGTGTTTGGTGATGTACAGGTTATCAATCCTTTCCGAGAAATGGATTGACGAGCCTCTTCGCACAGGTCACGAACAACCCCATGAAAGACGAAGCCCTCTCCATCCGTAGGAGCCTGTGAACTATCGACGAGAACATTGGGAATGAGGGCACCATTGGAGCCGACCGGCTGTAAAGCTGGCACGTTAGCGCGCACCAGCCTTTTGTAAAATCTCAACCATCTTTTGGTAGCCGCGCTCGCCGGGCATGCGCCAGAGGGGTAATACCTCCGCCGTCGGCAAGATTCACGTCCGCGCCGGCCTCGACGAGCAGCCGTACGACTTCGGTATGGCGCATGCCGCCATCGCCCAGGATGATGGCCTCCAACAGTGCAGTCCAGCCCAGGTTATTGATATGATCGATCTTGATGTCCGTCTTGAGGAGCTCCTGGATGATCTCAACATGGCCGCGGTCGGCTGCGCGAATAAGCCCGGTGCCGTAGTAGCTGTCGAGGCTGTGAACATCCGCCCCGACCTGAAGCGTGCGTTTCAGCAGTTCGAGATATCCCTCGGAAGTGGCAATCAAGTAGGCGCTTTGTTTTGTTTTATCCTGTATGTTGACGTCTGCGCCAGCCTGGATCAACAGATCGGCAATCGCCAGGTCGTTGCGGTAAGCCGCGGCGATAAGGGCTGTCCGGCCGTTTTCATCCTGAGCTTGAACGCTGGCACCCTGCGATAACAACGCCTTGACGTTTTGGATGTCTCCCTGACCGGCCGCGACGATCAAACGCCGGCCCATCTCCTGGGCGGCGGTATTCAGGATACGCTCGATTTCTTTGAAACCGCGCGCCCGCGCATGTTCGAGCGGTGTAACGCCATCTTTATCGGGGAGGTTGATATTAGCCCCATGATCCACGAGCAATTGGACAATCTGCTGGTGCTTTTCACCGCCGTCGCTGAGAATGATCGCCTCCAACAAAGCTGTCCAACCGAGATTATTGACGTGGTTCACATCTATGCCGGTGCGGGATAACAGCTCTTTCACAATTTCAACATGCCCGCGCTCTGATGCGGGGATCAGGGCTACCCCGCCATAGCGATTGGTGAGACGGGTGTCGGCCCCGGCATCGATGGTCAATTTCAAAATCTCGAGCAAGCCTTCCGCGCCGGCATACAGGAAGGGATTATCCGACCGGTTATCGCGGATGTTGATATCTGCTCCCGCCTGGATTAGCGCCCGGACTGTGTCGACCCGGTTGCCGTGGGTAGCTGCCATGACCGCGGTGCGGCCCCGGTCATCGCGCCCATTGATATCGGCGCCTGCGGTCAGCAACCTTTGGACGGCGGCTGTATCACCGGCTCCGGCGGCCTGGATGAGCTGGTTGGTTACAGCCTGTGGATTAAAAGACGGAACGGGCGTGGGTGTACTGGTTGAAGGCATCCTGTTCTCCGGGGTTTTGACTGATTCGTTCACAGGCGCAATAAAAGTGGGCCTGTTGGTTGGCTGTGCTGGAACAATGGTTAAGTTGGGCGGCGGCAAGCCGGCCGATGGCGGCAAAGCTGGGCCGCAGCCAGTGCACCACAGCATTGAGAAAACCAGTAAAGAGATTAACCGAAACAGCCTGGTCATCAACATTTTCCTCAAATCTACCAATATTTTAGCGCACCTGCGCCAGTCGCAATTATGCCACAGAACATTCTCGTGATGGCGCCGAAGGGTGTATGGCCTGATAGCCCCGGCTATGGTATATATAGAGACATGCATGAAGTGACGCTACTCATCAATATTGCTGTGGCCCTGGTGGCAGCCTTTATTGGCGGATTGATTACCCGCCGGCTGGGACTGCCCACCATTGTGGGCTATTTACTGGCAGGGATCGTCATCGGCCCGTTTACACCCGGGTTCGTTGGGGATACCGAAGCGATCAGCCAGCTGGCAGAGCTGGGTGTGATCTTCTTAATGTTCGGCGTTGGCCTGCACTTTTCCTTCAAGGATCTGTGGCGCGTGCGCGGGATTGCCATCCCGGGCGCAGCAGGTCAGATGGCGGCCGCCACGCTGTTGGGTTTTCTTCTGAGCCAGTTGTGGGGCTGGCCGACGGCAGCCAGCATCGTACTGGGCCTGGCAATCTCCATCGCCAGCACCGTGGTTTTGCTGCGGGGCTTGATGGACAACGGTCTGTTGAACACGCCGCATGGACAGGCGGCGGTGGGTTGGTTGATCATGGAAGACCTGGCCACAGTGCTGATCCTGATCTTGCTGCCTTCCCTGGCGAGCGTCTCCGGCGGGTTCGACTGGCAGGGGCTGATCCTGACACTCTTAAAGGCAGCCGCGTTCGTGCTGCTGGTGGTATTTGTGGGAATACGATTGATCCCCTGGCTGCTGCTCCGAATTGCGCACACCCGATCACGAGAACTGTTCATTCTGGCGGTACTGGCAATTTCACTGGGCACGGCGCTGGGGGCTGCGGAGGTCTTTGGCGTCTCACTGGCGCTGGGAGCTTTCGTGGCTGGCGTCGTTGTCAGTGAATCGCCGCTCAGCCACCAGGTGGGTGCAGACGCGCTGCCCTTTCGGGAGGCCTTTGCGGTTCTGTTTTTTGTATCGATCGGAATGTTGGTGAACCCGGGCTATTTGTTGGATCATACCGGGGCTGTGCTGGCATTAACGGTGCTGATCGTGATCGGTAAACCGGTAATCACATTGCTTCAGGGTTTTCTGTTTCCATGGCAGGCGCGCACCGTGCTGGTTGTGGCGGCCGGGTTAAGCCAGATTGGCGAATTTTCATTCATCCTGGGACAGGCGGGGGTATCCCTGGGCATACTCAGCCAGGATCAGTATTCGTTGATATTGGCGGGAGCGCTGCTTTCGATCACGATCAACCCGCTCATGTTCCGGCTCATCAAGCCGGTGGAGGGGCTGTTGCGGCGATCTCCGGCGCTCTGGAAACTGCTCGACCGGCATGGCCCGGCCCCGGTTCCGATTGACGAATTGATCCGCGACCACGTTGTCATCGTTGGATACGGGCGCGTTGGCCGCCACCTGGTGGCGCTGCTGAAGGAGATGGATCTGGCGCACCTGGTCGTCGAAGCCGATGCCAGGAGAATTGAAGATCTGGAGCGGCTGGGTGTACCGAGCCTGTATGGTGATGCAGCCAACTCTGAGGTGCTGCGACATGCCGGGTTAAACCGGGCGCGGGCGCTGGTTTTTACCATATCCGATGAAGCCGCGGGTGAAATGAGCGTGGCCGCGGCGCGCGATCTGAACCCCGAGCTGCCAATCATCACGCGGGCCGAGTCCGAGGAAGGGGCCAAACATCTGGCAGAACTGGGGGCGCAGCATATCATCCACTCCGAATTGGAAGGCGGGCTCGAAATTGTGCGCCATACCCTGCTGCAACTGGGTTTCCCACCGCAAGAAATTTACCGCTACACCGATGCCGTCCGTCACGATCATTACGATGCCCACATCGACACGGAGGAAGAACACCGCATGCTGCATGATCTGTTGGAAGCAACCAGCAGCATCGAGATCACCTGGCTGCGACTCGCGCCGGAAAATCCCCTGGTGGGGCAGACGCTGGCAGATGCCAACCTGCGCGCCCGAACCGGGGCCTCGGTCGTTGCGATCCTGCGGGACAAACAGCTGATGGCTAACCCGAAGTCAATGACGGTTTTTGAAACCGGCGATCGAAATCGGGCTGATCGGCGAGCGAGAACAAATCGAAGCAGTTGAGAAGCTGGTGGACGTGCAGGAAAATCGCCAGGATTAATCCACAATCTCGGCCAGCAAGACCGGCGTAAAAACCAGGCCGGCCTCGCCGCGCTCGACGCGCACCAGGCTGCCCTCGGGGATCTCGCCGGCAAGCACAGCCATCGCCAGCGGGTCCTGCAGCTCACGCTGGATGGCGCGTTTGAGCGGCCGCGCCCCGAAATCGGGATCGTAACCGGTCTCTGCCAGGTAATCGCGGGCGGGTGGGGTAACTTCGAGTGCCAGACCACGCTCGGTGAGGCGTTTTTCCAGCAAGCGCAGCTGGATGTCCACGATCTCGGCCAGCTGGTCACGGCTGAGGGGGTGAAAAATAACGATCTCATCGATGCGGTTGAGGAACTCGGGCCGGAAATGGGCCTGCAAGACGCGATTGATGCGTATCGCGCGTCCACGCCATCCTGCGGCTGCGCGCCGTGCATCCACAATTCATTGCCCAGGTTGCTGGTCATGATCACCACCGCGTTGCGGAAATCCACGGTGCGGCCCTGCCCATCCGTCAGGCGGCCATCATCCAGGAGCTGGAGCAAGACGTTGAAGACCTCATTGTGGGCTTTTTCGATCTCATCGAATAAGATCACGGCATACGGGCGGCGGCGCACCGCCTCGGTGAGCTGCCCGCCTTCTTCGTAACCCACGTAACCAGGAGGCGCACCCACCAGGCGGCTGACGGTGTGCTTCTCCTGGTACTCGCTCATATCGATGCGGATCATGGCGCGCTCATCATCGAAGAGGAATTCGGCCAGGGCACGGGCCAGCTCGGTCTTACCCACGCCGGTGGGGCCGAGAAAGATAAACGAGCCAACCGGCCGGTTGGGGTCCTGCAAACCGGCGCGCGAGCGACGGACGGCGTTGGATACGGCGCGCAAGGCGTCTTCCTGACCGACCACCCGGGCGTGCAGGCGGGTTTCCATTTGCACCAGCTTTTCGACCTCACCTTCCAGCAGGCGGGAGACGGGGATGCCTGTCCAGCGGGAAACCACCTGGCCGATCTCTTCAGCATCCACTTCTTCTTTGAGCAGCGCTCCGTCCTGCTGGATCTCTTTCAGGCGGTGCTCGCCTTCCGCCAGGCGCGCTTCCAGCTCGCGCAGTGTGCCATAACGCAGGCGGGCGGCATCTTCCAGCTGGTTTTTACGTTCAGCCTGCTCCATTTCCAGGCGGGTTTGCTCAATTTTTTCCTTGGTGCCCTGCAGGCTGGCGATGGCCTCTTTTTCGGTCTGCCAGCGGGTGTGCAGCTGGCGGGCATGCTCCTGCAGATCGGCCAGCTCTTTTTCGATGCGCTCCAGGCGCTCTTTGGAGGCCTTATCCTTTTCTTTCTTGAGGGCCTCACGCTCGATTTCAAGCTGCATGATCTGGCGGTCCACCTCGTCCAGAGCCTGCGGTTTGGAGTTGATCTCGGTCCGCAGGCGGGCGGCGGCCTCGTCGATCAGATCGATGGCTTTGTCCGGCAGATGCCGGTCGGCGATATAACGGCTGGAGAGGGTGGCAGCGGCAATCACCGCCGGGTCGGTGATGCGCACGCCGTGGTGCACCTCATAACGCTCCTTGAGGCCGCGCAGGATGCTGATGGTCTCTTCTACGGAAGGCTCATCCACCAGAACGGGCTGGAAGCGGCGCTCCAGGGCGGGGTCTTTTTCCACATGCTTGCGGTATTCGTCAATGGTCGTGGCGCCGATCATATGCAGCTCACCGCGCGCCAGCATGGGCTTGAGCATGTTGCCGGCATCCATGGCGCCTTCGGCGGCGCCGGCTCCCACCACAGTGTGCATTTCATCCACAAAGAGGATGACCGCCCCGGAGGCTTCGGTGATCTCTTTGAGAACGGCCTTGAGGCGCTCTTCGAACTCGCCGCGATACTTGGCGCCGGCTACCAGGGCGCCCATATCGAGCTGCACCAGGCGTTTGCGTTTCAGGCCTTCTGGAACATCGCCGTTGACCATGCGCTGCGCCAACCCTTCAACGACGGCGGTTTTACCCACGCCGGGGTCGCCGATGAGAGCCGGGTTGTTCTTGGTGCGCCGGGAGAGGATCTGGACGACCCGGCGGATCTCCTCATCACGCCCGATGACCGGATCCATCTTGCCCTGGCGAGCCAGGGCAGTCAGGTCACGGCCGTATTTTTCGAGAGCCTGGTAGGTGGCTTCGGGATCCTGCGTGGCAACACGCTGCGAGCCACGCACGTTTTTCAAAGCCTTGAGGATGGCATCCTTGGTCAGGCCATACTGCACCAGGCGGCTGCTCTCAGCGCTCTCGGAGAGCGCCAGCAGAATGTGCTCGGTAGAGACGTAATCGTCCTGCATGGCGCGGGCATGGCGCTCGGCGGAGGCCAGAACATCAGCTGCCGGGCGGGAAAGCCCCACTTCGGCAGCCGCGCCGTAGACACGCGGGCGGGCTTGCAGGTCACGCTCCAGGTCGTCCCGCAAGGCCAGTGGGCTGCCTGCCACCTGGGTGACGATGGCGGGAGCCACGCCGTCTTCCTGCTCCAGCAAGGCCAGAAGCAGGTGGGCCGGTTCGATCGACTGGTGATTGAAGCTCTGCGCCAGGCGCTGCGAGCTCAGCACGGCTTCTTGAGATTTCTGGGTATATTTGTTCAGGTCCATAATCGTGAAAAAGAGAATAGAGATTTGAGAATAGAGAATCTTAATCTACTATGATTATAGCGGAGGGAGGTATGAAAAAGATCAGCGATTTGTTAGAGGAAGGTTGGCGCGGGAATGCTGGTAGAATACGGCCATGCTGAAGAAAGGGATATCGCCGCGCCTGTTGGCCGAGCTGGCTGCCCTGGCTGTGCTTTTGCTGGCGATCGGGCTGCCGCGTGGCCTGGCGCTGGGGCGTTTTGTCACCCCTGATGAGCACCTGTGGCTGACACGCTCGGCCAATTTTTATTATGCGCTGAGCCGGGGCGATTATGCATCCACGTTTCAAATGGGCCACCCGGGCGTCACGATCATGTGGGCGGGTACGGCCGGTTTTCTCGCCAGTTACCCGGAATACCGCCAGAGTCACGCCGGTTTGTTGGACCCCAGTGAGTTTCACCAATACTTAAAACGCAAATCTGAAGATATCTCGCCGCTGGAGATTTTGGCAGCGGGACGATTTTTCCTGGTGCTGTTCCACACGCTGGCGCTGATCGCGGCTTACGCATACGCAAGGCGGCTGTTGGGCGCGCTGCCGGCGCTGACCGGGATGCTGCTGCTGGCCTTCGACCCCTTTCACATCGCCCTGAGCCGGGTGCTGCACCTGGACGGGCTGTACAGCAACCTGGCGCTGCTCTCGGCGCTGGCTTACCTGGGCTACCTGAGGTCTCGCAAATCCTTCGACCTGATCTTATCGGCGGCGGCAGCCGGCCTGGCCTGTCTGACCAAATCGCCGGGGCTGTTCATCGTTCCCGTCATCGGGCTGCTCACGCTGGTGGATGTGGTGCGCTCCACAGCACCCGAAAAGCGCACCGCCATCCAGACCTACGTGAAACCGGCCCTGGTTGGGATGGCCTGGCTGCTGCTGGCGGCGGGCGTCTTTGTAGCCGCCTGGCCGGCGATGTGGGTGAACCCGATTGAAACGCTGGGGCGGGTGTTTGGCATGGCGCAGCAATTCTCGGAAGGCGGGCATGAAAGCGCCCTGTTTTTCAACGGAACGGTGGTGCGGGATGGAAATTTCGGGGCGGCGCTGGCATACTTTTATCCGCTCACCTATTTATGGCGGGCCACCCCATTGGCCCTGATTGGGCTGGCGGCGGCAGCGGTTTTTGCAACTGCTAAGAAAGCGCCCTTCGACCGACCTGAGGGACGGGCAGCGGCGCTGGGTTTGCTGCTGCTGGCGCTGGTCTTTACTGCCGGGTTGACCATCCCGGCTAAAAAATTCGACCGCTACCTGATGCCGGTCTACCCCCCGCTGGATCTGCTGGCTGGGCTGGGCTGGTTTGCCCTGGCGCGCTGGCTGGGCCAGGTGAAACCGGGCAGCCTGCTGCGCCTGGCTCCAGCGATTGTGGTTTTGGCTGCCCTGGGGCTGCAGGCTGCCAGCGCGCTGAGCACATTTCCATATTATTTCACCTATTACAACCCGCTGATGGGCGGCGCCAGCAGACGCGCCGCAGGTGATGCAGGTGGGCTGGGGCGAAGGGCTGGATGAGGCGGCGCGTTACCTGAACCAAAAACCACAGGCCGGGCAGCTGCAGGTGATGACGCTGTACTCCACCGGCTGCTTTTCATACTATTTCCGTGGGCACGACCGCTCTTTTTCATATGAGCAGGATTCATCCGGTGAAGAATGGCAGACCTTCAACGCCTCAGATTACGCCCTGGTCTACATCAGCCAGCGGCAGCGCGATTTATCGGCCCCCATCCTGCAGCGCCTGACGGGATTTACACCCGAAAAGACGATCTGGCTGGATGGCATCGAATACGTGCGCATCTATAAGCTACGTTAGATGAAGCCAACCAGTCCCGGCTGCATAACCTCATCAATCACCCTCTGCTGCCAATTGCCGCGATCATCCTGGTGAACCTGCTGATCGGGATGCTGGTTGGCGCGGATTTCGGTAAATCGTGGGATGAGCATCTGCGCTACCGCTACGCCGAACGCTCGCTGGCGGCGTACAGCGGGCAGGCGGCAGGCGTGGAAGATGAAAAAGGCCCATTTTACGTGATGATTGCCAGGCTCGGGGTAGATGCCATCCGGGCAGTGCGCGGCGATCTGCGCCCGCTGGAGGCCTGGCACTGGATGCACTTCCTGTCTTTCCAGATGAGCCTGATCTTCCTGTACCTGATCTGCCGCAGGTGGACAGGGGTTCCGGCAGCGGTGGGGGCGGTGCTGCTGTTCAACAGCCAGCCCCTGCTGTGGGGGCACGCCTGGATCAACCCCAAAGATATCCCCTTCATGGCTTTTTTCCTGGGCGCCATTGCCCTGGGTATACGTATGGCAGATCGCCTGGCACAGCAGGATGCTCAGGCGATGCCTGCTCCGCTGGATGGTTTGAATGAGCAGGTGATGCGTGACCGGGAAAACCTGACGGCCCGCAGGGGCGTTCTTGCGATCACCCTCAGCCTTCTTTCCATCGGGCTGCCGCTGACCCTGCTGGTGTTCAACACGCAGGTGCAGGACTGGTTGGCGGGCCAGGTGGTGCAGGCTTACCGCGCCGGGGATGCCAGCCTGCCGGGCAGAATTTTTTTGCTCCTGGCGGAACGTGCCGGACAGACACCGGTGAACCTGTATGCCGAAAAGGCGCGGCTGATGGCGCCCAGCCTGATCAAGGCGCTTGCCGGACTGGCGCTGGCACTACATGCCGGGCTGGGGATCGTGCTGTTTCCGCTGGCGAGCGGTTGGATTTGGCGCAACCGGCCGCTGCCGTTCATGCGGGCAGCCGGGCGCAGCCTGGGGAGCGGCGATGTGCTGCTGGCGGGCGCTTTCCTGGGTTTCAGCAGCGCCATTCGTGTACTGGGACCCTTTGCAGGGGCGCTGATTGGGATATACTGCCTTTCCCGCATAGGAAGGCGGGCGGTTCCGGCGCTGGCGAGTTACGCCCTCATAGCGATTCTAACAACCTATGCCTGCTGGCCCGGGCTGTGGGATGCGCCCATCGGAAATTACCTGAAAAGTTTTTCCACCGCAGCCGATTTCCCGTGGGAAGGCAAGGTGATGTACGCAGGGGTGGATTATCCGGTAGGAGAGCTGCCGCGCAGCTACCTACCGGTGCTTTTAAGCCTGCAATTCACTGAGACTGCGCTGGCTGCTTTTGCGCTGGGCCTGGTGATCGCCGTGATTGGCTGGCGGCGCCAGCCTGAGCTGCGCCCGAAGCTGGCCCTGCTCGCGCTGTGGTTTGCCATCCCCCTGCTGGGGGCAGTCGTATTACAGCCCACGATTTACGACAATTTCCGGCAGTTTCTGTTTATAACGCCCCCGCTGTTCATCCTGGCGGCGTTCGGACTGCAGGCGCTGCTCACCCGGCTGACTAAAGGCTGGATGTTTGCCCTGCTCGTGGCTGTGATCATCTTCCCGGGCATTTTCTGGAGCGCCCGCCTGCACCCCTACCCCTACGCCTATTACAATTCTCTTGCAGGCGGGCCGGCGGGCGCCTTCCGGCGCTTTGAAATGGATTACTGGGCCACCTCTTACAAGGCAGCGGCTGAATACCTCAACCGCACGGCTCCGCCAGGCGCAGGGGTGATCGTGTGGGGCGCCGATCACCTGGTGAGCAGCTATGCCCGCCCCGATCTGCAGGTGGTGGAATACCGCAAAGCGGATGACCACGAGTTCAATGAGCCTGTCTATGCGGTCATCTCCACGCGCCACAACAAAGACCTCAGCCTCTATCCGGATACCCCGATTTTATACACTATCAAGCGGGCGGGAGCGGTTTACGCCGTGGTCAAGCTGCTTGAGCCAGGCGGCAGCGCCCAACCCTGAGAGCAGCACCGCGGGCAGCAGCATGCGGTCCAATCCGGTGCTGATCCACCAGCTCAGGTCGTGGGAGGTATCATAAGAGGCCAGGAAATAGCCGCCCAACACCGCCAGTGCGTAGAAGGCGCCGCTGCCCAGGAGCCAGCGCGCCAGTCGGGGGAACCAGCGGGGTTTGAGTGCTGCCAGGAGCCAGGCGAGAACCATCCCAACACCCAGCAGCCCCCACGCCCCGGTATTCATCAGGTGGACGGCGAATTGGCGGCCCAGGTAGACGGCCTCGCCCAGATGCCATTCGCCAGCCAGGAAACGTCCGAGAGCCTGCGCGGCCAGACCGCTCTGACCGGCCGGGCGGGTATAAACCAGCGCCGCAAGGATGATCCAGAAAAGCGAATAAATCAACAAGGGTGCTAGAACAAAAAGCACCGGACGCAGCGACCGGCGGCGAAAACCTGAGACCAGCAAGACAGCGGCCACCAGCCAGGCGAAGCCCAGACCCTCCGGGCGCGTCCAGGCTGCGCAAGCCAGGACCAGACCAGCTGCAAGGCAGAGGCGCAGACTTGAGGCTCCCACCTGCCGCAGCCCTAGAACCAGCAGCAGCGCAGCGCAGACGAGATAATATCCCAGCGGCAGATTGGCGTAGTTGAGAGCGGCGTGGCGCGCCACAAGCGGCGCCGTGCCCACCAGCATCACCAGCATACCCGCCCAATCCCGGCGCAGTCCTGAACGGGAGAGGAAGGCGTACATGACCAGCAAAAGGGCGGTCAAATAGCCAGCAGGCAGCAGCTTGGAGGCCGGCAGCGCCTCAGCGAAGAGAATTTTGAAGGCTGCGATCAGCAGCGGCAGGTGCAGGGGATATTTGACCGTGTTGGTGCCCCAGACCATCACATCCTGGATACCGCTAGAGGCGGCGATGCCATAGCCTTTGGCGCCCCACAGCAGGATCTCATCGGAGACGCTGTAGCCGCGGCCCACACCCAGCAAGGCGGCGCACCCGCCCAGCGCCAGGATCAGAAGACCAAAACCGAGATGGCTGAGAGCGCGAGAACCTTTTTGCCCCACTTTAACGATGTTTTTCGGGCGGAGCCAGGCCAGCCGGACGGCAGCACCGGCATACATTACTCCGCTCAGAGCGAGAAGCGCAAACCGGGTGAGCGGGATGCCTGCCAGGGAAATCAGCGCCATGCCAACCGTGAAGACCGCCAGGCCCAGGCCGTAGCCCAACCCCAGGTGCATGCCGCGGCCGGCCAAGGGCAGGAGCCAGGCCGCCCAGACTGCCCCGCTGAGCGCCAGGAGCGCCAGCCACAGGGCAGGCGGCAGGGCAGCCAGCAACAGGCCGGTGTAACTTACAAATTCCACCGGGGCAGGCGGGCGTGGGGCAAGATCGCCGTCTTCCGGGGGCAAGAAACCCCATTTGTGATTGTACATCTGCGCCGCGCCGAAACCGGCAGGCGCTGGTTCACCGGGAAAATCTTCGACCACCAGGAGATAGGTGTTGTGCGGGTCAAGCTGCCGGACGCAGTCCGCGCTGCCGCAGTTCAGCACCTGGCGGGGAGCCAGGAAGAACTGCATGTAAGGCGTGACGCCCAATCCGGCCGGCTGCACACCGGCTGGCGGCAGGACAACGCGGGCAGTTTTCAGGGATAGCAGATACCAGATAAGTAATGTAAGCGGCGAAATTCTCGCCCTGGTTAAAGGCTGCGCTGCGCCAGAGGGCCGGTTGCCCCGCAACAGAGCGCACCCGCAGCAGCCCGGGGAGAGTCTCACGCAGGTAGGCATAGCCCTGGAAGGCAAGCCCGGCAAGCAGCGCCAGGGTGACCAGCCAGGAGCGGAGTTTTGGCGCAGACATCGCCAGAAATTCTATCACAACCTGCCTGCCAGAACCTGGCTTGGGAAGTTTGCCTGACGGAGCAAGCCATCGTCCCTGCACATCCCGGCGGATAGAAAAACAGCGCGGCCAGATTCAGGCCGTTTTGGCGCGGTTGGCCCAGATGCCCAGCAGCATGGGCGCCAGAACCAGTGCGGTCAGAACTCCAGAGAATAACAAAGTCATCCCGCCCACAAGGAGGATCCCGATCAAGGTGGTTGGCGCCCCTGAAAAAACCGGAGCCCAAAAGAGAAAAGCCCCTGGCAAAATACTGGCGACCAGGACGGCGATTTTATGCTCTGCCTTTGGCAGGCGGAGGTGCGCCAGGGCGCCGGCGATGGTGAGCAGGGTGGGGAGCAGCACAAAAAAGGTCAGGCGCGGGGCCTCGTCTCTATCCTGAGTGGAAAACAGCAGGATGGCACAGGCGTACATGCCATAGGAGAGCAGGGTCCAATCGCCGCGCAGATTGGTATAGAAGGGCCGAAACGGCGGCAGCCAACGGGTGACCAGAACAATCAGCAGGAAAAGGAGCCAGGCAAGGAGATCACTTTCACTTGAGGAGAATCGGGCGAACAAGCCAGGCCCCAGCCCGAATGCAAGCCACAGACAGACTGTGACGGCGTAGGGATAAGACCAGCGTGGGAAGCCGCGCAGCACCCCGATAACAGCGCCAGCGCCGATGAGCACATACTTAAGCGTTTTGAGCAGCGAATCGACCCAGGCATATTCCGGCGTAGCGGGCCAGGGATGGTAGAGCGTGATCAGCACTGCCGGCCCAAGAAAGATGAGCGGCACCATGCTCAACAGGGCAGTGGGCCAGGGAGTCTGATCGGAGGTTGGGGGGAACGGAAACCTGGACATGGCGGATGTACTCCTTCGCAGGTGAACGCGCAGCCAGACGCCCGGAAAGTCGCGCAGCTCTTGCAGCGCTCTGAAAACATTGCGCCTGCCGTCGGTCGATTCCTGAATAATCTGGGCATAGACATCGATCAGCTCTTCCTCGAACTGGAGGCGGTAGGCAGCCGGGTAGAGGCGGAGCAGGCGCAGAAAGAGCCAGGAGAGCAGGGCAAGCAGCGGGTTCAAGGCTGTTCCCCCTGCGCCAGGCGCGGCTGGGCGATCTCGACCAGGCGCTGCATGCGGGCAGTTTCACCGCCGAGCACCTGGCGGCCCAGGTGTGTGAGCCGGTAGTCTTTGCGCGGCCGGAGCGAGCTGCCTTCGCCGACCGATTCTAAGCGCTCGATCAAGCCCTGCTCCAGCAGGCGGCTGAGGGCTTCGTAAAGTGTGCTGGCGCTCAGCCGAGTCTGACCGGAGCTGAGGTGATCCACATCTTTCAAGATAGCGTATCCGTGTTTATCGGTTGAGCTCAGGCTGAGAAGGATGTAGAAGGTGGGCTCGCTGAGAGGCAGGAAATGAGAGGCTGGCAACATGGTGTAGCAATCTCCGAGACGATGTTTCGTTATCCGATATATCGGACAACGATATATATACCAAATTATATTGCCAGTTTAATCAGAAGTCAAGAGGCAAAACCCCTCTGGAGAGCAACCGGAGCGCCGGCACGAGGCCGAAGACAGGGCAGAGCGAGCCAGGCTCTGCTCTTTGGTTTCTGCCCTGTTTTTGGCCGAAAGCGAAAAACTCATGAGCCGGTCTGGCTTAGAGTGCGTCATTGGGAGACCTCTTCCGGAAGGGGCGAGCGATTGAGGGGTTGTCCATAGCGCCGCCAGGGATGATCAGCTGGCGGTTTCCAAGGGGACTTGATCTGGAGATCGAGGGTCTTGGTATCGGCGACTTCGGCCTGGCGAGGGGCCTTGTGGTAGATGGAGTAAGCTAAAGGCTTGTTTTTGTAGAAGATCGTGACTTCACCCTGGGCGTTCAGGCAGACGGTGACCTGCGCATTGCGCAGGCGTAGTCTGGGCGATGGGACTGGATTTGATAGACAACATGCTGGTATTGCACGGTCAGGTTCTTGGAGAGGGTGCCGGTCTTCTGGTGGGTGAGGATGACATCCAGGTTATCGGTTTTGAGCAAGGGCCGATGAGCATCGTGCGTGCTGCGGGGCGCCACCGCAAAGCGGCGGTTGAAATCTTCCCGGAACTCGGGCAGGTAAGCATTGCCAGCTTGTCCTGTCCGAGATGTCTCGTAAGCGCAGCTCCTTGACCAGGCGATCTTGCAGGGTCTGGTTGGCGCGCTCGATGCGTCCTTTGGCTTGCGGGCTGTTGGCGCAGATGATCTGGATGTCCAGTTCCTGCATGGCTCGCCCGAACTGGGTCAAACCGCTGCTCAAGCCTAACGGTCGCTCCTGGTTGACCCGAAAGATGCCATGTTTGTCGCTGTAGAAGGCTACCGGCTTGCCGAAGTGCTCCACATAATGCCGGGTGGCTTCACAGTAGCCGAAAAAGCTCTCCGTCGGCACGAACCACAATTCCAGTAACTGGCCGGTCGCATCGTCGATATATACCAGCAGGGTACACTTGGGCCCACGCTCTTCGAACCAGGCATGCTCGGAGCCATCGATCTGCACTAGCTCCCCAAAACAGGCACGGGAGCTTTAATGTTCTTGACAGTTCAGGTTTGAGATGATAAACTCCGGCCCAATATGCTCACGGAAAGCCTGGTAATGCCCCGCTCTCGTCGTAGCCGCCTGCCCTCCCCTCGGGAAGGTCGGGTGTTTGTGCTTGCATAAAACAAACCAGCGCATTCATCTTATCCGATATGGCCCTCCTTCCCGCGGAGGGCTTTTTTTATTCAACCTGGCGGAGCCTGCTCCGCCACGGCAATCAAAATAGAAATTCAAAAGCTCAGGAGGCTTAAAATGATCAGACCAACCGTAAAAAAAGTGGTACTCGCCTATTCGGGGGGATTGGACACCTCGGTGATCGTGCCCTGGCTGCGCGAGAACTATGGCTGCGAGGTGGTATGTTTCACCGCCGATGTGGGCCAGGCGGAGGAGCTGGACGGGCTGGAAAAGAAAGCCCTGGCGAGCGGCGCCAGCCAGCTGGTGGTGCACGATATGCGCGAGGAGTTCGCTGCCGAGTACATCATCCCGGTGCTGCGCGCCGGGGCAGTTTACGAACGCAAATATCTGCTGGGAACTTCCATGGCCCGCCCGCTGATCGCCAAGCACCAGGTGGAGGTGGCCCATGAGGTGGGGGCGGATGCTGTGGCGCACGGCGCAACCGGCAAGGGCAACGACCAGGTGCGCTTTGAGCTCACCTACACCGCCCTTGACCCACGCCTCAAGATCATCGCCCCCTGGCGCGAGTGGGAAATCCGCTCCCGGCAGGATGCCATCGCCTACTGCCGCGAGCGGGACATCCCCGTCACGGCCACCGAGAAATCGATCTACAGCCGTGACCGCAATCTGTGGCACCTCTCGCACGAGGGCGGTCCGCTGGAAGATCCCTGGATGGAACCGGAAGAGGCCATGTTCCTGCTCAGCGCCTCGCCGGAAAACGCCCCGGATGAGGCGGAGTACGTGGAAATCAGTTTTGAAACCGGCACGCCGGTGAGAATCAACGGCGAGCCCATGACGCCGGCGCAAATTGTAACTTACCTCAACGCCCTGGGCGGCATGCATGGAATCGGGCGGGCCGATCTGGTGGAAGGCCGCCTGGTGGGGATGAAATCGCACGGTGTGTATGAAACGCCCGGCGGGACGATCTTGATGGCAGCCCACCGGGAGCTGGAATTGATGGTGCTGGATAAGGACACCCTGCAGTACAAGGATGTCGTGGCTCTGAAGTACGCCGAGCTGGTTTACAACGGGATGTGGTTCTCACCGCTGCGCGAAGCGCTGGCGGCTTTTGTGGACAGCACCCAGGGCCCGGTGACCGGAGATGTGCGCCTGAAACTCTACAAGGGCAACATCATCCCGGCCGGGCGGCGCAGCCCATTCAGCCTGTACCGCGAAGATTTCGCCACCTTTGGGCAGGAAGACGTCTACGACCAGATGGACGCCAGAGGCTTCATCCGCCTGTACGGCCTGCCGCTCAAGGTGCGCGCCCTCAACGGCCTGCCGGTTTCGGGCCTGGATATGCCGCTGCCGAATTACTCGCGCTTCAAACGGGACTAAACCTGTTCCGTGACGCAGCACATTGGTAGCTGACTGCTGGAGTGAAAGACGCTTTATTATTCCGCTGAAAGCTGACTGCTGAGACCTGACAGCTATCAGCCAGGAGCACGAAGATGACACTTTGGGGCGGCCGCTTTAGCGGCAAGCTGGACCCGGCGGCGTGGGAGTTGAACGCCTCGATCGGTTTTGACCGGCGCATGGCGCAGCAAGACGTGCGCGGCAGCCAGGCCTGGGCGAGTGCGTTGGAGAAAGCCGGTGTGCTGAGCACGGACGAGTGCGCCCAGATCTGCGCCGGTCTCGACGGCGTGGCGGGCGAGTTCGCCGCGGGCGGTTTTGATTTTCATGAAAGCGATGAGGATATCCACACGGCGGTGGAGCGCCGGCTGGGCGAGCTGATTGGCCCGCTGGCGGGCAAGCTGCACACCGGGCGCAGCCGCAACGACCAGGTGGCGACCGATTTCCGCCTGTGGCTGTTGGAAGCGCAGCCCGCCCTGGATGCTGCCCTGCGAGGGCTGCAGCAGGCCCTGCTGGAACGCTCCCGGACGGATATGGATGTGCTTATGCCGGGTTATACCCACCTGCAGCGCGCCCAGCCCATCCTGCTCAGTCACTGGTGGCTCTCGCACTTCTGGCCGCTGCAGCGGGACCGGCAGCGCCTGGCAGATTTGCGCCACGCGCACCTCCAGCCTGCCCCTGGGCTGCGGTGCGCTGGCGGGCACGCCCTTCCCGATTGACCGGCAAGCCCTGGCGGCTGCCCTGGGGTTTGAACGGGCCGCGCCCAACAGCATAGACGCCGTCTCTGACCGTGATTTTGCCGCCGAGTACTTGTTCTGCACGGCGATGATCGGGGTACACCTGAGCAGGCTGGCCGAAGCGGTGGTGCTCTTTTCCAGCGCAGAGTTTGGTTTTTTTGAGCTTTCGGATGCCTATGCCACCGGCTCCAGCCTGATGCCGCAGAAAAAGAACCCGGACGTCTTCGAGCTGGCGCGCGGCAAGGCCGGCAGCCTGGTGGGCGGGCTGGCAGGCCTGCTGGTTACGCTCAAAGGGCTGCCATCCAGCTATGACAAAGACCTGCAGGAAGATAAGGTACCTGTTTTTCAGGCTCAAGACACCCTGCTGAGGCTGCTGCCGGTACTGGCGAGCGCCCTCCAGACCACCGGCATCCATCGCGAGCGGATGCGCCTCAGCATCGACGCATCGATGATGGCCACCGACCTGGCGGACTACCTGGTGGATAAAGGCGTCCCGTTCCGCCAGGCGCACACCCTGGCCGGACAGGCTGTGCAGAGAGCCGCAGCAGCCGGTAAAGCCCTGGACGGGTTGAGCCTGGATGAATTCCAGGCGCTCTCCGCGCAAATCGGAGAGGATGTATTCAATGTGTTCGACCCGGCGCAAAGTGTGAGCCGGCGCAGCGCCTACGGCGGCACCGCGCCGGCTGCCGTGGTGTGCAAATCGAAGAAGCCGCCGGATACTCTATGATCATTATGCTATCGTGCGAGCTGGCGCATCTGCAAAAAGCCGCTCGCATTTATTTACCATGCATAAAAAAGATTGCTTCGGCGGGAAGAACACCCGCTTCGCAATAACGAGATGGATCAATAAGGAGAACCTCATGAACAACGTTACCTGCCCTGAATGTGAAGCCGAAATCGTCCTGGAAGCCAGCGCCGAGGTGGGCGAGATCATCGTTTGCCCGGAATGCGGGGTAGACCTGGAGATTACCAACCTGGAACCTGCCGCAGTCGAGCTCGCCCCCATGGAAGAAGAAGACTGGGGTGAGTAAAGCAATGTCCAAACGCTTGCGAATTGGTGTGCTCTATTCGCGCGTACGCGTAGAAGAGAAATGGATCTTTGCCGCGCTGGAACAGCGCGGCGTGGATTACGAGCGGCTGGATGACCGGATGGCGGCTTTCGACCTGGGCAACCCGGGTGCGTGGCTGCAGTACGACGCCATCCTGGAGCGCAGCATCAGCTATGTGCGCGGGTTGTATGCGCTGCAGATCCTGAATGCGTGGGGCATCCCCACGGTCAACACCGCCCGGGTGGCGGAAATCTGCGGCGACAAGCTGGTGACCACCGCAGCCCTGGCGGCGGCAGGTGTGCCGCAGCCGCGCACGGTGGCAGCCTATACGCCCGAATCGGCCCTGGAGGCCATCGAGGCCATGGGCTACCCGGTGGTGCTCAAACCGGTGGTGGGCTCATGGGGCCGGCTGCTGGCCAAGATCAACGACCGGGATGCAGCCGAGGCCGTGCTGGAACACAAAACGACCCTGGGCTCCTACCAGCACTCGATCATCTACATCCAGGAATACATCAAAAAGCCCGGTCGCGATATCCGCGCCCTGATCATCAACGACCGGGCGGTTGCCGCCATTTACCGCAAATCGGAACACTGGATCACCAACACGGCGCGCGGCGGGGAGGGCGAAGTCTGCCCGATGACCCCCGAGATGGAAGAGCTGTGCATGCAGGCTGCAAAAGCGGTGGGGGGAGGCGTGCTGGCGGTCGACCTGATCGAGCACCCGGAGCGCGGCCTGCTGGTGAACGAAGTCAACCACACCATGGAGTTTCACACGGCGGTGCCGACGACCGGCATCGATATCCCCGGGATGATCGTGGATTACACCCTGGATGTAGCCCGGCGGAGACTGGAGGAAAAGCCATGATGCATGCAAGCTATCATCGGCGGCTCAGGCTACACCGGCGGCGAGCTGCTGCGCCTGCTGGTCCAACATCCTCAGATCGAGGTGGCGCAGGTCACCTCGCGGCGCCACCTGGGCGAGTATGTCTACCAGGTGCACCCCAACCTGCGCAAACAGACGGCGCTCAAGTTTATCGACCCCGACCAGGTGGAAGCAGCCGACGTGCTTTTCCTGGCCCTGCCCCATGGCGAGGCGCAGCACAAAATCGAGCAGTTTGCCGGGCTGGCGGCGCATATCGTCGACCTGTCCGCCGATTTTCGCCTGCGGGATGCGGCTGCCTACCAGCGCTGGTACGGCGCGGCGCACGCCGCACCCGCCTGGCTGGAAAAATTTGTCTACGGGCTGCCCGAGCTGCACCGGGAGAGCCCTGCGCAATGCCCGGTATGTCAGCGGTGTGGGCTGCAATGCCACCGCCTGCAACCTGGCGCTGCTGCCGCTGGTCAAGGCCGGCCTGCTGGATGAAAGCAAGCCGGTCATCGTGGAGATCAAGGTGGGCTCTTCGGAGGGCGGCGCAGAGGGCAACCCAGGCTCGCACCACCCGGAGCGCAGCGGCGTGATCCGCACTTTTTCGGCCTTCGGGCACCGCCACACCGCCGAGGTGATGCAGGAGCTGGGACTGACGAACGTCTCACTGACCATGACCTCGGTGGACCTGGTGCGCGGCGCGCTGGCGACTGCCCACGCCTGGGTCAAGCCGGGGACTGCCAACAAAGACCTGTGGAAAGCGTACCGCGGGGCGGCGAGCGAAAACCCCTTCCTGCGTGTGGTCAAAGAGCAGCGCGGCATCTATCGGGTGCCGGAGCCAAAAATCCTGGCAGGATCGAACTACGCCGACCTGGGTTTTGAGCTGGATGAGCAAAGCGGGCACGTTGTGGCGATGTGCGCCATTGACAACCTGATGAAAGGCGCCAGCGGTTCTGCGGTGCAGTGCATGAACCTGATGCTCGGCTTTGATGAGAGCCTGGGGCTGGAATTCCCCGGCCTGCACCCGATTTAGAGGGGGTTGGCTGGCAGCTCAAGACCGGCGAGCACCGCAGAACCAAACCGGAGTGCATTAAAAATATGGAAGCAGAAAAATCGACAATCGTTGTCAAGCTGGGCGGGACCGAAGGGGTGGATTTTACCGCCATCTGCCGGGATGCCGCCGGACTGCTGGCGCAGGGCCAACGCCTGGTGCTGGTGCATGGCGGCTCGGCAGAAGCCAACGCCCTGGGTGAGGCGCTGGGCAGCCCGCCGCGCTTCATCACTTCGCCGTCCGGTTTCACCTCGCGCTACACCGACCGGCGCACGCTGGAGATCTTTGCCATGGCGGTGAACGGCAAAGTGAACACGCTGCCTGGTGGAACAATTGCAGGGAACTGGGTGTGAACGCCCTGGGCCTGAGCGGATTGGATGGCCGTTTGATGCAGGCGGCGCGCAAAGACTCCATCCAGAGCGTGGAAAACGGCAAACGCAAGATCATCCGGGATGATTACACCGGCAAAATCGAGAGCGTCAACACCGCTCTGCTGGATATGCTCTTACAAGCTGGGTATACCCCGGTCATTGCGCCGTTGGCGGTCAGCCCGGCGGGCGAGGCGTTGAATGTGGATGCCGACCGCGCCGCTGCCATGGTCGCTGCAGCGCTGCAGGCCAGCACGCTGGTGCTGCTCACCGCGGCGCCGGGGCTGATGCGCGCCTTCCCGGACGAATCCACCCTGATCCACAGCCTGCCGCTGGCCCGGCTGGATGAGGCCATGGGGTATGCCGAGGGACGCATGAAGAAAAAAGTGCTGGGCGCTGAAGAGGCCGTCAAAGGCGGCGTGGGGCGGGTGATCATCGCCGACGGGCGAATCGCAGGCCCAATCTCAGCCGCGCTGGCAGGCAAAGGCACAACCATTTCCCAGAGGTAACTTGAATGTCTGATATTTTTGAGATTGAAACGCAACACACTTCGGGGGTGTATGCCAAGCGCGAGCTGGCCATCGTGCGCGGGCAGGGAGCGCTGCTGTACGATGACCAGGGCCGCGAGTATATCGACTGTGTTGGGGGGCAGGGAGTGGCCAACCTGGGGCATGCGCACCCGGTCATTGCGGCGGCTATCGCATCCCAGGCCCGGGTGCTCATCTCCTGCCCGGAGATGTTCTACAACGACCAGCGCGCCAGACTGATGACGAGGTTGGCCACCCTGACCGGTATGCGGCGTGTTTTCCTGTGCAATTCAGGAACCGAGAGCATCGAGGCCGCCATCAAATTCGCCCGGGTCAGCACCGGGCGCACGGAAATTATCGCCGCCATGCGCGGTTTTCATGGACGCACCTACGGAGCACTCTCAGCCACCTGGAACAAGAAATACCGCGAAGGCTTCGAGCCGCTGGTGCCGGGTTTCAGCCATGTGCCTTACAACAACCTGGAAAAGCTTAACCGAAGCCGTTACCTTGAACACCGCTGCCGTGCTTTTGGAGGTGGTTCAGGGTGAGGGCGGAGTTTACCCTGGCTCGGCGGCCTATCTGCAGGGAGCGCAAGAGCTCTGCCGACAGCGTGGAGCGCTGCTGATCATCGATGAAGTGCAGACCGGTTTCGGGCGCACCGGCAAGATGTTCGCCCACCAGCACTACGCTCTGCAGCCCGACCTGCTGTGTGTGGCCAAATCGATGGCCGGCGGGCTGCCGATGGGCGCCGTGCTGATCGGGGATCGCGTCGGCTGTACTGCCGACCGGGATCGCACGGATCCACCTTTGGCGGCAACCCTTTGGCCTGCGCTGCGTCCCTGGCTGCCCTGGACGTGCTGGAGCAAGAAGACCTGCCCGGGCGCGCTGCCGAGATGGGCGGCTACATCCTGGCACGCCTGGGTGAGATGAATCTGGCCCAGGTGCGCGAGGTGCGCGGCCTGGGTCTGATCGTGGGCATTGAAACACGACAAAAGGTGGCCCCCTACCTGCAGGCTCTCACCGAGCGCGGTGTGCTGGCCCTCAACGCGGGGATGACCGTCATCCGCCTGCTGCCGCCGCTGGTCATCACCCGCCCGCAGGTCGACCGTGTCCTGGATGCCATCCAGGAAGTGCTTTCAAGCGAATGAAAGACGCTCTGAATCCACCGGATTACGCGACCCTGCTGGGTCTATTGCAGCACTACAGCCCCACCGGGCAGGAAAGCCCGGCTGTCGCCTACCTGGTCGGGCGCATGCAGGCGCTGGGGTTTGGGCGCGCGTTTGTTGATGCAGCCGGTAATGCGGTGGGCGTGATGGGCTCCGGCCCGCGCCAGGTGGTTCTGCTGGGGCATATCGATACCGTACCGGGTGAGATCCCGGTGCAGCTTGTCCGTGATAAGGCTTCCGGGAGAGATTTGCTTTTTGGGCGCGGCGCAGTGGATGCCAAAGGCCCGCTGGCTGCCTTTACCGACGCCGCCGCCGGCGTGAGGGCGTTACCGGGCTGGCAGTTCATCGTGATCGGAGCGGTTGGAGAGGAAGGCGATTCAAACGGGGCGCGGTTTATCCAGCACCAGTACCGCCCGGAATATGCGATCATTGGCGAGCCCAGCGGGTGGGAGCGCGTGACACTGGGCTATAAAGGCAGCGCCTGGGCCGAGGTGAGCGTGCGGCTGCCGCAAATGCACAGCGCCGGGAAAACCCCAAGCGCCTGTGAGTGCGCTTTCAACACCTGGATTGCGATCGGCGACTGGGTAAGGATCTTCAACAGCGGTCGGGAACGAGCCTTCGACCAGATTCTGCCAACCCTGCGGGGTTTTGAA
This sequence comes from uncultured Chloroflexia bacterium, assembly GCA_963705155.1. Lineage (GTDB taxonomy): Bacteria > Chloroflexota > Anaerolineae > Anaerolineales > UBA4823 > CAVPJC01. The sequence goes on along the minus strand of CAVPJC010000018.1, from coordinate 80,668 downwards.
TCGGGGGAAGACGGGTTCGAAATGTGGGCCCGGCTGCGGGTGGGAGCGCGGCTGCCGTTGGATATGACGCCGCAAGACTGGTACAGCCGCCTGGTAGAAATTTCCAATGCGATCGAGACCAGCAGGGTTTCGATTACACCCACAGGCTACGCCATACCGGCTTACCTGTGCGAGAAAAATACTCCGCTGGTGCGTGCTTTTCTGGCGGGCATCCGCGCCGTGGGCGGCAAACCCGGCTTTGTGCTCAAGACCGGCACTGCCGATCTCAATATCGTCGCCCCGGTGTGGGGCTGCCCGGCAGTAGCTTACGGTCCCGGCGATTCAGCGCTGGACCACACCCCCATCGAGCACATCGCCCTGCAAGAATATGCCGCCGGCGTACAGGCTTTGCGCGCCGCGCTGTTGAGGCTGTGTCTCCCCGTAATCGAAGGGTAAGCGATGCGGTTTTCGTGTTATCATGCAGCAGAGCTCTATGCAAAATCATCGATTGCTGCATGGGATATTACGGGTTGGACTGGCTCTCTTTTTGGTTTTGCCGGTCTTGTTGAGCGCACGCGCTTCTCCATCTGAACCGGAAGCGTTGGTGCGCATCGACCTGCGCACGCCCGAAGATGCGGATTACCTGGCGAAGCAGGGCTTGCTCGTCTACGGCCAGTTTTATACCTGGAACGGCGCTTCCTATCTGCTTGCGCCATTGAGCCCCATTCAAGCCTGGGGCCTGCGCCAGCAGGGCTTTTCCCTTAAAACGCTCGATTCTGACAGCCACGCGGCGGATTATTACCTGGTCACCGCCCTGCTTCCGGGCGCCCTTGAACATTCCATCCAGGGAGTACATCTCCTGCAGGTGGAGGGCGACCAGGCCGTGGCCCGGCTCGACCCTGAGGCTGGTGGATGGCTCGTGCGGGACGGCGTTGAGCTGCGCCGCCTGCAGCCTCACCTCCTGGCGCAGACCAGCGAGCCTGCCAGCCAGCATCTGGCAGACATCAGCCCCAACCCCGAAATCCAGGCCATGATCAACCAGGTAAGCATGACGGAGATATCCAACACCGCCGGAAGCCTGAGCGGCGAATGGTCGGTGATCATCGGCGGGAGTGAGTACACCCTGGCCACACGCTACTCGCGCACCACGCAGCCAATCCAAATGGCCACACAATATGTGTATGAGCATTTCACCGGCCTGGGTCTGGATACGGTCTATCACGAGTACGAATTAGCCGGAAGCGGGACACGCCGCAACGTGATTGCCGAACAGCCCGGCCTGACCCAGCCCGGGCGCATTTTTATCATTACCGCTCACCTGGACAGCACATCCTACAATACACCCTATTCCACACCTTATACCCTGGCGCCTGGCGCAGACGATAATGCCAGCGGTTCGACGGCGGTATTGCTGGCAGCCAAAATCCTGAGCCAGTACGCCTTCAACTGCACCCTGCGTTATGCCCTGTTCACCGGCGAGGAACAGGGTTTATACGGCAGCCAGGCATACGCAGAAGATGCCCTCGCAGCGCAGGAAGACATTGAGGGGGTGCTCAACCTGGATATGATCGCCACCAACGATGACGGCGCTCCGATCATCCAACTGTACACCCGCCCGGCAAACAGCGGCGACCTGGCCATCGCCGGTCTGTTCAGCGAGGTGGTCGCGGCTTATGGCGTCAACCTGACCCCTGAGATTATGCACACCGGCATGCAATCCAGCGACCACGCCTCGTTCTGGGATTACGGATTTCCTGCGATTCTCGCCATCGAAGACCTGGATGACTTCTCTGATTATTACCACTCAACCGGCGATACCCTGAGCACGCTGGATTTGAGCTATTTCACAGATTTCGTCAAAGCGGCGGTGGGAACCTTTGCGCACATGGGCTGTTTGCAGTCCAACGCCAGTTACCTGGCAGGCACAGTGACCCAGGCCGGCACAGGTGAGCCGATCACCGGGGCGCATATCCTGGCGCGCGATGGAGTTAACGAGTGGGTCACAAACAGCCTGTCCGGGGGCGACTACCGGCTGGAGCTCTCACCGGGGATCGTTGAGGTGAGTTTCAGTGCGCCAGGTTACCTTCCCTACCAGGCTGCGGACATCGGCGTGACACAAAGCACCACCACCACGCTTAACGCCAGCCTGGAAAAAATCTCGGTGCTCTTTCCAGAACACCTATTATTGCCGCTGATTTCTGGATCTGCTCCCTGATAGGACGAATTTCGTTTGACAGGTAATGGAAAAGTCAGTACACTTATATTGATCCGTACTCGATAATCTGCCCCGGGTTCACGACCGGAGCCTTGATCGGAAACCAAGCTCTCTCAGGAGGAAAACATGGCATCATCTTTTCAACTGGTTATGCGGACGGGGCCCAACCCTGGCAAGGTTTTTGAGCTCAGCAAAAATGAGCTTTTCATCGGACGAGATGTCAACAACGATATTGTCATCAATGATTCGGAAATCTCTCGAAAACATGCCCGGATTCTGATGCAAGCGGGTGGGTTCGTGCTTGAAGATCTGGGATCGACCAATGGCTCGTTCATCAACGGCCAGCGGCTGATGGGCCCGCATGTGCTGCGCCCGGGTGAGACGGTGATGTTCGGCGAAAACGTTAGCCTGCTCTTTGAAGCCGGCTTCGACTCGGATGCCACAGTGGTTTCAACTCCCTTGCAACAGCCCACCTACAGCCCTCCCGTCCAACGGGAAACCTTCGCTCCGCCGCCGGTTCAGGCGCCCCCGCGCCAGGCCCCCCCGCCGGCCTATTCCGGACAAATCCCAGCCGGCCCGGCAGAGCCTTATTACGAACCCGCCGATGAGCCTAAAAAGAGCAACCGCAACCTGATCATTGCCGGCTGCGGCTGCCTGGTGGTTTTGCTGTGCGTGATTGTGGTGGCCGGAGTGGTTTTTGACACGATGAACATGTACTGCACGCCACCCTTTAACGCCTTATTTGCCTGTCCGTGAGCCTGGAATAAACACACAAAGTCGAAGCTGTGCAGGCTTCGACTTTACGTTTAATCCGCCAGCACATCCAGCGCGATGTTTACCGAATCCAGCAGGCGCCTGGCCGCCAGAATATCCCCGGCGAGCAGGCGCTGATTGGCTGCCACCAACAGCGTTTCCAGAGAGATGTTGAGGGGCGAGGATGGGCGGCGCAAAAAATCAGCCACAATACCACGCTCACGCATTTGGACGCCGTCCGGCAGCCAGGCGGTCAGATAGTAGGCGGATGGATCCAGGAGCAGCTGGTAATCCCGCAGGGTATCGTAGAACATGACCGTCGTGCGCACATCTTCGAGAGTATCTGGAGTAACCTCGAGTGTGCTCAAATACTCGAGAAAACCGGCTTCCAACTGCTCGAAATCCAGATCGAAGTGGGCGAGCAAAGCGAGATTTATGGAGACGGATTGCTCCCCACCGCCGGGATCGGGATGAATATCGCGGTAAAAACGCTGGAACGCTTCCCAGCCCCAACGCTCGACCATATATTGAACCAGCGCTCCTGCCTGAATATAACCGGTTTCATGCTGGGCAGGGTAGAAACGATCGGCTAACGGGATCAGTGGAAGATACCATCCCAGTTCCACCAGGGCGGCGGCCCGGGGGGGCAGTTCCTCGGTCTTGAAATGCCCGCCGCTGAGGTACACTGCCAGGCCTTCGACAAACAGAGTGGGACGCAGCTCGCCACCCAACTGGCTGTCCAGCCAGTGCACCATTTCGTGATGAAGAACGATAGCCTGGTTGCCGCCGGCATAATTGCGATCGAGGTAGGAGATCGAAATTTCCTGGTTCGTGAAACCACCGTGTCCGAGGAGGCGTGCCAGGAAGACGACCGGAACCGGCTCGGCAAAACTGACGCCCATGCGCTGAGACACATGCTCGGCCTGCCCGTCGGCCATTTGGAGCAAGGCAGGCAGATCCCGCTCGGCCTGGCTGCCGGTGATGTAGTGAATGATGCAGCACTGGTTGCTGGCCTGCGCCCACCTGGCAGCAGGCTGCGGGGCAGGCACCTGTCCGGCTGGCAGCAGCTCGACGGTCTCCTGCCAGCTTGACCCATCGGGTATTAGCGAGAATTCCAGGCGGTAACTGCCAGGCGAAAGCCCCTTTGTATCCCAGGCCCACAACAAGGTTGCCTGGCTGCGCCCACCAATGCCGAATTTGCCAAACTCGGCGGTAGCGAGCACATCGTCCGGCCGGGTCGCCAGGCTCACCTGCACCTGCTGGCCAGATGGGTTCAAGCCAGGAGGCGTGATGACCTCAAAGCTGACCTGATCGCCAACAAACAGACCACCATCCGGGTGAACACGCACCGAAAAATCGGGGGCAGGCAATGATGCGGCTGCTTCATCCGGAACAGCCGTCTGTTCAGCCGTTGCAGTGAGGCGCGGGATGGGCGTGGAAGACGAAGCTGGTGTAAATGAGGCCGCAGGGGTAGTCAGGGGGGCAGGCGCAGGGCGGGGTTGAACCCAACTCACAGCCTGGCAGGCAAGAATAACAATAGAAAGGAAAACCAACAGCAGCCGGTTGCGTGTCATGACCCTAATTATAGCTGTTACAATAGGTCCGGTGGAAGCCTGGAGTGGATGATAATGGCAGAATATGAAGTGCAACTGATTGCTAACACCTTCGGTGGAGAAGGCATGGGGCGTTTGCCAGACGGCCGGGCTGTCTTTGTGCCATTTGCAATGGCCGGCGAAAGTGTGCGCCTGCGACTGGTGGAAGAAAAAACTCGCTATGCCCGGGGAGAGCTTATTGAGGTGACGGTCCCCTCGCCGGAACGCGTTCAGCCGCGCTGTGTTCATTTTGGCGTGTGCGGGGGCTGCCATTACCAGCATGCAGCTTATTCTCACCAGCTCGAGATGAAACGCAAGATCCTGTTGGATCAACTGCAGCGCCTGGGCGGATTTGAAAATCCACCCAACCTGGCGGTGACCGCCTCACCACAAGAGTATGGATACCGGAACCATGTGCAGTTTCACCTGGACGGGGCCGGCCGGCCGGGCTATCACAGGCAGCGCAGCAATGAGGTTGTGGCAATCCGCGAATGCCATTTGCCGGTGGAAGAAATCAATGCGCTTTGGCCGCAGTTGGATATGGAGGCTGGAGGGACTATCGAGCGCCTGGGTCTGCGCGCTGGCAGTATGGGCGATGTGCAGGTCATCCTGGAGAGCAACGAAAACGCGGCGCCCGAACTGACCGTGGAGGATTTACCCGTCTCGGTGGCGCATCTCAGCCCGGCCGGGACGCTGGTTCTGGCTGGAAGCCCGGCGGTATGGATGCAAATGCAGGCGAGGGTTTTCCGGGTATCGGCCGGATCATTTTTTCAAGTGAATTTAGCAGTAGCAGAGAAAATGCTCGACCATATCTTGCTATCTGCTGGTGACCTTACCGGCAAGGTCGTCTTGGATCTGTATAGCGGCGTAGGGCTGTTCAGCGCATTTTTAGCCCAACAGGCCGCCCGGGTGATTGCCGTTGAAAGCTCTGCCTCCGCATGTGAAGATTTTGTGGCAAACCTGGATGAGTTTGACAATGTAGAGCTGTATGAAGCCCCGGTGGAGGCGCTACTGGAAAGTCTGAAGGTAAAACCCGGGGTGATGGTTGCCGACCCTCCCCGCGCCGGGCTGGGCAGGGCGGTGATTGGTGAGATTGGGCGTTTGCAGCCAGAGATTTTGATCTATGTCTCGTGCGACCCGGCCACCATGGCGCGGGATGGTCGCGCCTTGTCACAATCGGGCTACCGGTTGGAGAGCCTGTCAGCGTTTGATCTTTTCCCCCAAACCTATCATATCGAAAGCATCGGTGTCTGGCGCTGCGATTGACGCTGGCAGAATGAGACGGGTCTGCCAACGCCGGTGCATGCAGCCGAGACCGATCGTGTTACAGCGATGAGGAACTCTTGAATCGCTGAAGCAAGTTTTGCGTTATTGCGAGCTGGACACGATCCAGGAAACCCGGGACTGTACAGCTACTGCCCTGAAGTAATCCTTCTACGGTCACGCCAGTGAGCGATCAGCCCGTTCCCCGCCATCAGCAGCGCCAGAATAACAAAAAAGATAATCCCGATCTGGTTGACGTTTTGTGTGCTTTCAGGCAGGCCATAGTAGGCGCGGTAATCCCAGGTGGCGTTGTCGATGATCGAGATGATGGTTGTCAGGGCGAAGCCACCCATCAGTGAAAAGACTCGCATCAGGGGGGATGCAGTCCGGAAATATCCCCAGACGCCCAGGCTCACAGCCAGCGTTGTGGCTGCTAGCAAGAACAGCAGGTAGGGGTTGTGATTTTCATCAAAGAGGATGAAGACAAAGCTGTATAAGATGTAAACAGAAAAGGACAGCAGCGTCCAATCTTGCCACAACCCGGCCAACAATCTGCGCAGGGGCTGGATAGATCGCCTAACCAGGAGCGCGATTAACACGACGCCGAGCAGCGGCAGCCAGATCAGCCCGCCCAACTCGTGGCCGTAAAAGCGCATCGACTGCCACCACCAACCGAATAGGATCGCCCAACCCAGGTAGGAGTATCCCCAGCGTGGAAAGCCCGCTAGCAGGCTGATCCCCAGGCCAACCAGGATAAGCCAGTTGAATATCAGAAATGGATCAAAGATCAGGATTTGCCAGAGTGGAAGACTGGCGGGGTTCGTGTAGATCATTTCCAGTTTCTGAGCCAGGCTGCTGATGCCAAAAAGCAGGAAAGGCAGCACCGCAAGGCCAGCTTGCGCCCGCGAGAGTGGCTGAATTCCATCGCTACGGTCCATAGGATTTGCTTGCATCAGTTCCGTCCTTCGCTTGAACAAATACAGTCCCCACTGGTAAAGTGCAGCCCACGTCCAATCCCAGAGCACGGGCAGCCACAGCCGTGCCAGACCGCCTGCGCCAGACTCGGCATAAACGTCCCGGCATATTGTGCGGAACACCTGGGCCATATCGGCGGCAAAATGTTCCCGAAAAGCGGCTGGATAGAAATGCAGCAGCAATCGGTAGAACCAGTCAGAACATGACAGCAGGCGCGACTGGATCACATTTCCTCGCGCCAGGCCCGCACACCCTGTTTCTGAGCAGTGTGTACCAGTTTTGCCAGCCGTCCGGCTTCCAGCCTGGCAACTTTCTCTCCCACAGCGGTCAGGCGGTAATAGCGCCGGCGCTCATCATCCAGTGCCGGGTCGGGGCGCTGCTCCAATTCTTCAATCCAGTTGTCTTCCAGCATACGTTTGAGCAGGTTGTACAGCGTTCCTGGTAGCAGCTTCACCGCCCCGTCTGACTGCTCGGCCACCGCACGCATGATGGTGTAGCCGTGCTTGTCACCGCCTTTTAAGGCCAGCAGGATCGAGAACGCGGCTGGAGAGAGAGGCAATCGCTTGTGAAGGTCAATGTCGGTCATTTTATATTTCCTATAATTATATTTACTATAAATATAGTAACGCAGTTTGCCAATCTGGTCAAGGTTTAGGACGGAGTAGTTTCGGAAAAGGGTTTGGACATCCGCAGACGCCAGGCATGTACCTGTTGTCAATTCACCCGATTTTTTGTTCGTAAGACGTTTTAACCCTTGACTAGAACACATGTTCGATTTATAATCCAATCACATAGAAGTTACTCACGCACCAAATCCAAGGGTTGAATATGTTGACAAAAGAAGAACAGTTCGATGTGGCAATGGATGTGATCCATAGGATTGCCCCGGAAATGATGCACCAGATCCCATCCAGGCCGACATCCAGGGAAGAAGGAGCATCTCCTTTACAGGACAACAACCGGCAATACCAGCCGGCCGTATCCAGAGGATTTAACCTGAGACAAATCCTCAAACGGATCGGACCCCTGCCAGCCTATTCAGCCCTGATTGGACAATGCAGCGACGGGCTGCCGTTTTTGCTGGATCTATCTGATCCCACACCGGGATCGATCTTGATTAGCGGGGCTCAATTCAGCGGTAAAACTGCAATCCTGCGCACCATCCTGGCGTCGGCGGCTATGCTGAACTCCCCACACCAGGTGAACTTCATCGTGCTATCGCCCAACTGCGGGGAATTGGATGCCATTGGTGGTTACCCACATAACCGCGGGATGATCTCCACCTACGATCGGGCTTCAACAGAACAGGTCATCAGACTGACTGAAATTGCCGAGCAACGTAAAAGCGGCCGCAATCGGGGAGCAACCATCGTGTTGGGAATTGACAACCTGGAGACGATGCTGCAGTACCGGGAACACGAGCTGCAGAGCTACCTGCGCTGGCTGGTACGCAACGGGCCGCGTTTGAACATCTGGCCGGTAGCGACGATCAACCCGGCCAATATCAGCGAAAAAGATTACGATCTGATCTCGGAATTTGGTACACACCTCAGCGACGGCAGCACCCGCAACCAGCTGCAAACCGGCCGTATCCGGGGTGCAGCCAACCTGTCCAGGCAGGGACAGTTCACTGCCAATGTCGCCGGAGAGACATTTGGCTTCTCGGCTTTGGATACGATCTAGACTGTGAAAGGAATCCACCATGAACATTGGAATGCTCTGGTTTGATAATGACCCCCGGACCGGCGTTCAGGCCAAGATCGAGCGGGCCGCCACATATTACCGCAACAAATACGGGAATACACCCAACCTGTGCTTTGTCCATCCCAGCATGCTGGTTAAAAACGGTGGAAATTCAGAGGCGGCGCCTGTTCCAAATGGGAATATTGAAGTGAGGCCATCGACCTCGGTCCTGCCCAACCACATCTGGATTGGTGTAAACGGCGGTATCAGGTCTTCTAAATCGTGAAACCGGCCACCCAGGTTTCCAGCCCGGTTTCATCCTCCACCAGCCCGGTCTTGATGGCAAAATCCAGCTCGACCAACTGGTGATAAGCGCGCTCCAAGGCGCCTCGAGTAAAACGCCGCGCCTGTACTGCCAGTTTGCCGGCCACATACGGGTGCAGCCGCAAAAGATGCGCCAATTCTTCCTGGGTTGTACCTTGATCAATGACATCACGCACCTGGATCAGCAGGCGAAACTGACGCACAACCATCCCCATGATCGATAACAGTTCCTGCTCTTCCATCAGGCGCCGCAGGGTAGCCAGCGCCTTTCTCCCATCCTGGTGTCCCAGAGCGTCGACCAACGCAAAAATATCTCCCTGCGAAATCGAAATCGTCAACTGCTCGACATCTTCGTAATCCACGGCCCGGCGGTAATTGACATACGCCAGGAGCTTTTGAATTTCCTGGTTTGCAAAGCGGGTGTCGTTCTCCGAAAGACTGGCCAGCATGGCCGCCCCGCGCGGGGTAAACTCACCACCCGCTGCTTTTGCCTGGCGCATAATCCACTCCCCCATTTTCCCTTTTTCAATCATCAGGATTTTTTCTTGCACTGGCACCCTGGCCTGCATTTGCCAGGCCGACAGCCAGTGATTTTTCCCCGGCGCCTTGGGTTCAACCAGCACCACCAGGCTGTAGGATGGAAGCTGGTCCAGAACATCGGTCAGTTTCTTTTGCATCTCGGGGGTGGAGAGCTTGCCTAGAGCGCGATTGACGATCACCAGGCGGCGCGGCGCAAGAAAAGGCGCCGGCGAAGCCGCTGCCCGCAGGGTGTCGGGGCTGAACTGGGCCGCTTCCAGGCGGGTGGTGTTCATCCCCGCCGTGGTAGCATCGCCCAGGTCGGTTACCAGTGAGGCGATATACTTTCCGATCAGGAAATCATCCTCACCAAATGCCAGGACAACCACAGCGGTCGGAAGGGGCATGTAGATCTATCCCCGGGTGAGGATGCGGTGAGCCGGCATCTGGCCGCGCCGCGCCGGGCGAACCTCGACTATCTCCAATTCGCCCGGGTCGCCAGAGGTCGTGAGGTTTTCCTGCAGGAGCAAACCCAGCGGCTGGGCCACAATCAGCGCCAGGGTAGCCAGCGAGGCTGCCATGGGCAGCCGTTCCAGGCGGCTGCGCCAGCCACGCCCCACGCCCGTCATGGCAGCAAAAGCCGCCAGGGCCGCCAGGATGCCGGCGGTGGCAAAGTTGGTGCCGCAGAAAGGGTGCAGCGCCAGCCGGCGCTCGCCGGCGCGCATGCGCCGCAGGGCTTCCTTAGCGGCGTTGTGCACATCTTCGGTGGGTACATCGCCCATCAGCCAGAAACCGCCCGCATCCGAGTAGCCTGCCATACTGCGCCCGGAATGGCGCTGCGCCAGCAGATGCAGGGTGGCATGCTCCAGCCCGTGGTTACGCCGGATGCGCGAGAACATATTTTGCAGCTGTGCTGAAACCGGCACGAATTTTTCGGGGGTGTTGGATAATTTTTCCATGCGGGGATTGTACCATCAATAACCGCCGCCCCGTCGGCATCCTTTCCTCTGGAATTTGTGCCGATGACGACTACAGCGTATAATGGGCAGGTGTAGTAAAACCACCCGTCATCGCGGCATTCAGATACCGAAACGGCTGCAATTTGGCCACACCAGCGCAAAGAAGGTAAGCACAATACCTATGAGCACACAAGAAATCTACAACTATCGCAAGGTCACAGACAGCCTGATCACCGGCGGACAACCGACCGCAGATCAGCTGACAGCGGCGGCGGCTGAGGGGTTCAACACAGTGATCAACCTGGCGACCATCGATCCGCGGTATTCACTGGAGGACGAAGGTGGCCTGGTGGAGTTGCTGGGCATGCGCTACCACCACATTCCGGTCAACTGGCTGGACCCGACCGAGAGTGATTTTGAAGCCTTTGAAGACGTGCTCAAACAGTGCTCAAGCGGCAAAATACTGCTCCACTGCGCGGCCAATTTTCGGGCGACCGCTTTCTACTCACTGTATGCTCAAAAATACCTGGGTTGGTCACAGGCTCAAGCCAGGGACTTTCGGAATTCAATCTGGGGAGGGAGTGAATACCCGGTTTGGGAAAGGTTTATCCACAACCTGCAGGCCAAAATCGCACCGAAAGAACTGAGACCCTGGGAAACACTGGATAGGCGAACCATCCTGGCATACAACAAGTTCTTAACGGTGGAAAGCCACACCGTAAAACTGCCTGATGGGCAGGTTATCCCGGATTGGGCCTGGATTCGCATACCGGATGCTGCCATTGTGCTGGCGGCAACCGAGGATGAGCAATTTCTGTGTTTCCGGCAAACAAAATATGCGGTGACCGGAACAACGCTTGCGCCGGTTGGGGGTATGCTTGAACCTGGCGAGACCGCCATCGATGCAGCAAAGCGAGAGCTGCTGGAGGAAACGGGGTACACGGCGGCGGACTGGATCGGCCTGGGAAGCCATATCCTGGATCCCAACCGCGGCATCGCCAGCATGCACCTGTTCCTGGCTTTGAACGCAAAGCGGGCGGTTGAACCGGGCAGTGATGACCTGGAAGACCAGGAATTGATTTTCCTCAGCCGTAAAGAGCTGGCACAGGCCCTTGCGGCAGGCGAATTCAAGGTACTGGCATGGTCTGCTGTTGTGGCGCTGTCTTTGAATTATTTATCCGCTTCGGTGAAAGAATAAGGAGTTCCGGCATGGGAAAACATGATCGCAAGAAACGACTCGCTGGCCCGTGGCGCAACCTGCACACGGCGGTCTGGTTGGTTGGCATCGCCATCCTGGCCTGGAAAAATTGGTGGTGGCCGGGAATCCTGGTGCTGGTGGCCATCAGCATGATCCTTGAAGAGGTGCTGCCTGCCATTGTCCCGCAAGCGTATGAATACAACCAACCCCAGGAGGCGCCTCTGCCGGCGATACCGCCTGTTCCGCCGCTGACTGAGCAGCTAAGACCATCGCCTGCCCCTCAACACCGCCTGGATTTACTGCCAACTGCCTGCCCCAACTGCAGCGGGCCGATCCGCGGGCACGAAGTCAAATGGACCGGGGAGCAATCCGCCGACTGCCCGTACTGTGGGACCAACCTGCCCATGGCGAAAATCCAGGGCTAATCCCCGGACGCCGCCAGGGCGGATTTGGACTGCACAGTGGAACTGGCGGTGGCCTGTAAAAAGCCGGCGTACATGACCAGAACACCGAAAAACTCGCTGAGATAGAGGAAATCCACCAGACCGGCTTTGACGAACGATCCGGCCATAGCGGGCATCAGGGCGCCGGCCGCGATGAGCAGATTGCCCAACATGCGGTTTACCAGGACTTTCTTGCGCCAAAAGAGAAAAGCTGAATACAGCGCCCCACCCACCAGACCGAGCGTGCCGTAGATATTCAGCAGGATGGTCAGGAAAGTGACTATACCGCTGCGCACCAGAATTTCTTTATACTGCATGGAAACCGGGCGGGCGATATTGAAAGATGCTGCGGCCGGGGTGACCGGCGCAAGCAAAACCAGCACCAGGGCAATGAAAGAAATTGTAGCCAATACCACCGTAAAAGTGGCAGCCAGACCGCGCCGCCGCACCAGCAGTGAGATGGTACCCTGGCCCAGCCAGGCAGCAGTCAGCATGGCGCCGGTGAGATACCACAGCTTCAATACGATATCATTGTAGGCAAAGGTCATCCATACCTCGGTGAGTGTGCCAATGCCGTATAAAACCAGACCAATTCCCCACAGGAGCAAATGCGCGCCCTTCCGGGTGCGGTAACGGTTAAACACGGCTGCAGCAAAGATGAAGGTGACAATCGTGGAAAGGATGGATATGTAATGCATCGTTTACCTCTCAGGTTTTGATGATTTCGGAAGCCCGTCTCACAAATCTCACCGATTCGTTAGCCGGCTCATGCAGCGGGCGTCAGGCCCAACACCGAGAGCAGGATCACCACCAGAGTAGCCAGCAGAGCCAGAAACAAGCCGCTCAGTACGAGGGGGACCAGGCGTTCCGTAAGCGTGGAAGGGTTAAAACGGCGGGATGGACGTTGTTTTTCTGCACTCACCGGGCGCCTCCGCGCTCGTAAGCCTCGTAGGTTTCCAACAGCGTGGTTAGAATCCGGTCGGTAAAGAGGTTGATCTTGCGGAACATATCGCTCCAGGCAAACGGCGATTGCACCGAGGCGGCCTCATACACCGCCAGCATGGAATCGAGCAATACGTTGCGGAAGAAGAGGAAGGCGTTGACTGCCTCGGCAGTGCTCAGCCCGCAGCGCCGGCCGCGCGAGGCATACTCATATCCGAGGGCATGCGCCTCGGCGGCGCCTTTTTTTTCATCTGCGGCTAAAAATTCACCCAGACCCTGAAGCAGCGTGCGCCCACTGCGGCGGTACTGTTCGCGGGCATCGTCATCCAGCTTGGCGTACCAGCCCTCTGCGTTCAGACGCCCCTCACTGACCTGAAAGCGTGTAGTACGCAATGCATTTTGAACCACCAGGATAGCTTCATTGCTCCCATCCGGGCGCTGTGATTGTATCCAGAGATCCAATTCTGTTTTCAGGTAGCGGCGGTGCCCTCCCTGCGTGCGGTGAACGGGCAGCATGCCCTGGTCAGACCAGTTACGCACCGTGCTGGGGTGTACTCCAAGCACTTCGGCAACGTCGCTCAGGCTCAGCCATTGGTTGGGCATGCAGGTCTCCTTGGGGTTCGGCGGATCAATATCATGCTGTCGTCAGGAAAAAGCAGTGGGCCTACCTGATTTACCCGGGCAATCCAGATCAAGCTTCGGCAGCAACAGCAGCGCGCTCCAGGAGAGCCGGCTGGACGGCATTCTTCTGAAAGGCGCTGACATCAATACGGCGCAGCAGGGCCAGGGATATTATTAGCATGGCAGCCTCAATACCAAAGACGACCACGTAGCCGGTGACGGCATTGAGCGCCACCTGAGTGACCACATCTCGCACCACGCCGCCCAGAACGGTGCCCACCAGACGCGAGGCGGCATTAGCCATGCCCCATGCCCCGATAAACAAACCCACACTTTCAGCAGTGGTCATATCCATCATAAGGGAGAGGTTGGAAACCGTGGAAAGGCCCGTTCCCAATCCGAGCATCACCAGACCCAGGTAGAAAACGCCCTGGTTGGTCATGATACCACTCAAAACCACCAGAATAAAGCCAGCCGCGGCTGTCAGGGCGCCCCACTGTGCCACGGCGCGCTTTCCCAACCGGCCTTCCAGGCCTCCCGCCACCAAAAGCGCCGCCAGAACGCACACGCCCCAGATCGAAGTGATGCGCGTGGTGGCCTGAACGCTCATGCCAAAGGCCTCTGCTCCGAATGGCTCCAACAAAATATCCTGCCCGAGGATAGCCGCCAGCAGGATGGTAAGATACCAGAAAAACATTTTGGCCTGGCGGTTCTGCCGGATGGCGGCGAACATCTCACCCCAGGAATATTCACGCTGCCCGAGGGCGCTGGATCCGGTAGAGCGTGTTTCCAACCGAAAAATGCCCACCAACCCCAATACCAGCGCCGCCAGCCCCACCATCCAGAAGGCGCGCACCAGCGCCTGCGGTGTGTAGGGATCGACCATCTGGCTCAATGCGATCGCTGTGACGATAATGCTGGTGATCATCATGAACCACATGATGGCGATCGTACGGCCGCGGCCCTTCTCACCGGAAAGTTCAGAAGCGAGCGAAAGATACGAGACCGAGGCCAGGTTGTAACCCATGCCCCACATGCCAAAGGTGAGTATGCCAACACCCAACCCGGCCCACCAGTTGGAGGCCAGCAGGAAGGCTGCCTGAGGGGAGAGCACCACGCCAGCCACACATAGCAGCAGTCCCGCAACGATATAGGGTGTACGCCGCAAACCAAAAATAGGGTGACGGTCTGAATAAGAGCCAATGGCGACCTGGATGGGCGAGAACAGGTAGGGCAGCGCCGCCAGCAGGGCTACCAGCGCCGCCGAAATTTCAAACTCTTTGATCATCACACGGTTGAGCGTGCTGTTAATTGGCACCAGGGTCATCGCCACCGCGACATGAACCAGGCCCAGTTGGATGCGTTTGAAAAACATGTCCACTCCCGGTGTATTCGAGCCAAAATCAGTGGAAGCACAGAATTGGATAAAGTAAGCCCTAATTTATCAAGAATAAGGGCTTTCCGTCAATGTAGATTTTGTAGATTTTTGTGAGAATTCGGTGAAATTACAGGCGGCGACCGGCAGAGAGGTCAACCCTCCACGTTGATCAAGGCATGATCCAATGCATCTTTCAAAGCCCGCGCCTCAATCACCTTGATCCCATCAGGCCAGGGCTCACCCCGGCGCATACGACGGGGCACAATGGCAGTCTTAAAACCCAGACTGGCGGCCTCGCGCAGGCGGGCGGGCATCTGCCCAACCATACGCAGCTCGCCTGAGAGGCCCACCTCACCAATCAAAACCGTATCGGCGCGCACCGGAGCGTTGCGGGCCGAAGAGGCCAACGCCACAGCCACAGCCAGATCGGCTGCCGGCTCGTCCACCGTCAGGCCTCCCACCACATTGACAAAGACATCCTGTTCGCCCAGACGCACGTTCACACGGCGGGTGAGAACCGCGGTTATCAGCAGAAGGCGGTTGAGGTCGATCCCGTTGGGCGTGCGCCGCGGGTTGCCGAAGGAGGTTGGGCTGGTGAGACCCTGGATTTCCACCAGGAGCGGGCGCGTGCCTTCCATGGTCACGGCAATCGCAGAGCCGGGGGCGTTGACCATGCGCTCGGCCAGAAAAGCTTCCGACGGGTTGGTCACCTCGATCATACCGCGCTCACGCATCTCGAACACACCCACCTCGGAGGTGGCCCCAAAGCGGTTTTTTACCCCGCGCAGCAGGCGGTAAGATTGGAAACGGTCGCCTTCCAGGTACAACACGGTGTCCACAATATGTTCCAGCACGCGCGGGCCGGCAATGGCCCCTTCCTTGGTCACGTGTCCGATCAGGAAAACGGCCACGCCCGACGACTTGGCCAGCTCGCGCAGGCGCGAGGCGCACTCGCGCACCTGCGAGACCGAGCCCGCCGAACTCTCCCGTTCAGGCTGGTAAGTGGTCTGGATGGAATCGACGATCAACAACTGCGGATTTACCGCCTGGATGTGTTCCAGCATCACGTCCAGATTGGTTTCGGTCACCAGGTAGAGATGTTCCGGGAAAGCGGCGCCATTTTCTTCACTCATCAGGCGGACTGCCCGCATTTTGATCTGGCGTTCAGATTCCTCGCCAGAGACGTACAGCACCGAGAGCTGCCGGGCCATGTTCAAAGCCACCTGCAGCAGCAATGTGGATTTACCGATGCCCGGGTCGCCGCCAATGAGCACCACCGATCCGGGCACCACACCGCCGCCCAGGACGCGGGCAAACTCGCCCATGCTCAACGGCAGGCGCTCTTCAACATCACCGGTGATCTCCGAGAGGCGGCGCGGTGTGGAGCGTCCCGACAGGCCTCGGGCGCCCTTGCCCCCCGACGGCGATGGCGGCGGCGCCACAACCTCTTCAACCATGCTGTTCCAGGCGCCGCACTGCGGGCAGCGCCCCATGTTGCGCACAGCCGTGCGCCCGCACTGCTGGCAAACGTATTGTGTGTAAGTTTTGGGCATATCAAAATTATAACCTGTTTGTGCATCACAACTCCCACCCGTTGTGGTGATGGTATAATTGCCATTCCCCATCCCCTGATCGCAAGGAGATCCTTATGACCCCAGACTATTTCGGCGCAAAAGCCGCTCTGAAAACCCCGCACGATACTTACAGCATATACCGGCTGGCTGCCCTGGAACAACAGGGCATGACCCGCCTGGATCAACTGCCCTTCTCCATCCGCATCCTGCTCGAGGCGGTGCTGCGGCTGTGCAATGAACGCGAGATCACCCGTCAGGATGTAGCCAACCTGGCAGCCTGGAAGCCAAACGGGCAACGTCCCGGGCTGCCCTTCCGACCGGCACGCGTGGTGATGCAGGATTTCACGGGCGTGCCCGCAGTGGTGGACCTGGCGGCAATGCGGGCGGCTGTTGCCCGGCTGGGCGGCGACCCTAAAAAGATCAATCCACTGGTACCGGTCGATCTGGTGATCGACCACTCTGTCCAGGTGGATTTCTTCGCCAGCCCGGATGCCCTGCTGCGCAACGCCGACCTGGAGTTCCAGCGCAATCGTGAGCGCTATGAGTTCCTGCGTTGGGGACAGAAGGCTTTTGATAATTTCCGGGTTGTCCCGCCCGCCACCGGTATCGTGCACCAGGTGAACCTGGAATACCTGGCGGATGTGGTCATGGCTCAGACGCAAGGCGGCGAGCGCCTGGCTTTCCCGGATACGCTGGTGGGCACCGATTCGCACACCACCATGATCAACGGCCTGGGTGTGGTGGGTTGGGGTGTGGGCGGCATTGAAGCCGAAGCCGCCATGCTGGGCCAGCCGGTGGATATGGTCACACCCGACGTGATCGGCTTCAAGCTGTACGGTGAGCTGCGCGATGGCGTCACCGCCACCGACCTGACCCTGACTGTCACCCAGATGCTGCGCCAGAAAGGTGTGGTGGAGAAATTCGTGGAATTCTTCGGCCCAGGGCTGGACAGCATGACCCTGCCTGACCGGGCGACCATCGCCAACATGGCCCCCGAGTACGGCGCCACGATCGGCTTTTTCCCGGTAGATGACGAGACGCTGCGCTACCTGCGCCTGACCGGGCGCCCTGCCGAGGTGGTGGAACGGGTTGAAGCCTATTGCAAAGCGCAGGGGCTTTTCCGCACTGCCGGCACCCCCGACCCCGAATACACAGACAACCTTGAGCTGGACCTGGCAAGTGTGGTGCCGAGCCTGGCTGGCCCCAAGCGCCCGCAAGACCGTGTAGCGCTCCCTGATGTCAAGCGCTCCTTCCAGGCTGCGCTGAGCGCCCCGGTGAAAGAACGCGGCTTCGAACTTAAACCCGAGGCGATTAACCAACGCGGCATGATGGGAACCAACGGCGGCGCGGTGGAGATGAGCCACGGGGCGGTGGTGATCGCCGCCATCACTTCCTGCACGAACACATCCAACCCATCGGTGATGATCGCGGCAGGCCTGGTGGCCAAAAAAGCCGTGGAACGCGGCCTGAAAGTTAAACCATATGTCAAGACCAGCCTGGCGCCCGGCTCACGGGTTGTCACCGAATACCTGGCCCAGGCCGGCCTGCTGGAGGCGCTGGAAAAACTCGGCTTCAACGTGGTGGGCTACGGCTGCACCACCTGTATTGGTAATTCTGGCCCTCTGCCCGGAGAAGTGGTAAAGGCCATCACCGGCGCCGACCTGGTGGCAGCGGCGGTGCTCTCGGGCAATCGCAATTTTGAGGGGCGCGTCCACCCGTATGTCGCGCGCCAACTACCTGGCCTCGCCTCCGCTGGTGGTGGCTTATGCCCTGGCGGGCAGCGTGGACCTCGACCTGGCGACCGAACCCGTGGGAACCGGCAGTGATGGACAACCGGTGTATCTGAGCGAAATCTGGCCTACCACGCAGGAAGTGAAGCAGGCCATCGAACAGGCTGTTCTGCCAGAGATGTTCATTGAAAAATACGGCAACGTCTTCTCGGGAAACGAGACCTGGAACCAGATCCAATCTGGCGACAGCGAGCTGTACGAATGGGATCCGGCATCCACCTATATCCAGGAGCCGCCTTTCTTCGTCGGGCTCACCCGCCGACCGGGGCTCATCCAACCCATCCGTGGGGCGCGCCTGCTGGCAAACCTGGGCGATTCGATCACCACCGACCACATCTCACCCGCCGGCTCGATCCAGGCCGGAGGCCCGGCCGGCAAGTACCTGCTGGAACACGGCGTAGCGGCCCGGGATTTCAACTCGTACGGCTCACGCCGCGGCAACGACCGCGTGATGACGCGCGGCACCTTCGCCAATATACGCCTCAAGAACCGCATGACGCCGGGTGTGGAGGGAGGGGTCACCGTTCACCAGCCTTCAGGTGCGCAGATGAGCATCTACGAGGCTGCCATGCAATACCGCCAGGAAGGGGTTCCGCTGATTGTGATTGCCGGCAAAGAATACGGCACAGGCTCCAGCCGTGACTGGGCGGCTAAGGGCACACTCCTGCTGGGGGTGCGGGCCGTCATCGCCGAGACTTACGAGCGCATCCACCGCTCCAACCTGATCGGGATGGGGGTGCTGCCCCTGCAATTCATGCCGGGCGAGAACGCCGACAGCCTGGGTTTGAACGGCAGCGAAATTTACACCATCGAAGGATTGGACGAACTCGATCCAGCCGCACAGCAGCCTGAGCGTGCGCGCCGAACAGCCGGGCGGCGGTGTTATAAAATTCCAGGTGATAGCCCGCCTGAACACCCAGGTTGAGGTAGAATATTACCGAAACGGCGGAATATTGCACACCGTGCTGCGAAATATGCTGATATAATCAATTCTGGATGGGGAGTAGCGATCTGCAGATGATGCAGAATGAACTGCCGTCAACACGAAGCCCCGCTTCCGGCAGTTCAGGCGCCCGAGTGCGTTATGCGAGACCACCGCGAGGCAATTCGCGGTGGTCTTTTTGAAAGGTGGAAGATAAGATGAAAACTTTTCTCTTCTTATCATTGGTCAATACCCTGCTGTCATTGCTGTACCTGGCGGCCCTAGCCTGGTACGGGCTGCGCCGTTTCTTTGCCTATATGGGCGGCAGCAAGCGGTGATCCTGCCCCCATTTCCACGATCCTGAATTGCATCACGACCGGGATTGACAAGCCTGAGTCAATGCGGTATCCTCCTGGCTTGTCCGGGTGGGTCCGGCGCGGCAGAACCCTTCGAACCCTGTCAGGTCCGAGAGGAAGCAGCAGTAAGGAGGATATTCTGGGTGCCGCCGGGTTGCCTGCCCGGGCATTTTTATTTAATTGCCTATTTATACAACTCGAGATTGGTAGGCACCTGGAACGATGTGTTTTCATCAAAGTTCACGTTGATATAGGCATTGCCGCCGACCTCGATATTATTGGCAATCAACTGGGTGTTAAACCCGGCTGTCTCGCCTGGGGGTAAACTGGCAGCGCCAGCTACATCAATCCGCCCGGATGGGGCGTAAATGGTGCCCACATACACAGAATCGGAATTGCCGCGCAGCTTCACCAGGCCGGTGTTGCCCTGGCGCATATAAATCAGCAGCCCGGGGATGGCCGGCGATGGGTCCGGGCTGGGCGGTGGTGCGCTCAGCACGACAACGCCTCCGCCCGTGGTGTTGAAGCTTCCCGAATACATGTATATCGTCACACCATCCTTGCCGCCGGACTGGTGTACGCTCAGATCGTTGTTGCCAGCATCGAAATCGCCGTACAGGCAGTAAAGCCCGCCGCCTTCCAGGGTGACCGCATCATTCATTTTGATCTGCGAATAATTACCAGGCGGAATATTACCGCCAGCGTTGTTGCGATAAGCCGTGCTGGGGCTGCCATAGTGTGGCACCTGCGAGCAATCTGGGATAGGATAGCCCATGGAGTAGTCCGGCAGGGTCAACCCATCCCCAAAATCTGGATGCGGGGAGAACGTGCCCACGTGGTTGGTTTCCAGCTCACCGACGTGGACGATGTCGCCGCCGTACACTTCCACATTCAGGCTGTTGCCGTTGCCGCTCAAGCAGCCGTTAGAGAAAATACCACCGCCAGTAACGATGACGGTATTATTTCCGCTGAAGAGGACGCCGTTCTGGTTGCCGTTGCAATCTTGCGTGGGATTCAGGCCCACCACGGAGTGACCCAACGCCAGGGCTGCGCGCGGCCGGACGCGTGTGACGGCCTCCACCTGGTTACGCAGCACCCCAGGATAAACAAAATGGGCAAAAGATGTCGGGGTGGTATCTGAGATCAACACACGCACATCGACATAACGCTCAATCCAACTGCCATTGTCAAACTGCCCACACGTCGTGGTCACACCATGCTTATCGGTGATGTTCTGGTCAATCGTAAAATCATTGCTGGCGGCGCG
Source organism: uncultured Chloroflexia bacterium (assembly GCA_963705155.1). Classification (GTDB taxonomy): domain Bacteria; phylum Chloroflexota; class Anaerolineae; order Anaerolineales; family UBA4823; genus CAVPJC01. The sequence continues at coordinate 59,918 of CAVPJC010000018.1, read as the reverse complement.
GTTAACCGCCGCCGCCCGACCGGCTGACATGGCAGAAGTCAATGAGCTGGCAGCGCAGTTAAAGTTGCCGTACGTCACATGATTGTTTTCCATGTTCTGCGCCACGATGCCGCCGCCCGCCAATGAAGCGGCATCCGCGGCATTTTGTGCATGGCGGCGGTCGGAATAGACCATACCGCCGTCCACCGCCAGGGCAGTAAAGCCCAAAAGCACAACCAGCGCCAGAGCGATCAATACCAGCGCCTGTCCACTTTCGGATTGGGAATTATTCATGGTTTACCTGACGTCCTTTCAAAGCATGTCTAGCTGCCGGTCGTGCAGGAAGGCAGGAGAATGGTATCTACAACCGAAGCGCTGATGGGCACCGTCTGGCTTCCCAGAACGGTTCCCAGAAACGGCATCGATATCGGGAAGCTCGAGTATGTGACCCGAACCGTGATGGTGCTGCCGGTGCAGGCTGGCTCACCCACCGTGACATCCACATCCAACTCGCCTGATAAGCCCTGCACCAGGTTGGAAGTGTTGAGCGTGCGGGTTTGAATGGCGCTGACGCTGCCCGGTTGTAGTGAACCGTACAGGGCGCCCTCCTGAGCAGCTTCACGCATGGCCATAAAAGTAAACAGGGCACGGCTGGCATCCACCAGACCTGCCAGCATGACGAGCAAAATAACCAGGCTGAAGCCAAATTCCACCAGGCTTTGGCCCCTCTCCGTCCTTGTGCAGACATTATTCCTTTGCATAGCAAATCCTCCAGATAAAATCAACGCGAGAGCGAGGGCAGGTAAACTTTTTGTGGGAAACTACCCAAGAATTCATATGCACCGATATCGCACGTTTTAATGCCATCGTTGGTGCCGTCTGCCGGACGGAACGCCCCACGCTGATCCACTTTGGTGCAGCCAAGATTATCGCCGGCGTCGATAGCCGGGCTGCCGTCCAGAAGAGCATGGGTCAGGGTCAGCCCCTGGTTATCAGCCAGCGGCCCCAGCAGGGGATCTGTCGCTTGAAGATCACCTGCCACGGTAAAGTTGCAAGTACTGCCGCTATCCAGGTTATATCCCTCAGATACCAGGCTGCCCGTCCCGGTGCAGTTGTTGCCGTTCAGACTATTGACGACCATCGAATTTTTAAAACGCACAGAATCACGAGTTTCCAGACCGGTCGAATTGCCAGCAATGGTCGTATTCAGCAAATACAACGGCCCATCGCTAAAGACACCGCCGCCAGAGGCGTCGGGTGACTGCGGGATGGTGTTGCCGCTGATGGTCACATTTTCGAGGGTGGCATTGAGCGCATTATCGAGACCGCCCCCGGTGTGACCAGCAGAATTACTGCTGATGGTGGTGCTTTTCAGGAGCAGCGTACCACTGTTGAAAATTCCTCCGCCAGCGTTGGCATGGTTGCCTGTGATGGTTACATCCACCAGCGTGGCCGACCCGGTATTATCCAACCCACCGCCAACTTTATCGGTGCTGTTATTACTTAGCACCATATTGGAGAGGGTCAGGATACCGCCCTCGTTAAGAATTCCCCCGCCGCCCAGTAAACCCTCGCCAATGGCATAGCCGTTCATGATGGTAACCGATTCGATTTCGACGGTTACGACGGCCGCGATATGGATAACCCGGTTCAATTGCCCGGCGTCCAGGATAGTAAGGTCTTTACCAGATCCCTTGAGCACGAGATGATCCAGGATATCCAGATCACCGGCTTGAGCGGTGTTATCAACGCCAGTAATGGAAAGCGTGTATGTCCCGGCAGACAGAAAAATGGTATCTGTGCCGCTCCCGGCTGCACACGCATCCACGGCAGTGTTGGAATTGGCGGCAATCACAGCTTCGCGCAATGAACAATCGCCATCGTTGTTCAATTCGTCTGCGGTTTCGGTGACGATAATCGCGGCCTCGCCTGCGGCATAAACACGCCCGGACGGTACCGTAAGCACGCCAAGGAGAGCAAACGCACAAAAAAACGCTCTGAAAACCGAAACAAAGGTCCGAAAACACATGCAAGGGGGATGCATCGATAATGCCTCAATTCAGGATGGCAGACTTTTCTACGGGCGAACAATCCACACCGCGGGTTACGTTGTGAAAAATAAAGGACACATGGTAGTTGCCGGCAAGCAATGTGCGGGTGAAATACAAAGAAAAGGTCGAAGGCGTTGGAGCGAGCGCCCGGTAATAGTCAAAGCCGATCCAGGGAGCGTTGGCAGTGGCAGGCGAATGGGGCTTGTTATCATCCCAGACCAGGTGCTCATCGATCTTGACCAGGTCGAACTTTGGCGGGTTTGCCACGTTGGTGGGCCATGAGACGGTGATCGATTTGAGCAGCAGAGCGTCTTGCCCGAGGTTGGAAAGGGTCCAGGCCACTCTTTTGTCAGAAGCGTTGATAACCAACTCATTACCGGTGAAAATATCACAGGTGGGCTGGTCGTTGATCAGAATGGTCACGATATGCGAAGCCGGGGTGCCAGCGACAGCATTTTGTATTTGCCCCAGACCCACAATGATGGTCTCACTGGTCTCCTGAAGGGTGTCATTGGTAAGATGAATGTTCAGCGGGGCGCTAACTGAACCAGCCGGGATGACCAGCGAAGCAACCGGGCTGGTGGTGTAATCGTTGTATTGGATCGCCGTTCCTTCCAGCACTAACGAAACCGTGATCGGGCGGGAGGAGACTGCGCTCAGCAAAACCTCAACGCTGACCGTGCCGGCATCTTCTTCCGCCGATTGGGCCGGAGATGAGAAAAACACAACCGGCAAAGGATCATTGTCCTGTAAAGTCACAACATGCTCGCTGGGTGTTCCCAGCACTGCATTTGTGGGTGCCCCCAAAACGAACCGGATGGTTTCGTCGGCCTCATCCACGGCGTCCTCCAGAAGGGTGAGGCGGATTGCGCCTGAAGGCTGGCCGGCGGGGATCATCACCACTGCATCCTGGTTCAGGATGTAATCGGAGCCCGAGACGGCCGTACCCGCTAACCCGAAAGGCACGGAAACATCCATTTCTTGAGGCGGGGTAAGGTTGACTTGCACAGACAGGGAACCGGCCCCTTCCAGAACCGGCTGGGAAGCCAGCGCGAATGTCACCACCGGGTCGCTGGTGATGATGATCGTGTGCAGCGCAGGAGCGCCCAAGCTGGCATTGGTAGGAGCGCCCAGACTGATGGTGACCGTTTCGTCTGGCTCTACCAGGAGATCGCTCACCGGTGATACAACGATGTTGGCGCTGGTGCTGCCAGCCGGGATGGTCAGCGGCCCTGCGCTAACCGTGTAATCAGCGGTTGGCAGCGCTGTGCCACCCACAAGGTAAGGAACGGTCACATCCAACCCGGAGGCCACCGGAAGACCTGCAGCATCTTTAAGCTGGACGGTGACAATAACCGTGGGGATTGATTCGGGAGATACCTGGCTTTCGATGGCAAAAGAAACAACAGGAGGAGCATCGTTATCGATGATGGTGGCAACATGGGTGGTGATCGGGCCTGGAAGCGCATTGATGGGGGTCCCAAAATGCACCCCCAGTGTTTCAGGGCCTTCATAGAGAGTGTCGTCGTTTAAAGGCAGGATAATGGAAGCACTGGAGCTTCCTGGCGTGATCATCAAAGGTCCCGAAACGGATGTAAAATCCAGACCCGGGAAAGTGGTGCCATCCAATGTGAAGGGCACCACGACTTCTTTGCCGGAGACGGTAGGATTTCCTGCCATATCCTGCAGGCGCACCACTATGACCAATTGCGGAGAGCTTTCAGGTGTTTCCTGGTTTGGGGTCGCAAAAGTAACCAATGGCTCAGCATCGTCATCCATGATCGTGGTGGTATGGGTGAAGGGGCTGGAGCGTTCGGCGTTTACCACTAATTCAATATGCAAACCAACCGTTTCATCGTACTCATCGATATCATCACCCAGAACAGTGATTGTTATGGAAGCAGAGGTTTGACCGGCAGGAATGACCAGCGAGCTGCTGCGGTTGAGGGTGTAATCTACTCCCTGTAAAGCGCTGCCAAACACCGAAAAATTGACGGTGACATTCTGTTCGCTGGTTGCGCTGAGGCTGGCGTTCAGGATATAAGTGTGTGTTTCGCCAGAATCTCCTTCTTCCATACTGTTCAACGCTTCCTCAAAAAACACCCGGGGCAGTTCCGAACCAGCGCCTCCCGATCCACCCTGGATGGATACATCTTTAAGGATGGTTCTTGACGAGGTGGATGTGATGGGGAATGAAGGGATATTCACCAAAGGGAGTAATGGACGGTACTGCGCGGTGACTTGCACAGTCACGCGATTGCCAAGCGACAGCACAGGGCCGGCACCGCCTACCGGGCAGGTTCCCAGGGTGGAACCGCTGGTTCCCTGATCGTAGGTAATGGCAATGTTATTATCTTGAATCCCGGCCAGCCCGCCCAGACGCCTGGCTGCCGAGCGTATGCCCGAGCAATCCTGGTAGTGAGCAATATAACCACCCACGTTCCCGGCTGCCGAGCCGTAGCGGGCAGCTTCCCGGCTTGAGGTGTAGACAGAGCCATAGATAAACAACAACCGGCCCGCCTCGATCACACCCAGCATAACCGCCATCAGCATGGGCAGCACAAGCGCAAATTCCACCATGCCTTGCCCTTGCGTGAGTGAAGCCAACCGAGCTTTGATTTTCATCAACATGATCCAACCCTCTTTATCATCTATTGGTGCGCAAATTCTATTTCAAACAAAAGATAATGCGGTCAGCGAGAACAAAAAAAGACCAACGTCTTTATCTACATAACGACTATACTAACGCTTTGTTACACTTTTATTATGGTACTATTGTTATACTATTAGATTTGTTAGGCGACCTGCCCGGGCTTAGAGGTTGGTGGGCACCTGACGTGTGGGGTTGGATGGGGCTTTAGTCAGTTTCAGGGTACGCGCCACATCCATCCTTTCACCAGATAGCGCTGCCCGACCCCGACACGTGAAGCAGGCGCCATCTCAACCGGTAAAGATGGCAAGGCTGAGGGGGAATTAACTTTTGCTGGAATGCGGCTTGCCAGCCGGCTCCCAGAATGAGAGATGTTCTGGCTGCATCGACTCTTCGACCACCCCCAGGATCGAATTCGTCAAACGGTCCAGGTCCACTTCGTCTCGCAGGGCTGTGCTGAAGGCAGTCAGAACTTTCTCGGCGTTATATTTTTTCCGGTAGAAGCGGCGGTCGATGAAATTTTGCAGCCAGCCGCGCAGCGGGGTAAAGAGGGCGGCGACGGCCAGGGTAGAAACGACGGTCACGATGGGGGTGCTGCCGCCCAGGAAAGTATTGACCACTCTCTGCAGCAGGCACCACACTGCTGATGTACACCAACGCCAGCGAACCGGTCAGCAGGCTATAGACCAGCGTGCGGCGGATGAGCAGGTCGATATCCCACAGGCGGTAGCGCAGGATAGCCACACCAAAAGACACCGGCACCAGGATGAACGGCACGGCGCGAAAAACCGGGATGGTGATCATGTGGTAGATCACCCGGCCCAGGCCCGGCTCACTGAACCCGGGTAAAAGGGCGGGAAGCACCACCCCCCGGATGAGGAGATCGGAAAAGGGCATCATAAAGGCGCTCGTCACGATCCATTTTGCCTGCTGGCGCTGAACCGGGGTGGAAACGCGCAGGTAGCGGTAGACCTGCGAACCGAAGGCCGTGGCGAGCAAAATAAAATACAAGCCGCCGTTAATGAGCGGATTGGTAATCAGGTCCGGTGCGAATAAACGGATGGGAATCCCCATCAGTCTCTCGACCAGGATCGCCAGGGCGAACCATTTCATCCAGCGGGGAGCGAAGCGGCCATTCGGAAAAACGCAAAACACGATACCCAACAGGGCCGGCCCGATCGTGCTCAGCAGGTAGGTTATCCACGACCAGGCTGGATAATCCAAGAACTGATCAGCTCCAACCAGCGCAGTATAGAAGGTCAGCAAGAACAGGGAGGTCAGGATCGCCATCCAGTCGTCTGACCTGCGCCAGAAAATTCAGCACGCCGACCGCCAGGAAAGCCAGCAGGGTGGGGATGGTCTCGACAACCGCGAAATAGGCAATGTAGGCATCCAGGGTCAGGCCGATACCCGCCAGGGCGCTAACATCCGCAGGGGTAAGCGCCGGTGGAAAACAAGGATCGGCCGGGCAGGTGTAATATTCTCTCCCGGTTAAAGCCGGAAGGGCGACAGCCGCCACGATAAATGAAATCGTGGCCAGGAAAACCCATACCAGGCGGGCCAGCGCCAGGGCACGGCCATGCGAGACGGGTGTTATTGGGGGGTGTTGTCAATCTCACTCCTTAAATACCGATAGCCAATCCCGGCAGGTTTTTTGCCTGGGATACCTTATTCTACACGAGCAATGGTACGAGATCGTTACGAAGAACGTTACGGGGAGTACCGAATTGTAATCGGGCATCAGAACCCAGACGAAGGCAAGAAATAGCCAAAACCGGAGGCATATTCTCGCCTGAGTTGTGATCCCCAAAATTTATTTATGGTTTTGGAGTGGGTTTGGGAGGCCTGCGTGTGGGATCGGGCAGCGTCTTGGGGGTTTTGGTGGGCTTTTTGGTTGGCGCCGGCTCCTCATCTTCAACAGCCGGGACGGGTGTGACCTGAACGCCTGGGGTGGGTGTCATCTTTACCGGTGAGGTGGGTGAAGCCGTGAGATATGGAAATGCGGGCGTGGTAGCAGCCGGTGTGATAGCGCCATCCAAAGGCAATGCGGTGATCGTAACCGGCAATATGGTTTCAACTGCCGCCGTCTTGGTGGGCAGGACGATCGTAGCCGAAGGGGTCGCGGTGGGGGTGAACGTTAACAAAACCAGGCTGTCGGCCCGGAGGATGACATCCTGCGCTAAATCGAAACCACCCTGTGATAGCGCCTGGGCTCTGGCAAGATCGGTTTGTACCTGTGCAGGCGCCGCGGCGATGAGGTCTGCCAGCTTTTTCTGGTGGCCGGTTATGGCAGCGGTGAAGGTTTCGGCCATGGTTTTTGCGAGGGGGGCATTTTTAGCAACCAGCACCTGAACAGGCGAAACGGCTTCATCCAACTGGCGACCGTAATTGTCTATGGTAGAGGCCACCAAAGCATAGCGCTGGCGCGCTACCAATCCATCCAGCTCGGCGATGCGGCTGCCGGCAAAATCCATATGCAGGCGGGCATCGGCTGCCTCTCCAGCGGTGAAGGCCAGACGGGTTTCTTCCAGGAAAACCTTGGCGGAGTACAACCGGTCACCGGGGATGGATGCCGCTGCGACGGTGATGGTTGCCCGACCAGCAAACAACGCCGAAAATGTCAAAACCAGAGTCAGAGCCAGGGCAAAGGCCATCTGGGGTTGGAGACGCAACGATTTGAAGAATTGAGCCAGCCCGGCAGTCAGACCCGGGCGCGCCTGCGAGGCGGCAAGCGGTTCCTGCCGGATGCGCTCCATCAGGCGAGAGCGGGATGCGCTCACAAATCCGGGCCGGGGAGCAAACGCATTTTTGTTGGCCGCCAGCCACAGGGCAGTTTCGAGGCGGGGGCGCAGATCTGCATCTTTGGAAGCATAGCGTTCCACAGCAGAATGCAGCGTCTCCTGCCCGCTGGCAAGCGAGGTCAAACACGCCTGCACGATCTCGTCAAAATTGCCCTGATTTTCAGACATCACAATCGCTCACTTGCCATCCATCAAATTACGCAGCGCCAGCAGGGCGCGATGCTGTAATACCCGAACGGCGCCGGGAGACCTGCCCATGGCCTCTGCCGCTTCTTCGGTGGAAAAATCCATAAAAAACCGTAAGATCAGAACTGTGCGGTAATCCTCATTCAGTTGAGACATGGTCTCTCGCATCTGCTGCTGCTCCAGGCTTACGCCAACAACCTCTGCCGGACCGGGCTGGTGGTCTGGCAGCAGGATATCTTCCGTTGAAACATTCTGCCGATTCTGACCGGATTTACGATAGGTGTCTATCAAGGCATGGCGCGCCACCCGGAACAGGTATGCTTGAAACGGGATCCCCTGCTCCCGGTAGGCAGGCAAAGAACGCCAGACCCGCATAAATACGTCCTCGGTCAGGTCTTCGGCATCCAGACGGTTCCCCATATGAGCATACAGAAAGCGAAAGACGGCAGCAGCGTACAGCTCATACAGTTCGCCAAAGGCATCTGAATCACCATTGATGGCAGCTTTCAAAAGTTGGCTTTCGTCAACCTTATTTGCGCTGGGCATCCATGTTATCCTGTTTAACGTTGATCATGACATTTTGTTACAAAATCGGCAATATTGTCAATTATTAATGAAACCCCGGGGCGCTCAATTAGATTTCACCAGGAGTAATTATAAGATACAAAACAAGATTGGGATATAAAAAGGCGCTGCAAACTGCAGCGCCCATAGGACTGAAACTGGAACCTACCCGACCTGAAATCTAGGGCTTGCCATTCCCCCCACCGCTATCCCCATTTCCGCCGGTTTGCGTGCCGCCCTGCGAGTTACTATTCTGCCCATTTGCACCATTATTGGGTTCTGAACCGCAGTCTGTGCAGCCTGATGTGCCCTGATGATCGCCACCCGGACCTGCGCCAGGGGTTGGCTGGGCGGTAGGAGCGCCATTTTGCGGCCCGGGGCCAGGACCATATCCATCCACCGGCTGGGTGACGGCGCCCTGGTTTTGCGGCCCGGGGCCAGCGCCGTCCATGACCGGCGCGGGTGTCTGGTTCGGCTCGCCTGGACCGGGAGGCGTGGTGATGAGTGTGCCCGTCTGCATGCGAGTGCGAAATGCAGCCGGATCTTGCAGCGCATCGGATACCACACCCAACTGTGATTGAAGCATGGTCTGAACCCTTTGCAGGATTGGATTATCCAGCAGCGCCAGGCCCGGCCTGTACAGCCGCCATACGCTGCGCCTGTCGCATTAATTGCGCCTGGATCGCTTCTAAGGCCGGCCCCATTTGGGGCTCACCCAGACCGGATGCAGTTTTCAAGGCCAACTGCAGCTGGAATTGCAGGCGAGCAGCCACAGGTTCTGGAACTGGCTCTCCGGCTTCCAAACACGCCAGGATCTCATCAACACGGCGCTGGCTGAAGGCCAGGGCAAGATCCAGCTCCTTCTGTGGGGAGAGCGTAAGGTTCAACTGAACATCTTCGCTGATATTTTTTACCGGGTAGAGAAAATCCTGCGGCAGGCTATCCTGAGCGGCAAATACCGCTCCGGCCCCGCCAAACATCAAACTAAGCACCAAAACAACCGCAGCTATCGCACTGAACATGGCATACCGCTCCTTTTTGGGGTGAAATTGCACCAGTGTGCTGATCCAACCATTAAGACGGTCAAAAGTTCCAATAGATACGGCCTGGAGGGGCGTGCCATTTTTGCAAATGTTTTTCACCTGCACCAGGTAATGGGCGCGGGTGTGAGCTGCTTTTACGGTGCTGCGCTGGGCTTCCTGACGCAACAACGCCAGCTTCTCTGCAACAGCGGTTTCTAAATCGTTGGCTATCGGGGTTTTCATTCAATCTTCTCCTTCAATAAAAGGCGGCGCAAGGACTGGATGGCACGATGCTGTAAAGCCTTGACCGCCCCAACGGGCTTTCCCAAAGCCCGGGCAATATCTTCGGTATTCCAGTCTTCAACATATTTAAGCACAATCACCTGACGCTGGTCGGGGGTAAGCTCTGCCAGAGCCACCCTGATTCCAGCCCGTTCAGCCTGCTCTTCAAGATCACCAGAGATATCGACTGGACTGACGTGTGTGTGCTCCATCAAGGGCAACGGCATGGTCGGGCGGCTGCGGTAATAATCCGTTATCCAGTTGTGGGCCATGCGAAACAAATAGGCGCGCAAATGCTGGCGAGGGCCGCCGCCGCGCTGCAGGGCTGTAAGAAAACGGCTGAAAGTCTCAGCCACACACTCTTCAGCCAGATCAGCATCACCCAGTAAACGCCAGGCGTAACGGTACAGCTCCGAATTGTGACGATCATATACCTCAGCCAGGGCGCGCTCATCGAAGCCCTGGATCAGTGTAAGGAAAATGTCTTCAGCTATCATTTTCTACATTATATGACGACATTCTGCTCAGGTTGATACGGGTCACCGCTAAATCTGTTAGAATTGCCCTGTTTTTGCCAATTTCTCTTCACCAGCCTGGTGGTATGACACAGCCTGCCGATCTTCACCCAACCCCAAACGCCGACCCAACTTCGCCACCTGACAGGGTGGGGAAACTGGCAAGACTGCTTTCGGGACAGGGGGCGCGGGAGGGGTACCTGGCGGCGGTTGACCAGGGTGTGATCAGCCTGTCGAATTTCCTGGCGACGATCCTGTTAGCTCGCAGTATCAGCCCCACCGAGCTGGGTGTTTACGGTGTGGGTTTTATTGCATTGCGTCTGGCCCGCTCTCTACAAGAGGGTCTGGTGGTACAGCCCATGAACGTGTTTGGCGCCGGTATGGAGGAAAGCGAGTTCCGCCGCTACGCCACCACATCCAGCATCATCCAGATCCTGCTGGCGGTGGTGTCTTCCCTGGCGATGGCGCTTGCGGGGTGGGCGCTAACCCTGATGGGCAACGACACCGCCGGACCCACTATTTTTGCATTGTGGTTTGCCTTTTTGTGGTGGCAGTTGCAGGAATATATCCGCCGGATGCTTTACACACGCGGGGCGGTATTTACCGCAGTGGTGAACACCGTGCTGGCGAACGGGATACGGATTGCCATCATGCTGTGGTGGGCGCGCCAGGGGAGGTTGAGCGGCATCGCCGGGCTGGATGCCATCGCCTGGGGGGCGTTGGGGGCGATGATCCCGGGGTTGTGGTCGACACGCAAATACTGGACACGCCCGACCATGAGCATCAGGAATGCCTGGATGCGCAACTGGGAGTTTGGACGTTGGGTTCTGGGCGGCACACTGGCAAACTGGTTAGCGGTAGAGTTTTACCCCGTGCTCACGGCCGGGATGATCAGCTTTGCGGCTGCAGGCGCCTACCGTGCGCTGCAGAACCTGGTGGCTCCCATCCATCTTCTGCTGCGGGCTACCGATACTTTTCTGACGCCCAGAGCGGCGCGCCTGTACGAGCAAAATGGGCGCACGGCGCTGGCGCGCACCCTTAAGCTGACCTACATTTTCTCGGGGATACCCATCCTGGGGACGCTGGCTATTGCCATGCTGTTTCCGGCGCCTCTTCTCCGGCTGTTGTACGGCGAGACTTATGTGGGTTACAGCGGTGGGATGGCGCTGATGGCGGCGTTCTACGCTCTTTTGTACGCCTATTGGCCACTACAAACGGCCTTCAAAGCGGCGCGGCTCTCCCGGCCAATTTTTATTGCCTACCTGGCGGCCACAATCTGCATGTTTACGATCGGTATCGGGGCGATCCAACGCTGGGGATTGAACGGCACCATCGCGGGGCAGGCGCTTAACTCGCTGGTGGTTGGTGTGATCCTGTGGGGGACCTGGCTGGGGATGAGCCGAAGCGAAGCAAACGGCGCGGTAGACGACCGCTCCAACCCGGCCGCCAGCGATACCAGAACGCCACCAGAAAAGCCAGGGCCAGCAGCTTGAGGTCAAAACCGAGGCCGCGATAGCGAATGTACAGGCGGTCGAAGCGCAGTTTCTGGCGCGGGGTCAGGTAATAATCACCGGCAACCTGGGCCAGCCCCGCCAGGCCAGGCAGCACACGGTGCCGCTCGGCGTATTCGGGTAATTGCTCCAGGTAACTGCATACCAGGACGGTGCGCTGGGGCCGCGGGCCAACGAAGCTCATCTGACCCAGCAAAATATTGACAAGCTGGGGAAGCTCATCCAGAGCGGTTTTACGGAGCAGCCGGCCCACAGACAGGACGCGATGATCGCCCTCACTCGCCAGAACCGGGCCGGTGCCATCTTCGGCGCTGCGCACCATGGTGCGCAGCTTGAACTGGCGAAAATTTACCCCGCCTTTGCCCACCGAGTTTTTTACAAAGAGCAATGGACCAGGGTCTTCCAGCCAGACAAGAAACAGGCTCAACAGCCAGACCGGCATAGAGGCGATCAGACCAATGACCGCCAGGGATAAATCGAAAGCACGCTTGAGAGCAGGCTCAGCCTGTGATACCCCGATGGTATCCAAATGGCGCTGAAAGACCAGCGACTGCAATTGATCGGAAGGAGGCGAGTTATTCTCCCACAAGCCCTCATTCCAGGCTGTAACCGCAAGAGCACCGGCAAACGCCCCCGTAACTACCAGCACAATTTCCAGCAGCCCGGCCGGGTTAACCCAAAACGCCAGGAGCCACAACCAATGCACCAGAAACAGCCCAACCGGCAGCAAGAATGCCAGGCGGTAACGCCAGGACCGCAACAACGGCGACAGAGAAAGGCTGCGTTCCAGGCATAACACCAGGCAGGCATGCACCAGCGGCAGAAAGATAAAATCTGGCTGTCCCCCGGCCAGCGCCAGGCGCTGAGTATAAACCCAGGCAAACACCGCCAGAATGGCTGCAATACAGGCAAATAGAAACGGCATCCAGCTCATACGCCAGACGGTCTGGCTCAGGCGTTCCGGCTCAATTCTCAACTCTTCTTTCGACATGGGCGTTCGCACGGATTATACCTCAGAGGCGATAGTGATATAATCTTTCTCTGCCTGCTGAAGGACAACCAGGCGCATATCCGTTATGATTACCCCGCGTAGAAAAATCCTGTTCCTGCTGACCGTTGTCACGCTGAGCCTGCTGGTTCTGGGCGGGGCCATCCTCTATCCAAGAGTAGTACAGCGCTGGTCAGCTCCCCTGGGTCCCGGGCTTCAACTGCCCACCCATACCCCCGAGACTGCCAGCGCCACCCCGGCTGCCAGCCCCGGCCCGGCCGTAACAGAAGCCAGCCAGGCAGAGGTCTCTCTGGCAGCCAGCAGCACCCCTACCGAAGCAGCCCCGGCCCCCACACCCACCCCGCAACCCCTGTGCGGCGGACCTCCCACGATGTACATCCTGGGAATCGGCGCAGACAGCGGCATCGACTACCGCTACGGCCTGGCGGATGTGATCCGGGTGGCACGGATTGATTTTGTCACGCCGCGCGTGACGATGCTCTCCATGCCACGTGACCTGTGGGTTGAGATCCCCGATATTGAAAACCCCTACAATATTGATCATGGCAAGCTCAACCAGGCTTATTTTTACGGTGGGCCGGGAATGGGCTATTACAACGGTCCCGGGGCAGGTCCCGGGCTGCTGGCGCGCACACTGGATCTAAATTTCGGATTGCGGGCCGATCATTATGGCGCCGTGAATATGCAAACCTTTGTGAAAATTGTGGATGCGGTGGGCGGGATTGACCTGTTTCTGCCCACCGATGTGGACGGACGGCCCATTGACGACAAGACCGAAGATATGGGCTACTTTACCGCCGGCCAGCACCACTTTACCGGCGCTGAAGCGCTGCGCTTTGCGCGCATCCGCAAGAAATACAACGACTTCACCCGCATGGATCACCAGAACATGGTGATTTGCGCCCTGAAATCAAAAATCACCAGCCCGGCTGTCCTGCCCAAAATCCCACAGATCGTTGCCGCGTTTCAGGGGCAAGTGCTCACCGATCTGAGCCTGGAACAAATCGGGCAATTGGCCTGTCTCATACCAAATCTGAAACGGGAGAACATCATCTTCACCGGTCTGCCGGATGAGATCCTGAGCCCCGGGCGTGTGTACAGCCCTCAGCAAAAAGCCGAGACCTTCATTATGGAAGCTGACTTTGATGTGATCGGGGATTATGTAGACCAGTTCATGGCGGGCACCTGGCCCACGCAACCTGATGAACCCACCTGCCCCTGAAACCAGCCAGCCGGCCCGGCCGGGGCGGCCTGAGATCAACCCGGCAAACCTGCTGCGCCAGTACGGGTTGAAACCCGATAAACGCCTGGGACAGAATTTCCTGGTGGATGAGTCGGCGCTGGACAGGGTGGTGGAAGCAGCCGGGCTGAGCCAGGGCGACACGGTGCTGGAGGTGGGCGCGGGGTTGGGGAGCCTGACCTGCCGGCTGGCCGAGCAGGCGCGCAGCGTGACCGCGGTGGAATTGGATGGCAGACTGCTGCCCATTCTTCGGGTGATACTGGCGGGGTATGACAATATCCATCTGGTGGAGGGCGATATCCTGGGCTTGGACCCCGCAGCGCTGGTGGATACCCCCGGTTACCTGGTGGCGGCGAATATTCCCTATTACATCACCTCGGCATTGATCCGGCATCTACTGGAGGCGCGCAGCCGCCCCAGGCGGCTGGCGTTAACCGTGCAGCGCGAGGTGGCGGAGCGGATTTGCGCCCGGCCCGGCGAAATGAGCCTGCTGGCCCTGAGCGTACAGGTTTACGGCGCCCCCAGGATCGCCGCCCTCATCCCGGCTGGCGCCTTCTACCCGGCGCCCAACGTCGATTCGGCGGTGGTGCGCGTCGATTTGTACCCGGAAGCACGCATGCCCGCACAGGATGTGCCCTTTTTCTTCCGATTGGCAAAAGCCGGCTTCAGCCAGAAGCGCAAAACACTCCGCAATACACTGGCGGGCGGTATGCAATGGTCACCCGGGCAGGCATCCGCGCTGCTGGAGAAAGCAGAGATTGACCCGATGCGGCGGGCGGAGACCCTGAGCCTGGAAGATTGGCAGCGTCTGGTGCAGACCGCCAAAAGCGGTTGACTCGACCGAAATTAACGCCACGGCATCAACCCCAGAAGATAAATAATATCCCCGCCAGCAGGCGCAGGCCAGAATTAAGCAGCAGAGCGGGACGCAAACCAATCCATTCAGCCACCAGCGGCCCGATGAGCGAGCCGCACAGGATACCCAGGTTCAATACCAGGTTATGGTAGGCCATGAAAGCCGGGCGGTTATCTTCGGGAACACGCTCCATCAGGCGATTGGTCAATCCGCCGTAGGTGATCCCCCAGGCGACCCCACCCGCCAGCGAAGCCGCCCAAAACAGCGTGGCATCGCGCGCAAGCGCGTTGAGCAATGGGTACAGGCCAAAAAGAAGAGCGCCAGCGACCAGTGTGCCGTGATGGCGCAGCCGGCTGGTCAACCAGCCAAGCGCCAACGAGGCGGCAAACATGGTGATGTAAAAGAGGGCGCTGCCCAGGCTGATCTGTCCATCCGAGAGATCCAAGACCCGCACTGAAAACACGGGGTAGATCGGAATGGAAGCGTACTGGAAGGTATAGAAAAGGAAATAAACCGTCATAAAAGGCGCCAGAGGAGAACGCAGCAGCTCCCGGGGCGAAGCGCTGCGCTTGAATGAGGCAGGTTGTGCGGAAGAGTGACGGATGTTCCCAAGGCGGTGCAGGATGGATGTACCCGAACGAGCCAGGGCCGGCAGGAGGCTGCTGGCTTGCAGGGATGGCTCGGATGGCAGGATCAAGCGCGAGAGATGGTATGTGCTGAACAACGCCCCGGCAGCTCCAAATCCAAATACGATCTGATAATTGAGTGGAAAAATGATTTGATCCAGCAGCCAGCCGCAAACCAGTGAGGCAACTGTGGTAGTAAGAGCCAACAGAGCGTTCCGGCGGCCCACCACCATAGCGCGATACTCGGCAGGCACCGCAACCGAAAACGTGGCGTTAAAGGCAATTGCCATGACAGTGCCGGGAATGGACATCAACAGGGTGACCAACACAGCTGTCCATACCTGCCAGGATGCGCTGAACAACCAGGGCAAGGGGATGAGCAGTAAAAAGCCCAGGCGGTTCCAGAAAGAGGTGATAAACATGGTGCGGATCAGGGAGCGGCCTTGCAACCACCTGCCGGAAGGCAGTGAAAAGACCAGGTTCACCACTGCCGGGCCGGCAGTGAGCAAGCTGACCTGAAAACTGGATGCCCCCTGGCGGGCGGCATATACGGCAATAAACGCCAGGGTGCTGCCAAGCAGAATGCCGTACCAGCCAACATCAGCATACAAATGGCGGAAATTTGAGGGCAGGTACGGGGCAGGGGGATTGATCGACATCAGATACCTGGGATTTACGGGATTGCAGGATAGCCCGGAGTGTCGAGATAACGGGTACAGCCAGAGGCGAGACGCCGGACAGCAGGGGTCAGTCTGCGGGATTTTTACACGGCTTGAGACGACGATATTCTAGCAGCATTTGCCAGACACGCAAAGCGGCTTCGCGTTGAATCTGGAAGGACATCTTGGAGTGTCCCCAGCGGCGGTCGGCAAAATAAAATGGGGTTTCCTGAAAAGTATAACCCAGGCGGCAGGCGATATAGGCCATTTCTACCTGGAAAGCATAACCGTTTGATCGGACACGCTCAAGCGGCATACCAGCGAGCGTCTGTCGTTTCCAGACGCGAAACCCGCCGGTGGCATCCCGAACCGGGAGACCCAGGATGGCGCGGGCGTAAAGGTTGCCAAAAGCAGACAGGCCTTTGCGCCAGAACGGCCAGCGTTCATCAACGGCTCCCCCGGGCACATAACGGGACCCCATGGCAACATCACAGGTATCCAGAGAACGGAGCAGCACAGGCAATAGCTCCGGTGGATGTGAAAAATCGGCATCCATCTGGGCAATCGCCTGGGCGCCATCCTGCATGGCCCGGGCGAAACCCTGAATGTAAGCGCTGCCCAGACCCATCTTACCGGGACGGTGCAGGACTGCCATGCGGCCCGGGCGGTTGGAGGCGCAGATCATCTGCCAGCCTACCGGTGCCATCCGGGCTGTTATCATCCACCACCAAAATTTTCAGATCGGGCACGGGGAGATCAAATAAAGCGG
Source organism: uncultured Chloroflexia bacterium (assembly GCA_963705155.1). Classification (GTDB taxonomy): domain Bacteria; phylum Chloroflexota; class Anaerolineae; order Anaerolineales; family UBA4823; genus CAVPJC01. The sequence goes on along the minus strand of CAVPJC010000018.1, from coordinate 43,198 downwards.
AGACCAATTTGGGCAGGTTCTCCGCTTCGTTATAAGTGGGGGTTACAACCGTAAGCTGCACAGGAATTTACACCTGCCTGCCCAGCAGCTCAGACTTGAGCGCGGCGAGGTTCGGAAAGGGTCCATTCTCTGCTGAGAGTTGTCGCATATTGACAGCAAGCTTGCGACCCAATAAATGATGTTCCTCACGGTCTTTGAGTGGATAAAAATACTCCAGAGATTGGTGCAGACGGGTGTGGATGCGCTCCCGCAAGACAGCCAGGCTGCCCAGGGTGGTGATGAGGACAAATTCAGCGTGGCTGACCTGACCGACAAAATCGCTCGGGCTGCCGATATCGCGGACGGCATTTTGAATCATCAATCCCACGGCGCGCAGAACATCATCAGAAGCGACAAACCCATAGGCATCTCGAAAGGCATCCACGTTATCCAGCGCAATCAGGAGTGCTTCCCACTGGCGGCTGGTGAGACATTCTTGCAGGCGCTCATCCACCAGGGCGCCCTCGGGCAGACCGGTGACCGGGTTGGTAAGAGGGCCCTGGGTTGTGCGGCGCAGGGCATTGCGCACACGCAAACGCAGCTCCTGGATGTCGAACGGTTTGGTGATATAGTCATCGGCGCCCAATTCCAGCCCCAGGAGACGGTCGGCGCGGGCGCGTTTTTCAGTCAGGAAGATGATGGGCACTTCAGCCGTGCGGCGGCTGCTGCGCAAGCGGCGCGCCACCTCGTAGCCATCAATATCCGGCAGGCGAATATCCAGGATAATCAGGTCCGGGCAGCTTGAACGGCAGGCATTGATGGCATCCTCACCCCAATTGACTGCGACGACGTCATATCCCTGGACATGGAAATAAGCATTGAGCATATCTGCAACATCGGGATCGTCTTCGACAATGAGGAGGGTGGGTTTATTATCAGGCACGCCGCCCGCCTAGCTCATCGGGGTCTTTTGAATCGTGTACTCACAAACCGTATCCCCCATTGCCATACACTTCGATTTGTTGACGCGAAATTCGCTCCCACCGGAGACCCAGCGCAAACCCTCCTGCAACAGGCCGGCGCCGATGAAGCACACCGGTTTATCCAGACCACTGCGACTCCAGCACTGCGGGCAGCGGTGGATGGTGTAGATAAAGTCACTCTCGCGCTCCAGGACAGTAGAATACTGATCGCTGATCTGACTGAAGATCTTTGCCATGGCGGGGATGCCAATGCGCAGCTTGACCGGCAGCGGCAGGACTTTGAATGCAAGATCACCAACCCCTGCCAGAGCGCCAAAATTGCGCAGGGATTCATCAAAGGCGGCCCGACCGGCGCGCAGCGCCAGGCCGCGCCCGCCGCGGGGGCCGTACATCTCTTCCAGGGCCATATTCACGGCGGTGAAATCGGCAAAATCAAATTCGCGTTCCAGGTTGTTGGAAGGCAGGTTATCAATCAGGTGAGGCAAGTGCGCCAGGTTTAAAATGGCATTCAAGCCATTCTTGCCCATGACCTCTTCCAGGGCTTTGAGGGAGATAAAGGCGATTTTATTGGCGTAGTAATAACCACTTTTCGCAATCGGGTCCATAGAATTTTCCGCCGCTCAAATCAATCTGGTGAGGTCTTCGGTAGCGCGGCGCATGTCCAGGAAGATGAGCCCAAGCTTGGCCTGCTCACGCGCCAGGGCAGTCAGAACAGCTTCTTCACCGACTGACATCAGGATGACATAGCCCTTCTCGCCTTTGATGTAGACTTGATCCAATGTTCCACGCCCGAGCTCGGAAGCGATGCGCTCACCAAGCGAGAGCATGGCAGCCGACATGGCTGAGACACGATCTTCTTCCACACCTTGAGGTAAAGCGGAAGCAATGCTCAACCCATCCACACTGACAATCGCTGAGGCCTCAATATCGGGAGAGGAGGCCTGCAGATCTCGCAAACGTTCTACCAACTGTTGGGAGCGCGATTTGGTCAAAGTGTAACACTCCTTAACTACCGAATGAAGAACAACAATGCCTGCCAGGGACAAGACCCGCCAGACACATCCGCCATTATTAATCATAGGACTTACGCAGTTGGTGGGGGGTTGGGGGGCTTCGCCGCACCCCCAACTTTCCCTTAAACTGCGTAACTACTAAATCTTTAATGCGCTAACGGGGATAAGGCAAATCTAAATGTAGCATAGGCATGCAACCGTGTCAAGCCAAACATGCTATAATTAGCCGGTTTCCTAACCGGAGTGTAAGGTATGAGCACACAAAACCTGGGTGAATTTATTTCATTTCTAGAAAAACGCGGCGAGCTGGTGCGCATCAAAATCCCAGTATCTCCTCATCTTGAGATCACGGAGGTGACCGACCGCCTGATCAAAGGCGCTGCGGCAAATAACAAAGCGCTGCTATTTGAAAACCCCAGCGGGTATGAGATACCGGTGTTGATCAACCTGTACGGCACGGCCCAGCGCATGGCCTGGTCGCTGGGGGTAGAAGAGCTGGATGAACTGAACCAACGCCTGGGAAAAATCATTGACCCGCGCCTGCCAAACAGCCTGGGGCAGATGGTTGGACGCGGGCGCGACCTGTGGGGTGTGTTCAAATCCATAGGGCCGGGGCCGAAAAAGGTGCGGCGGGGTGCGGTGCAGGAAGTTGTGCATACCGATGACGCCACGCTGGACCTGCTGCCCATCCTGCAGTGCTGGCCAAATGACGGCGGCAAATTTATCACCTTGCCCCAGGTGATCACGCGCGATCCCGAGAGTGGGACGCGCAATGTGGGGATGTACCGGTTGCAGGTTGTGGATGGGCGCACACTGCTGGTGCACTGGCAGCGGCACAAGGGCGGCGCAGAACACGAGCGCACCGCACGCAAAGCCGCCAAAGCCATCATTCCTGCCGCGATTGTGCTGGGGGGAGATCCCGCCAGCATGTGGTGCGCATCGGCGCCGCTGCCGCCCAACATCGATGAATATCTGCTGGCGGGCTACTTGCGCGGCGCCCCGGTTCCCTTTGTGGACTGCATCACCCAGCCGCTGGAAGTGCCTGCCCAGGCTGAGATTGTGATTGAAGGTTACGTGGATCCCAACGAGCACCTGCCCGAAGGGCCGTTTGGCGATCACACCGGGTATTACACACCGGTAGAGCCGTTCCCGGTATTCCACGTGACCGCCATTACCCACCGAAGAAAAGCGGTGTATCCCACCACGATCGTTGGCATCCCTCCGATGGAAGATGTGTGGATGGGCAAGGCCACAGAACGGCTGTTCTTACCGCTGATGCGGCTGTTCCTGCCGGAAATCGTGGATGTAAACATGCCGGCAGAAGGCGTATTCCACAATCTGGTCCTGGTCTCGATCAAGAAGCGCTACCCCGGGCACGCTCGCAAAGTGATCCACGGGCTGTGGGGACTGGCGCTGATGTCGCTCACCAAGGCCATTGTGGTTGTGGACGAATGGGTGGATGTGCACAACCTCTCGCAGACAGCCTGGCAGGCCCTGGGGAATGTGGATTGGAGCCAGGATGCCATCATCACCAATGGGCCGGTGGACCATCTCGACCACGCCTCATACCAACACTCATTCGGCGGTAAAATCGGAATCGATGCAACCGCCAAGCTGCCAGAAGAGGGCTATGCCCGCAACTGGCCGGAAGTTGTTCAAATGTCCCCCGAAGTTAAAGCTCACATCGATGAAATTTGGGGAAAGTTAAAATTCTGAAGCACGGTCTGGACAACATTGGTTGCAGCGGGCATCAGGAACCAATCTAACCCTTCGCCAAGGAGATGTTTTACCCATGCGTACCCGTTTTACTGTTTTTCCTCTAATTGTACTGCTGCTTGCCAGCCTGATCCTGGGGGCATGCGCCGCACCGGCGGCTACCCCGCAGGCGACCCAGGCCCCTGTTGAAACCGCGGCGCCTGCCAGCCTGGTGACCCTCAAGATCGCCGTGCTACCCATCCTGGAAGCCCTGCCGATGTACGTGGCAGATCAAAAAGGCTACTTCGCCGCGCAGGGTGTGGCGGTTGAGTTCGTCCCGGTGCAGTCGGCGGCTGAGCGCGACCAGGTGATGGCTGCCGGGCAGGCCGATGGCATGATCAATGACCTGGTGTCATCTCTGTTTTACAACAAGGATACGATCCAGATCCAGATCGTGCGCTTCGCCCGCACGGCTACGGCTGAATTTCCACAATACCGCATCCTGGCAGCCGCCAACAGCAATATTAAATCGGTCCAGGATCTGAAAGGTGTGGAAATCGGTGTATCCGAAGGCTCGGTGATTGCCTACACCACCGACCGCTTGCTGCAAGCAGAAGGGCTGGCGGCCGGGGATATTAAGACGATTGCTGTGCCCAAAATCCCAGACCGCATGTCGCTGCTGGCGTCCGGCGAGCTGAAAGCCGCCAACCTGCCCGATCCATTTTCCCTGCTGGCGATGCAAAGCGGCGCCGTGCTGATCACAGATGACAGCAAGCACCCCGAGTATGGCAACAGTGTGATTTCGTTCCGCAAGACCGTCATCGATGAGAACCCGGAAGCGGTGCGCGGTTTCCTGGCAGCGCTTGAGCAGGCCATCACAGACGTCAACGGCGCCAAAGATCAATTCAGCGGGCTGCTGAGCGATAAGAAGCTCATACCTGCGCCGCTTGAAGGCGCTTACACCATCCCCACTCTGCCGGGCGCCAGCGTGCCCAGCGAGGCGCAATGGGCCGACGTGCTGGCCTGGGCCAAAGACAAAGGGCTGGTAAATGTGGATGTAGCCTACCAGGATACGGTCAACCCATCTTTCCTGCCTTAGATCCACGGACGGAAAAGATTGGAGGCCGGACCGGGAGCAGTCCAGCCTCCAAATTGCAAAATGCTGCAGCAAATGATAGAACTAAAAAATCTGACTTACAGTTACGGGCAGGCCGCGGCCATCTTCCAGGACTACAACTGGACCGGTGAACGCGGCGACGCCTGGGCTGTGCTGGGACCTTCAGGCTGCGGAAAAACCACGCTGCTTTACCTGCTGGCGGGCCTGCGTGCGCCCAGCCAGGGGCAGGTGCTGGTGGATGGGAAGCTTTTGACGCGCCCGCGCCCGCTGACCGGATTGATTTTGCAAGATTACGGGCTGCTGCCCTGGGCTACCGTGCGCCAGAATGCCGAGCTGGGTCTGCGTGTGCGCAATTTCTATGGCCCAGACGGAAAGCATGTGCCAAGCAATTATCAGCGTGAAACCCTGGTGGATCCCTGGCTGGAACGGTTGGGACTGGCGCCCCAGGCAAACAAATACCCTGGGCAGATCTCCGGGGGACAGCGCCAGCGCACGGCAATTGCACGCACGCTGGCGATCAAACCCGACCTGCTGCTCATGGATGAACCCTTCTCATCGCTGGATGCTCCAACCCGGGAAGGGCTGCAAAACCTCACCATGGAGCTGCACGCCGAACAAAACCTGACACTGGTGATCGTGACCCACGCCATTGAGGAGGCAGCCATGCTGGGGAAGAAAATCCTCCTGCTGGGACTGCCGCCCAATACCCGGGCGACTGTGATCGAGAACCCGGGCGCAGGGACAGCAGATTTTCGGGAGAGCAGTGAGTACCTGGCCGTATGCAAAGAGCTGCGTTCCAGAATGGAGCATGAAAGCTGAACGCGATTAAACGCAGCCACTTGATGTATGCCGTACTGGTAGTGCTGGGAGCATGGCAGGTACTGGCTCTGCTGGTCAACCGACCGATTTTGCCGACGCCGGTGGAAGTGGCCCGGGTCTTTGCGGTTGAACTGCGCACAGGTTTGCTGGAACATTTCCTGGTCAGCCTGTGGCGCGTGCTGGCAAGCACATTCCTTTCGATCGCCCTGGCCGCGCCGGCCGGGTTGTTGCTGGGTCAATCCAGGCGCCTTAACCGCCTGGTGTCGCCGATCATCTACCTGCTCTATCCGATACCCAAAGTGGTCTTTGTGCCGATTGTGCTGCTTTTCCTGGGACTGGGCGACGCGCCAAAAATCGTCATCATCTTCCTGATCCTGTTCTTCCAGATATTGGTGCTGGTACGCGACCAGGCTGCCAGCCTGCGGCCCGAGTTGATCCTGAGTGTGCGCAGCCTGGGGGCCGGCAGACGGGCCATTTTTCGATTTGTTTACCTGCCAGCCAGCCTGCCAGCCATTCTCACGGCCTTACGCCAATCGGTGGGCACAGCGGTTGCCGTTCTGTATGTGGCCGAGCTGTACGCCACCCAGAAAGGCCTGGGATATTACATCTATCTGAACGGCAGCACCCTCTTCAATTACCCTGCCATGTACGCGGGGATCGTGGCGATGAGCGTACTGGGGCTGGGGTTGTATTTCAGCGTGGATTGGCTGGAACGACGCCTGGCGCCGTGGCAATTTGCAAGCTGATCAATCGGGTATAATAGAAATGGATCGTGGCTACCTGAGTGAAAGGAGTAAAGATGAAGTCAGATAGGATAAAAAACCTGATCAACCTGGCGTTGAGCCTGCTGCTTGTGGTGACCCTGGTATCTGCCGCCTTGCCGCAGCCAGCCCAGGCCGCCACCTGCCGCACTTATCACACCGTCAAATCTGGCGACACCACCGTATCCATTGCCAAAACCTACGGACTTAAATGGCGCGTGATTGCAGAAGCCAACGACATGGAATATCCGTATGACCTGGATGTTGGGGATAAGCTGTGCATCCCGCCCAAAGCCGAAGATGATGATACCAATATCGCCGATGAACTCAAAATGACGGTGAAGGCTGTGGGCAACACGGTAACCATCACTGTGAAAGGGCTTACGGCAAAAGCCTCCTTTTATGTGCGCGCCCGAGACGGCAACGCCAGTGTGGGGGGGTGGCATAAACTGGGCGTGATGCGCGCCAAAAAGAAAGTGACCAGTTCAACCAGCTTCATACTGCCCAGAGAGCTGCGCGAAAAACTGTACCTGCAAATTTGCTTAAAGAACGGCACCACCGATGAGATGGCCTGCCGCACGGTTGTACATCGTTAGATCTCAAGCCACGACGTGAAAAAGGGTATCCGGCGTGAGAACGCACGGGTACCCTTTTGTTTTCACGCATTCCCCGTCCGGCGTAGGACGTTGAATATACGCTATAATTGCCCGCATGAAGTCGATTCGAGATTTTTTGGAACTGATCAAGTTCGAGCACACAATATTTGCACTGCCCTTTGCCTACCTGGGAATGCTGCTGGCAGCCGGCGGCTGGCCCGAAATGAGGCAGTTTATCTGGATCACCATCGCCATGGCAGCCGCCCGCACGGTGGCAATGGGTTTCAACCGCATCGCAGACCGGATGATTGACGCACGCAACCCGCGCACAGCTTCGCGCCCGCTGGTCACAGGAGCGATTTCATTGAAAACGGCCCGGGTGGGCACGCTGCTGGCGGTGCTGGTGCTGGCGCTGGCAGCCTGGCAATTGGGTCCGCTGCCGCTGCGCTTGTTGCCCGGCGCCTTGCTTTTCCTGTTTGGTTACTCCTTCACCAAACGCTTCACCTGGCTCTCCCATTACATTCTGGGATTTACCGATGGGCTGGCCCCGATGGGCGCCTGGGCGGCTGTGCGCGGCTCATTGTTCACCTGGGACGACCTGCCGGCCTGGATTTTACTGGGGGTAGTGACCACCTGGATTGGCGGATTTGACCTGATCTATGCCTGCCAGGATGTGCCCTACGACCGGCAAGACCGGCTGCACTCCTTTCCAGCGCTTTACGGCATCCGGGCTGCGCTGAGTTTATCGGCCTTCAGCCATCTCATCACCGCCGCGCTGTTGGTATGGCTGGGGGTCTGGATGGCGTTGGGCTGGCCTTACTGGGCCGGTCTGATGATTGCCGGTGCCATGCTGGCCTGGGAGCACTGGCTGGTGCGCCCGGATGATTTGAGCAGAATCGATGTGGCTTTTTTTAACCTGAACAGCTACATCAGCATCACGCTGTTTGCCGCAATCCTTGCGGCTTTACTGATCCCTCAACCATGATGGGGCCTGACCTGGATCGGATGACCCGTGCAACAGGCCGGCTGTGAAAATATAACGTATCGTGTACAAAGATGACTGAAACCATGAGAAAAAAAATCATACTGGTAATTGCAATAACGATCAGCATTGTCTTGATAAATCGCACAACGGCACGGGCTGCAGGGTCTCCGCCTCAGCCGTTAGACACGGGTGTGTTGTGCCTGCCCGGCGCCTACCTGAATATACCCGGCGACTGCACCCCATCCGGGCCTTCCGCTTACCTGACACGCATGGCTGAAAAAGGTTTTGTATTCCCGGCAGCCCCGCTGGCGTACCAAAAGCCAGATTTCAACCTGACGTACGTCGATTACCGCTATGGCTTTGTGAAAAACCGCAATGCCCCGGTGTATGCTTCGGTGGAAGATGCCCTCAAAGGCGTCAAGAAAGATGCTGCCCTGAGGCTGGACTCGTCGTTTACGTACATCTCATACATGGAAGAAACCGTGGTGGATGGCAGGCGCTTCTACATGATCGACGCCAACCAGTGGATGACCGCCAACGACGTGGCGCGCATTGGCGCCGTGCCGCTTTTCCAGGGCATCACTTTCAAACAATCGCCAACCCAAACCTTTGGCTGGATCCTGACCTATCTGAACCCCACCGGACCGGTGGAGACAAAACGAACGCCGGGTACGGCAGCCCAGGATTACACCGGACACTTCCTGAACAACCAGCAAGTGGTGATGGTGTACGCCGAAGAAAAAGTAGGCGACAGCACCTGGTATATGGTTGGAGCCGACGAGTGGGTGCCGGAGAACGTGGTGGCGCGGGTCATTCCGAATCCCACCCCGCCCCAGGGTGTGCAGGGCGAGCGCTGGATTGAGGTTAATCTGTTTGAGCAGACCATCGCCGTGTATGACCAGCGCCAGCTGGTATTTGCCACCCTGATCGCCAGCGGGCTTGACCCTTTCTGGACGCGCCCGGGGTTGTTCCAGATCTATAACAAGCTGGAAACCACCCCCATGCGGGGTTCGTTTGAAGCCGACCGCTCCGACGCCTACTACCTGGAGGATGTGCCCTGGACGATGTATTTCGATGAAGCACGTGCCCTGCACGGCGCCTACTGGCGCGCCAACCTGGGTTTTCCGCAATCCCATGGGTGCGTGAATCTCACGGTTGGCGACGCGCGCTGGCTGTTCGATTGGGCCAATCTCGGCGATTACGTATATGTGTGGGATCCATCCGGGAAAACCCCCGTTGATCCTGGCGCCTACGGCGCGGGCGGAGCCTGACATTCTTCCATGAAGAACCGTCTGTACCTGCTCGTGGTGCTGCCGGTGCTGCTGGTTTCGCTTGCCTGCCAGGCCGTGACGGGTGTGTTTCAACCCACGCCTACCGCCCGGCTGCAAGCCGCGCCTGCGGCAGTACGAAGGGCCACAATCACCGACGCCAACCGTCACGCTCACCTACACTCCGGTTCCATCGCCGACCGTATGGCCTACCCACCGCCACCCCCAGTCCGACGGCGGCGCCCACACCTTCGGCCGCGCAGCTGCGCATCTTCGAAAAACTGTGGGAACTGGTGCGAGACGAGTATCTTTACCCCGATTTCAATGGATTGGATTGGGACGCCATCCACACCGAATACCGCCAGAAAATTCAAGCCGGGCTGACCCCGGAGGATTTTTATACCGCCATGGACGAGATGATCTTCGCACTGGGAGATGATCATTCGATTTATCTCAGTCCAGATATGGTGGAGGATGAGGATGCTGAATTTTCGGGCGCCAATGACTACGTGGGCATCGGCGTGCTCACCACCCTCGTGGCGGAGCGCAAGTTGATCACCGTCATCACGGTCTTCAAGGACAGCCCGGCTGAGAAAGCGGGGTTGAAATCGCACGATAATATCCTGGCGGTGGACGGCCAGGCGGTGGTGGATGAAAACGGCGACCGCCGCGACCTGCTGCGCGGCCCACAGAACACAATCATCGAACTGACCGTGCAAACCCCGGGAGAAGAACCTCGGGTTGTGCGGCTGGCGCGCAAGAAGGTCACCGGGAATGCGCCGGTGCCTTACAGCGTGTTGGCGACCGGGCAGGGCCAACGCGTGGGATACATTCTTCTCACCACCTTCGCAGACGAAACCGTGGACAACCAGGTGGAAGCTGCCCTGCGTGAGATGAGCGCAGACAGTCGTTTGGATGGCTTGATCCTTGACAACCGGCAGAACAGCGGCGGGGCCGATGAAGTTACCCGCAATATCCTGGGCTTATTCACCAGCGGCAGTGTGGGGCGCTTTATCGACCGGGACAACAAAGAACGCTCATTTCAGGTGATGGGGGCAGATATTCGCGGCTCCTTGAAACTGCCGCTGGTTGTGCTGGTGGGAAAAAATACCATCAGCTTTGGGGAAATTTTTTCGGGGGTGCTGCAAGACCGGGAACGCGCCTATTTGATTGGCGATGTTACCGAAGGCAACGTGGAGCTTTTGTGGGGTTATGATTTCGAAGACGGATCACGGGTGTGGCTGGCCCGGGAAGTCTTCCGGCCCAGCCGAAACCCGGATGCCAACTGGGAGGAGAACGGCATCCATCCCGACCTGGTGATGCCCAGCAACTGGGATGAAGTAACCCTGGAGACCGACCCGGCGGTGCGGGCGGCTTTGGAGTATTTTGATAAAAAATGAAATTTTTTGTTCGTTTCTCATAAAGCATGGTAGACTCGGTTTGAGCGCATTGGCAGCCAGAGGAATTAAGAAACAGCGGTGAGGCTTTTCTTCAAATACCTGGAGGAGATATGCTCACACTAATCGAAAAAATCCTGTTTGTCCTGGCAGTTGCAGCGGCATTGTATGGGTCATACCTTGCCATAAACCGTATTATGCGGATTATCCGGCGCGGACATGGAAAAGTTGACTGGAATGTGGTTAAAAAGAGACTGGTGGGGGTGGCGATCAAAACCATCACCTTCCAGCCAGTCTTCCGATTGCGCTTTTGGCCCAGCCTGTTTCACGGGTTTGTGGGCTGGGGGTTCATCTTTTACCTGCTGGTGAACTTTTTCGATGTGATCGCCGGGTTCATTCCGGGTTTCCACATTCCGGGCGTGGTGGGTGGCGTTTACAACCTGCTGGCAGACGTACTGAGCGTGGGCGTACTGGTAGGAATGATTGCCCTGATCATCCGCCGGTTCGGGCTGCGCCCGGCAACCATGAATGCCCGCGCAGACGTGCTGCTGCACCCCAAAGCCCGCTTTGGCATCAAACGCGATTCGGCGATTGTCAGCGGCTTTATTCTGGTGCATGTCGGCTCCCGCTTTTTTGGCGAGAGCTTCAAACTGGCAGAGACGGGACCGGACCCCTGGCAGCCTTTTGCCAGCGCCGTTTCCAGACTGTGGGCAGGCTGGAGTGAAAGCGGGCTGGTGGCTGCCGAGCATGTCACCTTCTGGCTGGCGCTGGGAACCATCCTGGCTTTCCTGCCGTATTTCTTGTATTCCAAGCATATTCACCTGATGTTTGCACCGCTCAACTTCCTGTTCAAACCCGAACGGCGCTCCATCGGTGAGCTGGATAAGATCGACTTCGATGATGAGAGCCTGGAGCAGTTTGGCGCCACACGCCTGGAAGACCTGGGCTACGAGCAGTTGATGGACGCTTATGCCTGCATTATGTGCTACCGCTGCCAGGAAGTGTGCCCGGCTTACAACACCGGGAAAGTGCTCTCGCCAGCGGCGCTGGAAATCAACAAACGGTATTTCTTGAATTCAGAGGGGGGCAAGATCGCCGCGGGACAGGCCAGCGACCAGACCTTACTCGAATTTGCCATACCAGAAGAGGCGGTGTGGGCTTGCACGGCTTGCGGGGCGTGTGTGGATATCTGCCCGGTGGGCAACGAGCCCATGCGGGATATCCTGGATATCCGCCGCTCGCTGGTGCTGATGGAAAACCAGTTCCCCAAGCAGCTGCAGGCAGCCTTCAGAGGCATGGAGCGCACCGCCAACCCATGGGGCATCTCGCCGGCAGAGCGGATGAAATGGGCGCAGGGTGTGGAAGTTCCCACGATCGATGACAATCCCGAACCCGAAATCCTGTGGTGGGTGGGCTGCGCGCCTGCCACCGACGCCCGGGCGCAGAAGACCGCCCTGGCGTTTGCCGAGATCCTGAACACGGCAGGTGTGAATTACGCCGTTTTGGGAGAAGGCGAGCAATGTACGGGCGATTCAGCCCGGCGCGCCGGCAAGGAAGATATCTTCTTTGGGCTGGCGACAGCCAACGTTGAGATTTTGAACGAGGTGGCGCCCAAACGCATTGTGACCACCTGCCCTCACTGCCTGCATACCCTGAAAAATGAGTATCCGGCCTTTGGTGGAAATTACACTGTCATCCACCACACACAATTGATCAATGAGCTGGTAGGCGCAGGCAGGCTTAAACTCAAGAGCGATGCAGCTCAAAAGATCACCCTGCACGACCCCTGCTATCTGAGCCGGCACAACGACATCACCGCCGAGCCGCGCCAGACCCTGCAGCTGGTGAACGCCAGCCTGGTGGAGATGCCGCGCAATGGCAAAAAATCTTTCTGCTGCGGGGCAGGCGGCGCCCAGATGTGGAAGGAAGAGGAGCACGGCAGCGAGCGGGTCAGCATCAACCGCTTCAAAGAAGCAGCTGCCACCCAGGCAGATGTGCTGGCGGTTGGCTGTCCGTTCTGCATGGTGATGATGAACGACGCCAGAAAGGACACCGGCAGCGAGCTGCCGGTGCTGGATGTGGCCGAAATTGTGGCTCAAGCCCTGGTAAAGTAGTTACCAAAAAACCTGCCGGAAATGATGATTGGGGTTTTTGGGTGTGCTGCGCTCGCCGCGCCAGCAAGCGTTCCATTTTTGATCATAGATAATTTTACAAAAAAGGGCGATATAATCTGAGTAAGTGCGCCAGAGCGGCAAACTGGCATTGAAATTTTGACCGGCTTCACCCGAGGAGGATTTCCAATCATGGTGGAACCATATCTTGGAGTCAGCGACACATCTGCTGACCTTGCGCTCAGCCCTGCCGAGATCATCTCGGATTACCGCATTGCCTACCGCAGCCGGCAGGTGAGCATCGTTTGCCGCCGCGAGGTGCTGAGCGGCAAAGCCAAATTTGGGATTTTTGGGGATGGCAAAGAGCTGCCTCAGCTCGCCATGGCACGATTCTTCCGCAAAGGGGATTTTCGCTCCGGTTACTATCGTGACCAGACCTTTATGTTCGCAACCGGCGCATACAGCATCCAGGAATTTTTTGCCCAACTTTACGCCCATGCCGATGTTGAAGCCGACCCGGCAACGGCAGGGCGGGCGATGAATGCCCATTTTGCCTCCCGCAGCTTGAATCCAGATGGAAGCTGGAAAAACCTGGTGGAACAGTACAACTCGGCCGCCGATCTCTCTCCCACGGCATCCCAGATGCCGCGCCTGGTTGGCCTGGCATACGCCTCGCGGTTATACCGCCAGGTGGATGAACTGCAAACCTTCAGCAGTTTTTCAGATCACGGCAACGAAGTGGCCTTCGGTGTGATCGGAAATGCATCCACGTCGGAGGGGTTGTTTTGGGAAGCGGTCAACGCTATCGGGGTGCTCAAATCGCCGGCTGTGATCACGATTTACGACGACGGGTACGGCATCTCGGTGACCAACGAATACCAGATGATTAAACAAGACCTGTCCGAGCTGCTCAAGGGCTTCCAGCGTGTGCCCGGCACCCACGACGGTTATGATGTGTACACCGTCCACGGATGGGATTACCCCGCCCTGATCAAAAACTACCAGACTGCCGTAGAAGCCACCCGGCGTGAGCACGTACCCGCCATCCTGCATGTGATCGAGCTGACCCAGCCGCAGGGTCACTCCACATCGGGCAGCCATGAACGCTATAAAAATGCACAACGGCTGCAATGGGAGCAGGAATTTGACTGTATTAAGCGAATGCGCGAATGGATGCTCGCCAGCGGCATTGCCAGCACCGATGAACTGGACGCCATGGAAGCAGAAGACCGCCATCTGGTTGAAGAGACGCGCAAGCGCGCCTGGGAGGCCTTCTCGACACCTATCTTCGAGGAGCGGGAGCAGGCTGCCCGGTTGCTCGAACAAGCTGCCGGCGAGTTGGCGAAAGCAGGCGAATTGCTTGTGTTGAAAGAACGCCTGCTCAATACAAGCAGCCCGGTGCGGCGAGAGATCATGGCCGCGCTGCACGAAGCGCTGGTGAGCATGCGCGGCGAGAGCGGCCCGGCAAACCACCTCCTGGCAGAATGGAAAAAGCGGCAGGAAGTGCTGAACCGGGAGCGCTACAGCTCGTATCTGTACAGCCAATCGTCCGAATCGGCGCTCAACGTGGCCGAAATCAAACCGGTGTACAGCGACGCCTCCCCCAGCCTGTATGGTTACGATGTGGTCAACACCGCATTTGACGCCGCCTTTTCTCGCGACCCACGCGTGATTGCTTTTGGTGAAGATGTGGGCCAACTGGGCGATGTGAACCAGGGTTTTCGCGGGTTGCAAGAGAAATATGGCATCCTGCGCATCTCAGATACCGGCATCCGTGAAGCCACCATCGTTGGCCAGGCGATTGGCCTGGCCATGCGCGGTCTGCGCCCGATTGCTGAAATCCAGTACCTGGATTACCTGCTCTACGCCCTGCAGATCATGGCAGATGACCTGGCCAATCTGCACTGGCGCACCAGGGGCGGGCAGAAGGCTCCGGTCATCGTGCGCACACGCGGCCACCGCCTGGAGGGCATCTGGCACTCCGGCTCGCCTATGGCGGGGGTGATCAACCTGGTGCGGGGGATGTATGTGCTGACACCGCGCGACCTGACACGGGCCGCCGGGTTCTACAACACCATGCTGCAGTCAGATGAGCCCGCCATCATCGTTGAGGTGCTGAACAGCTACCGGGTGAAAGAGCGGCTGCCAGACAATATCGGCGAAATGACCATCCCTGTGGGCGTGCCGGAAGTGCTGCGAGAGGGCGGGGATCTCACGCTTGTCACTTACGGAGCTTGCTGCCGGATTGTGATGGAAGCGGCTTCCCGCCTGAGCAAAGTAGGCATTGAGACTGAAGTGATCGATGTGCAGTCACTGTTGCCTTTTGACCGGCACGGGCGCATTCTTGAATTGCTCAAAAAAACCGGCCGCATTCTATTTGTGGATGAGGATGTTCCCGGCGGCACCACCGCCTATATGCTCCAGGAGGTGATCGAGCGGCAGGGCGGTTATTACTGGCTCGATTCGCCGCCGCGCACCCTGCCTGGCAAAGCCCACCGGCCGGCCTACGGATCGGATGGGGATTATTATTCGAAGCCAAACGTCGAAGAAGTCTTCGATACGGCCTATGATATGATCAAAGAAGCAGACCCGGGCAGTTTTCCAGATTATCTGTAAGGCCTGCGATCAGGGAGGACTTATGCCTGTAAAAGTTCTGATGCCGCAACTGGGCGAGTTGGTGGATGAGGCGACCGTCTCCAAATGGCTTAAAGCCAGGGGCGATACGGTGAAGGAATTTGAGCCGCTGCTTGAAATCAACACCGATAAGGTCGATTCCGAGATCATCAGCCCGGCAAGCGGGGTTGTGCTGGACATCCTGGTGAATGCCGGCACAACGGTGCACACCGGCACGCTGCTGGCCTGGATTGGCGCGCCCGGTGAGTTGGCTGCATCCGAACCGGCTGCCGGGCCTGCCAACAAGACCTTACCAGCCGGCGCCCAGCAGGGAGTGCTTGTGAATTCGGGTGGAAAAATACCCCCCGGACGGAAAAATGAACTGGGGTTCATCTCACCGCTGGTTTCAAGGATGGCATCGGAACACGGCATCGATCTGAGCCAGGTGCGCGGAACGGGAGCTGGAGGGCGCATCACAAAAAAAGACCTGCAGGCGTTCGTGACGGAGATCAAGGCGCAGGGCGCTCCTGCGGAAAACCGCCAGCCAGCCCCAGTACCCACCGGATTGGGCGGCGAAATCGTACCGCTGACGCCGGTGCGGCGGGCGATTGCCGAGCATATGGTGCTCAGCAAGCACACCTCACCGCACGTGACCACGGTGATGGAAGCAGATTTCAGCCGGGTGGCGGCGCACCGGGCAGCCAACAAAAGGACTTTGCCAGGGAGGGGGTCAACCTGACCTTCACCGCCTACCTGGTGGCGGCGATTGCTGCGGCGCTGAAGGCTTACCCGATGGTCAATGCCTCCTGGTCTGAGCAGGGGATTCTCCTGCACCGCCAGGTGAATATTGGCATGGCGACCTCGCTGGGCGAAGACGGATTGATCGTCCCGGTGATTAAAAATGCCGACGGGCTTTCGCTGCTGGGGCTGGCACGGGCGATCAACGATCTTGCCAACCGCGCCCGGGCGCGCAAACTGCAGCCCGATGAAGTCAAAGGCGGCACATTCACCCTTACCAATCACGGCACCACCGGCTCACTGTTTGCCACACCCATCATCAACCAGCCGCAGTGCGCCATCCTGGGATCAGGCGCCATTCAAAAGCGGGTGGTTGTGTTGAGCGATGCAAACAGCGGCGATACCATCGCCATCCGGCCGATGGCATACCTGACCCTGACATTTGACCACCGCATTCTGGACGGGGCGATGGGCGATAACTTCCTGGGTAAGGTGGTGGAAAGCATTCAGAACTGGGGATGAGCTGAAAATCGAGAGTAGAGATGCGAGGATCGATAATCGAGAACCGAACTTCATGTGCAGGACAGCATATTTTGTGACCAGAGAGTAGTAAAATATTCAGGTTTGGTAAATAATACACAAGCTGATTAAAAAAATCTCGAACCTCAAATCTCGATCAAACAAGGAGTTTTCATGGATAACTACGACGTAATCGTCCTGGGCGCCGGGCCTGGTGGGTATGTTTGCGCCATCCGCGCCTCACAACTGGGGTTGAAAACCGCCATCGTGGATAAGCAGTGGCTGGGGGGCGTGTGCCTGAACGTGGGCTGCATTCCATCCAAAGCACTGTTGAAAAATGCCGATGTAGCCCACACGCTGCGCGAGCGCGGCAAGGAATTCGGCTTTTCCTTTGAAAATCTGTCGCTGGACTTCAGCGTGGCAGTAAAGCGCAGCCGCCAGGTCTCTGACCGGTTGGTCAAAGGCGTGGGCTTCTTGATGAAGAAGAACAACATTGATGTCTACATGGGCACGGCGCGTGTCTCCGCCCGTGACAGCGTGACAGTGACCGATAAAGACGGCAAAGCCAGCGAGCTCAAGGCCAAAAACATCGTGGTTGCCACCGGGGCCAGCGTGGCGGTGCCGCCGGGTTGGGCGATTGACGGCGAAAAGGTGGTGACCTACCTGGAAGCCATCTTGCAGGAAAAGCTGCCTAAATCGGTGGTTATCATTGGCGCAGGCGCAATCGGTGTGGAGTTTGCCACGGTGTGGAACTCCTACGGAGCCCAGGTGACGGTTGTAGAAATGCTGCCGCGCCTGCTGCCTCTGGAAGATGAAGAAATCGGGGCTGAGCTGGCCAAAGCCTTTAACAAGCGCAAAATCAAGCGTAATCACTGGCACACGTGTAGAAGGCATCACCACCACCGAAAACGGCGTGCAGGTGAAAGTCTCGGGTGAGAAAGGCGAAAAGGTGCTGGAAGCCGAGCAGGCGCTGGTGGCGATTGGTTTCAAACCCAATGGCCGCGGCCTGGGTCTGGAAGAAGTCGGGGTTAAGCTGAGCGAGCGCGGCGCAGTGGAGATCGATGAGCGCATGGCGACCAATGTGCCGGGTATCTGGGCGATTGGCGATGTGACCGCCAAGCTCATGCTGGCCCACGTAGGCTCAGCCATGGGCATCATCTGCGCCGAGAATATCGCCGGCGTTGAGACCGTGACTCTGAATTACGAGATGATGCCGCGAGCGGTGTACTGCCAGCCGCAGGTGGCCTCTTTTGGCATCACCGAAGCGCAGGCCAAAGAACGCGGCTTCGAGGTGAAGGTGGGGCGCTTCCCCTTCCAGCCCAACGGCAAGGCGCTGGGCCTGGGCGAGAACGTTGGCTGGGTCAAGATCATCACCGATGCTAAATACGGCGAGATCCTGGGAGCGCACATGCTCGGGCCGGAAGTAACCGAGCTGCTGCCCGAGCTGACCCTGGCGCAGAGCATGGAATTGACCACCGCGGAGATCGCCCGCAACGTGCACGCCCATCCCACCCTGAGCGAAGCGCTGATGGAGGCGGCTCACAGCGCCGAGGGGCACGCCATCCACATGTAGGCAACTGCAGACTACTGAATAAGAGAACAGCTATCTGCCCGCTTGAACCGTCCTTACGTTAATGCAAGTTTTTATTTCATCGAACCCACCGGAGATCATTAAGAAATTTCCGCTGTTATAATAGCCGAGGAGAGCAGAAGATCAATACTCGAAGTAACTCTCAAATTCAGGATCACAAAAAAATCGGCCAATTTTGGTTATGATTATTCTACCTGCATTGCATCCCTATCCGGCGTGACAGGCACATACTTTTTGATAACCGGCATTTTCTGCTTTTGACCGAAAATGCCGGTTATCCATTACCGCCGTTCAGACAGGCAATACTTTCACAAAACAGGAGGTGGTGGGCAGATTTCAGAACAAACTTGTGTAGTTTCATTGGTTGTCCGATCTGAGTTCAAAACCCAAGACAAAAATTCAGAAGGAGATTGCAGTGATGAAAACAAGCCATCTTTGGCGACTTACCAGTATTGTAGTCTTGCTTGCAATGACTATCAGCCCAATCGGCTCGAGCTTTGCCGCGCCGCTCAACACCCAGCCTGCCGCGCCCCAAACCGGCATGCGGGTAATTAATCCTTCTTTTGTCGGCGTCAGCCAGCCGCTTAGCTCCCTGGCCCCGATCAGAGTTGATCCAAACGCTCCCAGCGCAGCACGCAAATTGCAGGATCGTTTGGTGATACCGAAAACTCAGAATAGCTATAAGGATGGCGGCTGGGATGCCGCGATTGTACAAGACGGTCCGGTAGGCAAATCAATGCCGGCACCTGACGCCAACTTTGAAGGTGTCAACAATGTCAGCGGCGTCCTGCCGCCCGACACCCAGGGCGACGTGGGGACCGACCCTGCCACCGGCAAGAAATACTACGTCCAGTGGGTCAACCTGGCCTTCGAGATCTGGGACGTCACCAATCCCCGCCGCCCCGGTCTCACTCTACGGCCCCGCGGCCGGCAATACTCTTTGGACCGGAACGGGCACGATGTGCGCTGCGAACAACGACGGCGACCCCATCACCCAGTTTGACCACCTGGCCAACCGCTGGATGATGAGCCAGTTCGCACTCAGCTTCCCGAATGACTTCCATCAGTGCATCGCCGTTTCGGCCACTGCCGACCCGACCGGCGCCTGGTACCTGTACGACTTCCAGACCAGCACCACGATGATGAACGATTATCCCAAGTTCGGTGTCTGGTCGGATGGCTATTACATGACCGTCAACCAGTTCGACGGTGTCCACCTTCGATTGGGGAGGCGCGGGCGTGGCGGTTTTTGAGCGCGCCGCCATGTTGGCTGGCCTGCCTGCCCGTATGATCTATTTTGATATCGGTGCCGTCACGCTGAGCTACGGCGGCATGCTGCCCTCCGACCTGGATGGCCCGCGCCCCCGCAGTTGGCACCCCCAACTACTTCATGGAATGGGATGACAGCACCTGGCTCGGCGACCCGGCCGATACCCTGCGCATCTGGGAATTTCACGACGGATTGGGCTGTTCCATCCAACACCACCTTTGGCGCGACGCCAGCTTACGCCCCCAATTTCACAATTGCCACCGCCAACGTGGACCCGGATATGTGCGGCTACGCCCGCAGTTGTATTCCCCAACCTGGCACCACTCAGGGGCTGGATGCAATTTCTGACCGCCTGATGTACCGCCTGCAATACCGCGATTTCGGTTCCTATCAGACCCTGGTGACCAACCACACCGTGGATGCCACCGGTGCCGATCTAGCCGGTATCCACTGGTTTGAATTGCGCGACTACAGGCGCTGGCTTCGCCATGCACCAGGAAGGCGTTTATGCCCCGGATACCGATAGCCGCTGGATGGGCAGCGTTGCCATGGATGCCTCTGGCAACATAGCGCTGGGTTATTCCGTTTCGAGCAGCACGACCTACCCATCGGTGCGCTACAACGGGCGTCTCGCCGCCGACCCAGCCGGCATCCTGACGCAAGGCGAGGCCAACCCTGATTGCCGGCGCCGGCTCTCAGACCCACTCTGCCGCACGCTGGGGCGATTACAGCATGATGGCTGTGGACGCTGCAGACGGCTGTACCTTCTGGTACACCCAGGAATACATGCAAACCACCAGCTCTGCCAACTGGCAGACCCGCGTCGGCTCCTTTAAATTCCCCTCCTGCACCACAGCACGCCACCGGGATGCTTTCCGGCACGGTGACGGATGGCGCCTCGGCTCCGCTTGCTGGAGTAACCATTGATGTTTCGGGCGGATATACCACCCTAACCGACGCAGCCGGTCACTATGCGCTGATCCTGGAGGCTGGCACCTATACCGTGACCGCTTCCAAATACGGTTACATTACCAGCAGCGTGCCAGGCGTGGTTGTGACGCCTCCCGGCACCACGACGCAAGACTTTTCGCTTGCCGCTGCGTCTTCTTACACCATCTCCGGTGTCGTGACAGACGCCGTCACCGGTTGGCCTCTGTATGCCCGCCTGGATATCTTCGGCTTACCAGGCAGTCCGGTCTTCACCGATCCGGCGACTGGCGCTTACAGCGTAGGGTTGATCGAACGGCGCCTATACTTTCACCGTTAAAGCCATGAGCGGCGGATATACCGACGCCGTTCTGCCTCTCGTTGTCAGTGCTGACGCTACCCAGAACTTCGCACTGGCTGTCGATGCGCTTACGTGTAACGCGCCTGGCTACCAGTTAATCCCGGGGATTGTCCTATCCAGCGATGGATTCGATACATCCACAGCCCCGGCCTTTTCTGCAAACTGGAGCGTAGTAGATGTAAGTGGAACGGCTGGCGATTGGGTCGCCCGCACAGCCTCGATTCACCCTACCGGCATCGCTCCGCACAGCGCCCCCAACATGGCTGTCTTTAATTCCTGGACCTCGGTCATCCGGCAACAGCACCCGCCTCAACCAGATCAGTGGCGTTGACCTCAGCGGCCAATCCAGTGGAGAAGTCTCCATCTGGATGTACCATGAAAGTGGATATACCTCCGCTGATACGGTACAGGTACAGGTTTCGACCGATGCTGGCGCCACATGGAACAATGTGGGCGCGCCAATCTGGCGCTATGATGGCACCACCGGGTGGGCCAAACACACGGTCAATATAACCACCTACACAGGCGTTGGGATGACCAATGTGCGCATTGGCTTCCTGGGGGTCAGCAATTGTGGCAACGATATCCACCTGGACGATATGGTCGTCTCCACCGCTTCCGCCTGCACTCCAATGCCCTCCGCCGGCCTGGTCATCGGCTCAGTCTTTGACGCCAATACCAGTCTGCTGGTGCTGAACGCTTCCGTCAAAGACGTTGCCCTCGATTCTGCTTTGCTGTTCGACGCGTCTGCCGACCCGGCCACCCCGGATCAGATGTACGTTATTGCTCAGCCTTCCGGCGTGCAAACCCTGACAGCCAGCGCCACATCCTACGGCACAGATACCCGGTCTCCCACCGTGGTAGCTGGCGGCACTGTCAGACAGGACTTCAACCTGGAGGCTGGTGTTCTCGTTGCCAGCCCAACCAGCCTGGTGTTTAATGTCAATGCCGGTGCGCCCACTGCCTCTCAGCCGCTTGACCCTTACCAATACGGGCGGCGTGGCAGCCAACTACGAGGTTTTCGCCATCCCTGGCACCTTTGCAGGCTACACCCCCACCGGGCCTTTCGCCGCAAACACCCGCCACACCGGCCCCAAGAATCTCAACGACCTGGATTCTTCAAACCTCCGGATTAACTTTACGCCGCAAAATGTCCCCTTGATTAACGGCGGCGCCATTTCCGCTTCCTGGCCCACCGGGCTAACTTACGCCTGGGGCATCGGTTTCAACACCGAAGCCAATGACCTGTGGCTGGGCAACATCAGCGCTGGCGGCGGTGATGATCTCAACTATCGCTTCACAACCGCGGGCGTCAACACGGGCGACACGATTGATACCACCCCGTGGTTGGGCATCTTTGGCGGCGACATGACCTATAATCCATTCACCAACATGTTGTGGCAGGTCAACGTCGGCGGCGACAACTGTATTTACGAAATGGATCCCGCAACCATGGTTTCCACAGGCAACAAAATCTGCCCGGCCTTCGGCACGTCTGAGCGCGGTTTGGCTTTTGACCCGCTCACCAACACCTATTATGCCGGCTCCTGGAACGATGGGATCATCAACCACTTCGCCCCGGATGGCACCATGCTCGCTTCGGTGGATGTGGGCCTGAGTATCTCCGGCCTGGCCTTCAACCCCAGCACCGGTCACATCTTCGTCATGACCAACGGTGTCGGTTATCCCGATGTCTATGTTTTAGACGCCAACACCCCTGACTACGACATCCTGGGCGCTTTCTACCTGAAAGACGGCGATACCAAGGTGTTCGCCGGTGGCGGACAGGCTGGCCTCGAAATCGACTGCGCCGGCAACCTGTGGGCCGTCGACCAGGCAACCCAGATGGTGTACTCTGCCGCCTCTGGCGAGACCGGTATCTGCGACTGGCAAGCCTCCTGGTTGAGCACGCTACCCACTCTGGGCAGTGTAACCGGCCCAGGCTCTGCACTCCTCGCAGCCAACGTGGATGCGACCGGCATGGCCCCCGGTACGTACCCGGCTTACCTGCGCGTCGTCAGCAACACCCCTTATGGCGACAAGATCGTTCCTGTCACCCTGAATGTTACCAACGCTGCGCCGGTAGCCAATAATCAGTCCATTACCACCACCGAAGATACAGCCATAGCCATCACGCTGGCAGTCACGGACGCGGAAAGCGACCCGCTAACCTACTCAATCGTGACAGCCCCTGCCCATGGCGTCTTGACCGGCAGTGCTCCTGCTCTGACTTACACACCCGACGCCAATTTCACTGGCGAGGACAGCTTTACATTCAAGGCTAATGATGGCACCGCAGACAGTAATATTGCCACAGTTACCATCACAGTAACGGCAGTCCACTATATCCTGTTCCTGCCGGTAATCAATCGGTAATATCCCAACCATAAACCAGCAGGGAGACCGTCTCGACTGACGGTCTCCCTGCCCCTATGGCATTCTCACAGCGAAGTCGGATTGATTTCGCACAAACTTCTGAAACCATCCACGGAACTGTTTTTAATTCACTGCTCGTAGATGTCCAGTTCCAACCGGCGCGCATCGCCGGCGATGTTGGCCGTGACAAAACCCGGCCAGCCCGTGCTCGCTCAAAATGCTTTTAAAAGAGCTGGATCCACAGGATAGACTCTATTTTACCTGGAGATTGCGAGAATAAAATCCTTCCGCCTGTTCCATCACCCGCCCGTACTCGGCGCGCTCCGAGACCAGGCGGGTATTTATTTCCCGGGCGCGGAGGCGTAAATTGGCATCTGCCAGAGCCTTGAGAGTGGCATTGGCCAGATCGGCAGGGTCAGACGGATCAACCAGAAAGCCGTTTTCTGCCATCGGTAATCCACTCGCGCAGCGATTCGATATTGCCCACTACGGGGAAACAACCGCAGGCCATGGCCTCCAGGAGCGAGTTTGGGGTGCCA
The DNA here is from genome assembly GCA_963705155.1 of uncultured Chloroflexia bacterium. Taxonomy (GTDB): domain Bacteria; phylum Chloroflexota; class Anaerolineae; order Anaerolineales; family UBA4823; genus CAVPJC01. The sequence continues at coordinate 19,540 of CAVPJC010000018.1, read as the reverse complement.
TCGTGTGTGGTGGGCGAAACGACCACCTGGCAGGAACGGAAGATCTCCGCCATACGGGAGCGAGGCTGGTGAGGCAGCAGCTGCAACAAATTCGGCCACACCCATCTCCTCCACCCAGCGCTGCGCCTGAGGTCTGGCCTGCCATGCTGGAGCATAGAAAGCGCACCCCGGGACGGCGTTCCTGGATGAGCGGGATCGAACGAAAGAAGGCTTCGTTGCGCACATAAGCGCGGATACCGCGCGGGTTGATCACCGACATGCCCTCCCCACTGCCGCTTTCTCCATGTCGGCGGCTGGGAGGATGGCGGGAAGAACACATCCATCTGAATGCCGCCGCCGCCCGGCAGCACGATCGAGGCTTTCGCGGGATCAAATCCCCACTCAACGGCCAGGCGCACATCACGATGGCAATCGGCGTGTAAAGCTGAGGCGCGGGCAAGGGTGCGGCGGGTAAGCCCGCCCATCCAGGGATTGGAGGGCGCATGCAGCGTAAAATCGTTACCCCAGATGGAGACCAGCAGAGGCTGGTGAGACTGTTCATTCAAAGCCAGGGCCGCCAGCATGCCTTCATACGGAATACGCATAGCATGCACCAGGTCGGGCTGCAGATCCATAATCACCTGGCGCAGGCGGCGGGCAGCTGCAGGAAGCGTCAGCGGTCCCAGCCACTGGCGCAGGGACGTGCGCCAATCCACCGGAACGATTTTTTTGAGCAGGCCTGAACCATCCGTCCCAACGCCTGGCTCGTTTGCGACGCCGGAGAAGGCCACCGGGATGATGCTGAGCGAGGCCAGCCGCAGATCGGATGTGCAAGGAAAGGTGGAGACAAGGTGAACTTCGTGATCCGCATCAACAAAATAGCGGATCCAATTCAAGGCAATCGGAGAGCGCCCATCGGCGACGAAGAGTAAACGCATATATATGAGATTACATCATAATAACAGGAAAGGCAATAGCAAAAACCAGCCGCACCCCGGGAACCAGGTGCGGCTGGTCGATTTCAATCCTGTTGATGGGTTAACTGGAACCTGCGCTTAATCCATGCCCATCTCCTCGTACCAGCCTTGAATATCAGCGCCCGCAAAGTGCAGCCAGCCAATATGGCGCAGATAAGAGCCAGCCTCAGGCGTGGCCAACCACCCGTTCACCCATGTGATCGAGCCATCCTTGGCAATCTTACCCCAGCGGTAGCCATACCACTCATGGTATGCACTCACAAGGTGAAAATGGGCAACCACCGTGTGCTGCTGGCCATAGTGCTTGGCCTTGGGCGACAGAAGAACCAGGCTTGCCTTCGCCCGCAATCTGGGCATCTGCCGAGATTAACTGGCACTTCCACTCCTGGCCCTTGAAATAGACCCAGCCATCCTGGTCGATCTTTTCACCCTCATTCACCATAACACACTTCTCGGCGGCGGTGAACTCAACCGGGTGCTTCTCCTTGGCCCCTGGCGGGGGTCCGGCTGCAATCAGAGCGAGCGACAGGATGACCACCATTGTCAGAGCAATCAACATAGAGCGTTTCATAGGGTAACCCTCCTATCAAACCAGGACATTCTGCTGAAATATTAATCGTTCTCGAACCAAAGATTTCACCCACCCTCCTTTATTTCTGCAAATTATCCAGGTATTTGCAGACGCGCAAACAACACACTTCCATGTGTTGGTAAAGTCTGGAATCCTTCCAGAAAACAATGATCAGGCTCGTAGAAGAGGGGTCTTACAGACGACGACTTGCGAGCCTGCACCCTCAACCATGACTCCACAACGAACAACGGTTCTGGATGCAGTTAGTGCAACATGATTATATATCCGAATTTGAAGAAGTCAACAAGGTTCGGCGAAAAAACGCAACAGGGGTTTGGAAAGCATCGGAAGGGGAGTATACTATTTTTAAAAATGACCAGGAGAGCAGACAGCATGATGAACTGGATCGAAGGCGATGTTACCGTCAATGGCATACGGCTGCACTACTACCGCTCCGGCGAGCAAAAACCCCCGCTGGTGTTTGTGCATGGCTTTACCGACAATGCCCTGTACTGGACGCGCGCTGCCCGGGCGCTGGAGCAGGATTGGGAGGTCATCCTGTATGATGCCCGCGGACACGGGCAGTCGCAGCGCGCCGGTGGACATTTCACAGACGCTGACCGGGTAAACGACCTGACCGGGGTCATCGAAGCGCTGCGCCTGGATCGACCGGCTATGATCGGCCATTCCATGGGTGGTGCGACGGTTGCGCTGGCGGCGGCGCAACACCCCGGCCTGAGCCGCGGCATCATCCTGGAAGATCCGGCCTGGTATGAGCCACCCACAAATGAGACAACGGAAGCCGCGGCTCAACGACACACCCGGCAGAGCGCAGAGCTTGACGCCTGGCGAACCTGGGTGCAAGACCTGCAGACCGGAACGTTTGAGGAGGGGCTGGAAAAAATCCGTGCCAATAATCCCGGTTGGGCTGAAATGGATGCTGAGCTGTCGCTCAATGCCCGGCGGCAGGTGGAAATCGGCCTTTTCGAGTATTTTCCACCGGCGCGGTCTCCCTGGCGGAGCATCCTGCCGAAAATTACCTGCCCAATCCTGCTGCTGCTGGGAGATAATCCCGAACGCAGCGCCATCCTCACCGTGGAACAAGCCCGGGAAGCGGCAGGCCTGTGGCGAGGCGGGCGCTGGGTGCAAATTGCCGGGGCGGGGCACAGCATACGCTATGACCAGTTCGAGCGCTATCTGCAAGCAGTGAGAGCGTTCCTGCAGGAGCTGCACTAGAACCCAAAGCACAAACCAGACCTCAATCCTGGATTTTTCTGGATTGAACCCCCGCTTCAAGATCAGGCAAGCCGGACGCCAGCCCGGCCTTCCGGGGTGAGGCGGGTCTGGAAGCTGCGCCTTCCAGAATCGTTTCCAGCAGCGGCAAAAAGCGGGCAACCTGCCCGGAGCGGATGATAAACTCCCAGAACGGCTCAAACTTCTTCCAGCCGCCGGTATAAGCCAGGTGGCGCAAGCGACCGGGAAGACCCGGCCTGGAGAAGGCGCTGCGCAGGATTGACCCCCAACGGTAAAACTCCCGGTAGGCGCGCCAGTAGCCAGCCTCCAAAACTGAGGCGTCCATGTTCGCCGGGCGGATCACGGCGTGGCGTGTGTCATATAAATCCCAATTTCGGGTTGTGATGCGCCCTGCGGCTAGCAGGCGGGCATGCAGAGCCGTGCCAGGGTATGGTGTGAGAATGTGAAAGGTAGCCGTCTCAATGCCCTGGCGGATGGCCCATTCCACCGTGCGGTCAAACACGGTCTCGTCATCCTGATCCATGCCGAAGACAAAGCTGGCATTTACCATTACACCCAGATCGTGCAGTTTCCGGATGGCGGCGGCGTAATCACGGTTCAAGTTTTGTTTTTTGTGCTGGTCACGCAGATTTTCCTCGTTGAGCGTCTCAAAACCCACGAACAGGCTGCGCAGCCCACAGTCAGCGGCTTTTTCCACCAGGCCAGGTTGCAAGATTGAATTCACCGTGCCGGCTGCCTGCCACAGCCGGCCCATCCCTCGCATCCCGGCGAAGAGGGCAGTCGCAAAAGGCGGACTGCCGAAGAGATGGTCATCCAAAAAATAGAGGTGGCGGCCCGGTAAGCGTTCAATCTCTGCCAGGGCAGCATCGACAGCCTGGGTATAAAAAGACTTGCCACCCTGAAAAAAAGCTTCCTTGTAGCAGAAATCACAGCCATGCGGACAGCCCCGTGAAACAACAATTGAATTGGGCACGAGGTACAGGCGGCGCTTGATCAGGTCGCGGCGGATGGGCGGCATCCCTTGCAGCGTGCGGGTGTAGGAGCGGTAGACTTTTTTGGGGAACCAGGCGCGAAAATCCTCCAAAAACAGCGGCCAGGTGTCTTCACCCGGGCCGATAAAAATCGTATCGGCGTGGAGAGAAGCCTCCTCGGGCATGGAAGTGACATGCAGTCCACCCAGGCAGACATAGACGCCTTTACTGCGGTAATGGTCGGCGATTGCGTAGGCGCGATAAGCCGAGGTGATGTAAACCTGGATGACTACCAGATCCGGGTCATCCTCCAGGTCCAGCGTTTCAACATGCTCGTCCTGCAGAACAACTTCATCGCAAGGGTGGAGATAGCCCGCCAGGGTTGCCAGGCCGAGGGGCGGGAAGAGCGAATACTTGATCGAGCGCCAATACGGACCACGCGCTTCGGCCAGGGCGGGAAGGATCATCTTTACTTTCATACCATCCTCAAACAGAAAAGGGTGAGATAATCAAAGTGTCTGTGAATAAATCAAGAGTCTCGGCAAACCGGCAATGTGCACCGGGCCAACCAGTAAAACCAATTCTACAGAAACTGCAACCCCACGCCCACCTCTTGAAACCAGCAATTTAAGCACCCGAGTGCTTGACACAAGCAGTCCGTTTGTGGCAAGTTAATGGCAGAATGGAGGCATATGCCATGAAATACCTGGATGAAATTCAAGCTGCGAGGAACAACGCCCAAAAGTTAGAAGAACTGTACCAGACCGCCAGGAAAGCCGGCGAGGGGGAGTATTTTCACATGGCGATGGATGCCAGCTACCGGCAGGCAATGGACAACCTGCTGTTTGAAGCCTGGCATCACAGGCTGGAATACCAGCCGGAAACCTCACGAACTGGCAGAGGTCCGAACTGGAAACTGGCGGTACCAATTGGGGCTATCACCGGGATCATCTTCTGGCTGCTTTCCGACACCAAGCTGATGTTTTTAGATCACACCCCATACCTGGTGTTGTTCTGGGCGCCGCTGGCCACCCTGGGGGCCCTGGCCTTCCTGGCAATTGCCAGCCGGCAGAACTTGCGCCGTACGATCCTGGCCTGCCTGATCCTGGCGGCTGCCGCCGTGTATGTACTCCTGATCACACCCGGGCAAAGCGGGGGCAGCCACCGCCCGTACCTGGATTTGATGGTTATTCACCTGCCGCTGCTGTGCTGGGTTGCCCTGGGCATCGCTGTGCTGGGGCGGGGCGCTTCGGCGCACAACCGCTTTGCCTTTCTGACCAAGTCTGTCGAGGTGGTGATCACCGCCGGGTTATTCCTGATTTTTGGAGCGTCGTTTGGCGGCATCACCATCGCACTGTTTCAGGCGCTGAGCATCGAGCTGCCGGATGTCATTATGCGGCTGATCATGCTGGGCGGGTTCGGTCTGCTGCCGGTGCTGGCGCTGGCCAGCATGTACGATCCGGCCTTGCCGCCAGAAAAACAGGATTTTTCGCAGGGTCTGAGCAAGTTTACAGCGATGATGATGCGCCTGCTGCTGCCGTTGACCCTTCTGGTGCTGGTGATTTACGTGGTGGTAATCCCGTTTAATTTCATGCAGCCCTTCCGAAATCGCGACCTCCTGATCGTATATAACGTGATGCTGTTCGCCATCATGGGTCTCATGATGGGTGTGACGCCGGTGCATCCGGGCGAGATACCTGCCAGCCTGAGAAGCCTGCTGCGGCGCGGCATCCTGGCGGTGGCTGCCCTGACGGTGCTGGTGAGCGTGTATGCGCTCTCGGCAGTGGTTTTTCGCACCATCCAGGGCGGCGTGACGATGAACCGGTTGACGATCATCGGCTGGAACAGCATCAACATTGCACTTCTGGCGCTCCTGCTGGTCAAGCAGCTGCGCAGCCGGTCTGAGGATTGGGCGGAGAGGATCAAAGAAGTCTTTGGGTTGGGGATGGCGGCGTATATGGTCTGGGATATCTTCCTGATCCTGGCGATACCGCTGATTTACCGGTAGCCCTGATGTTAATTAAAACCGGCCTGGCAGGTTAATCGGCCGCAGGCGTGACACAGCCTTGCTCTTTGCCAGCCACCGTCACCAGCCATTCGCTGGCAAAATTGCGCACCTTGTACAAATCCAGTTCGCTCTGGTAGAGACGGGTGAGGCGTGCAGCCTGTGCATCCGACCAGTGGAAAGACTGCCAGGGCAGATCACGCTGACCGGCCTGCCGGCGGGCAGCCTGGCAGGCCAGCAGTGCGCCCAGATCGTCATGCACCTGGGAGCTCAGCTCGCGGGAGTGGAATGCATCGAAAAGAGCGGGCGCGGCATCGTTGGTGAGACCGGCAAGATAAGCCGTATCGAGGGCAAGGCCCGAGGCAGACCGCTGGATATTGAGGCGGGTGATCGCGCCATCCACATTGACCAGGTTCAAGGTAACGGCAAAACCCAGACCCGCCAGCACCAGGGCCAGAGCAAAATGACGCATGCGCCCGGCAGCCTCCAAAAGCACCGAGGCTGCCAGCAGCACCCCCAACCAGACCATGAATATGTGGGTATAGGTACGGATGCGGGAAAAACCGTAAGCCAGCTCGTAGAGCTGCAGGCGCTGGAATGCCGAAACCAGGATGACGATCACCAGACCCATCAGGAGCATACCCAGACCAGAGAATACCCGGCGCGGCGCAGCCTGCTCGCGGCGGGTGATCGCGCTCAAACTTAGGAAGAGCAGCAGGCTGATCAACGCAACCGCCGCCAGCTCGCCAAAACCGCGGCGGGCGTACTCGGCATAAGTAAAACCTTCAAGGCGAATGTTGGCCTGCCCGCCGAAGAAATACTGGAACTGCAAACCAACAAAAACGCCAAAAAGCAGGTTAACACACGCCAGGATGGTGGTCGATTCCAGCCAGCCAAGAAATGGCGGCAGGGAGGGCTTCTCTTTATCGGCCAATTTTTCATCCTGGCTGGACAGCAGGGCGAAGAGAAACACGCCTGCCAGCAAATAGGCCCCGATCGTAATATAGGTAAGTCGAAAAATGATCTCACCCAGATTTTCGATGCGCAAGAACGTGAGCAGGTTGGATACCCAGTGTTCGAAAAGCGGATCGGCCTGGGCAAGCAGCAGGGTCAGGAGAGCCACGACCGGAAATGCCAGCAATAACCCCAGGATGACAGATAAAGGTGTGTGGTAACGGCGAAAAAAGCCAGGCGAGGCGGGCGGCGGGCTGCCAGGTACAGGAGCGCCCGGGAACCAGGCCTGAACGGGACGAGCCAGCACGCCGCCCAGCAGGCGCAGGGAATTGATCAAATAATCACTCAGGCTGTACTGCCACCAGCGGCCTCCCAGCCACGTGACTGCCAGCAGGGCCATCCCCGCCAGGGCCAGGGCGTAATCGACTGCCAGAGTGAAGGCCTCCTGCCGCAAAAAGGTCATAGCGGCGAGGAAGAGAACCGGCGCCAGCAGGAGCAGGCTGGCAGGGGCGGGTTTGATGCGCTCGCCCAGGGTCAGCATCACACCGGCTGACAGGCAAAGGGCGATAAAGATAAAGAAGGAAATGCCCGGCAGCTTCTGCCAGAAAAGCTGGTCGAAGCACCAGGCCAGGAAAAATGCGGTCAAACCCAGGCGGGTAAGGTGTTTAAGCGGCATCGGTGGAACCTCCTTATGTTTGACATCATTTTAGCTGTGGTTGCTGCCAGGTTCTACCACTTAAGACCGTAACTTGATGCACCTGAGTGCTGCACTCAAGTGCTTGACAGTTTCCTTATCCTGGCAAGATAATAGACTGTATGTTGGATTGTTTGATCGTTGAAGATAACGCCCGACTGCGCCAGGCGATGAAATCGGGTCTGGAAGCCAGCAACGCGGTGCGTGTGACCGGTGGGTGCGAGAGCGGCGAAGACGCCCTGGCATTTTGCCTAGAAACGCCCCCGCAGGTGATCCTGATGGACGTGCAGCTGGCAGGCGCAATGAACGGCATCCAGGCAGCCGTTGCCATCCGGCGTGAGTACCCGCGTTTTCCAGTGGTGTTTTACTCCATCCAGGATGATGATACTTACTACAGGGATTTCCGGCGTTCGGGGATCTTGAGCCATTACGCCTATGTGCGCAAATCCAACTACCTGCTGCCACAGCTCATCGTGCCGCTGCTGAAGGACGCCGTGTCTGGGCGCAGTTTTATCGACCCTGAGATCGAGGCGCGCGTGCAGGAAGTGCGCCATAAAGACGAGCACTCGCCTATGGCGCTGCTGGAGCCCAACGAACAGGCCGTGGCGCGCTTGTTGGCCCAGGGATTGACCAATGAACAGATTGCGGCGCGCATGGGCTTTCACGACAAACGCACCATCAGCCGCACCAACGGGCAAATCTATGCCGCCTGGGGATTGGATGTTAGCTCGACCGATGAGAAGGTGGCGCGCACACGCGCCGCCATCATCGTGCAGAGCGGGCGGTTCATCGCCTGGGATGCAAGCGGAACTCCTCAGGTGATGGATGAACGTGGTGACTGGACCCCCTGGAACGGAACATGAGCGGTCAATTTGCAATTGATTGGCTGGCGCTGGCGATCTCGCTGTTTAACACCATCATCCTGGTATGGCTGGGGCTGACTGTGCTCCTGAACGCCGAACGCCGCAACTGGGGGGTATTCCTGGCGGTAGCCGGGCTGCTGGCAGGCGCGGGGTTCTTTTTTAGCCATTCGATCGTGCTCAGCCAGGGGGCTTCGGCGCTGATCCGCGATTTCAGCTTCTGGTGGCACGTGGGCTGGGCGCCGTTGATCGCTGCGCCCTTTGTGTGGTACCTGCTGATGCTGTGGTACAGCGGCTTCTGGAATGAGCGCGGCAGCGGATTGCACCGCCGCCAGGCGGCATGGCTGTGGGCGAGCGCCGCCTTTGCGCTGCTCCTGGCCGGGCTGCTGCTGACCGCCAATCCGCTGCCGAGCATCTCACGCGAATCCCTACGTGGAGGTGGAACGCCTGCCCTCCCTGGGCAGCATCCCCCTGCTGCTGTTGGCTTTCCCGCCTTATATCCTGATGTGCATCGGACTGGCGCTGGATGCACTGCTCCACCCGGCGCCCTCCGGGCGGGTGATGGGCGACCTGGCGCGCCAGAGGGCGCGCCCGTGGCTGACCGCCTCATCCCTGGTGCTCTTTGTGGTCAGCCTGCTGGTAGGGGGGGCCATCCTGTGGCTGCTGCAGACCTCCCGCCAGCGCAACACCATCGCAGACCTCGTTTTCTCCCTGTCAACCACACTATCACTGCTCGATCTGCTCCTGGCGGCCCTGCTGATGGCTGCCATTTTGCTGCTGGGCCAGGCGATTGTCTCGTACGAAATCTTCACCGGCAAGACCCTGCCCCGGCGTGGGTTTTTTATACCAGTGGCGCAATACCGTCTTGTTTACGGCTGGTCTGTGCCTGCTGGCAGCCTGGGGTGTGGAGGGCAGGCGCCCGCGGTGTACCCGGCGCTGGCAACTCTACTGGTGGTAGCTGTCTCCTATACGCTGTTCAACTGGCAAAGCTTCGTGGAACGCCAGCGTGGTATGCGCCAGCTGCGCCCGCTGGTAACCAGCCAGCGCCTGTTCGAGAGCCTGCTGACCGGGGCGCAGTCGGCGCACTCGGAGGTCGACCTGCAGGCGCCCTTCGGCGCGCTGTGCCGGGATGTGCTGGGCGCCCGGCAGGCCATGCTCATCCCGCTGGGGCCTCTGGCAGCCCTGGGCTGCGAGCCGCTTTGCCACCCCGGCGGGACGCCGTTCAAACTGCCCGGGCTGGCTGGTCTGCTCGCCCAGCTCACTTCTCCGCAGATGCATGGTCTGCCGCTGGACCCTGCCGAATTCGATGGGGCCATCTGGGCGGCGCCCCTGTGGAGCGAGCGCGGTTTGATCGGGCTGCTGCTCCTGGGGGATAAGGCTGACGGCGGCTTTTACTCACTGGAGGAGATTGAAATTGCCCGCTCCAGCGGCGAGCGCCTGGCGGATATCCAGATCAGCACCGAGCTGGCGCGGCGGCTGATGGCTCTGCAGCGCCAGCGGCTGGCCGAGAGCCAGGTGCTGGACCGGCAGACCCGGCGCATCCTGCACGATGATGTGCTGCCCAGGCTGCATGCGGCGCTGCTTGAGCTGAGCGCGCTGCCCACACAAAACGAAGGCCATGCGCCAGCCCTGGCGGCCCTGATCGAAAACCTTGCCGGCACGCACCGGCAAATTTCCGACCTGTTACACGACCTGCCGCGTGCCACTGCGCCGGAAGTGGCCCAGCTCGGCCTGTTCGGTGCGCTGCGGGAGGTGGTGAACGACGAGCTGCGCGGCGCCTTTGACCAGGTGAGCTGGATGGTCTCCCCCCAGGCAGAGAACGGCGCCAAGCTGCTGACACCGCTGACCGCTGAGGTGCTTTTTTATGCCGGGCGCGAAGCGCTGCGCAATGCCGCCCGTCACGCCCGCCCGGCCGATAGCCGGACCCCGCTGTGCCTTGAAATCCAGGCGGCATGGCAGGATGGGCTTGAAATCGTTGTGCAGGATAACGGCGCCGGGCTGGCAGAACCCAGGGCGCATGCCGCCGGAAGCGGGCAGGGGCTGACCCTGCACAGCACGATGATGGCGGTGGTGGGCGGCACGTTGGCGTTGGAGAGCACACCCGGCGTGGCCACGCGGGTAGTGCTGAAGCTGCCGGTGAGTGGTTAACCGTCAGCCCCACAATCCAGAGCAAATGCAACAACCGAATCCAGGCTCATAGCCCGGCCCGCTTGCCAGGTTGAGGCATAGACCCCTTCGGAAAGTTGGAAGCGCATAGCTGCCACAGCCCCGGCAAGGGATGCAGGCGAATGATGGGTCGGCGGGTGGGCCACATGCAAGATTTCCCAGAGTGCCTGGGCCGCGTCCGTGAGGCGAGTGCCACGTCCGGCATCCCCTTCCTTCAAAGCAGCAATGGCCAGGATTTCCAGACACTCAGCCAGGACTTCCCTCTCACCCAAGAGGTGGCAGAGCTCGAAGGCTTTCAACGGCCAGGTATGTTGCAAGCGGAATTTCTTCCTGGTACAGGGCAATCCAGCCCAGGTTAGCCTGAGAAACCGCCACTCCTTTCGTGTGTCCAAACCGCCGGGCAAGGTCGTGGGCCTCGTTAAAGAGCGCTGCCGCGAATGTCCGTTCACCGGTGCATAATAGTGTCCAGCCCAGGTTGGTCAACGCCCGGTACATCGCCAGGGGGTCATTCACAGCTCGGGCCAGCGCAAGACTCTCCTGGGTTAAGGCGGGTGGCTTCGCACCACTCCCCCTGGTCGATGGCAATCCAACCCAGATCAAACAGAACCCTGGCTATGCCGCGCCGGTCTCCAGCGGATTGAAACAGCGCCAGGCTGTCTTCCAGCCACCGGTGAGAAACCAGCCAATCTCCTTGACGGTAAGCCAGCGTAGCCGCTGCCTGGAGAGTATTTGCTCGTAAATCATCAGGCAGAGCAAGATACGTCTTATACGCCAGCACCTGTTCCAGCCAGGCACGGCCTTCGCTGTAATGACCATGGCGTTGCCAGAACACCCCCAACGTGCTGGCCATACGTGCTGCAGCCTCAACGTGCCCCACGCCCAGCAGCCAGGCCAATGCTGCTCGTAGATTTTCAAGTTCCTGTTCCAGTCGTTTCAGCCAGATGGCCTGGTCAGGTCCATTCAATTGTGATTTTGCATGTTCCGCCCAATTAGAAAAATAAGCTGCATGTCGTTGCTGCGCTACATCCAAATCGCTGGTGGCAGAAAGTGGTCCAGGGCAAACTCACGGATCGTTTCCAACATGATGAAGCGAGATTTGGTCGCATCATCCTTGCGCAATAACAGGCTCTGATCTAGAAGGGCAGCCAGATTATTGGCAATTTCAGAAATCACGGTAGCCGCCTGACCTGTAGAAAAGACCGGCGGAATAGATGGAAACGCGCAAATCTCCTCGGCTGCTGCGAGGGCGAAGCCGCCCAAGAAAACAGCCAGCCGGGTAAACAGAGTTTGTTCGGAGACTGGCAGTAGTCCAAAGCTCCAGGCGATGGCATTCTCCAATCCTGCTGGCGGAAGGCCGATTTGCAGCGCCTCGAGTTGAACATGGGCAGCCGGTGTTCCAATCGTTGCAGCAATTCCGTGGGGGTAAAGAGTTTGACCCGGCTGGCCGCCAGCTCGATAGCCAACGGAAGACCGTCCACTCGCCGGCATATTTCAGCTACTACAGGGACAAGCTCTGGCGTCAGGCGGAATTCCGCTTGCGCCGCCTGCGCACGTTCGCAAAACAGGCGCACAGGCTGCATCGGCCTGGTTAGTTGGGTCGGGTGAGGGCAGCGGGGAAACGATAAATTCGTGCTCACCGTAGATATGCAGTTTAGCGTGGCTGGTGACCAGAAGCACGAGACCAGGCGTGGATTCGACATAAGGGAGGAGATAGAAAGGCTGCTGCTGGCTGTAGATGCTCGAAGTTATCGAAGATGAGCAAGATTTCTTTTTGCGCCAGGTAGTCAGCAACCGATTGCGCCAGGCTCTGGTGTCGCCCTTCCCGCACCCCCAGCACTCTCGCTGTTGCCAGGGGCACCTGCGCCGGATCTCGAATCGATTCGAAGGTGACCAGATAGACGCCATCCCGATACCCATGGCGGAGAAGCTGCCCAACTTCGACTGCCAGACGAGTTTTGCCGACGCCTACCGGGCCTGTCAAAGTATGTATCCGTACATCTTTACGGTGCATACAATTAACAATCGCCGCCAGCTCTTTAGTTCGTCCAACCAAAGGGGTAATAGGTGCAGGGAGAACGCTGGGTGATAGCCTGTTGCCAGCTTCCATGGGTAGCTTCAACCGGGAAGTTGGTCGGTCTCCAGTAGCCACAGCGAGAAATGGAGTCAATTCTTCTGCGGATAGCCCCAGGCATGGCCGGACCGTTCGGCCATCTGGCGCGATACGGGCGGCGCTCATCAGCCTCGATCTTGCGCAGGGTGATCACAGCACAACCCACGCGCTCAGCCAGCTCTTCCTGTGTGAGATCAAGCGCTTTACGCCGCCGCCGTACCCAATAACCAAACGAATTGCTCGTGTCCATCAGCTGCCTCACTCAGGCATGATCATCTCTTACGAGCACAAATAGTGGACTAATCTCATATATTGTATCTCATTAGTATCGAAAAGCGATACCTGTCATTCCGGATTTTATGTTTAATCGAGCTTATCTCCTCAATGATTGTTCATTTTTATAAATCCGCAAGTAAGGTGTACCCGACTGATGCTAGACCGGATCAGGCATCGATATCATGTCTACCCACCTTTTCCATCAAACTGGATCCAGATATCCATATCACCATAACGGGAGGTAAGTGATGATTAGCAAATTTCTAAAAGGTATCGCCATAGCTGCTCTGATATTTTTCTTGATGGCCTCATCGACTGTACAACCTGCCGGCGCAACTCCCCCCGAAGACCTCAATTTCACCGTGGAGATCATCTATGCCGTGCCGAGCTCCTCGACGACATTCGGAAGCTGGGAATCTTCAGGCATTCTGGAGAAATCAGGGGGTATTTACGAGAGCATTTCTTTTGCCGGTTGGAATGAAGATACCTGGTTTGTAAGGAATCTGCACACGACTCTCCTGCTTTCCGACGCCCGCGGGACGATCACGCTCAATGTGCAATCACATGAAGTCGAATTCGAGCCCTTTGGCCTGGCAGAGTTCACTGGCAGCTGGGTGATCGTGGATGGAACCGGCGATTATGCCGGGCTGCACGGGCAAGGGACATTGGACTTATCAGGAATGTTCTACTGGTCTTGCCCTGCGAATGATCATAGTGTTACCGGACCCTGCCTGTTGAAACCAGAACCTACACGGGCCAGGGGCATTTCCAACCGTAGGATGTGCTGGCTGAAGGAAACCAATCATGATCCTGGTCGTTGGCGCCACGGGTGACCTGGGAACGACCATCGTCCGCAAACTGGTGGCGGCAAATCAGCCGGTGCGTGCTTTTGTGCGGCCCACATCTCGCTATCAGCGCTTTCAGGGTGGCGGCATTGAGCTGGCCTTTGGCGACCTGCGCGATCCGGCTTCAATCGATGCTGCCTGTCAGGGCGTGGATGTGGTCATTGCCACTGCAAACGTCAATGCGCCGGAAGGCCCTTTACAGCTTTGAGGCGGTTCAGGGGAAGGGCTATCAGGATCTGATCAGCTTCAGCAAGAAACACCATGTGAAGCAATTCATTTACTGCGCTGTTCCGGTCACACCTCATGACAACGCAGTACCACACTTCCGTTACAACCGCCTGATTGAAGAACGTCTCAAAGACAGCGGCTTAAACTTTACCATCATCCGGTCAGCGCCCTTCATGGAGTGCTGGTTTTCTTTCATGAGGCAGCACCATCCCGGCTCGCGGATCGGAAGCGCCATCTATTCGACGGCAATACTGGTTCTTGAAAATTGTTCATGAAGAGTATCGGCAATTTTATTGAGGGAATGGGCATAGCGGTTATGCCGGGGAATAGCAGCACTCGTCATGCTTTCATCGCGGTGGATGATGTCGCCACCTACGTGGTAAACGCCATCAACCATCCCCAGACAAAACGGGCGGTTCTTCATGTCGGCGGGCCGGAAATTCTGAGCTGGAAGCAAGTCGTTGACATATATAGCAAGGTTCTGGGGCGCCAGATGAAGGCGGTCTATACTCCAGGCGTTATCTTCCGTGTTCAACGGGCGCTGATGAGTTCATTTTCCGAAGCAGCCTCGAATATCATGGGCTTGAACTGGCTGGTGTGTTATGACACACTCTATGAGGCGAACGAAGTCGCACCTTTGTTAGGCGTTTCGCTGACAAGCGCCGAGGATTTTCTGCGCCACAAGGCCAGCTTGCCGAAAGATTTGTAGGATGCAGCCGGAGCGAACGTATGCCCACTCTGCACCCCATTGTGCGGTGTACTATTCACCGAACTGCGAAAGTTCGTCGGAATTTCGACTTATATACCAAGATATGATGGTCTACCCAAACATAGATTTCAACAGGAAATAGCAGAATGCCATTTACCAACAATCAGGGAATACACATTCACTACGAAATAGAGGGTGAAGGGCCGCCTCTTTTACTTCAGTATGGTCAGTATTGGCCGCTGGACATATGGTATGAGCTGAATTACGTTAGCGCCTTGAAGAACGACTACCAGCTTATTCTTGTTGATGCTCGTGGAGAAGGGGATAGTGATAAACCCTATGACCCTGACGCTTATCGCATCGAGCTGATGGTGAAAGATATCCTCTCAGTTCTGGACGATCTGGGCCTTGAGAAAATGCACTATATGGGTTATTCATCCAGCGGTGATTTAGGTTATGGCGTTGCCAGGCTGGCCCCAGAACGGTGTTACTCCTTGATCATTGGTGGTGCTCATCCTTATGACACTCATGAAGCCAGTGCGAAATCGAATGATGAACGAGCTCAGAGGCTCGAGAAACAAAATACAGCGGATTTCGTTGCCGACATAGAGAAATTTTTGACGAGGTTGAACCTCTCCCCTTTATCGCCAAGAATGAGAACGCGCGATGCTGACGCACGACACGCGTGCGGCTGCATGGTCGAGGGAATATTGGGAATGGCCTGGTTTTGAAGATGAGTTGGCCGGATTATCTATTCCATGCTTACTCTACGCAGGCGAGAAATCAGGGGAATACTCCAATGTACGAAGAGCAGCACAGGAAATCCCAGGCGCTACTTTTGTGAGTATCCCGAATGGAGGGCATCTTGAGGGAGGCACATGGATAAACATCTTGCAGCCTCAAATCAACCAGATCGCGAAAAAAGGAGATAGATCATGGACACACTACAAATGAGTGAACAGACTGCCATCAAGGCCGGCATCGATGCCTGGATTAATGCCGTGGAAGTAAGAGATATTTCCTTACTCCCCCAGGTTGTGACCCAGGATGCGGATTTGGTGTGGATTGGCGCGGCCAGGGCGACTGGTTGGCCGGTTTCAATGCGCTTGAGCAAGCTATGCTGGCGCAAAACGCCGCCTTACACGATATTCATATCGATGTGAGCGCTGAAACCATCCATGTCTCGCCTGGAGGAGACACAGCCTGGGCAACCAATCAGTGGATTTTCAATGCTCGAATGGGTGACCAGGCTCTGGCGCTGCCCTTGCGCTGCACCTGGATTTTGGAGAAAAGGGACGAACGTTGGATCATTGTACATTTCCACAAGTCAGCAGGAATTCCGCAATAGCATTATCAATGTCTGAAGGCGCCAACACAACGCTTTGAAAAGTAACCCATCAGGAGGAACCATGTACGCTAGTATACGACGATACAAAACGAGTCCAGGCGTAGCAGACGAACTGGCGTGGTGGGTGAACCAGGGATTCGTGCCCATCATCAGTAATCTGCCAGGATTTGTGGCTTATTACGCGGTAGATGCAGAGGACGATGTGGTTGTTTCGGTCAGTGTCTTCCAAGATCAAGCTGGAGCATATGAATCCGGCCGGATGGCGGCAGATTGGGTCAAGGAAAATATCGTCTCTCTTTTCGCTGGTCCGCCTGAAATCACGGCCGGTGAAGTGATGGTTTATAAGTCGGGTTCTCAATAGAAAATATATTTGTTAGGACTTACGCAGTTCAGAGGGAATTGGGGGTGTTTGGGCGGGCTTCGCCCGCCCAAACACCCCCAATTCCCCTCTGAACTGCGTAACACCTATTTGTTCTCAAAAATCAGGATAAGGAGAGATCACATGTTAACCTTCGCTTGTAAAGATGCGGGTATGGATTGCAGCTTTATCGCTACCGGTAGCTCGGTGGAGGAAGTGAAACAGGCGGCGTTCGCCCATGCGGCAGTGGTTCACAAAGAAGTTTTGCAATCGATGACACCTGTACAACTGGAAGAGCTAGCCAAAACAGTAGGAGCGAAAATTAAGCCCGCTTGAAAATTATTTGATAACAAAGGTGAGTTACCCCGGATGAAAGGAGCCAAATACCAACTCGATCATACCGCGTTCGCCCTGCAAGAGTTCGTGAATGGTGTCGAGGGACTGTCCTCTGTTCGACTATGGCGTGAGTGACATTGTCGGGCTGCCGGGAGCGATGAAGTCCACCCGCGGTGGCAGTGGCAACGTGCTGCTCGACACCCTCAACGCGACCCGCTTCAAATCGGACATTGACCTCCAGGTGGCGGGCCGGCAATTCGTCGGCGTGAAACTGGTCCTTCCGCTCGGCGACTGACCGTTAGTTCCCGACTTTGAAAGGCAGGTTCGGCGCGGTGCTCGGCGCCACCCGTGGGCTGCCACTGCTGATGAGTTGTTGGAACTGCGGCGATCCCTGACAATTCGCGAACCGTTTATCCTGACTCGCCACGAGATGAATCTGCCGCTCCGGGCCGTCCAACTGCAACGCCCGCGCCAAGGCGGCCATCCCGTCGAGACAATTCCCGCGAAGACTCAAGATACAGGCGTAATTGTACCAACCGAGGGCATTCTGCGGATACCTGCGCGTGAAGTCGCTGAGCAAGGTCACCACGCGCTCGGCGCGGTTGAGTTGTGCGTAGAAGTTGATCAACGTCAGGTACTCATTCTGCGGCAGATCGGGCGACGTGACGAGTTGGGTGACAAGATTGTCGAGCGACTCGAACCGCTGCCCGGGAGCATAGGCGCGGGCCAATTGCATGGCGACTTGGATGTTCCCGGGCTGCGCGAGCAGTTGCTTCTCCAAATCAGCGGTCGCCGTCAGATCGTCGCGCATCTTCTTCACCTGATCGATGGCTTCTTGGATCTTCGAATTGTACCGGTCGTGCTGGCGATACTTTTCGAGGACGGTGATCGCATCGTCGAAGCGGCGTTGTTCGACATAGAGTTGCGCCAGCCGGTAATTCGCCTCGGGGCTTTCGCGGCACAGGGCGATGGCTTGTTTGTAGGCGGCCACGGCGTCGGCGTACATCTTGCGGTACGCATACAGCGCCCCGATGGCCGCGCGGAGTTTCGAGAACGCCTTCTGGGCATTGTCGTCGCGCCGGTACGCGAATCGTCCAGCAAGGTCTTCGCGAGTGCGTCCCAATACTCCCGTGTCGCGCTTGACCATCTCGGGCGCCAACTGCGCCAGCGGCTCCGGGTTCAGTTTCATGATGATGCCGTACGGCTCCAGGTAGGGATACATCCAGAAAGCGGATAGCTCTCCTCGACGTAGAACGTGTGCTTCTCCTTGTTCCGCTCGAAGATCTGTTTGGTCAGGTGACCGTTGATGGCCATGACCCCGGCCCGGCCTTGCACCTGCACGCGACCGTTCTCATGCGCACCTCTTCGCCCGGCTGTGTGGCGGGCGCGTCCGCAATTCTTCCATGTATCGATGGAAAGCTTGATTGACGTCGCCTCATTCGGAATCCATATCGGGTCCGGCGGGTAAACCCGGTTGCGCTTCAGCGCGGTCCAACTCCAGCGGAACAGACTTCCTGCCACGCCGGGCGGTTGGTGAGCGAACTGGGATCATCGTATCGGGTCGCCAGTAGCCGTAATGATCCCGGATGTAATTCATGTACGTCCCGTCGGCGAGCGCGTTCTGGGTGATGATGTAGCCACATCGCGCCGGTCAAAGGTCTCGCTTGCCGGGTACTTGTCCATTTTCGTTTTGCCGCGCAACCGTTCCTGGCTCTCGACAAGATCATGTGCGTCGGCATAAACCGGCCGGTCTCGGTCCCGCCATACAGCACCGCCCCCCGGTCCATGTCGGGTTAACCGCCGCCGGGCTGAACATCGGTAGCCGAACTTGTAACCGAAATCAGTGTCCCCGCTGTTCGTTGTCCGCCCAGTTGCGCACCATCGAGACCACCGTAACACTAAAGACCGCCCCGATAATCGGCGAGCGCTTGTACCCGCCGACCGGGTTCTCGGAAAGAGAAAGCCCAGGCCCAATATCAACCCGTACCCAATCCACAGCGCATAGATGCAATGCGCAAGGGAATAAGAAGACCCGGTCGGTGAACTGTTTCTGTTTCTCAAAGGTCGGATTCGGACAGGAACAAGAACCCGAGACTGAGCCACAGAAAACCAATGAACAAGGAACAGCAGCCACCGCCGGTCCCGTAGCATCGATATCGCGGTAAAAGAACACTGCCGCCAGCGCCAGCAAGAGCAAACACGACATTGAATTGCTCTCAGCATCGTCCTGAATCAACCCGTTGAACTGCGTCCACACACTGCGATCCCAGCACCAAACTGCGGTCGGTGAACACCTTGTCGTACTGGCCGCGCGTGAAGTGATGCACAAACCCGTCCCACTGTCCGCAGTGTACCCCCAGTTCATCGGCGGGTTGGTGGCGTGACGAAAGGTAGAGATACCCGTAGAGCGACAGTCCCGAGACCAACCGCCACGTAAACCAGCAGGGCGTGCGATGCGTGCCGGATATCCTCCATCTGTCGATTGGTCTTCGTCACAACCCAACAACCGAACCCGACCACAGCCACCACGCCGACCAAGATCAGCCACACGCCCCGGGGTCATTCTCCAAAACCCGGATCGCCAGTCCACCGAACACGCCGCCGAGGGCGAGAACCCCCAAGCAGGTCAGGACTGGCCCACGCCAATCTCGGTCTTTCAGCTGGCCGGGACAGCCAGTAGCCGGCACCAATCGCCAAACCGGGCATAGACCAACAGCGGAAACTTGTAGGTATCCCACGGTGACGGCACCTTGGTATTACCGGTGGCCAAAGCCCGGTCCCGTAGCAACTCCAATTTCTGAATCGTGGCCCAGGTGCCGCCGATCTCAACAAGCGCCCCCACCGCGCCAACCACGAGAATCGGCACTTACACATTCCGGCCAAATTTCTGGTCTGTGAA
>CAVPJC010000017.1:0-437974 GCA_963705155.1 uncultured Chloroflexia bacterium | reverse complement strand
TCCCTGCACCGAAAACGACTGCATATTGAATTTTGAATTTCCGTTTGAGCGGCCGATTGCCCCACCCGGGCGCACAGCGGTGGATGTCTCTTACCGCTTTGGCAGCACAGCTCAGGATACGCGCGACCCGCATCACGGCGTGGAATTTCTCAATTCCTTCGGAACCCCGGTGCTGGCGGCGGCGGACGGCGTGGTGGTGTATGCCGGCGATGATAAGAAGACCATCTTTGGCCTGTACTACAATTTCTACGGCAGCTTTGTGGTCTTGCAGCACGACCTGCCCGGTTTCAAGCAGCCCGTTTACACCCTGTATGCCCATCTCTCCAAAATCGATGTGCAGCCGGACGCCAGGGTGCATACAGGCGACGTGCTCGGCGAGGTGGGCGCCACCGGCGCAGCCACCGGCAGCCACCTGCACTTTGAGGTGCGCTACGGGGAGAACACCTACGCCCAATCGCGTAACCCGGAAGTGTGGCTGAAGCCCCTGCCCGGTGAGAATGGTCAGCTGACGGGTGCCCTGGCGGGGCGCGTGATTGACCCGCAGGGCCGCTACGTCGAGCTGCCCAACATCGTCATCGAGCGTCTGTCGGGCGGTGGGCAGTCCTCCCAATCCACCTATTACCTGAGCACCTACACCGAGATCAAGCTTGCCGGACTGGCGCCCTGGCAGGAGAGCTTTGCCATCGGCGACCTGCCCGCCGGTGAATACCAGATTTCATTCGCTTATCGCGGCATGCAGCAGCGTGTGGTGCAGGTTCAGCCGGGCCAGCTGACGCTGGTGACTTTCCGGGTGCCGGATTGAGGGCAGAAACATGATAATTCCCAGGCAAGCACATACGCTGGATTGCTTCGGTGGGAAAAACACCCGCCTTGCAAAGACAGTTTCCTCTGGATTGACGAGCGCTCCGGCGCTGTGGATGGAGATACCTTCATGACTGACAGCCGCGGTCGATTGCACGCAGGGCGTAAATCCCTGCTCCAGCTTGTGCTGATGCTCTCCCTGCTGCAGTTTGCCTGCGGAGGCGGGGTTTTGCCCGGATTGCCGCTTCCCGGGGGCGAGGCCCGCCCTCCCACGCGCACCCCCTTCCAGCCCGCGTTGCCTACACCTTTCCCGCCCACGCCCACCACGCCGCCCGCTACACCCACCCCGGCAGGCGTGCCCTTGTGGGTCGATCCAGCCCTGCCCGAGGCCCTGCAGGCTGCCCTGCAGCTCCCCTCCGAGTATTACCTTGTCGCCGCCCCCGAAACCGCCGCCTTGCGCCTGCAGGCAGGTGGGCAGGCGCCCATCAGCCGCTGGGTCTATGCCCTGGTGACGCCTTTCTCCAGCTTTGAGCAGGGCCTCAGCGCCGGGCATCTCCGCCAGACCTGGGAGGGCAACCCCGCCGGCCCGTTCGCCGGGCGGCCCTTGCTGCTGGATGAAAGCACGCTGGCGGTCTTCAGCGCCCTGTGGGGCGCTCCCGCTGAAGGTGCGGTGAAAACCCTGCCCGCGGCCGAGCTGCTGCCGAGCGCCTGGGAGGCAGGCGCCGCCTGGGCGCTGATTCCATTTGAAGCGCTGGACCCGCGCTGGAAAGTGCTGGAAGTGGACGGGCAGTCGCCGCTGCGCAAAAACTTTGATCCCACCGCCTATGATCTGAGCATGCCCATTTCTCTTGTGGGTGAGGCGCAGCTTGTTCAGACCGCCGCTGCCCTTTACGGGCCGGTGTCCGGCTCGTTGCTGCTGCCTGAGAGCAACCGCCTGCCCGGCAAATTGACCACGGTGGCGCTCACCGGCGTCACCGCCCTGGTGCGCGCCACGGCTTATACCATGGAGCAGCGCGGCGTGAACTACCCCGGCAGAGATGTGCGCGCCTGGCTGCTGGAAGCCGATATCACCCATGTCAGCAACGAGGTGCCTTTTGCCAAAGACTGCCCCTTCCCCGACCCGGTGCAGCAAGGCATGCGCTTTTGCAGCGACACAAAATATATCCAGCTGATGGAGGATATCGGCACCGACGTTGTGGAGCTGACCGGCGACCATTTTCAAGATTGGGGCAACCAGGCTATGCTCTACACGCTGGATCTGTACCGGCAGCGCGGCTGGCCATATTACGGCGGCGGAAAAAACAGCGACGAGGCCCGCCAGGCTGTCCTGATCGAGCATAACGGCAACCGCCTGGCCTTCATTGGCTGCAACGGCAAGGGCGGCAGTTTTGCCCAGGCCAGCGCCGACCATCCCGGGGCGGTGAAATGCGATATGGATTGGATGCAGAGCGAGATTGCCCGCCTGCGCGCCGAGGGCTATCTGGTTATCGCCACCTTCCAGCACTTTGAATATTACACCTACCAGGCACAGCCCGACCAGAAACGGGATTTTCGGGCCGTGGCAGAGGCCGGAGCGGTGGTGGTCAGCGGCAGCCAGGCCCACCAACCGCAGGCCCTCGAGTTTCTGGGCAGCTCGTTGATCCACTACGGCCTGGGCAACCTGTTCTTCGACCAGTACGATGTCAGCCCGGCCTGCCGGCAGGCTTTTATCGACCGGCACGTGTTTTACGATGGTCGCTATATTGGCACCGAGCTGCTGCCGATGATGTTTGTAGATTACGCCCGCCCCCGCCCCATGACCGCCGGAGAAACACAGGACCTGCTCCAGGCGGTCTTCAGGGCCAGCGGGTGGTAACTATAATGGGCACTTATTCTCAATCGCCAATCTGTAATTCCTCGGTGGGAATATGACATCATTGGAATCGAGCTTTGACTTACCTGAAGTTAAAAATATTGATCCACGGGCGTTGCTTGATTACGTTGATCCAATTCGGATTGATGCCCAAAATTCGATAGACTTAATCCACCGATCTGATTTGGGACAGTTTTTAACCTCTCCTGCTATTGCGCGTACCATGTCAGAAATGTTTTCACAATTCAGCGAAACAATTCATTTGCTTGATCCGGGCGCTGGCGCTGGAACATTGACGGCAGCTTTTACTGCTCAAGCGGTTCAACAAATTCCAAGACCAAAAAAAATTACTGTTTCCGCGTTTGAGATCGACTCCAATCTAGGGAAAAGACTTAAGCAAACACTGAGTATTTGCCAGTCTTTTTGTTCTGAACACAGCGTCGATTTCCATTTTGATATTCATTCGGATGATTTCATCGCCTCAAATGTGGGAATTTTGTTAGGTCAAGGGAGCTTCTTCAACACTGAAACACCCTACTATAATTACGCAATATTAAATCCCCCGTATAAAAAAATTAATAGCGAGTTACGTACAAAACGCATGCTTAAAATCTGTTGGTATTGAAACAACAAATTTATACTCTGCTTTTATGTGGCTTACGATAAAACTTCTTGCACAAGATGGTGAGCTTGTAGGTATTCTTCCAAGAAGTTTTTGTAACGGAACGTATTTTCGTCCATTTAGAGCTTCACTCTTGAAAACAATGGTGATGAAACGAATACATATCTATGAGGGCGTGCGACAAAGCGTTCCAAGAAGGGGAAGTTCTACAAGAGAACATCATAGTTCACGCGATTAAATCGAATATTATTCCAAAAGATGTAGTTATTTCATCCTGCGACAATCCGATTGATGAGAACATCATCAGTCGAGAAATCCGTTATGATCAGTTGGTACATCCTGATGACCCCGAATTATTTATCCGCATCGTTCCAGATGGAATGGGACAATTAATAAGCACGCAAGTGGGTAATATGCCCTGCACTCTTTCAGAACTTGGCCTGACAGTTTCTACGGGACGGGTTGTTGATTTCCGTTCCAGGCATTTGTTGCGTAGCGAGCCTGATAAAGAAATTATCCCACTCATCTATCCCATGAATTTTCGGGATGGCTATATTCGATGGCCTCTCACGAACACCAAAAAATCCAGCTATATGGCTGCATCGCCAGACTCTGAAAGCTTAGTTGTTCCAGCGCTTAATTACGTTCTGGTAAAGCGTTTCTCTTCCAAGGAGGAACAACGCCGGGTTTATGCGGCGATATATCAGCCGGGTCATTTCCCAGCAAAAAAGATAGGCATCGAAAACCACATAAATTATTATCACAAGCGCTACGGTGGAATATCACTTGAACTTGCCAAAGGGTTGACCGCTTATCTTAACTCTACACTGGTTGACCAGTATTTCCGCCAGTTCAGCGGTCATACACAGGTTAACGCTTCCGATTTACGGAACCTGAAATATCCAACAGCAAAACAGTTGGAATTACTTGGTAAAAGGATCGGAGATCGCTTTCCAAACCAAAACGAGATAGATCGGTTAGTTTCAGAGGAGTTTCTCATGAGCAATATGCCTGATCAAACCAATATAGATGATCCCATTCTGGCAAAGAAAAAGATTAGAGAAGCTCTCAATATCTTGCAATTATTGGGTGTACCAAGAGCACAACAAAATGATCGTTCTGCCCTAACATTGCTAGCTTTAGTCGATGTCAAGGCATCCAGTTCATGGAGCGATGCAAAGGTAAACATGTTGGGTATTACTGAGATGATGACCTTTTTTAGAGATTTTTACGGAATAGAATATGCACCGAATACACGTGAAACAGTTAGGCGTCAGACGGTACATCAATTTATTCAATTGGGTCTTGTAATTTCTAACCCAGATGACCCCGCGTGTCCTATCAATAGCCCCTACACGAAATATGTAATAGAGGGCAAAAGTGATTGATCTGATTCGATCTTATGATTCGTCGGATTGGGAAGGTAACTTGCGCTCTTACTTGAAACAGGCGACAGCGTTAGCTAGCTTACAAATGCGTGAAAGAGCCATGCCGATGATTCCGGTAACTCTACCCGATGGTGCGCAATTATATTTATCAGCAGGAGGTCAGAATCAACTCATAAAAAAAATCGTTGAAGAGTTTTGCCCACGTTTTATGCTCGGCGGTAAGATTATTTATATAGGTGATGCTCTTCAGAAAATCTCGGAAAATGAAATTCGTTACTTTAATCAACTTGGAATTAACATCGATAGTCATGGAAAGATGCCTGACTTGGTCGTGGAATTACAGTCAAAGAAATGGCTAGTTATCATTGAAGCTGTCACAAGTCATGGACCAATCAATATCAATAGACACAATGAACTAAAAACATTGTTTGCTAATGCAACATATGGGCTTGTGTTCGTTACTGCTTTCGAGTCTCGAAAGGCAATGAATAAATATCTGGGTGAGATATCGTGGGAAACAGAAGTCTGGGTAGCAGAATCACCAAGTCACCTGATACACTTCAACGGTGAACGCTTTCTTGGGCCGCATGATAGTCATAATTAATCAATTATTCTATATAGTTATTGGAGGTTCCTATGGGCTTGAAACCTGATCATTGGATACGAAAGATGGCGCGCGAGCACCACATGATCGAGCCGTTTGCCGACCACCAGGTGCGCAACGGCGTGATTTCCTACGGTGTATCTTCCTACGGGTACGATATCCGCGTGGCCGACGAGTTTAAGATCTTCACCAACGTTTTTTCGGCGGTGGTCGACCCCAAGCACTTCGACCCGAAGTCGATGGTTGATTTCAAGGGCGAGGTGTGCGTCATCCCGCCCAATTCGTTTGCACTGGCCCGCACGGTGGAGTATTTTCGCATCCCGCGCAAGGTGCTCACGGTCTGCCTGGGGAAATCGACCTATGCGCGCTGCGGTATCATCGTCAATGTCACCCCTTTCGAGCCCGAATGGGAGGGCTTTGTCACTCTGGAAATCTCGAATACCACCCCGCTGCCCGCCAGAATCTACGCCAATGAAGGGCTGGCCCAGGTGCTCTTCTTCGAAGCCGACGAGGAATGTGAAATCTCCTACGCCGATAAAAAGGGTAAATACCAGGGGCAGCAGTCGATTGTGCTGCCGAAGCTGTAAAGGAAAACCTGTATGTCTTTTGCCAAACGCGTACGAAACCTTAAGCCCGAAGGGGCTTACGCCGTCCTGGCGCGCGCCCAGCAGCTCGAAGCCCAGGGGCGCGAGATCATCCATTTTGAGATCGGCCAGCCCGATTTCCCCACCTTTGCGCACATCAGCCAGAAGGGCACAGACGCGATCCACGCCGGCTACACCCGCTACAACCCACCGGCTGGCGTGCCGCGCCTGCGCGAAGTCATCGCCGAAGATGCCGGGCGGCGGCGCGGGCTGCATTTTACCCCCGGGCAGGTGGTGATCGGTCCGGGCGCCAAGCCGGGGCTGTTCTTCCCTACCCTGGCGCTGGTGCAAGCGGGTGATGAGGTCATTTACCCCGACCCGGGCTTTCCCACCTACGCCGCCATGATCGATATCGCCGGCGGGATACCGGTGCCTGTGCCTGTGGTGGAAGAAAAGGGCTTTTCCTTCGACCTGCAGGCCTTCGATGCCCGGGTGAGCAGCCGCACCAAAATGATCATTCTCAATTCGCCCGCCAACCCCACCGGCGGCGTGATGCCTCAGGCCGACCTGGAGCATATTGCCGCCGCGGCGCTCAAATACGACTGCTGGGTCATTTCGGACGAGATCTACGCCCGCCTGGTCTACGATGGCGTGGATGCGCCCAGCATCGCCGCCCTGCCGGGCATGGCTGAGCGGACGATCATCGTGGATGGCTTCTCCAAGACCTATGCCATGACCGGCTGGCGCCTGGGCTACGGTATTATGCCCGAGCCCCTGGCCGAGCGTGTGGGGCTGCTGCTGACCCACTCGGTGGGCTGCACCGCCACCTTTACCCAGATGGCCGGGATTGAGGCCGTCACCGGGCCGCAGTCGATGGTGGATGAAGTCGTCGCCGAGTACCAGCGCCGCCGCGACCGCATGGTGGCGGGCTTGAACGCCATCCCCGGTGTGCGCTGCCTGGCGCCCCAGGGCGCCTTCTACGTCTTCCCCAATATCAAATCTTTCGGCGTCAGCTCCAAAGAGCTGGCCCGCCGCCTGATGGACGAGGCCGGAGTGGCCGTGCTGGCCGGCACCGATTTTGGCCAGAACGGCGAGGGGTACCTGCGCCTGTGCTACGCCACCTCGCCCGAGATCATCGAGCGCGGCCTGGAACGCATGGCGGCGGTTTTGAAGTAAATAAAGCGCACAAACGCAAATGCACACCCATGTTTAAAATTTTTGGACGCACCACCGTCAGTGAATTCCTGGGCGACCGGATTGTGTACCGCAATCTGGCGCCCCCCGATCCCAGCCTGCCCGGCCTGGATGCCCTGCGGGCGGCTGCCGGGCTGCCCGAGGGGCTGATCCCGCGCAAGACCGACCCCGAATATGCCCGCGTGATTGTCCAATTGCTGCAGCGGGCGCGCCTCCAGGATGGAGCCACAGCCCCGCTGCGCCGCCTGATCTTCATCGGCGATACCCGCATGCTGGATGGCACGGCCTTTAGC
Organism: uncultured Chloroflexia bacterium; assembly: GCA_963705155.1. Taxonomy (GTDB): domain Bacteria; phylum Chloroflexota; class Anaerolineae; order Anaerolineales; family UBA4823; genus CAVPJC01. Next base: position 430,636 of record CAVPJC010000017.1, on the reverse strand, counting down.
AATATCTGCCAGGCGGGCGGCTGGCCGGGGATGGCCTTCATCGGCTCTGAAAACAGCAAACCGGAAGTCGTGGAAATAATTCCCGGCGATCAGGCGTTATTTCTCTCCAACCGCTGGGCTGCCCTGGGTGAATTCGACCGCCGCTGCGCCGCGCTTGGCTTGCCCGTTGACGCCGAGACCGCCGTGGTGGTCGATCTGGATAAAACCGCCCTGGGCGCCCGCGGCCGCAACGCCGATCAGATTGACCGGGCGCGCTGTCCAGGCTGTGGAGCAAACCGTGGCCGGGCTGCTGGGCGCCGATTTCGTCCGCCCGGCCTTCCTGGAAGCCTACCAGAAGCTCAACCAGCCGGAGTTTCATGTCTTTACCGCCGATAACCAGGACTATCTGGCCTATATCTGCCTGATCGTGGCACGCGGCCTGGTCGGGCTGGACGAGGTGATGGGCGCTGTGCGCTCCGGCGAGTTGACAACCTTCCACCAGTTCATCTCAAGAGTTGACCGGCGCCTCGGCGAGCTGCCCGCTACTCTGGCTGCTGTGCACGCCGAAATTTATGCCAGCGTGCTGCGCGGCGATCCCACCCCCTTCAAGGACTTCCGCCGCAACGAGTACGGCTTGACGGTGGGCAGCATGGGCTGCCTGCCCGACGATGCCCCGGTGGAAGCCCTGCTGGCTGGTGAGATTGTCATCACCCAGGAGGTGCGCGCCTGGGCGCTGGAGTGGCGCCGGCGTGGCGCCCTGCTCTTCGGCCTGTCGGATAAACCCGATGAGGCCTCAATCCCCACCGCAGAGCTGGCTGCCCGGGGCTGGCAGCCCATCCATCGCACCCCCACCCATGCTGTTGGCATGATCTAGTTTTTTCCCGGGAGAAGGGCTGTTCGTGTGCAAGGCACACGAACAGCCTTTTTTGTTTTCCCCTACTTTCCGGTTTCGGAAATTTTGTCTTTCCCCCGGTTTGATTGCAAAAATAATATATAATTAATGATTACGGTGTATATACATACTATTATTTTGAATTTATTGAGATATACGATACTATAATTGACTTTTTGGAATAATCGGTTTATTATATTCGTACATAAAAATGTTGGATGAAATTGATAAAACCATTCTGGAAATTTTGCAAGCCGAAGGGCGCCTGAGCAATATCGAACTGGCCCGGCGCATCAACCTTTCGGCGCCCGCCACGCATGCCCGCCTGCGCCGCCTGGAAGGATTGGGGATCATCCGTTCCTATGCGGCCCTGCTGGACCGCGAAAAAGCCGGTTACGATATGCTCTGTTTTGTGCACATCAGCTTGCAGGTGCACCAGCCCGAGCAGGTGCAGAGCGTGCGCGCCGCCATTCGCGGCATGCCTGAGGTGCTCGAGTGCCACCATGTCACCGGTGAATACGATTACCTGCTCAAAGTCGTCATCCGCAACCGCAAAGACCTGGAGCGTTTCGTCTTGGAGCGCCTGACCCCCATTCCCGGCGTGGCCCGCATCCAGACCAGCCTGGTGCTCAGCGAAGTGAAAAATTCCACGGTAGTGCCGTTAAGCACGTTAGATTCGTGAGTAGAGATTCGAGAGTGGTGATTACAGATTTGTGACAGGGGAATTTGGATAGATGGATGGAGAGGATCAGATGACCGATAAACCACAAACCATGGGCCAGCAGTTTGGACGCCGTTCCTGGGCAGAGCCGTGGAAGATCAAAATGGTGGAGCCGCTGACCGTGACGGATTACCCCCAGCGCCTAAAAGCCCTGGAAGCTGCCGGTTACAACACCTTCCTGCTGCGCTCTGAGGATGTCTATATTGACCTGCTCACCGACAGCGGCACCAGCGCCATGAGCGACCGCCAGTGGGCCGGCCTGATGCTGGGCGATGAGGCTTACGCCGGCAGCCGCAACTTTTACCACCTGGAAGAAGCCATCCAGACCTACTACGGCTACAAACATATCGTCCCCACCCACCAGGGGCGCGGCGCCGAGCATCTGCTCAGCCGGGCGGTGATCAAGCCGGGGCAGTATGTGCCCGGCAACATGTACTTCACCACCACCCGCCTGCACCAGGAGCTGGCCGGCGGCACTTTTGTGGATATCATCATCGACGAAGCCCACGACCCGCAGTTTCAGCACCCTTTCAAAGGCAATATCGATCTGGATAAACTGCAGGCGCTGATCGACAGGGTTGGCGCCGCCAACATCGCCTATGTCAGCCTGGCGGGCACGGTCAATATGGCCGGCGGACAGCCGGTGAGCATGGCCAATGTGCGCCTTCTGCGCGAATTGTGCGACCGCCATGGCATCGTCATTTACCTGGACGCCACGCGCATGGTGGAAAATGCCTTCTTCATCCAGGAGCGCGAAGACGGCTATGCGGATAAATCCATTGCCCAGATTCTCAAGGAGTTCTGCGGTTACACCGATGGGGCCTGGATGAGCGCCAAAAAGGATAACCTGGTCAACATTGGCGGCTGGCTGGCTGTCAATTCCTGGGAAATCTTCGAAGAGCTGCGCAACATGGTGGTCATCTACGAGGGCCTGCACACCTACGGCGGCCTGGCAGGGCGCGATATGGAAGCGATTGCCATCGGTATTGCCGAATTGGTTCAGGACGACCATGTGCGCACACGCATTGGGCAGGTGCGCTACCTGGGCACGCTGCTCACCGATTGGGAAATCCCCATCGTGCAGCCGGTGGGCGGGCACGCCATTTTTCTGGATGCCAAAAAGATCTATCCCCATCTCAAGCAAGACCTGTTCCCCGCTCAGACCCTGGCAGCCGAGCTGTACCTGGATTTGGGCATCCGCTCGATGGAGCGCGGTATCGTCAGCGCCGGGCGCGACCCCACGACCGGCGAGCACCGCTACCCGGCCCTCGAGCTTACCCGCCTGACCATCCCCCGCCGGGTCTATACCCAGGCCCACATGGATGTGGTGGCCGAATTGGTCAAAGCCGTTTTCGACGCCCGCCATCAAACCCGCGGCCTCAAGCTGCTCTACGAGCCGAAATACCTGCGCTTCTTCCAGGCGCGCTTCGAGCCGGTTCGCTGACCAAAGATCATAATTCAGGAGACGAATGGATACCATCCAAATCCCCGGTGTTGAAATGTACGTGCAGCGCGGCGCCCAGATGATCGCTGCCGAAGCCGCCGAGCGCAGCCGCATGCGCCAGATGAAATTCGATACCATCGCCGTGCGCGGCATCTACGGGCTGCAAGCCGCCCTGGCTAACCAGGGCAGCCTGCAGGAACCGGGTTATTTCAGCCCGGCGCAGGCTTTTGAAAACAGCGACCACATGGAAGCCGCTCTGGCTTACCTGATGCCCTCCTGGACCTATTCGCGCATTGCCAACCCGACGGTGCATTACCTGGAAGAGACTCTTGCGCTGCTGGAGAGCTATGGCCTGGATGTTGAGGCCAGCGCCTGCGCCACCGGGTCGGGTGCGGCGGCGGTGTTCATGGCTACCAACCCCTTCCTGACGCTCTCCGAACAGGGTCAGAACCGCCCGGAGCGTATGAACTTTGTCGCATGCGCCCGCCTGTACGGCGGCAGCTTCATGCTATTCCAGCAGCGCTACGGTGTGGAACGCGGCGTGGATGTGCGCTGGGTGCGTGATCCGCTGGATCTGGATGAATGGGCTTCAAAAATCGATGAAAACACCCGTTTTGTGTACGGCGAGATGCCCAGCAACCCCGGGCTGGCGGTCTTCGATATCGCCCGGCTGGCGGAGCTGGCTCACAGCCATGAGATACCGCTGATCGTCGATTCGACCGTGGCGACCCCCGCCCTGATGAGGCCCCTGCTGCACGGCGCCGATATCGTGGTGCACTCGGTGAGCAAGAGCATGGCAACCAGCGGTTTTGCCATTGCCGGGGCCCTGGTAGCCCGCCATGCCATCACCAGCAAATTTGGCCCGGACGAGCTGCGCCAGAACTTTGCCGCGTATGTGAAACTGCTGCCATTCCGCGACTACGGCCCCAGCCTGAGCCCGTTCAATGCCCTGATGACGCTCAACGACCTGCGCACCCTGCGCCTGCGCATGGATGCCGGCAGCCGCAGCGCCATGCAGGTGGCCAGGTTCCTCTTGCAGCACCCGGGTGTCGAGGCGGTCAATTATCCCGGGCTGGAAAGCACCGCCGAATACGGCGTGGCCTCGCGCTACATGTGGCTGGTGGATGCTGAGGAGGATTACGGCGGGCCGGTGAACCGCTACAGCACGTTGATGGGCTTCACCGTGCGCGGCGGTCACGCCGCGGCCCGGCGCGTCTTCGACCGGCTCCAGCTGGTCTGGCGGGCCACCGACCTGGGGCGCATCAAGACCATTGCCACCATCCCGTCCATCTCCACCCACCAGCAGCAGGGCGAAGCCGGGCGCGCTCTGGCGGCCCTGCCCGATAACCTGATCCGCCTGAGCATCGGTGGCGAACACCCAGCCGACATCATTGCCGATCTCGACCAGGCGCTGGCCTGAGCTGCTCGTCAGGGGCGGGTCTTTGTAAATGCGAGATTGCTCTGTAAGATGCAGGGTTGCAGACCTTCGCCCTTACGATTAGCAGTATGGCGTCTTCCAGCGCGCCCAGATCGGGCGGCAGGACGACGGGCGCGCAGCATGTGTTTGGTGATGATATCCGGGTCTTTGAGCCCGTGCCCGGTGCAGATCGCCACCACGCGCTGGCCCTTGAGGTCCAGCTCCCCGAGCGCGCACCTCGTTGGCCAGCCCGGCCAACCCGGCAGCCGAAGCCGGCTCGACCCAGATGCCCTCCTGTGCCAGGCGGCGCTGCATGGCAAGGATATCCTCGTCGCTGGCGGCGATGATGCGCCCGCCCGATTCTTCGGCGGCCTGCAGGGCCTGCTCGCCGCGCGCCGGCCGGCCGATGCGGATGGCAGTTGCAACCGTTTCGGGCTTGTCCACCGGGTGACCCAGCACAAGCGGCGCAGCGCCGGCTGCTTGCACCCCCAGGATGCGCGGCAGCCCGCTGCCCTTGATGGCGTGATACTGCTGGAAGCCCATCCAGTAAGAAGTGATATTCCCGGCATTGCCCACCGGCAGGCACAGCAGGTCGGGGGCGCTGCCCAGCACGTCGCAGATTTCAAAGGCGGCTGTCTTTTGTCCCTCCAGGCGGTAGGGGTTGAGCGAGTTCACCAGGGCAATGGCGTGCTTCTGGGTGATCGCCACCACCAGGCTCAGGGCGTCATCGAAAGAGCCCAGCACCTGCACCACCTGCGCCCCGTAGGCCACTGCACCGGCCAGCTTTCCGGCCGCCACCTTGCCCTCCGGAATGAGCACAATCGCCCGCAGCCCGGCCCGGGCGGCATAGGCCGCCGCTGAAGCCGCCGTGTTGCCGGTGGAGGCGCAGATCACTGCCTGCACCCCCCGCCCGGCGGCCTCGCCGATGGCGGCCGTCATGCCGCGGTCTTTGAACGAGCCGGTGGGGTTCAAGCCTTCGAACTTGATATACAGCTCAAACCCGCCGCCCATGTCCTCGGCTAAACGCGGGGCCGGGATGAACGGCGTGTTGCCCTCCAGCAGGGTCACGGTTTTCGTGTGGGCGGGCAGATCCAACAGCGAGCCGTAGCGGGCAAGTAAACCGGAATAAGACATAGGCGTTTTTACCCCAAACTGAGATTGATGTTGTCGTTTTCAGTGTGTTGATTTATGATTGCACCATCTTATCTGATAGCTGAAAGCAGATGGCTGTCAGCTATAGGTCTACGATTTTATCACCGAACTCCCGGAAATAAATGCCCAGACCCGCCCGCAAACGCAACGGCACCCACACCAGCGCCTTTGGCACCCCCGGGCGCATCAGCCACGATGCGCGCGCCTTCTACGCCAGCCGCCTGTACCAGGAACAGGATAACGCCCCGGACGCAGCGGATGTCGAAAACCCGGCGCCGCCTGAGATTTTGGATCAGCTCTACTGCAAATCCAGCGAGTCGATGGATGAGCTGCCGGATGGCAGCGTGCACCTGATGGTCACTTCCCCGCCCTACAACGCTCAAAAAGAGTACGATGAAGACCTGAACCCGGAAGAATACCTGGGGCTGCTGCGGCGTGTGTGGGCGGAAACCTACCGCGTCCTTGCCCCGGGCGGGCGGGCCTGCATCAATGTGGCCAACCTGGGGCGCAAGCCTTATATCCCGCTGCATATTTACATCATTGACCAGATGCTGGAGCTGGGCTACCTGATGCGCGGCGAGGTGATCTGGAACAAGGCAGCCAGCTCCAGCCCTTCCACCGCCTGGGGCAGCTGGCAATCGGCCTCCAACCCGGTGCTGCGCGATGTGCACGAATACATCCTGATATTCTCGAAGGGCAGCTTCCGCCGTGAAGTGCGTCGGCCGGGAAAACACAATCACGCGTGAGCAGTTTCTCGAGTGGACGAAAAGCGTGTGGAGCTTCCCCGCTGTGCCGGCGCGCAAAATTGGCCACCCCGCGCCTTTTCCTGAGGAGCTGCCTAACCGCCTGATCCAGTTATTTACCTTCAAAGGGGATGTTGTTTTGGATCCCTTCGCCGGCAGCGGCACCACCTGCCTGGCGGCAAAAACCGCCGGACGGCATTACCTGGGGTATGACACCTGCGCCGAATACATCCAGTTGGCGAACCGCCGCCTGGCGCAGGAATAGGGCTCAATCTCCCACCGTGATCAGGTCTTTGATCTTCTCGAAAATCCCCGGGCCAATCCCATCCACGTCCTGGATGGCCTCGATGCTCCCAAAGGCGCCGTTGGCGGCGCGGTAAGCGAGGATGGCTTCCGCCGTCACCGGGCCAATTTCGGGCAGGCTCTCCAACTCTTCCTGCGTGGCGGTGTTGAGGTTGACCAACCCGCCCGGGCCGGCGAGGGGGATGGCGCCGCCGCCCCGCACGGCATCGGCAGGCGGCGTCCCAACCTTATAAGGCACATTCAAGCGCTGCCCGTCTTCCAGCAAAGCCGCCAGGTTGAGGGCCGCGCTGTCGGCGTCTGGCAGCAAGCCGCCGGCGGCCTGTACGGCATCCTGAGCGCGGCTTCCCCGCGCCAGGGCCACCACCCCGGGTTTTGCCACCGCCCCGGCCACATGTACCAGCAGCGGCGCCGGGGTAGGCGGCGGCAGCAGCAGCACCGCCCCGCCGCGCGGCGGGGCGCTGGCAAGCAGCAGAACACCGGCTGCCAGCAGCCCGATCAGCACGCCAAACAAAACAGGCCAGGCTGCGGCCCAGGAAAATCTCATCGGCCCACCCTGTATCGATCCCACGGCTGCGTGTTAATGCCTCCCACGCAGCCGCACTAAACCTTGCCCGCTCAGTCGATCGCCAGGCTCAGACCCAGCCGCTGGCGCGAGGCATCCACCTGCAGCACCCGCACCCGCACCGACTGGCCCTCGCACAGCAGCACGTCCGGAGGCACCGGATGTCCATCCTGCACCATCTCAGAGACATGGATCAGACCATCCAGTCCTTCTTCCAACCGGGCAAAAGCGCCGAAGGGCACAATGCTGGTGACAATCGCCTCCACCACCTGCCCGGGCGAATAGCGCGCCTCGGCAGTGGCCCACGGGTTGGGATACAGGCGCTTGATGCTGAGCGCCACGCGTGACCGGTCTGGCTCCACGTTGATCACATGCACATTCACCACTTCGTTGTAGTGGACCACATCCGAAGGATGGCGTACGCGTCCCCACGATATTTCTGAGACGTGCACCAGGCCTTCCACCCCGCCCAGGTCCACAAAAACGCCGAAATCGGTAATATTGGTGACCGTGCCATGCACACACATGCCCGGCTGGAGCTCTGAAAGCAGCTCATTGCGGCTGCCAGCCTTTGCCAGAGCGGCGCGCTCCGAAAAAACCACCCGCCCGCGCTCCTGGTCACATTCAATGATTTTTAATAGAAGCTCCCGACCGGCGTAGTTCTGCAGAGCGTCTTCGTGGTCCACCCCAACCTTGTCTGCGGGAATATCCACCAGGTGTGACACAGGCACAAAACCCTGCAGCCCGTCGCCGGTCACCAGCAGACCTCCCCTGTTACAGCCTGTAACCAGCAGATTGATGGCCTGGTCTTGCTCGTAAACCTGCATGGCCAGGTCCCAATCTACTTTGATCAAGTCATTGGTCTGCCTGGGGCCGGCGGGTTTGCTTTCTTTGACCGGCGCAGCACTTTTTTGCTGTGCGGCGTGGTTTTGGCGTTCATCCTCTTGCATGAGCACAGCTTCCCACCAGCTCTCATCCAGAGGCGGAGGCCCCCCCTGCAGATCTCGATAGACCTTTGAATCGTGTCTATTCACCATTAAGCCCACCTTATGTGATCTGAATTAACATCTTCGGCGGTAAGATCCACCGCCATGGTTTGTTTTTCAATGGCGCTGTGTTCCATCTCCAGCATGGCGTCAGCCACAGCTTCGATAGCCACACGTTGTTTGCGATACAGGTCGGCTTCCGACATTGCCAGCCGCAGCGCCACCTCGCGTACTTTGCGCCCTTCCATGAATTTTAATTCCAGAATATTGTAGAGGATCCATTCGCCGGTAAAGCGCCGTTCGCCTTCCGGGCGAACGTGCTCGATGGCCTGGCGAAGGATCGACCGCAGGGCATTGGTCGGGTTGCCTTCATGTTCCTGCATGGCCTGCTGGACGATTTGCATATCCATCAATGGGCTTTCGGTTAGTTTTGGCCCCCCCAGTAATGCGTCAGGGCGTCTTTCACCCATGCCGATAGCTTGCCCTGTTCAATCGGCGCATCGGCGCGGGTGAGCACCTCTGTGAGCGCCGGGCCTTCCCCATACCGGGTTGCCGCCCGCAAATTTTGGATCAGCTCAACTTCCGGGGTCAAAGCCTCAATCGAACTGAATAACTGCTGCTGCATGCGGCGGTCATCCAGCGCCTGGGCCGCCCGCCTTGACAGGATTGAGAGAGCTTCGCGCTGCTCGTCATCAACCGTCTGGTCTAGCTTGCGGGTAATACACATCAACCCCAGCAGCTCACCTGTGCCCTCCCGTTGCTCATACAAAGGCACCAGCCAGTAATCGCCCCACGAGAACAGGCCGTTTTCCATACCATTTTGACTGACATTGAGCAAAATATCTTCCGATAGATCCTCCTTCTCGAGCAAGCCATCCTGACCGATGGTGACCACCATCTCCAACCCGCCCGCCCCCAGGGCGGCAATAAAGGCGCTGGAAGCCTGCAGCCGGTCACACGCCGCCGCCAGCACCGACTCAAGAAACTGGCGCAGGTCGCTTGAGGTCAGCAGGCGCTCCTCCAGTTTTTGAAGCAGATCAATATTATCGCGGTCGCCGCCGTGAAAAAGCCAGCGTTCCCAGTAAGGCGCTGCCAGAGTGATGAGATGTTCAAATACCAGCAGAGAGGAAACCATCACGATGGGAACGGCCGCCGAATACGCCTGCCCCAGGGCTTCGCCGCCGCGCCGCACCAGGGTGGTGATCGCCAGGATGCTTGAGGCCGTCACCGGGCCGCGCATCAACCATTTAAACAGACGGCGCTTGACCACCCGGTCGGGCCAGGCAACGCCGAAAAACGCCACCGCATAGGCCATCACGATCAGCAGCGCTGATACCAGTAGATTGCTGACGGTGGCTGCCAGCCAGAAAAGCAGCGGCAGGCGCTCTGCCAGGCTTGACCCAAAAAGCAGGTAAGGATACGAACCCAGGGCGGGCGCCAGGGCTCCTATCAGCAGGTACGACATGCGCCGCCGGCTGGCGCGGGCGGTTGTGCGGCGGTAAGCGCGCACAAAATTGATCCCTGCGAAAAGCATGATGCCGCCGTAGTACAGGGTGAACAACCAGGTGAGCCAGGTGCGGCGCAGATGGGGAGCGGGGTCCACATTTTGCTCCAGGGGTCCAACCAGCAGGGCAAACGGCAGAGTCAGGAGGAAGAGCAGCGACACCAGGTAGCTGATCCGTACCGCCAGGCGGCGGCGCCCGCGCGAAGGCCGCCCCGTGGTAGCCAGCAGTGCGTCTGAGAAATGCAAATAAGCCGATGGAAGAAAGCTAATCCCCACCCACTGCAGCCGCAACCAGAATTCCAGGCCGGGTGGTGTGACTGTCGTCGACCCGATCGCATCCCCCACAAATACAATCACCACGCAGATCAGGATGAACGCAAAGGAGCGCGCCACCCGGTCGCGGAAATTAAATGTCAGCGTGTACAGCAGCAGCGAAAAGGCGGTGATGGCAATGCCCGCCGTCAGCAGCTGGTTCAGTGTGCGCAGACTGTCGATAACAATGTTGTACATGGTCCGGTCAGCGGCGAAACACCTTAATTAACGCAGCGCACGCGAGTAAAAAATGCCAATATCGTGATTGGCGTAAAAACGGTCGTTATATCCGGAAAAATCAAAACCCAGTTTTTGAGCCATATGAATGGCCGAATAGTTTTTGGACTGCATCTCCAGCAGCAGGCGCAGGCAGCCGTGCTGTTCGGCCCATTCCTGGGCTGCCAGCACCAGGGCGCTGCCAATCCCCTGGCGGCGCTGGCGGCGTGTGACGGCCAGGTCGGTGATCCATGTGGTCAGCGGCGCAATGTTTAAATCCATGCTGATGTAGCCGACAACGTCACTTTCCAGCATCGCCACAAGCAGTCCGGCGCGGCGGGTCCAATCGTCTGCCAGAGATTGCGTGGGACGCGGGTACTCTACGCGCACCGAGCGCGGCAGGTGTATCTCGCGAAACGAGACCACCACCGAGCTTTCATCGCTCTGGATTTCCATTTGCCAGGCGAAATCGCTGGTATAACTGTGGTCAATGGCCATTAAGATTGGAATATCGGTAGAAATTGCGGGTCGAATTTGGATTTCCGGCATGATCGGTCGCCTTCCTATGGTTGAGGGGTTACGGATAAATTTGTCACCCGCACCTGCACAATGCATGCGGGCAGTATCTGGCCCTGGTTATCGGTGAGCACCAGCCCTAATTGGTGGTCTCCCGGAGAAAGCAGGCTGGCATTCCACGAGCCCAGCGTGGCATTGGTTGCAACTTCATTTCCAGCCAGGATGGTGAGCCAGGACGTTTCCTCCACGCGTTTCATTTCCAGCTTGTAGAAACCAAAATTTGGAATATTCGCCGTACCCGTGATAATGACCGCGCCGCTGATCTCGCTGCCGGTCTGCGGTGAGGTGATCTCCACCTGCCCCGGGATGCAGCCATTTTCTTGCCCGGCGAGGTCAGGCAGCAAGGAGGTTGCTGCCGGGGTCAGCGTTTCAAGCGAACCAGGCGCGGAGGCTGGCAGCGTGGTGGTGGCTGTCGCCAGTAAATCCAATGTAGGCGAAGGCAGGGCTTCAGCTCCCGGCATGCTGGGAGCGATAAATGAAACCATCACAAATTCCGAAATTGCCATAGCCAACAATAACACCAGCACAATCGCGGCGAAATTCAACCGCCCCTGGGCATTCTCCCGCTCCAAACCGAATCCAGCATCGCGCAGCTCTTGCCACGCCAGGAGAAATTTTCGGATGAAATACAGCGCCACCAGCCCGAGCAACAGGTAAACCCAGACCTCAATGGCTCTGAAAAAACCAAGTGCTTCTTCCATGCAAAGCCAGAACCATGCAAATTAAAATCGTTGGATAATAAACGGTGCGCCATGGGCACAATCAACCGGTCATAACCGGCGCAATACGCCTCGCAGAAGCGCTTCGAGCCTGGGGACGAGCACGCGCCCGGCCTCCAGGACTTCGTCATGGGTGGTGATGGTGCTGCCATCCAGGTTGGCTTTGTTGCTGATCCCGGAGATGCCCAGGACGCGCTGTCCGCCATGCCTGGCGACAATCACCTCCGGCACGGTCGACATACCCACCGCGTCGGCCCCGGATCCCCTGAGAAAGCGCAAATCGGCCGGTCCTTCAAATGAGGGGCCTGCCAGGCACACATAAACGCCTTCATGCAGGCGGATATTCTTTTCGTGTGCTGTCTGGCGGGCGAGATCGCTCAATTCGTGGTCGTAGGCCTGGCTCATATCCGGGAAGCGCGGCCCCAGTTCGTCCAGGTTGGGTCCCCGCAAGGGGGTCAGCCCTGCCATGCCGATCAGGTTCAGGTGGTCGGTGATGAGCATCAGCTCACCCGGCTGAAAATCCGGGTTTACCGCCCCCGCCGCGTTGGTCACCACCAGAGTACCGATCCCCAGGCGCTGCATCACGCGCACCGGCAGCCCCAGCCGGGACATGCTGTAGCCTTCGTAGTAGTGCGAACGCCCCTGCATCACCAGTACATTCTGGCCTTCCAGCACTCCGCACACCAGGCGACCATGATGCCCCACCACCGTCGAAACCGGCCAGCCGGGCAGGTCTGCATAGGGAATGGTGATTGCCTGTTCTACTGAATTGGCCAACCCGCCTAACCCCGATCCGAGGATCATCCCCACCCCGGGCTGTGCGGCCAACCGCGAACGTACAATGCCTGCCACCCGATCGATTTGTTCCAGCGTAAGAAATTCTTCCATACCCAGGCCTCGCTACATATAAAAATTGGCCTCAGACGGCCAGATATCCCGCACCATTTCTTAAGGTTATTATATCACTGATAGCTTTTGTGAAATCCCGCACCAGATAATCGCCGCCATCTCTGGTAAAATCGGACAAACAAACTCAAGGCGACAGGCTGTTGTGTACCCATGATCACCCCTCATGAACAAATCCAGGCCGTTTGACTCTTTATCCACCAATGAGCGCCGCAGCTTGCTGGTTCCGGCGGCATATGTCGCCATCGTTCTGGAATTTTTTATCTTATTTCAATCATTAAACCCCCGGTTGGAGCTGGCAGCGCGCCTGTCGGGCCTGGTCATTGGCCTGCTGGTCATGCTTTACACGGTAATTTTGTTTCGATTCCTGTACCAGCTTACAGAAAAATACCCTGTGCTGCAGTGGCCGATTGCGGTGTTGAATGGTGTTGGCCTGGCGATCATGCTGGCCGCGCTGCCAGAGATTTTTATTGTTTCTATCGATATTCTGGCGCTCATTTTGATCACGGTTTCAGCCATGTTGTTCGGGCGCTGGCCTACCTATACGTTAATCGCGGTTTCATCCATCCTGGGGGGGTATCTGGTCGTCAGTCGTTACCCTCTGGATGTTCTCGAGTGGTCCCACATCCTGGCGCTGCCGCTGGTGGGGATTATGGTCAACGAGACGATGCTGCGCCTGGGCCGCTCGTTGAGCGCAAAGGTTTGGCGCATGGAAATGCTCAATCAGGTGTCACGCAAAATTGCTTCCACCATCGAAGCGGAGGAGGTCATGGGGCTGGTACGCGCTGCCGTACAGGATGCCTTCCATGCCGACACTTACTACGTGGGGCTGTTGCATGAGAACTGCATCCGGTTGGAAATGTTTTATGATGAAGGCGAGTTGTACCCCAAAACAGATATTCCCCTGGGCAACAGTGTCGTCGGATGGGTGATCCAAAATCAAAAATCCATCTTGATGCGCAACCTGCCTGTCGAGGTTAAGAACCTGGGGATTCAGACCACAGTAGTGGGCAAGCCGAAAAGCAGCCTGTCGTGGATGGGCGCCCCGCTCATCTCCGGCAACCGGGTTCTGGGTGTAATGGCGGTGGCTTCTTATAAGCTGAACGCCTTTGATCAAAACGATCTGGATTTACTGGAGAACATGGCCCACCAGGCCGCCATGGCTATCGATCACTCCCAGCACCATGCTGAAGTTGTGAGGCAAGCGCGGCTGGATGGCCTTACCCAGGTGTATAACCGCACAAACTTTATGCGCTACCTGGAAGAGTTATGCCTCAGTTCTAGGCTCAACCACACTCCGCTGAGTTTGGTGATGTTGGACGTAGATCATTTCAAATCTTATAACGATACCTACGGACATCTGGTGGGGGATCAGGCGCTTACCAGTGTTGTGGAGGCCATCCGGCTAAATATCCGCAGCAGCGATATCCTGGGGCGCTGGGGCGGCGAAGAATTTGTGATCCTTCTGCCGTACACCTCTGCACAGCAAACCGTGCAGGTGGCCGAGCGTGTCCGCCAGACGCTCAAAACGATCACCGTCACGGGCAGGGACAGCCAGGCCGTACCCGCGCCCACGGTCAGTCAGGGGATTGCAACACTATCTGAGGCAGGAGATGCCAATCAGCTTTTGGACCTGGCCGATCAGCGCCTTTACCGGGCAAAAGCCCGCGGCCGAGACCAGGTGGAGATGGGGGACTATCCGGATAACCTGGTGTTCGAAGATAATTCAGCCTGAGATTAAATGCTAGGACAGCGTGATGGAGAGCGTAATTTTATCCGCCAACATCATCGTCCCCACGGGCTGATACCCTCACCGCGCACCTGCCAGGCAGGTCCGCTATCCACTCGCCTGCTGCAGAGCATCCAAAACACTTTTCAACTCCGGGGGCAGAGGCGCTTCAAAAGTGCGCGGCTGAAGCTCGCCGGGCAGGGTGATGCTAATCCGATGTGCATGTAAAAAATGGCGTTTGAGCGGCAGGCTGGCTTTGCGCCGCCCGTAAATCACATCTCCCACCACCGGGCAGCCCACGAAGCTGAGGTGCAGGCGGATCTGGTGGGTGCGCCCGGTCACCGGATGAACCTCCAGCAGGGTGTGGCTGGCGAAAGACTGCCGGGTGAGATATTCGCTGACCGCCTGGCGGCCTTTGTTTGCCGTCACCACGGCCATTTGCTTGCGTTTTTGTGGGTCGCGCCCCACCGGCGCTTCGATGCGCCCGGTGGGTGTGGGCGGCTTGCCATCTACCAGCGCCAGATAAACTTTTTCCACTTTACGGGAGCGGAATTGTTCCTGAAGCCAGTGGTGGGCGGCATCGTTTTTTGCCAGCAAGATCAAGCCCGAGGTGTCTTTATCCAGGCGGTGCACCACTCCCGGGCGGCCTTCACCGCCGATCCCCTCCATTTCAGGAGCGTGGGCCAGGGCGGCGTGCACCAACGTTCCGCTGGCATGACCCGCTGCCGGGTGCACCACCATTCCGGCCGGCTTGTCGACGATGATGACATCCTGATTCTCAAAGACAATCTCCAGCGGGATGTCTTCAGGTTTGAGGCTGGTGGGCTGCGGAGGCGGGATGCGCACCTCCACCAGGTCGCCGGCATCCAGCATCAGACCATTCTTGACAGCCGGCCTGCCAGCCACCATCACAAAGCCTTCCCTGATTAAGGACTGCAAGCGTGAGCGCGAAAATTCGGGCAGGCGCTCCACCAGGAATTTATCCAGCCGCTGTGCCTGCTGCTGCTCGAAGGAGAACGCCAGCAGGCGCTCATTCGCCGGCTGGTGATACGAAAGGATTACCAAAGGGGATCACTCCCCTGAACTTCCTCAGAAATCGGCGGCGGAGATTGTTCTACTCCGGCGCTGTCGCCGCTAACTTTCTCGCCGCGCCTGTCGCCGCGTTCCTTGATCCAGACCCCCAGCACCAGAATAGCCACTCCTGTTGATATTGAGGCATCTGCCACGTTAAAAACCGGAAAATTATAGATAGAAATGAAATCGGTGACAAAACCCTGGGTCAGCCGGTCGATCAGGTTGCCCACCGCCCCGCCAAGCTGCAAGCTCATCGCCAGCCTCAGAGACCAATCCTGGCGCGGAACTTGCGGGAAATAGTACAGAATCACCAGCGACACAATGATCGCCAGGATGGTAAAAACAAGGCTGAAACCCTGCAGCATGCCAAATGCCGCCCCGGTATTCTTCCAGTTGACAATGCGCGCATACGGCATCAGCCATTGCCAGGGCGACCACATTTCCTGAAACATCAGGTTGGCGCGCACCAGGGTTTTGGTGCATTGATCCAGGGCAATCACCAAACCAGCCAGTGACAGTAAAAAGCCATAATCGTGAATAATCTTTTTCAAAACCTTCTCCCAGGTCAGTGCTTTACTTGCGCCTACATTGTACCTCATTCAAACTCAGGGTGACCCCGCTGCTGTCCGCTCCGTGCGAGATCATCCAACCCGGGGAACCCTGCCCACGAAATCAATCTGGTGGGCGATGAAGACCAGTTCACCGTTTTCCACCTGCTGGTGACGGTGTTGGATCCAATCCCTGAACCGCTCATGATCCAGCGCCGGGGAGGCTTGCAGGGCGCCCTGGATGGTGTGGATAATGAAATGCAGAAAATAGGCCTCATCCGCGGGATAGCGGCCCGTCCGCGGAAACACCACCCAGTCGGATGCGCCGGCCTCCAGAATTTCCGCCCCGAGGCGCTGCAGGTGTGCGAAGAGCCGCCGTCCAGACCGGCTGTCGCCGGAGGGCAGCCCGTTTGTAACGCGTTCATCCATGCTGCGGTGATAGAGCGCCTGAACCAGATCATCAAATCCTGCATCGATAACCGGCTCCAGCAAAGTCAGTCCATCGAAGTTAATGGTGAAGTAGAACAAGCCGTTGTTTTCGAGCAGCGTAAAAATCTGCGGAAGCGCTGCCGGGATATCGACCAGATCCAGAAACGCATGCGCTGCCACCACATCCCAGCTCTGGCGTCCCGCCTGTCTGGGAATAAAATCAAACACATCCACGGCCTCCAGGTTGAGGTCAATCCGCGATAATCCTTTTTCGAAAATGAAGCCAGACCGGGTGGGTGTGGTTTGAAACCCGTGCTCAACCGCCCAGGCAGGCAAGCGCTCACGCGCCGCAAGCAAATTATCCTGGTTGGCATCGATGGCGGTGTAATGCGCCCGGGTGAGCAGATTCCATTCCAGCAGCCGCTCCAACATGGTGCCGGTCCCCGCCCCGATTTCCAGCCAGCGCAGCGGAGCTTTACCGGCGAGCGACAGTTCCCCTGCCAGGGTACCCAATACCTGCCGGTTGAGGGCGCGGTCATCCACGCTCTTCTTGGCAGCCAGATACCTGGGGAAGGAATAATCAGCAGGATAAGACATTGGTTGGCATCCTATACATCGGTTTAAGCAAACCGGCCTAAAAACAAGCGGATATTACTGCAGGTTTCTTCCCAGGTGGGGTGGGCGGCGTAGCGTTTCAGGGCGGCGGCGCCCATTTGCGCCAGCCGCTCCCGGTCGGCGGCCAGCTGCTCCAGGATCTCAGCCAGCCAGGCTGCATCGCCTGGCTGGATCAGAAAGCCGTTCTCGCCAGGTGTAATGACCTCTCCGGCTCCTCCGGCGCGGCCGCCAATTGCCGGCAAACCGAACCCCATGGCTTCCAGATAGACGATGCCAAAACCTTCATACGACGACGGCGTTACCAGCAGGTGGCTTTCCTGCAAAGTGGCTCTCAATTGTGCGTCATTTAGAGCGCCAAGGAAACGCACACCCTGTAGAAGCAAGGGGTGCTGCGCCAAGTGTATCATTTTGGCCGAATAAGCGCCGTCCACGTCTGCTCTGCCGATCACATGCAGTTGCCAGCGTGCCCGGCTGCAGACTGGTCAGCGCCTGCAGCAAGGTGTGCAGACCTTTGCGCGCCGTCAGGTTGCCCAGGAAGATCAGCCGCAGTGGTCCGGGCTGCCGGGCGCGCTGCGCAATCACCTCAGCATCGATGGCAGGCTGCAGCCGGTCGCCGGCGGGGTAAGCTACCAGGGCCGGGCGTCGGGCGCCCGCCAGCGCCTCCACCGCCTGGCGTGTGGTCTGGCTGTTGAAGATAAAACCGTCCACACTTGCCAGGTAGGTTCGCTCAACCTGCCGGTAGGCGGTGTTCTGCCAGGCCGGGCGCAGCTCGCTGCTGCGCAGGTGGTGGACGATCGAAAGGATAGGGTAGCTCACCCGGCGGCGCAGTTTCCGGTTCAGCCAGAAGAGCGAAGGATGGTTCAGCTCATCTTGCAGAAGTACATCCAGATTGAGCCCCTCCAGGCGCTGCAAAGTTTCACGGGAGAAGTTATCCCCCAGGTGCCGGGCGTAATTGCGCCAGGGCAGCGAGATGATTTCCACCCGGTCGCCCTGCCCCCGCAGGTATTCAACCAGCTTTCGATCGTACAGGTACCCGCCGGAGATGGTTTGCAGGCTGCCGTAGATCAGCAGACCAATATCCATTTAACGTTCAACGCGGTAAGAAGCCCAGGCGATCTCGTTTTCCCACAATTTCACCGTGATGGCATGGATATTACCGGCGACGATGCGTTTCGCCAGCGCCTGGCAGAGCAGGCGGGAGAAGTGTTCAATGCTCGGGTTCAGGCCGGTAAACTCCGGCAGCTCGTTGAGAGTCTGGTCCTGGAAATACCCGATGCGTTCCTGCAGGGCGTTTTCGATGTCATTGATATCCACCAGATAGCCGTGCCGGTCCAGCTCATCGCCTTCCAACTGCAGCTCTAATGGGTAAGCTGCGAGTGAAGGTGGTTTTCGGCCCCCCAATCGCCGCCAATCAGGTAGTGTTGGGCAATAAAGTTGCGCTTAATCAGCCACGATATACATAGAAGGCCTCCCTTGAGGTGATTTGACGACCTGAAACTTTAAGCCCGCTGTGGAATTAACTAAGTGTGCATGTGTTTCACGATGCAACTAGGTTGCAGACCGGATACTGTGAATAGACCTGGGTTGCCTGTGGGAGGAGATTGCCAGCTAGTAGCCAGACGGTTCGACATCGCTTGCCGGATTATCTGTGAGCTGCTGAATGGATTGATCCCGGACCAAAACCTGAAAATATCCGAGTTGCCGCTTCTGTTGCTTGATGCAAAATAGATGTACTCTCCATCGGGCGAGTATCTGGGGTGGCTATAACTGTCCCAGATCGCACACAACGCAGGTCATAACGGGATGCTCTGCGGTCATGTCATAGGTGAAAATCATATTGGACTGACCGTTATCTGGGCTCTCAAGAAAAACGATCGTTTTCCCATCCGGCGACCAGGAAGGGTCGCTCTGGTCGACTCGGGCCGTTGAAAACAGAAGAAAGGCCGCTGCCATCGACGTTTGCAATGAAAATATTATCCGCTCCATTTCTGGTACTGATGAATATGATCTGTTTTCCGTTTGGGGACCAGCTCGGTAGTGAATCGTCATACTTTTCGGCTGACAGGTAATAATGCAATTGGATCTGGATCCATCGGCGTTCATCATGATGATTTGTTTGTCGCCATCTCGCTTGGATCTGGAATGCGATTTGTTTTCCATCTGGCGACCAGGCCGGAAATGTGTCGGCGCTGTTTGTTTCATTGGTCAGGTTGAACCAGATGGCTGACCATCGGTGTTCATTACGAAGATATCATAATTACCGTTACGGTCGGAATGGAAGAGGATACGTGGTTGCCATCCGGCGACCAGATCGGGATAGGAATCGTCCGTGGGATTTTCGGTAAGGCGGCTTGGTTATCGCGGCCATCCGACATCGATGGATAGATTTCCCAGTTGCCATCCCGGTTGGAGGCAAAGGCCAGTTGTAACCCTCCGCGCTAGTGGGGTGACTTGTGTTGTGGGCGATGCAGGCGCGACCACGGCGATGGTGACGGTGGGTTTTTGGGGAGGTGGGGTGCGGGTAGCCGCCGCCTCAGTAACTATCAGCTCGGGCGCGGCTGCAGTGGCAGTCTCAGTCTGGTTGGTTGGGAACACCACCCCGGCTATCAGAGTTTCTTTGGCCGACGCCGTGCCGGTGATTTGCGCAGTTTTGGAGCGCTCTGCCAGGTTGTTGATCACAAACCCCCCCAGCGCAACACAGATCACACCCAGGAGCAGAACCAGAGGCAGCACCCAGGCCTGGATGAGCGCTTTTTCAACGAACTCGCCGTTGAGGGTCTGCACCGGACGATTGCCGGCGGAAACGAGCACCTGAAAGGGGTGTTTTTTCTCTAACCCTACCATCAGGCGTTTGCGGGGCGCTGCGGTGAATGTGGTGGTGGCTGTCGCCGTTGGCATAGCGGTGATCTGGGCTTGCGGTGGAGTGAAATTTAGCTCATCCCCTGCATCGCGATAAGATAGATCAAAAGGCACGCTGGACGCGCTTCGATTGGTAATCGTAACCTGGCAGCTCTGTCCGGCCTGGATCTTTTGCGGACGCAGATCAAAGGTGTAGGCTGAAAGAGCCGGAGCGACCGCGGTCTGGGCTGGCTGTTCAGCGGGTTGCTGCCTGGCGGCACGCGCCTGGGCTTCGATGGCGGGCCTTCTGATCCAGGGCTTCCTGTTCTTTGCGCTGGCGGGCTTGCTCTTCCAGCGCTGCCTGCTGCTTGCGCTGGCGATCCTGCCGTTCCAGCTCTTCGCTGGCTTTCTCCGCCGCGCTTTTCTCCGGCGGCTTCGACTCAATCGCAGGTGGGGCCGCTCCCACGCCTGCGGGGTGCGCCTGGTCATATTCGGCCAGGATCTCGGTTGCCGCGCTGGATACCTGGCGGGAATCATCCTGCTCGGCAAGCTGTTTGAGGGCCTGGTAGGCAGCCTGGTGCATCGCCAGGTTGTTCCCCAACACAATGCGCTTCAGCTCTTGCAGGGCTTCCACCCGTACGCCCACAAAACGGCTGGCTACGGCATCCTGAAGCTCCTGGGGCAGCTCTTTTGGCTCGATGGTCTGCGGGGCAGGGTTTTTGGCAATCACCAGCTCACCCTGCTGGTTGTACACCCACTTGCGGGGTGTCTGCCCGGGTGTGTCGCTCACCACCCGTTCGTAGGCATAGTCGTACCACTCATCCAGCGTGATCCAGCCATCCTGGGCGCTGTCGGCCTTGCCGGTGGTCAGACCCTCCAGAAGATAGTGCGTGAAGAGCGAAAAGGCCGCCTGTTCGATGACCTGGTCACCCTCCAGGGCATACTGGGTGGAATCGGAGGCGGTGAGAACCACCCGTCCATAGCCGTTGCCCTCGAAAGTAGTCTTGGTGACCGCAGGAGCATCGCCCTTGGCGCCGCGGGCAAATGCCCCGCTGTGGCAGCAGTCGAGGATCAACAACTGCCGCTTGGAGCGGCAGGAATCCATATCATCGGTGATAAAACCGGCCGGGATGGCGGTGGCATTGAGCAGGTTGCGCTGGGTGTCTTTGACTGCCAGGAACAGCCGGCCCTGCGGATCAAGCACGCCGTGGCCCGAAAAATAGAGCATCAACAGGTCATCGGGTTTCTTCTGGGCAAAAAAGGTGCTGATGGCACGGCTTACCACCGCCTCAGGCTGGTTGATGAGTTCCTGCACCTCGTCGAACCCGCCGATGCTCGGGTCGCGCAAAGCCGACGCCAGGGCGTGCACATCCGCTTCCGGCGTTTTTAATTTCGACAGCGTCGGGTCTTCATATTCGCTGTTGCCAATGACAAGCGCACACCTGCGGGTCATAGCTTTCCCCGGTTATAAATGACTGGCTCCTTGCTGATTACAAATCGGGTTATCCGGCGGCGGCCGGCGCGGCCGGCGTGGAAGGGCCGAGCACGCTGAGGATCTTCTTCAAATCCTCGGCGTTGCCTTCAAATTCGATATCCTGCCCGGCGATCTTACCTTTAAATTTTACCGTTCGTCCCTGGCCTCGCAGCGCCCAGGCCTGGCAGGCTTCGATGATCTTTGGCAGGATAGCCGGCAGTACCGCCACGGCGATCGAGCCGATCGTAATTGCATCGGCAGACTTGGTGCCCGCCGGCGCTGCGCCTGAGCGGGCCAGCTCGGCCGATTCGATATCCTGTTCGAGCAGCTCGTCCATCAGCTGGCGGGTGAGCAAGTCCAGCTCGGCGGCATCTGCATCGGCCATACCGACCTGGACGAACACGGTGAGGGAATTTGCATAAGACATGGGCAGTTTCTTTCAAGTAGACCAAAATACTCTAGATATCAGTAGTTTACATCAAAAAGCACAAGATTACAACAATAGAAGTTACGCAGTTCGGAGGGAATTGGGGGTGTTTGGGCGGGCTACGCCCGCCCAAACACCCCCATCCTCCCCAAACTGCGTAAGTCCTAAACAAATTATTATCAATTCCCCCACTCTAACACAACTTGTATTGCCTCCTGAGGATTTTGATCGAGCATCTGGTAGGCCTGTGGGGCCGAGGTGAACGGCAGGCGCTGGGTCACCAGGCTGGCTGGCCTGAGTGTGCGCAGCATTTCCCAAACCACCGAAAAACGGCGGGCCTTCGTCCAGCGCGCGCTGAACTCGGGCGCCAGGCTGCTCACCTGGCTGCTCACCAGCCGGATGCGGCTGCGGTGAAAACGACCGCCCAGGTCCAGCGTGACGCGTTTTCCCCCGTACCAGGAGCCAACCACCACCCGCCCGGCATAACCCGCCGCGGCGATGGCTGCATCCAGCGCGGCCGGCGCTCCCGACAGCTCGTAAACCAGGTCGGCGCCCTGCGGCAGATATTGGCGCAGGCTTTGCTGCACATCCCCGGCCTGAGGGTCCAGGCTGGCATGCGCGCCCAGGCGGATAGAAGCAATGCGGCGCAAGGCGTATTGATCCAGCGTCACCAGAGCCGACAGCGGAAAGCGCCCCAGCAGGGCGGTGGTCAGCAAACCCACGATTCCCTGCCCAAAAACCGCCACGCGTTCGCCGATCAGCGGAGCGCCATCCATCAGGAAATTCACCGCCGTTTCCATATTGGGCAAAAATACAGCATCTTCCGGCTCGACATCCTCCGGCACGGGCATCAATTCATCCAGGCCGGCCACAAAGTGGCTGGCGTGCGGTTGAAACGCAAACACCAGCCGGCCCAGCCAGGCGGGGTCGCCGCCCGCACCCTGCGCTTCCACGCGCCCCACCGTCGCATACCCGTATTTCAACGGGTAGCGAAAATCTCCAGCCAGGGCCGGGATGTTTTCATCCAGGGTCACCTGCGGTGGGAACTGCCCGCGGTAGAGCAGCATCTCGGTTCCGCTGCTGATGGCAGACAGCAGCACGCCCACGCGCGCCTGTCCGGGTGCGGGATGTGGCAGGGCCTCCTCCCGGATTTCAACCTGGCCGGGAGCCGTAAAATAGAGCGCATTGTATTTCATAGATCAGTTAAGTTTACCCCACACGATCAAATCATCCCCGGCAGTTTCATACACGGGCGCAGTCAGGCGCAGCTCTCCGGCGGTCATAGAGCCAGGAGCAACCGCCGGCAGCCCGCTCACATACAGCGGTGCAATTGTCAGCACCAGCGCATCAGCCAGCCGCTGCTTGAGAAACGCGGCGATCACCTGCGCCCCGCCTTCCACCATCAGGCTGTGCACCCCCATCTCCGCCAGCCGTTGCAGCAGTGCCTGCAGCGGAACACGGCCGTCCTCATCCAAAGGAAACATGAACAAGCGCGCCCCGGCCTGCGCAAGCGCCGCGGCCGCGGCCGGGTCTGATTGCATGCCGCAGGCAATCCACGGACGGCGCGGCCCGTGCAGCAGCTTTGCATTTAGCGGAAAGCGTAAGCGTCCATCCAGGACAACCGGCTGCGGCTGGCTGCCCTCCACCAGGCGCACGGTCAACTGCGGATCATCCGCCAGCAGCGTGCCGATCCCCACCAGGATGGCGTCATGGGCGGCGCGCAGGCGGTGGGTCAGCGCCATCGCCTCCGGCCCGCTCAGCTTCAATGCCTGCCCCTGACTGGATGCAATGCTCCCATCCAGGCTCTGCGCATAACTCAAGGTTACCAGCGGCCGCCCGGTAGGGTGGCTGGCCGCCCTGGCCTCTGCCAGGTACTCGTCAATGCGAACCATTCTTGCGGTTACCGTCCACCAGCGCAAAGGCGTCCAGGTTGAGCAGGTGGTTCATCCGCAGCGCTTTGGTGAAAAGGTAGTTATAGTTATCGGCGTAGACGGTCGATTCCAACGCCACACGCTGGGTGACAGCCATCCCGAGCTCTTCCAATCGCAGTATTTTCCCCGGGTTATTGGTCATCAACCGGATGGAGCGGATGCCCAGGTCTTCCAGGATGCGCGCTGCAATGGTGTAATCGCGTTCATCCACCTGGTGCCCGAGAGCAAGGTTGGCATCCACCGTATCGTAGCCATCATCCTGCAGATTATAGGCGCGCAGCTTATTGAGCAAGCCAATCCCGCGCCCCTCCTGGCGCAAATAAATGATCACGCCGGCCCCCTCCTCGGCGATTAACTGCATGGCTTGCTGAAGCTGCTCGCCGCAGTCGCAGCGCCGCGACCCCAGTACATCGCCGGTAAAACACTCGGAATGCACCCGCACCAGCACATTTTCCTTCTCATGCAGATCGCCCATCGTCAGCGCCAGGTGTTCTTTATCGTCCTGGTTGTTGAAATACAGGCATAACTGGTATTCGCCGGCGCCGGTGGGTATGCGTGCGCTGGCCATTTGTTGCACAGTGGTACCCATTCTGTCAGCCATGATGTCTTTCCCTTCCCCAATTGCTTTCCATAATTCTGCGGTTTTCGACCGGCAAACCAGTCCCCGTTTAGCGGCTCGATCACCACATGTCTTTTTACTGGCGTTTATCTGCCCAAAGAATGGCGAGCAGTGTGACCTCGATCAGCTTGGTGATGTAGCCCAACGCCCCACCCGGCAGGGTTTTATCGCCAATGGCTGCCCAGGCCAGGATGGTGACGGTCGTGAACGCCATAAAGGCCCATCGCACCAGCGAGCGGTGATCTCTGGCGAAAGGCAGCGGCAGAAGGTAAGCAGACAACAGTCCAATAAAACCCAGACCGTTCAAGGTGAACATGATCGTGGTGGTCATGTCGCCCATTCCAAAGGCCTTCATAGCCAGGCTGACGTGGATAACGGCGGTAGCCAGTGTCAACACGATCATGCTCAACTGCTGGTAATTCGTCTTTGTAGTGGATGCTTTCATCGTCCTTCTCCTGGATCATTCAGCCAACGGGTTGGCTTTGCTCAATCAGGCGGCGCGCCTGGGTGGTGATGGCGCGCAGGATACCAGCCGCATCGCCTGAACCGGCCAGCTCGCCAGCGGTCAGCGCCGGGCCATAAGCTACCCGCGTGATCACGGGGCGGTAAAACGGCAGCAGCATCTGGGTGAGAATTTGCAGCGCAGCAGCCAGCTTTTCGCGGTCTTTCTGCTGCCGGCGCAGGCGGGTGAGCGGGTGGCGCAGGCTGCCGGGCCAAATCACCCCGCTGACGATCGCCGGGACGATGCGCATCTCGGGGACCATGCGGGCAAAGATGGCAATGCTCTCCGACCAGTTATCCAGCGAGGCTGCCGCCCCGGACATACTGGCGGGGTCGGGCTCGATCTCGCCGGCAGGGAAGGTGAGCACAGCGCCGCCGCGGCGCAGGTGCTGAACCACGCTGCGCACCACCCCCATACGTTGGCCGGTCTGCTCCGAAACATAGATCAGGT
The DNA here is from genome assembly GCA_963705155.1 of uncultured Chloroflexia bacterium. GTDB lineage: Bacteria > Chloroflexota > Anaerolineae > Anaerolineales > UBA4823 > CAVPJC01. The sequence continues at coordinate 405,568 of CAVPJC010000017.1, read as the reverse complement.
GGCGGCTGACATTGTCCAGCGCTTGCAGAAAGGGCCGCTCTGCAGCCACAATTTGCAGGTCGGGGCGGGTCAGGCTGGAAAACAGGATCAGCGTATCGGTCATGCCGGGGTGGTTGGAGAGCACCAGCAGCGGGCCGCTGGAGGGGATATTTTCCTGGCCCACTACCTCCAGGCGGCTCACGTAGCGTTTTAACATGCGGCTGGAGGCGTCGCGCAGGCCCCGAGCGCCCACCTGCCGGTCGTATTGGATCATCTGGTTGGCAAAACGCTGAGCCGGCAGCCAGCACAGCGCTTCGATGGCCTGGCGCCCGCGCTGCAAATTTTCCAGTCCAAAAGAGCTCAAAAAATCCTGGGTATTAATCTGAATAAGCGTCTGCAACTGCGATTCCTGCCCTAACATAGCTTTTTATCCTGAACTATCCCGGCGGTTAGCTGATTTTACCACTGTCATGATTTTTTCAGATAAATATACGCTAAATAATCGAAATCGGATTAAGTTTCTACCCTGATAAACGCCAATCATCCAATTTTTGGGTGGGTTCTAAATAAAAAAACGGATGCGTGCTGAGTACCCAACACATCAGCACGCATCCGTTCTGCAGGGCAGGAAGGAGATGAGGGCTACAGATCGCGGCGCTGGAACTGGCGCAACGCCAGCCCCAACATGGCCAACGTGTAAACCACCGCATAAGCTACCATCAGCGGACTGGGAGCGGAGGTGGCGGAAAAGGGCGAAAACCCCAGGGCGGCCACCAGCGGAGACTGCATCTCAAAGGCAGCGCGCTTCCACAGCGCCTCGCTGGGTATGATCAGGCTGCACACAATACCAACGTTAACCGCCGTCTGGTTGTTGAAAAACGAGCCAAACTGCTCAATCCAGCCGCCAATAAAGGCCACACCATATAATCCAAAAACCATCACCCCGTTGGCCAGCGTGGAAAGCGAGGCTCCGCCCAGGAAGGACACGCTGAGCAGCAGCAAGGCGTTGAACGCCATCAAAAGCAGCCCGCGCAGTGCATTGGGGGCGGTGTAGCCCGCCAGCAGGTAGACCGCCAGCATCACGCCGCCCGCCATCAGCAGCAGGTAGAGCATCAGCATACCGGCAAACCCCAGCCACTTGCCCAGCACGATCTCCCAGCGCCGCACCGGTTTGCTCACCAGGGTGTGGATGGTTCCGGAGGCAATCTCCCCTGAAAGCGTATCCACCGAAGTGAGCACCGCCATCATCACCACCAGAAAATTGACGGCATACAGCCCGGCCATGAGCATGAAATTGTACATCTCACTGCGCTGCAGCCGGGGCAAATCGTCCGCGTTGCGCAAGATATCGGCCTGAATTTGCTGAAAACCGATGCTGTAAACCGCAAGGAAGAGCAGCCCCAGGATCAGGGCCACCCACACCACCCAGCGGCGGGAGGCTTCGCGAAAGGTGAGACGGGCGAGCGTCAAAGTAGCATTCATGGTGGATTTTACAGCCCCCCATCTGTGCCGACGATCTGGATAAAGAGATCTTCCAGCGAGATGCGCTGCGGGCGCAGGGAGTAGACTTCAGCGCCCTGCTCCACCAGGTGGCGGTTGACCTGCGGCAGGTCGGCCTCCGACGCCAGCGTGAGATAAAGCCACTCGCCATCCTGGCGTACGCCGCGGCCCCAGCGCTCCAGCCCGGCAACCGCTTGCGGGCTGACATTGCGGGCGCGGATCTCAACCGAAAGCTCGCCCTCCACCAGGTCTTGCAGCGGGCTGATGCGCAGCACTTCGCCATGCTTGATAAAAGCCACCCGGTCGCAGGTGATTTCCACCTCGCTCAACAGGTGCGAATTGAGGAAAACGGTGGTGCCGCGCTGCCGCAGGTCGCGGATAATATCGCGCACCAGCCGCCGGCCCACGGGGTCCAGACCCGGAAGTGGGCTCATCCAGGATGACCAGCTCCGGCTCGTTGAGCAGGGCCTGCGCCAGGCCGATGCGCTGGAGCATGCCTTTGGAAAACTGTTTCAACTTTTTCCCGGCATGCGGGGCCAAGCCGATCAGCTCGAGCAAAGTGGTGATGCGCTGGCGGCGCGCCGCCAGCGGCACGCGGTACAGCTCGGCGTGCAGGTCCAAAAATTCGGCTGCCGTCAGCCAGTCGTGAAAGCGGAAATGCTCGGGCAGAAAACCCACCCGGCTCCGGGCGTAAGGCTCGCCCAGCGCGCGCCGAACAGACCGCCCTCTCCGGCGGTGGGAGTGATCAGCCCCAGCAGCATCTTGATCGAGGTGGTCTTACCGGCTCCGTTGGGTCCCAGAAAACCGAAGACCTCACCGCGCTGCACGGTGAGGTCTCAGGTTTTCCACCGCCGGACGACCGCCGAACTCTTTGCGCAGGCCGTGTGTCTCGATGGCCGGTGAATCTGCACTCATCATCCGCTCACTGCAGGGTGGCGGCGATGCGCAGGGCATCCTCAGCATCCCCCGGACCGGTGAGGGTATACAGGATGCCGTCTTTGACCCACAGGAGCATGTACTGGCGGGCGTGGTCATCCATCGATTGCTCGATCAGGGTGCCGGTGACGCCGTCCACGCTGACATCCTGGTAGCTGGTGCCGTAGCGCGGGATGGGTACGATGAAAGTGGTGGTCCAATCCACGTTGCGGGCGAAGCTGGCCGCCTCTTCCGGGGTCAGGCCCAGAAGCTGCAGGAAGGCCTCGCCGATGGCAGCCACATCCAAACCGGGGGGCGCCGAAATGGTTGGGCCGGGCATCTGCACCAGCGTGGTGCACTCGGGCAGGAACGGGATGCTCTGTGGATCAGGGTCATAGACATTGCGCCGGGCCTCGCCATCGTCAATAGCGCATTTGCCGTACATGGCTGCCACCGAGGCCGGTACCTGCAGATCGACGACGCTGCCATCCACACCGGCAGGGATATCGATATCCGAACGGCCAATTTCATCCAGCACGAGGCGGATCTGGGCGCTGTCCACGCTGAAAGAAATGCTGGCCTGCGGCTGGACCTTGAGCGTGCGCTCTCCTTCCAGTCCGGCTGGCAGCCGCACCGCCATGCCGGCCATCTGGCTGGCCTCTTCGGCGCTGGCGGCGTCACGCACCTCCCCTTCTGACTGCATCTTGACGTTCTGTGCAAACAGGTTTTCCAATTGAGTGGATGAACCCAGCTGCTCGGGCAGGTTGGCGGGGTTGATCTGCACCACGGCGATCTTCTGGACGCGGAAAAGCCCTAAAAAGCTGTTGGCGATGGCCTGCACCGGTGGGAAGACCAGTGAGCCGGCCAGCACCAGCAGCAGCGCAGCAGCGATCCAGGCGGCCCGGTAGGGGCGGCCAAAAATTCTTTGGAACATGGTTTTACTCTCCTTTTCATTCAGGCGCGCCTGCAAACGGGCGTGTGCGTTGTGGAGTGCGGCAGGGGTCTGCGCCCGGGCGGGGTTGAGCGCATCCAACCCGCGGGTCACGTACACGGCGCGCCCTTTGCAGCGCCTCAGCGTGCACGCGGCAGGCACCACAGGCGGCCAGGTGTTTCCGGGCCTGATCCCGCTCGGCGGTCTCCATTTGGTGATCCAGATAGGCTCGCAGTTCCCCATCGTTGAGGTGCATAACTCACACTCCCTGGCGATAAATCGTCTCGAATTCCTGCTCGGCCCGGGCCAGCAGCGTGCCTACCGAGCCGGGTGCAACCGCAAGGGCCGCGGCGATCTCAGCATACGACAAACCGGAATGGCGCAGCAGCAGCAGCCGGGCGCTGCGCGGCTTCATGCGTTCCAGCACAGCCCGCACCCGCTGGCGTTCCTGTTCCTTTTCCAGCTCGCCAGCCGGATCGCCGGCCGGGTTGTCTTCAAGCGCCTGGGCGCCGGCCTGTTCTTCATACCGCTGGCGGCGTTTGCGGGCGCGCAGGGCATTGAAGCCCAGGTTGACGGCTACCCGGTACAGCCACCCGCCCAGGGCAGGTTCGCTGGCCAGGTCTGGCGGATGCCGGTGGAGCTGCCAGAATGCTTCCAGGGCCAGGTCTTCGGCCTCGTCGCTGTCACCCAGCAATCGGTAGAGCAGCGCATGCAGCCGGCTCCAGTGAGCCTGGAAAGCCGTCTCCAGCCAGTCATCTGCTCTTTGTATGCGGTTATGTTCTGCTTTATCTGCGGTCAAAGTCACCGGCGACCTCTGCGCATCCATTGCGCTCATTGATACAACACCGTTCACCGGCATTATATGACAGGGTCGCAGAAAGTCAACCGGCTATGTTGATATCTGCGCGGCCTTCACATTGTTGGCTGTCACTGCGAGCGATGTTCGCGGAGCAGCCCCCTCGCCCACCGGGAGTTTGCTTCACCCGGCCAGGAACCCACTCGCTTCGCTCAGGGCAAGCCGCCGGGTTCGCAAAGATATGTGTTTTTCAAGCTGCGTGCTGAAAGCCCTGCCTATATCTGAGTGATGGGCTTGAAAACCCCCAGCACCACGCCGAGCACCAGATTGCGAGTTTTTACCTCATCATGGTCAGCCTGGTCCTCGTAAGCGCCGGTATGCGCTCTTTGTACGGCGGCGGGTAGATCTCGGCAGGTTCAAACTCGCCCAGCATGGCCCGGTAGGCCGTCTTTTCTTGCTGTTGGTAGACCACCAGATCTTCTATGCCGGCGGTTTCCTGGTGGCGCACCAGCACGTAGTCCCCTGGGGCAATCAGACCGGCGTAGGGCGGGCTGTGGGCGGCAATGCGCAAGATGAAATAGAAGTGCGCCTGGGGTTCGAGGGCCAGGATGCCCCCGCACTGGCGCAGATCATAGAGACGGTGAGGCCTCCCATCGATCTTGAAGGCTTCCACAAAATCCCCCTCCAACGCCAGCGGCTTGCGCCCGCCGCGGGTGCCCGGGGAGCTGAGGTTTTCCCAGGGCGCCAGCGAGTTTTCCATCTCCAGGTAAGCGCCAATTGCAATCTCACCCAGGATGGGGATTGGCCCCACCCCGTTGGGTTCCAGCACCGCCAGCGGCGGCCCGGGGTTATCTGCTGGCGAGCGGCTTCCGCTGACCGGTTCCTGCGGCTCTGGAGCGCCGGGCGCGGTCGCTCCTGGCCCCTGACTGCCCGGCTGGCCGCCGCCTGAGCCGTTGGGGAAAGTGCCCCACAGATCCAGGGTGCTTTTACTCACATAGGTAGTGATAGCACGGCGCAGCTCGTGCGACCATTCTTTATAGGAATTGCCGCTGGTCAGCAGGTGGTCGGAGTGGTATGCGCTCAGAGCGCACAGCTTATCCAGGCACTTTTGCAGGTTGGCCAGCACCAGGCTGTGATCGTTCCCGCTCTGAAATTCCAGGCCGGCAAGCAGCAGGTACGCTTTGGCCAGGTAATGGTTCTGGATGGGCGCCAGCATGCGGTCGACCTGCCGCCGCCTGGCCTCCGGGCCATCCAGCAGGTGCAGGACGGTATCGACCGCCGGGCGGGCGATATCCAGCCGCCCCATGCGGATGGCCGTCTGGGCGATCTCCAGGCGGATCTTGGCCTGCACCAGATGATCTTCGATCTGGGCGCTGAAACGCGTCAGGTCTTCCAGGTGCTCCTCAGCAGGCCCGGCCTCTCCGCGCCCGAGGTGCCCTTCGATTTCCTCCAGCACCTGGCGGGCCACGTAGGGAAGGTCGGCGTTTTCTTCGTCGGTTGTCAGCCAGAAATTGGATGATTGCTCCGCGCCCATATAACGTAGTTTTAACACAGTTTCCCGGCTTTGTTGAGAGGCAAATCTTGACACTTTGGGGTTTCTTATTCCCCGTAATGTTAAGATATGGTAAAATAGCTTTTGGATGATTTAGGTACACAAACTCTAGATTATCCTGCGGGGGATAATCCATCACTATCATCCAATTCATTCAACCGCACACGGAGGTCTCTTATGTTCCGCAAGATGTCTTTTGTATTGGCGCTTGCCGCCGCCTTGCTGCTCCTGGCTGCCTGCTCCTCCGGCCCGGAAAAAATTTCTGTGACCACCACCGATTTCAAGTTTGACCCGATGACCTGGACGGTGTCTGCCGGGAAACAGGTTGAGCTGACCATCAAGAATGACGGCAAACTGGTGCACGAGTGGGTCATCATCAAAAAAGGCCTGGAAGTGACCATTCCCTTCGACGATGACGACGAAGAGAAGGTTTTCTGGGAGCTCGAGGCCGAGCCGGGCGAGACCAAGGTCGAAACCTTCACCGCCCCGAGCGAACCTGGCAGCTACACCATCGTGTGCGGCACGGTTGGCCATCTTGAGCAGGGCATGGCCGGCACGCTGATCGTCAAGTAAGAGCACATTCCCCACAGCCAAACCCCTCCGCCCCGCCAGGGGTTTTACGCGCGCCTATCGTTGGCGTAACCGAAACTCCACCGAGCATTCGTAATGCAGCCTGGCAGCCTGTCCAGAGCGAAGCGAGATAGTTTTTTTGCCGGCTGAAGCAAACCTCATGCTTGCGAAGGCTGCTTCACCGCCAGGAACGGCGGTTCGCAGCAACACTTCCGTTCTTGAGAAAGCCCGAAATAGCCACAATAGCTTTCCCATGTTTCCTTGATAATTGGAATGTCGTTGTGAACCCGGCGTAATTTGCCGGGTGAAGCAATCTATTAGCCGATCGGGAGACCGCCACGCCGCCAAAGAACGGCGGCTCGCGGCGACACATTCCCGTTCTTGTGAAAGCCCTGAAATAGCTCCAGGGCGGAATTGACAGGAGCTTCCCGGCGGTGTATGATGAATACTTCTCAGGCCCGCCTGGGAAATTTCATTAAAGGGAATTCATTGAACGCCATCGAAGCCAGCCAAACCACCGTTTCCACAGTGACCCCTGCGGAAAACAAGTTTCATCCAGCCGATGTCGCCGCCCTCTCATTGGCCCACGGCACAAATGACTCGTTCTTTGCCATCGTCCCGGCTATCCAGCCGCTCTTGATGGAAAAATTGGTTTTGAATAACGCTCAGGCCGGGTTATTCACCCTGTTCCTGCAGCTTCCTTCCATCTTCCAGCCGCTGATCGGGCGGCAGGCCGACCGGCGCAACCTGCGCTGGCTGGTGATCCTGGCGCCCACACTTTCCGCCGCCCTGCTCACCTTCACCGGGCTGGCCCCCGGTTATGGGTGGGCGGCGCTGCTCATGATCGCGGCGGGCTTTTCGACCGCCGGTTTTCATGCCATTGCCCCGGTGCTGGCGGCCTCCCGGGCCGGGGCAAAAATGGGGCGCGGCATGGGCCTGTTCATGGTGGGCGGCGAGCTGGGTTATGTGCTCGGGCCGCTGATGGCGGTGGCTGTCATGGCCACACTGGGCCTGGCCGGGCTTCCCTGGCTGATCGGGCTGGGCCTGGCCTGTTCGCTCCTGCTCTACCTGCGTTTTAAGAACCTGGATACGGTCCACCCGCAGCGCAGCGCCGTGCCGGTGCCCATCAGGACGGTGCTGCTGCGCATGCGGCCTCTGATCCTTCCCATCATGGGGTATATTTTCATCACCTCTTTCCTGACCGCCAACATGATTAACTTTCTCCCCACCTTCCTGACCGCGGAAGGCTTCTCGCTGCTCAAGGCCGGGTCGGCTTTTTCCCTGGTGCAGATCACCGGCACGCTCGGGGTGCTGGTGAGCAGCTGGCTGAGCGACCACATCGGGCAGAAGGCTGTGGTGATCGCGGCTACCCTCACCTTCCCCATCTTTGCCTTGCTCTTCCTGCATACGCCGCCGGCCTGGCAGATGCCCATGCTGGCTGCCGCCGGCCTGCTGGCCTTCAGCGCCAACCCGGCATTCCTGGCGCTGATGCAGCGCCATTTCCACCAGGAGCGCTCCCTGGCCAACGGGGTCTACATGGCGGCTGGTTTTGTCATCCGTTCGCTGGTTGTGTTCCTGGTCGGCGTCTTGTTTGACCGTTTTGGCATGCGCCCGGTTTTTATCGCCAGCGCCTGGGCCGCCTTCCTGGCCATACCGCTGGTTTTCCTCCTGCCCGGTGAAAAGGGAAAGATAACGCCAGCCTGACCTTGAACAGCGCAAGGCGGCAATTCCGGGATACTGTAACCATCCAGGCGTTTGTTGACACACCCTGCCCTCAAAGGTAGAATGGTGCGGCATGGACTTCCTGAAAGGTTTGAATTCACAACAACAGCAGGCGGTGACCGCCGGGCTGGGACCCGTGCTGGTGCTGGCCGGCCCCGGCTCTGGCAAGACGCGCGTGCTCACCCACCGCATCGCCTATTTGATCGCTGCCATGGGTGTGCGCCCTTACCAGATCCTGGCGGTGACCTTCACCAACAAGGCCGCCCGCGAGATGGAAGGCCGCGTCGCCGGGCTGATCGGGTCTGCGCCCCCCGAGGCGGGCGGGCGATTGCAGGGTGGGCTGTGGCTGGGCACCTTTCATGCCATTTGCGCCCGGATGCTGCGGCGCGAGGCCGAGCACCTGCCCTTCAACTCGAACTTCGTCATCTTCGACGCCGATGACCAGATCAGCCTGGTCAAAACCGCCCTCAAAGACCTCAACCTGGATGATAAGCTCTACCGCCCGCCGGCGGTGCACGCCTCGATCTCCAACGCCAAGAACGAGCTGCTCCTCCCCGATGATTACCCGGTGCAGACCTACCGCGACGAGGTGGTCAGCCGCATTTACCGCCGCTACCAGGAGCTGCTGCTGGCCTCCAACGCCGTCGATTTCGACGACCTGCTGCTGTGGACGGCGCATCTGCTCGAAACCAACCCCGCCGTGCGCGACCAATACTCGCGGCGCTTCGAGCATGTGCTGGTGGACGAGTTCCAGGATACCAACCTGGCGCAGTACACCCTGCTCAAGCACCTGGTATCCTTTCACCGCAACATCTTCGTGGTGGGCGACGCCGACCAGTCGATTTACGGCTGGCGCGGCGCCGATTACCGCAACGTGCAGCGCTTCGAGCAGGACTTCCGCGAACGCAACGTGATCCTGCTGGAGCACAACTACCGCTCCACCCAGGGCATCCTGGATGTGGCCATGGCGGTCATCGACCGCAACCCGCAGCGCACGCCCAAGCGCCTGTTCACCCGGCGCGGCGACGGGCACAAGGTCAGCCTGTATGAGGCCTACGACGACCGCGGCGAGGCGGGTTTTGTGATCGATACGATTGCGACCCTGGTCAGCCGCCAGCAGGCTCAGCCCGGCGACTGCGCCGTGATGTACCGCACCAATGCCCAGTCGCGCGTCCTTGGAAGAGGCCTTTTTGCACGCCGGCCTGCCTTACAAGCTGGTGGGGGCGCAGCGCTTCTACGGGCGGCGTGAGGTCAAGGACATCATCTCCTTCCTGCGGCTGGTGCACAACCCTGCCGATGAGGTCAGCCTGACGCGGGTGATCAACGTGCCGCCGCGCGGCGTGGGCGCCAAGACGGTCGTGGCGCTGCGCACCCGCGCCCTGCAGGAGCGCCTCTCGATGGGCATGCTGCTGCTGGAGATGGCGGGAGCCAATTCCCGCAGCTATCTGGATGCCTTCCCCGGGCGCACGGGAACCTCCCTGGCTGGCTTCGGGCGCATGCTGGCAGACTGGCGCCAGGCTGCCGACCAGGTCCCGCCGCTCAACTTGCTGGACCGCATCCTGGCCGATGTGGATTACCAGGCTTATATCGACGACAACACCGATGAAGGCCGCGACCGCTGGGAGAACGTCAACGAGCTGCGCCGCCTGGCGTCCGAATTCCAGCAGGAAGGCCTGACAGCCTTTCTGGAGCAGGTGGCCCTGGTTTCCGACCAGGACACGCTGGAGGCGGGCAGCAGCGTCCCCACCCTGCTGACGCTGCACGCCGCCAAGGGGTTGGAATACCCGGTGGTCTTCATTGTGGGCCTCAACGACGGCACCCTGCCGCACAGCCGCTCTTTTGATGACCCCGACGGCATGCAGGAGGAGCGCCGCCTGTTCTATGTGGGCATCACGCGCGCCAAAGACCGGTTGTACCTGCTGCACGCCCAGAACCGCAGCCTGTACGGCTATTCCGAGCCGGCCGACCCGTCGCGCTTCCTGGACGACATCCCCGCCCGCCTGCTGGATGACGCCCAGCCGCTGCGTTCGCGCCGCCCCGTTTCAACCGCCAGGTCTTACTCCGATGAGCGCTGGCAGCCGGCCCAGAGAGCACCGCTTTCCAACCCCACCCCGGCGCCGGTGGTGCAGCAGCGCTTCCCACCGGGGGCGACGCGTGCAGCACAACGTCTGGGGGGCGGGCATGGTCATCGGCAGCCGCATCCAGGATGATGACGAGATTGTCGATATTGTCTTTGAGAGCGTGGGGCTGAAGCGTGTGGCGGCTTCGCTGGCAAAACTTGAAGTCTTGAAGAAGTAATCTATATAAAACATGAATAGGGGGCTGTCTAGAAAGAACAGCTAGACAGCCCCACAATGAGCCCTGAAGGGCAAAAAAGGTCGAAAGACAAAAAACTGGCGGCATCAGCCCGCCAGTTTTCGCATATTATGGGCAATACATACCAGGCCCCACTCGGTTCTCACCTTCTCCAACCCCCGTAAGTGGAATCTACGGAAGCGCATATTATGTTTGACCTGGCCGAAAAAGGTTTCGACCTCCACATTGCGCTGCACTCGCAGCTTTTTGCCTTGTTCCGAAAGCAAGTTGGATTTGGCTTGCTCTCGGAAGCGTCTCAAGCGGAAGCTGAGGCGGATGTGGCGATTGCCTTTGGCCTGGGTACATTCAGGCTTGAAGGGACACGCCTGACAATCAACCGCCTCGTAATGGCGGGTCTCGATCGGGTAGCCATTATCAGACTTCTCATGCCCGGTATAACGGTAGGTCAGGAGCTTCCCGGCCGGGCAGGTGAAGGCATCGGTGTGTTCGTCGTAGGGGAAATTCTCGGAACGGAACAGCGCTTTTCGGATGAGCCTGGGGTCTCGGTGCTTGTGTTGTTCACGGTGGAAGGTATTGTATTTGACATAATTGCCGAGTTTGTTTTCCTCAATATACACATAGTTCTCTTCACTGCCATATCCGGCATCGGCAGAGATATGCCGGGGTAGAAGGCATGCTCGGGCATCTTCTCCCCTGGGCAGCAATCCCGGCTTTCGCCCGGCAATCGCAGCCAGGTTGGCCTTGACCCCTTCCAGGTGCGGGATCAGGCAGGTTGTGTCTCCACTGCGCTGGTGCAGACTGAAACCGACCACAAACTGATCTTCCGTTCCCGTCTGAATGTTGTATGCCGGTTTGGGCAGCGGTTCTTTGGCCCCACGATCTTCTTTCATGCGCATGAAGGTCGCAGCCTCATCTGTCTTTGAGTAGCTGCTTCGCCCTCCCAGTTTGCGCTCCTGCTCCTCATACCGTTTCTGCCGCGGCAGGTAGTCTGTTTCCATCTTCTTGATCGCCTTGACCAGTTTCTTGTTTTCCGGCTGCTCTTTCAAGCGCTGGTTCAGTTCGGTGATCTTTTTCTCCAGTTTCTCGGCGTCTATCCCACCCCCGCTGCCGCCCATTTCCTCCAGGTCCTTGTCCCTTATTCGGCGTTCTCAGCTTCGTTCACCGCATCGATCTCTTTCAGCAGTTCCCCTACTTTTTCACCTAAGCGCTTCTCGTATTTCGCCCGGCTCTTCGCCCACACCACCTTGTGCCGGTTTGCATCTGCTTCTATCTTCGTCCCATCCACGAAGTAGTTCTCCAGCTTGACATATCCTTCTTCCACCAGCAATTCCAGCACCAGCGTGAATACTGCTTCGATGGCTCCTTTCATCCGCTCTCCCCGAAAGGCGTTGATCGTCCGAAAGTCGGGTTGGTTTCCTCCACTCAACCATAGATAGTTTACGTTTTCTCGCACCGCCTTCGCAATCTGCCGTGACGAGTAGATCCGTTGTGTGTAGGCGTATACCAATATCTTCAGCAACATTGCTGGATGGTAGCTGCTGGTTCCGCCACCTTTGTACTTCTTCAATAGGGGTTCCAGATGGATACGCTCGATTGCCCGGTTGACCACTCTCACAATGTGGTTTGCCGGGATCAGTTCATCCCAGCTCGGGGGGATCAGGCTGGGCTGTGCCATGCCGTATGGCTTGAAGACCGGGGCGGCTCGTTTTCTTTTCATACCCCCTATTAAATCATATTTTCTTTAGATCGCGAAGGGGGCTGCCCAGTTCTTTTTGGACAGCCCCTGATTTTATTTTAACCCAAGGTTCGGATTGAAATTAAATAGTATCTTCCTCTTGACTTACTGTGTAATATACAGTATAATGTCGCAAAAGGTGAAGTATGGCACACACTAATAAGGAATTACTCGAAAATGCGATCCTGGAGCTGCGGCGGGGGTTGATCGTCCTGGCGGTCTTGAGCCAGTTGGAGCAGGAGCATTACGGCTACTCGCTGATCAAGAGCCTGTCTGCTAAAGGCCTGGAGATCGACCAGGGCACACTTTACCCGCTGCTCCGACGGCTGGAATCGCAGGGCCTGCTGCAATCCAACTGGCGGGTCGAAAGCGACCGCCCACGCCGCTATTACGCCATCAGCGCTGAAGGCAGAGAAATCCTTCCGCTGCTGAAATCAGAATGGAACACTCTCGTCGCCATGATGGACGGGATGCTCAAATAGAAAGGAGAACCCCATGGAACTCATCGATCGTTACGTAGCAGCTATCGGCAAACGCCTGCCAATGAAGAACACGCGCGGATATTGAAACCGAAATCCGCTCCACGCTGGAAGACATGCTCGAAGAACGCAGCGCGCCTTATTCGATTTCCCAGGGCGGGGTTCCAGAGCCGCCTGCCCCGCGCAGCGAGAGGCGCACTGCCTCGCCCAGCTCGGGCAGCACATCGGCTGTGGCAGCCAGCAGCCCAAAACAGCCGGCAATCATCATGTCGCCAAACGGCACGGCAAAATAGGGCCGCAGCCCGCCGGGAGCCGGCGGCAGCTTGAACATATTGCGGCGCGGGCCGGTGACGGCGACATCGAAATCCAATTCTCCCAACCCGAAAGGCTCAGGCTCGTACACCAGGGCGCCGTGACCGTGGTCGCCAAACACATCGGCGTGCTGCAGGCTGCCATCCGCCAGGCGGCGCAGCAGGGTTTCCAGCTTGGGCAGGTCCACCAGCCCGGTGTGGTGCTCGAAGACGCCCTCGATGCCGCCCGGCCCCAGGCGGAAGGCCAGGGTGTGGAAGTTGCCGACATTGGCAATCAGGGCGCGGCGGCGCTGCCCCAGGCGCGGGTCGAAGCCGGCGCCCAGCACGGCTGCCGGGGCGGTGTCCATCACCACCAGGGGCGCATCCACATCCGCGGCGGATTGCACCACAGCCAGCAGGCGGGTCATGATGGCGGGCACTTCTGCGGCCGGGTAAGCAAAGGCGCTCAGGCTGTTGCGCAGGCGGATGCGCTCATCCAGGTAATCGAAGCGGAACTGGCGGTCTGAAATCCCGGGGGGCGCATCGCCGTGGTCGAAGACGGCAACCGCTACCGCAGCCAGGTCGTCCAGCGAGACGCCGAACGCTTCCAGGGCGCGGGCGATGGCGGGAAAATCGAAATCGCGCAGCTCCAGGCGTCTCACTGCCTGCGGCAGGCGGGCGGCCTCGTCTTCGCTCACCAGGGTGACGCCCATCTGGCGCACCGCTTCCAGGTCATCGTTGAAGGTGCGGGCGGCGGCAGGTGTGGCGTAAAGCTGCAGCCCGCGGCGCAGGTGATCTTCGGCAGCCCAGGCGCTCGGCCCGCCGCCCATCATCACCCCGCTCAGCAGCACGGCCTGGCCCCGGCGGGTGGCGGTCTGGATGCGCTGGCGGACGATCATGGTGGGGGAAGGCACCACCAGCTTAAAGCCGTTTTCCAGGTCCACGCGTGAATTGTACAGGTAAATATCCTGGGTGCCGGTGCCGATATCAACCGCAAGGATTTTCATAGGGCGTAATAATAAACCGTAAATTCTTTAACCAATTCGAAGCCGGCTTTGCGGGCCAGCGCCGCGGAGGGGACATTGCGGCTCCAGCAGTGCCAGCCCACCTGATGCAGGCCGTTCTCATGCGCCTGGGCCAGCAGCAGGCGTGTCACCACGGTGCCCAGGCCGCCTCGCTGGTGGGCCTCACGGTTGCCACACCCACCTCGCAGCGCCGGTTGCAGTTGTACTCCGAGAGGCACCAGGCTGCCAGCTCGTCATCGTGCAGCAGGCAGGCGCCAAAGCTGTGCGCCAGGAAGTCTTCCACCGAAAGGCGCTCGGAGCAGGTCTCGCGGCGCAGCTCATCCATGTGGAGCAGGTCGCTGCGCCCCAGCAGGGCCGCATCCACATTCACGGCCTGATAACCATCCGGAAGGTCTATACCGGCTGGAGACATTGGTTCACCAACCGGCAGCCGGAAGACATAATACTGGCGCTGGGCCGGGATGGGCGCCCGCCCCGGCAGGAGCTGCTCCAGTTGCAGCAGCCAGGCGGGGTCGTGGAAGTGCAGAACAAAGCCTTCCACACCACCGGATTGCGCCCCGGGGATAAGCTGGTCATTGAGCAGCAGGCGCAGCTCGTTGAGGAAGTGCGGGCTGCCGGGGGCGCCGCCCAGAAAAGCGCGATGTTTAAACCAGGTGAAGGCCGCGGCCGGCGCGGCGGGGTCATCCACGTACACGACTGCCGGAGTCAGGCCGGTGAAGATCGAGTCAAGCACAAGGTGCTCCTGCAGGCCGGCGAACAGCGCGGCCGCCTCGGCGCTGGCTGGATGGGTCAGGGCGGTCAGCATGCCGGGAGTATACCACAGCGGTTTTTTAGTCTATCCCATCCGGCGAGCATCCGTTATACTTTAATCGACCGAAAATGACCGGGTGGTTCCAACCCGTTGAGAATGAGGTCGACATGACACTGGAAGAAGAATACAAACGCTGGGAAGAGCACAGCCTCAACCCCACGCTCAAGCGCTTTCCCGAGCGCAAGCCCGAATTCAGCACACCCTCCGGCATCCCGCTGCCCAGGATAAGCCTGCCGCCCGAACCGGATCGGGACTATGCCGGGCAGCTGGGTTACCCCGGCGAATACCCCTTCACGCGCGGCGTGCAGCCCACCATGTATCGCGGGCGCTTCTGGACCATGCGCCAGTATGCAGGTTATGCCAGCGCCGATGAATCCAACCGGCGCTACCGCTACCTGTTGGAGCAGGGGCAGACGGGTCTCTCGGTGGCCTTTGATCTTCCGACGCAGATCGGTTACGATTTAGATGATCCCGATGGCGCGCGGCGAGGTGGGCAAGGTGGGGGTTGCCATCGCTTCACTGGATGACATGCCGCCCTCTTCAATCAGATCCCGCTCGGCAAAGTCTCAACCAGCATGACGATCAACGCCCCGGCTGCGATCCTGCTGGCGATGTACATCGCCGTGGCCCGCCGGCAGGGTGTGGAGCCCCGGCAGCTGCGCGGCACGATCCAGAACGATATTTTGAAAGAGTACATCGCCCGCGGCACCTACATTTTCCCGCCCCAGCCTTCCATGCGCCTGATCACCGATATCTTCCGCTACTGCCAGGCCGAGGTGCCGCATTGGAACACGATCAGCATTTCGGGCTACCACATCCGTGAGGCGGGTTCGACTGCCGTTCAGGAGGTGGCTTTCACGCTGGCGAACGCCATCGCCTACGTGCAGGCGGCGGTCGACGCCGGTCTGGATGTGGACAGCTTCGCCGGGCAGTTATCGTTCTTCTTCAATGCCCACAACAACTTTCTGGAAGAGGTGGCCAAGTTCCGGGCGGCGCGGCGCATGTGGGCCAAAATCATGCGCCAGCGTTTCAGGCGCAGAAAGCCGGCCTCGTGGATGCTGCGCTTTCACACCCAGACGGGCGGCTCCACCCTGACCGCCCAGCAGCCGGAGAACAACGTGGTGCGCGTGGCGCTGCAGGCGCTGGCGGCGGTGATGGGCGGCACACAGTCGCTGCACACCAACAGCATGGACGAAGCCCTGTGGCTGCCCACCGAGAAATCGGTGCGTGTGGCGCTGCGCACCCAGCAAATCATCGCCAACGAATCGGGCGCCGCCGACAGCATCGATCCGCTGGCGGGCTCGTACCTGATCGAACACCTGACCGATGAGATCGAAGCCAGGGCCGGCGAGTACATCCGCAGGATTGATGAGATGGGCGGGGCGTTGGCGGGCATCGAGCAGGGCTACATCCAGGGTGAGATCCAGGAGGCGGCCTATCTATACCAGCGCGCCGTCGAAAGCGGCGAACAGATCGTGGTGGGTATGAACGCCTTCCAGGTGGAGGAGAGCAGCGATCTCGAACGCCTCAAGGTTGACCCGGCGATTGAGGAGGGCCAGCGCCTCCGCCTGGCGGCGGTACGCGCCCGCCGGGATGCCGCCCGCGCCGCCGAGCTGCTCGGCAGGCTGGATACAGCCGCACGCGGCAGCGAGAATCTGATGCCGCTGTTCATCGAGTGTGTTGAGCACGACGTGACCCTGGGTGAAATCTGCGGCGTGCTGCGAAAAACGTGGGGCGAATACCAGCCCCCGGTCTGGATTTAGTCTTTACACCTTCTGGAGCAAATATGGCTGTCATCAAAAAAATAGATCATGTCGCAATCGTCGTGGATGATATGGAGCAGGCCCTGCGCTTCTGGCGGGACGCCCTGGGGCTTGATCTCACTCTTCTGCAGGATATGCCCGCCGAGATGGCCCAGATCGCCTTCCTGCCCGCCGGCGGCAGCGAGATCGAGCTGGTGCGTCCCACCACGGGCGACTCTGGGCATGGCGAAATTCCTGGAGAAGCGCGGCCCGGGGATGCACCACGTCTGCCTGGAGGTGGATGATATCGCCGGCATGCTGGCGCAGCTCAAAGCCAAAGGCATCCAATTGATCAATGAAGACCGCGCACCGGGGAGGATGGCAAGAAATATGCCTTCATCCACCCGAAGAGCGCCAACGGCGTGCTGCTTGAACTGTACGAATATTAGGGCTATTGCAGGGTTCTTGCCAGGAACCGATAAGCGTTCTTATCCCTACATCAACGCACGCGCCGGTTTAAAACATCTAAAAATAGAGTTTCATACCGCTGCCGGTCGGCCCGGGTGACGATGCGCACCGGGCTGCCATCCGGGCTGATGCGGGTGGCGCCGCTCTCGGGGCCTTCGCTTTGCACCACCGTGACGCGCTGGTCAACCAGGGTCGCCAGGCTTTCGTCGGCGCTGATGGCCGCAGTCAGCGGGTCCCAGAAATAGTAACCCCCGGAGCGAATGAAATCGAGCTGACGGTCAAGCAGGCGGTACACGAATTCCGCAGCGGGCGCCGAGCGGTCACCCTTCAGGCGATCTAGAAAATCTTCAGTGACCGGGGCGGAGGCGGTGCCATCCAGTGGCACGAAGGTGAGCGGCGCTCCAGACTGCAAAACCAGCGCCAGGGCGTACGGGTCGATGTAGATATTCCACTCGGCGGCGGCGTTCTGAACGCCCACGTTTGAAGCCGCGATGTTGCCCGGCACATCAAATGCGCCGCCCATCACATAAATCATCTCGATCTTTTGAGCCAGGTTGGGGTTGTGCTGCAAAAGCTCCCCCAGGTTGGTCAGCGGCCCCAGTGTGACCACCACCGCCTTTCCAGGCGCAGCCTGCAGGCTTGCCTGCAACAATTCGAAGGCGCTGCCTGCATCCGCCGGAAGCGAGTTCTCAGGCAATCGTAAATCCAGCAGGTTATCGGCGCGCTCACGCCAGCCGTCCGGGAAAACGTGGCTGCCCTGCAGCGGGGCTTCGCTTCCGCAGGCAACCGGAATTTCAGGCCTGCCGGCCAGCGCCGTCAGGCCACGGGCATTCGCCACACCCGGGGCGCAGTGCGCCTCTCCCGTCCCCGCCACGGTGATGGCTTTGACATCCACATCCGGGTGCTGCAGCAGGTACAGGATCGCCATCCAATCATCGGGCGCCATGTCGGTATCGATGATGTAACTGCGCGCCGTTGCCGCCAGGGGGAGCGGCTCAGAAACCTGCAGGTCGGCAGGGCTGCCCGGGCAGAGATCGATCTTGAAACCGTCTTGCCCCGTTGAGATGCAGAAAACGGGCAGTCCCAGCCGGAGCGCAACCGGCCCGCCCAACAGGCAGACCGCTACCAGAAACACCACGACGCCTGCAAGGATGTAGATCGTTTTGCGTTTCATTACCCCTCCAGAAATAGCTGTGAAAATGGGTGTGGGAGTTTAACCGGCTACGAGACTGACAACCATCATGGTCAGCCCCAGCACCACCTGGATGGCAAACAGCGCCGCCAGGATATAAACGGCGACCATCCAGGGCGAAGAATCCAGCGGAGGCGGGATCTCCTCACCCTCCGCCAGGCTGCGCACGGCGCGGGCGGTTTGCTTTGCCAGGGAGGCCAGGCTGCGCCCGCTGCCGGTCACCCAGTGCCAGCCCTCCACCCCGGTGGGGATCACCATGCGCACGCCCTGGTAACCCTGCAGCCACAGGCGCAGGGCCTCGCCGGGATGGGCTGACAGCCCGGCAGGCAGGATGACGGCCCGCGCCGCGGAGAGGGATTCGTCCGGAGCGCCCTGCGAGTAGGGATGGATGGCAACCGGCAGCCCGCTCAATTCGCGCTCCAGGGCGGCGGCGATCGCGCCGCCAAAATCACCTTCATCGGGGGCCAGCACCAGCACCGGGAACTGGGCATGGCGGCGGGCCAGCGAACGCTGCGCCAGGCGCGCATCGCCGCGCAGGGCGAAGCCATGGTAGACCAGCAGCAGGCCGAACAGCACCATCAGCTTGAAAAGCTGGAGCGCATCCAGAAGCAGGCGCTCGGGCGGCGCCCCCAGCAGGGCGCTGATCAGCTCGAAGAGCAGCGCACCGGTGCTGAACATCAGGCCAATTACGGATGTAAACAATGCCAGGTAGAGATAGGATTTCCGCACCAACGAACGGCGGGCGTGGTCGCCGCTTTCGCCTTCGCGGGCGGCTTCCAGCAGCATGGGCCGCCAGGTGAGGTACCACAGGGGTAAGCCCACCAGCAGGGCAGCCAGGGCGGCAGCCAGGGTGTTGCGGGAGGCCGCTCCAATGAATGACGGCTGGCCGATCAGGGTATCCAGCAGGTAAGACAGCAGCTGGTTGAGACCGATCACGCCTGCCACCAGGCCGAGCAAGGAAAGCAGATAGTTGTACAGCCTGCGCAAGCCGGCGGCCCGGCTGCGTGTGGGATCAGCCTCTTCAAGCGCCGCAGACACCGAGCGGATATGCTCTTCCAGGGCGCGGCCGTAATAAGCCCACAGCACACCGAGCGGGATGGCGATGGAGAGTGGGACGCCAGCTTGCGCCATGAACCTGGGCAATGAGACTGACTCGCCCAGGAGCACGCGCAGGATATCATAGACCAGCACGCCGACCGAGCCCAGCACGCTGATCGCCCCGGTGAGCGAAAGGACGTACAGCACCACCAGGCGCAGGGCGGCAAATGCCTCAGAGCGCTGGTCGAGGGAACGCTGGATGTGCTGCCCGGTGAAGACCCACAGCGGCGCGCCAACCAGCAGCAAGGCAATACCGTTGGCTGCCGAGGTGTTCACTTCCTTGCCAACGGCAATCCAAACGGTAAACAGGTAACGCAGCACCTGCTGGGCGCCGGCAACCAGCAGGGCCAGGCTGTAGAGCATCCACAGGTAGCGGTATAACCGGCGCACCTCGGCGTAAGCCTCCCCGGAGAGACCCGAACCCCAGTCAGCCTGCAGGATGCGGTAGAAATAGATCGCAATCACCACGTTGAACACCGCCGCCACCAGGTTGTCGGCCAGGGTCTGGCTGCCGCCGATCAGAGCCTGGAATGTATCCAGACCAAAGGCGGCCACCAGCGTGCGGCTGAGCAGCGCCAGGATATTCTGCACCACCGGAACGAGCGTGGCCCCCAGCGCGGCGTACAAAAAAACAGCCCGCAGGCGGGCGGAGCGCTCTTCGGGGTCTCGCACGGCGCTGCGTTGGGCCAGCGCCCAGTGCAGCAGAAAGACCGGCACGCCCACCAGAATCAGCGAGAGGGCGCTTGCCAGGCGGCTGGCTTGCCCGCCAATTTCCTGCCCGGCCAGGATGGAGCGCGCCAGGCCAATCACACCCCACAGCACGGTCTCCATGCTGACAAGGGCTACTGCGTAAAGGTACAGGCGGCGAATGGTTTGCATGGCGGTCTCCTGTCAGGGCGTTTTCACCGGAGTGGTATACCAGTCCCAGTACCAGAAGGGGTATGGCATGCTGGCAATTTTCCAGGCCCCGGCGGCATCCTGCTTCAGCAGGGCGCTGGCAGGCTCCCGGTACACATCTTCAAACGGGCCGCCTCCACCCCGCACAATGACCAGGTCGAGAAGCACACCGTCTCCTGAAGGGTTGGGTTCGCCGATGAGTACGGAGGCGCCGCCGGAGTCAATCCGGCGCTCCAGGAAATCGCGCTGGAAACGGACAAAATCCGGCTTATCTTTGGCATCGGCCAGGTAGCTGTAGGCGCGCTCGTAATCTTTTTGTTCCAGCGCCAGCAGGTAGTTGTTCACCACCCCGCGCGGCGTATCTTCGGGGAGGTAATCCTGAGCGCCCCGGCGGGCAAAGAACAACCCCAGGGCGGCAATCACCAGGATGCCAATCCCGCCAAGGATGGCCAACAAAAAACGATCTTGTTTCATGATAGTCTCCGGGGAGGCAGCGCTTAGATTACGGCACGCCCGGTACGGCCTTGCCGGGACGGGCAAGGATGACCAGGAACGGCCCGAGGAGCGGTACGAAAACGAGAATAAAACCCCACCCCAGGTAGGCTGCCAGCGAAAGGCTGCGACGCCTCAAATAGAAAGCTGCCAGCAACGCCATGCCCAACAGGCAGATGACAAGCATAATGCGCAGGACGACGGGTGTGAGCAGCATACACCATTGATTGTATAGGATAAATATTCGAAATGCAAGCAGGTCATTTTTTATGTTTTTCATACGTTTCTCAAATCTATTTCTTATGCGGGCTGTTTATGATACAGGCACAGTAAAAAAAACACACAACCATTGAAAAATGGAGGTTAAGATGAACTACATTACCCGTAGAGATCCGTTCCGTGAGATGATGAGCCTGCGCAGCGCCATGGATCGCCTGTTTGACGATGCATTCTTTAGCGGGCGCGGCGAGTGGCAGCCCTTCAGCGGTGAGCTGGCCCTGGATGTTGCTGAAAAGGGAGACGAGTTCATCGTGAAGGCGTCTATTCCGGGAATGAGCCCGGATGACCTGGATATTTCCTTCTCCGGTCGCACCCTGACCATCAAAGGTGAGTATAAAGCCGAAGAAGAGAAAGAAGATGTGCAGTATCACCTGCGTGAGCGCCGCTACGGCAGCTTTGCCCGCAGCCTGACCCTGCCCACCCCCGTCAACGCGGATGCCATCCAGGCCCATTTTGAAAATGGTGTCTTGACCCTGACCCTGCCCAAGAGCGAGGAAGTCAAACCCAAGCGCATCGCTGTTCAGGGCGCTGATTCGTCCAGGATGATCGAGGGCAAAGCCAGCGATATCGCTCACAAGAACTAACCCATCCTCCGGGATCCCCCGGACACTCACAACAATAAGAAGGCCCCGGTTTTTCCGGGGCCCTGCTGTTTATCGTGCTGTTCAACGATGTGAAAACCATGCTTACAGGCTGACCAAACCCTGGCGCACGCCCAGCCGCACCGCTTCGGTGCGGCTGTTTGCGCCCAGCTTGGTGTAAACCGCCGAGACGTGGAACTTGACGGTGTGTTCGCTGATGCCCAACCGCAGGGCAATTTGTTTGTTGGCCAGGCCCTGCGCCAGCAGGCCCAACACCTGGGCTTCGCGCTCGGTCAGGGCCTCGCCGCCGGGCTGCTCCAGGGTTTGCAAAGCCGGTTCGCCGGCGCCCAGCAGGCGCAGCAGATCACTCCTGACCAGGGACGGCGCGGCGACGATCAACCCCTCGGCAAGCGCGTTCACCGCCGCCAGCAGCTCCTCGGCGCTGGCCTCCAGCGGCAGCACGCCCCAGGCGCGCCCGTGCAGGTCGGCCAGGAAGGCGGGGGCGGCTTCATCTCCCGAGAGCAGCAGGAGCAGCGCCGCTGGCGCATCTTCCAGCAGGTCCGCCTGAAGATCGAACAGCGAGGCGGCGCTGCCAGCCAGCACCACCACACCCGTCCCGGGGGGCAGCGGCTGAAGGTCTTCCAGTGAAGCTGCTTCAGCCACCACCTGCACGCCGCTGCCGTTGAGCAGGGCTGCCAGGCCGGTGCGCAGCGCCAGGGCGGGAGCCGCCACGGCTGCGCGGATCATACCAGGCGGCCTCCACGCTCATCCAACGCTTGCGCCACGAAGGCGCTCACCAGCTGGCTGGGAATGGCCACCCCCAGGTCGCCGCCGATGATCATGGTGTTGATGCCCACCACGCCGCCCACGGCGTTGACCATCGGGCCGCCGGAATTTCCCGGGGCCAAGGTGACATCTGAGCGGATGACCGGCACGCTGCGGCGCGGGCCGTTGGTTTGGGCGCTGCTCAGACCGCTGATGATGCCGGCTGTGACCACGCCGCGCTGGCCCCAGGGATGCCCCACCGCCAGCACCATCTGCCCCACCCGCAGGCTGCGCGAATCGGCGATCAGGGCGGGCGGCAGGTCGTCAGCTTCCACCTTGAGCAGGGCCAGGTCGATCTCGGGGTCCGTCGCCAGTATCCGGCGGGAAGATCTTCACCGCCGGGCAGCGAAACGCCGAAGCGACGCCCGTGCGCCACCACATGGTTGTTGGTCACGATGTAACCGCCGGGGCGCCAAACCACACCCGCGCCTGCTCCCTGGCGGCCGTTGTGCACCACCACCAGGCTGCGCTGGACGCGGCGGGTCATCTCGGTCAGAGAGGCGGTGATGGAATCAGAGAAAGCGAGAGTTTGTGTGAGCCATGGCCTCAGGATTTGCGCTCGCCGATGGTAACGGTTAATTGCAGCGGCTGCCCGCCGCGCAGGATTTCAACCGGCGTGGCTTTACCCACCACATCGCCTACCAGCGCAGCCAGCAGCCCATCCGGCTCGGTCACCGGCTGCCCCGCGATGGCGGTGATGATATCGCCCATCAGCAGCCCGCCGGCGTCTGCCGGGCTGTTTTCTTCCACACCCACCAGCAAGAGGGCCGAGGCTTGCTCACGGCCCAGGGCGCGCTGCTGGGCGGCGGGGATGGCTACCGGCTGGCTGCGCACGCCCAGGAAACCGCGGCGCACACGCCCGTGTTTTACCAGGGCCTCGGCCACCTGCCAGGCCAGGCTGACCGGTATGGCCAGAGAAGCGCCGCGCGCCAGGCCGGAGGTGTTGACCCCCACCACGCGGCCTTCGCTGTCCACCAGCGGGCCGCCGGAGAAGCCCGGGTAAGGTGTGGCATCTGTGCGCAGGTAGCGGTCCAGCTGGCCGCCGTGACCGGTGCGCACCGGGCCTCCCACCGCGCTGATCACACCCAGGCTGGCCTGGATGCCCTCCGCCGTGGGGCGGCCCAGGGCGAGCACAAGCTGGCCAACGCGCCCATCTGCGGGTGAGGGAATGGCAGACGCCGCCGCCGGGCGTGCCAGACGCAGCACAGCCAGGTCGCTGCCAGGATCGCGGCCGGCCACGCTGGCGGTGACCTCGCTGCCATCCGGCAGGAGCGTGGTGATATCGTCTTCGCGCTCAATCACATGGTCGGCGGTGAGCACCAGGTCGCTGGCAAAAGCAACGCCGCTGGCAGGCATGCGCCGCCGGGCGTTCACCAGCAGTGTGGACGCGCCCGCCCGCGCAACGGCCTCGGCCATCGCATCCGAAAGGGCGGTTAAAGGGTTGGTATGTTCAGTCATGAAAAACCTCCAGGGTGAGAATTTGTGTATTGTGTGTGTTGCATATTGAGAGTATACCGACGCTCTCCCTGGAAATCTATCGCCAAAATGACCAGGAGGCTACCTGGAAATATGGGCAGGTAGATCGGGCTCAGCCCAGGATGTTCTTGCGCTGGATCATGTCTGCCAGCGTGAGTTCCAGATCGCCGGGCAGGTCGGGGTTTTCGGGAACGTAACCCACGAAGATATCCCAGGCGTTCACCAGTCGGCCCGCCGGGCGCAGGTTCAGGCCGATCTTCCCGGTCTCAAAGGTGAGCACGGTGGGGCCGGAAGCCATATCGGCTACTTCAACCACAATCGCCTCATGGGTCCAGCGCAGCCATTCTCTGGCAAGGCTTGTCTTGGCCAGACCGGCATGGGGGCCCGATTAAGCGCATCTCCTTTGGCTTTCTTCTTTTCGCTCTTGAGCTTGGGGCCGGCAGCCGGCGGCGGGCCAGGCGGCGGCTGCACCGCGATGCGGCAGGTGCGTGTAAAGACATCGCCTTCAATCTGGTATTTCCATTGCGGGTCAGCATTTTTTATGTAGCGTTTATCAAATTTAGCCGGGCGTGCGTCCGGCGGCAGCAGATCGATGCCTGCCAATGGGTGAGCAATTTGCCAGGCGTTGGGTTGGCGCTGCACCCAGCCCAGGAAGAGGATGCTGGCGCCGTTCTTGAAATCGCCCAGCTGGGCAGGGCGTCTGAAGTACACTTTGCCGGGCGCGGCTGTCTGGTTGCGGATGTACCAGGGCGGCTTGGAGGTGAGACCGGCTGCCGGAGCGATACCCCGCAGGTGCTGGATGTGTTCACTGACCTCGTTGCATACGGCGCGCGAGACCACCAGGGCCAGGGTCTGGCGGTGATGCTGGCGCCAGGCGGTGATATCTTTTGTCTCCCAGGCATCCATGATCTGCCGCCAGCGCTGGTTCTCGCGCTCCCAGCGTTCCTGGCGCTGCTGCGGCGTGAGCACCTCCCACTGGTCATCGCTGACCTCCAGGCGCAGCTCGGTGCGCTGGACAATCTCGGACCACATCCACGAAGGGAACTGGTCTTTCATGGCCTTCAGGCGGCCCAGGATGGCGGCGGTATCCAGGTTGTCAATTTCCCGGGCTGCCTGCTCGATGCGCAGCTTGATCAGCTCGGTGCGGCGCTGGAGCTGTGACTTCAGACGGGTGATGCTCGCCAGCAGTTGGGCCGGGCTCCAGGGATCGCCTGGCTGCGGTTTGACCTTTTCGAGCTCGAGGACAGCTTGCGCGGCCTGGCTGTCGATCTCACTTTCAGGTTTTTCGCTGAGCTCACGCCCCAGGTTGTCGCTCAGCACCGTCTTGAGCAGGTCTTTGGGGTCGGCCCAGGAGGCGTGGGCGCTCTGGTAGCGCATGCCCGAAAAGTGGATGACCATATACCGCAGCCAGGCTGGAAAACGAGCCGGCTCCTGGTCAAAGCGGTCCAGGATCATTGCCAACAGCTCGTCGTGGGTCTTCTTTTCCAACTCCTGCTGGTATTTGATCATTTCCCAGCGTACTGCCGCAGAAGCGCTGACCGCCCCGCTTTTATCCAGACGAGGCAGCCGCAGGCGCGCCTCTCTCAACTGCATTATTTCACGCGTCAGGGCCAGAATCTGATCGTTGAGGATCGTTTCTTGTTCCAGGAACGGGCCCAATTTTTCCCGGTATGCGAGATCCAGTTGTTTGACCTTCTCCAACGCAGCGTTGTAGGGGGCGATGGCTTCAATCAGCTCATTCTTGAATTTCTCGTAGTAGGGATGGTCGGGAGCATTGTTGCGGTACCACTCCACCCGGCGCTCCAGGCTCTTTTTGGTGGCTTCCAGGCTGCCCAGTTGGGCCCCCACGGTGGCTTTCTGGATGGTGATATTGCGCACTTCCGGGCTGTTATAAACACTGGAACGGGTCTGGCGGTGAGCTTTCAATTCGTTTTTGGCAGCCTCGGCTTCCCGCGCAGCGGAGTCCAACCGGGCAGCGATACGGTTGTGCTCCTGGAGCAGCTCGGCAGCCGCGGCAGGCTCAGGCGGCTGTTTGCCCCTGATTTTCCAGATGTCGATCTCGCGGTAGGTCAGCAGAAAATCACGCAGCTTTTGCTCACGAAATGGGTATATGGTTTTGCGCAGGTAAGGATTTTCCCAGGGATACCGGTAAATGGGGTTAAAATCCATCGCAGCCTCCGGATTATAATGAAATGGACGGTTGGGCGTGTGGTTGTGTTTCCCCGATGTGCGGCGCCCTCGATGCCAGTTCAATCAGTAAGGATTACAATTGGAACCTATCCGAAATTGTAGGATTTGACTTTCTCTCCGAATTTTCGGACAGGCACTTAATGTATCATAAATTCTGCTCTACATGGAAGGGATTTTAAAACGCAATTGTGATGGAAAAATCTGCCAAAATATGGTAAAAATATAGAACAGATGTGCGATATGAAGAGGCATTTACCGACAGGCTTGATTGTGATCTTTCTGGGTGTGCTGGTGCTGGCTGGCATGGGGGTCGTGCCGGCGCAAGCCGCCCTGGATGATGCCAGCATCCCCCCGGGTTTCCGCCAGGTGGCATCCGCGCCCGGCGTCCAGCTTTACCGGAAAGATTATTCTGGCGGCAATCCCGATTTTGTGCAGGTGGTGGATATGAGCCAGGGAGCGAAGGTGAAGCTGCTGCACGGGCCTATCCAGGAAACCAGGCCTGAAAAAGGCGCCTACGGCGGCCCGGATGCGCGCATTCTCTCGCGCAGCTTGCCGCAGTTCTGGGATGCGATCAGCGCAAAACATCCTGCCACCTTGTTCTGTGTCACCAACGGGCAGTTCTTTTATATGCGCGAAAGCCCGACGCGCCTGCCTTTCTCGCTGAAAGTGGATGGTGAGATCGTCAGCGATGGATACGCCAAAAATGAGTTTCCCGATCAGAAGTTGATGCTGGAAATCTGGTCGGGCCAGGCGGATATCGGCCCGCTCAGCCGCAGCGCACTTTATTTGTCCACCGCTCCGGATATTGTCGCCGGGCTGGCTGAGGACGCCCGCAAAAGCCCCACCAAGTACGTCGCTCGCACCTTTGTCGGCGTTGCCGACTATGACCAGGATGGGCAGCATGAGGCCATCCTGATCTTCAACAGCAAGACCGCCCGCCAGAAGGATGCCGCCGAGGTTTTACGCAGCTTCGGAGCTGCCAAAGTGATGATGCTGGATGGCGGCGGCTCCACCCAGCTCACCTGCAAGGGTAAAGCGGTGATCGCCTCAGACCGCTTGATCCCACAGGCGCTGGCGGTGCTGTCGGGCCAGTCGTCCTCCCCAGTACGACCAGATGGAAATGGTCGCAGCGCAGGGTGAACAACCTGCGGCTGCTGAACAGCCGTTGGCCGCGCAAACCCGGGACTCAGGCAGTTCACCCCTCGAGGTGAGCAATGCGCTGCTCGCAGCCGCGGCGCCCGCCGTTGCCGGGCCGGCCGCAGCCGTGCTCGCCGCCCCGCAAGTTGCCCTGTTCAAGCCGACCGACCTGTTGTTGATCCCGGGGGTGATTGGGCCGATGGCGGCGATCCTGCTGTTCGTTTTGCTGCGCTGGCGCTCCAGTTATTAACCCTTAATTTTGCAGCCCTTCCCACTCCTGCATCAAGGTCTCCAGCTCGGATTGGACGCGCACATACTCGCTTCCCAGGCGCTGCACTTTGGCGTTGTCGGCTGGCGGGTTTTCAAGCTGGCTGGAGAGAGCGGAGAGGTGGCCTTCCAGTAGCGCGATTTTCTTTTCGAGTTCTGTCAAACGCAGCCGGCGGCGCTTTTCATCCGGTGAGGCGGAGGGCGGGCGCAGTTTCTGGGGGGCGGCATCCCGGCTGCGTGCTTCGGATACCGCCAGCTTATCGTTTTCCTTCTGAGCGTGGTACTGGCTGTAGGTGCCCTCGAAAACCCGCATGGCGGCTTCATCTGGCTCAATCTCCCAGATCTGCGTGCCCAGGGCGTCGATCAAATAGCGGTCATGCGAAACGAGCAGGATAGTGCCCTGGTAATCGGCGAGCACTTCCTGCAGGATTTCCTGGGATGGGATATCCAGGTGGTTGGTGGGTTCGTCCAGCAGCAGCAGGTTGGCAGTGGTCAGGCTCAGCTTGGCCAGGGCCAGCCGGCCGCGCTCTCCGCCGGAGAGGGTGGACACTTTCTTGAAGACCTCCTCCCGGGTGAACAGGAAGCGCGCCAGGTAATCTCGTACCTCTGCCAGCAGCATGTGCGGGGCCACCGAATCGATCTCCTCCACCAGGGTGCGGGCCGGGTTCAGGTCTTCATGCGCCTGGGCAAAGTAGGCGATGTTCAGGCTGGCGCCCAGCGCCACCTCGCCCGCCAGGGGCGGCATCTTATCCAGCAGGGTTTTCAGGAAGGTGGTTTTTCCAGCGCCGTTGGGGCCGATGATGGCGGCGCACTCGCCGCGCTTGAGGATCAGATCGGGCACGTGAAAGAGCGGTTTGCCCTCATCGGCATAGCCAATATCAACACCGTACGTGCGCAGCACCAGGTCTCCGGCGCGCTGGCTGGTTTTTAGGTTCAGGTGCAGGTGCGGGGGGCGGCGGATCGGGCTGCGCAGGGAGCGGATGCGCTTTTCCACATCTTCCACGTTCATGGAATGGGTGGAGATATCCGCCTCGGCGCTGATCTCGATCCAGCTTTTGTTGAGCACCGCTTCGAT
Organism: uncultured Chloroflexia bacterium; assembly: GCA_963705155.1. Lineage (GTDB taxonomy): Bacteria > Chloroflexota > Anaerolineae > Anaerolineales > UBA4823 > CAVPJC01. The sequence continues at coordinate 377,228 of CAVPJC010000017.1, read as the reverse complement.
GCCCAGGCTTTCGATGGCTTCCACCTGGCGGCTCAGCCGGCGCAGCTTACCCTTGGCCTGCAGCGTGCGCTGGCCGGAGATATTGCGCTTGACGTAATCCACGTCTTTGAGCAGGCGCTCTTTTTCGCTCTCAAAGAGCTGCTGGCGCTGGTCCCAGCGCAGCTGGCGCGTCTGCACATAAGCAGTGTAGTTGCCGCGGTAGGTTTCCAGGCCGGTGGGGCTCATTTCCCAGATATGGTCAACCACTTTGTCCAAAAAATAGCGGTCATGCGAAACGATCAGCGTGGCGCCTTCCCACTGGCTCAGGTAGCCTTCCAGCCATTCCACCGCCTGGATATCCAGGTGGTTGGTCGGCTCATCCAGGATGAGCAGCTCGGGATCCGAGAGCAGCAAACGCGCCAGCACAGCCCGCGTGCGCTGCCCGCCCGAAAGGTGCGGGATGGGACGGTGGAAGTCATCCAGATCAAAGCCCAGTCCGGAGAGGGTCTGGCGGATGCGGGTTTCATAGGTGTAACCGCCGCGGCGCTCAAATTCATGCTGCAGGCGCCCGTAGCGTTCCAGGGCGTCACCGGCCCGGGCGGGGTCGCTCATGGCGGCCTCCAGCCCGGCCAGCTCCGCTTCCATTTCCAGCAAGCCGCTGATGGCCTTGAGGCACTCCTCCCACAGGGTGTGGCTGCCGCTCAGGCTGGCTTCCTGAGGCAGGTAGCCCATCTGGATGCCCCTGGCGCGGCTGAACTCGCCGGCGGTCGGTTCCTCGCTGCCCACCAGGATGCGCAGCAGGGTGGTTTTGCCAATCCCATTCGGACCCACGATGGCAATCCGCGCATCATTCGGGATGCTGAAGGATACACCGGTGAAGATATCGATCGGGCCGTAGGATTTGCCCAGGTTGTTGGCAGAAATGAGGGACATGGGGTTGGCGAATAAGGGCGTGGTTATCAGGTAGCTGCGTGGTAGTCTAATGTGTTAGGAGGAATTATATCCTGTTGATTTAGGTTTGCCCTGTCGGAAATCTTAAAAATATTACAAGAACACAAGGTTCTCAGGCATGCACCAACGTAACGGGTATTCCTTCTAGTCTCTGGAAAATACAGCCGGAATTCGCGGCAGTCCTGGTGGACCTCATATACAAGAGCAGCATGATGCAGACTGCCTGCCCTCGATTGAAAGATTGAGAGGCTGTTCATCTAGCTTTACAGCTTGCTGTGTATCTTCATCGAATAAAAATATTCGGCGAGCTGGCCAGGCCGTACAAAGGTGAAGGGTCAAAGCACACGAGTACAACAGCCTTTGGGTACAATTCTGCTCGGCCTGAGCCTTGATAGATATACTCCAGAGAAATCGTGATATAGCGGAATCGGTGCCGGGCATCCACACAAAATCGACCCAAACAGGTTGCCTTCTCCGGAGCGAATCACTTGCACGGACCATGTGTCCGTGCTTCCCGAATTGCGGGTTGTTTCATCTGGTTGAATGTTCGTTGAATTCAATGTCAAGATGCGGCCTCCTGGGTTCGATCATCAGTATAGGACATAATCTGGCTTGCAAGTCTCAAAAGTATGGCAGATCGTCTCAAAATTCGGTCTTGGCCTCAATACTGAGCTATGGCATAATGAAGGCGCGACATCCGCCTTATCAGAGGGATAAATGGCATGCCAACCAAAAGCAGGCAATCCGCATCTGTAGCGCCTTCGGTAAATTTGCCCGATGAGTTTCAACGCCATCTACAGAGGGCTCTCGAAAAATTTCATCAAATCGAATGGCTTGGTGAGCAGTCGCCGTTGTCTGCGCCATATTTTCTGGGCAAGCGTCCAACCTCTACCATCGGCTCCACACCGATCATCACAGCAACTCAGCACGGCCAGATTCTGCAAGGAGTAATGCGCCAGACGAACGATTGGCTTGCGGCGCAAGGTCGCGACACGCAAGAGAGCAGCAACCTCATCCAGTTCGCCTATTTTCAAGCAAAGCCGTTGGCGGCGGATGAAGTTGCGTTCCGCCTCAATTTATCCCGGTCAACCTACTTCCGCCGCCTCAAACAGGCGTTAAAGGATTATGCGGCTGCTTTCATCCGGCAGATCAACCCGGCGCTGCGTCTGGAGCGTCCAGCACAGCCCGAACAACTCGTCGGTCGAGAGATTGAGCAGGCTGCCTGCCTGCGCGACCTGAAGCAAGGGCGATCTGTCGGTCTGAGCGGGCCGGCTGGCATCGGCAAGACAGCACTGGCGGCGGCGATTGCCTCATCCGACCAGCTTGCACCTCGAAAGGTGTTCTGGTTTACCATTGTGCCTGGCCTGAATGATCAACTCGGAAGCTTGCTGACAGCACTCGGTTTTTTTCTTTGGCAGCAAAGCGCGCATCAATTGTGGGGCCAGCTCATAGCCGATCAGGGCCGGCTCAATCTAACCGTGCTACCCGGCTTATTGGAACTCGATCTGAAGAATCTGAGTGATGCACCTCCCGTACTGTGCTTCGACGAAGTGGATCTCCTACATCCCGAGGAAGTTGATGCGCATACCCGCATCGTCGCATTTCTCCAAACACTTCGAGGCCAGTGCGCATGCCTGTTTGTGGGGCAGCGTCCAGTGATCGAAGTCGATGAGCAATACTCCCTCGAAGGGCTAAATCCGTCCTCTCTGGCACAACTACTCACGGTGTCTCATCTTGAACTCACGCCCGATGATTTAGATCAACTCTCGATTCACACCAATGGCAATCCGCGTTTGCTCGATCTCTTTATAAGCCTTCATCATGTGGGTGAGCCAATCGGAGCTGTTCTATCACGGCTGAATACATCGCCTTCGATCGAGGCTTTGGTTAATCGCATTTGGCAGCACCTCAATCTGACTGAGCAACAGATGCTTTATGAACTGTCACCCTTTCGACGCCCCGCCCCGGCTGATGCCTGGGACTCGCGGGTCTACTCCCGATTGATAGATCATCACCTGATTGAAACAAATCGGCAGGGTGGAATATTTATCTCCTCGGCGGTTCGTGTAGTTCTGGCCGAACATCTGCCCGCAGAGGCGCGTCGTAGCGTCCATTTGCACGCAGCCAATATCCGGATCGCACGCGCAGAATACACTGCAGCTATTTATCACTGCCTGCAAGCTAATGAGCAACGTGCAGCGGTGTGGTTGTGGCATCTTCACAGTCGCGAAGAAATCCAGCAGGGTCAGGGACAAACTGCCCTGGCGATGTTTGAGCAGCTGGATGCCGAAACGCTGGATGCCGAAGACCGGGATATTCTGAGGTTGATTCTGGCTGAACTTCGTAAGTTTAGCAGCGGTGATCCCAGTACTGGGCTGCGACAAACCCCGGCGCATTCAGCCGCATTGGAGTTATTGGTGAAGCGCCTGGAGGGCGATGCCGCCGAGCTCAAAGGCCAGCTCGATGAGGCCATCGCTGCCTACCAGGCAGGGCTGGAATCGAGCGAAAACCTGCTTGCAGAGAAGGCGCTTTTTTATAAAAATCTGGCCTGGATGCATATCCGTCAGGGCGGCGAACAGGGCCTGGAGATGGCCTGGCAGAAGGCCAGCCTGGCCAGGTTTGAAGCCGAGCGGCTGCAAGGGGATATCAAGTGGCGTCAGGGCGATTTCGGTCTTGCTGAACAATATTACACCGAGGCGTTGTCATTAGCAGAATCGCTCGGGTATCTTGACGGTCAGGCGAAGACACATAATCATCTGGCGACCCTGTATGCCCGGCAAAGCAAGCTCGAGGAAGCGAAATTCCATCGCGGCCAGGCTATTACCCTCTTTGAACAGATCGGCAACCAGGTGCATCTTGCCGGCGCCCGTCTGAACATGGCCTTCGATCACAACCTGATCGGCCAACGCCTTGCAATTTTCCCGCCTGCTGATAAGCAATTATGGCCTATCTTTACTCAAGCCGTCGAAACAGCCACGGCCGCTTTCGAGATGTTTGAAAGACTGGGACAAATGCATGGCAGGGCCATTGCAGCGCAAAACTTAGCTGAAGCCTATTTGTATCTGGGCGAACTGGCGTTGGCAGAGGAATATTCTCGGCAGGTTGTCAATGCCCAGGTGCCCGCACTCCTGTCCGACGGACTGCGAACGCTGGGGGAGGTTCATATCGCCCAAGGCAAGCTTGATTATGGTGAAGAACGGTTTCATGAGGCAATTACTGCAGCCCGGGCAAATCAAGATCATTATCTTGAGGCCTACAGCCAACGAGGGTTGATGCGATTGCTGCTAATGAAGCGCCAGACAGAATCCGCGCTACTCGCATATGAACGGGCTGAAGTGCTGTTCAATGGTTTAGATCTGCCTCAGGAAATCGAGCGGACACGCCTCACATGGGATAAGTTCCACCCTGCAGGTTGAACCTCAGGCCAAAAATAAGCCATGCGCCCGCTCATCTGCCATCACGATGAGCGGGCGCTCGCATATTGTTATACCTTAACCGCTGTGCTGCGTCAACGCGTGACCACCGGTAAGAACATATTGTGCCACGAAACGATGTGGATCAGCTTTTGCAGCGCCGAGGTGGCGAAGTCGCGGCCGTATTCATCGTTGAGGCTCAGATCGACGATCTGAACCGGCGATGCAGTACCCGTGACATTGAAACGCAAGTTGAGGAGGACACCGTTGGCTGCAATTTCAGTGTTCCGGGCCATGGCGACACGCACCAACCCTGGCTGCAAAACCTTGGCATCCACCCCAAAGCCGCTCGTCAGGGCTGCCAGGCTCGCACGATCGAATTCCATCTGGGCTGGATCATACTGGATGGTGAAGGTCCCGCCTGCGAACTCCATTCCGTTGGCGATCTTCAAAGACGCCGTGATGGCCTGGCCCGAACTTATTGTGAAGAGACCGATATGCACCGGCTCCTGATCTTCTTCGCCTTTCGCGCCGCCTGTTGTCTGGACGTTGGCTTCCCGTAGTTCTGGTCCAACCATATCTACGGCTTCCAGTTTGCTATGGATGTTCAAAACCACGCCCAACCCGCAGCCTTCCCACGAGCCCATCGCTGCGCGGCAGCGAATAAGGGTTGCATCTGCGGCAGTGCAGGCTCCATCGCCATTGACGTCACATGCGCCCAGTTGCCGGGGGGTCGGCGTTATCCGCCCGCTGGCAATCCGCAGCGCCATCAAGGCGTCGGCGGCGTTGATTGCCTCATCGCCATTGACATCACCTGGGATATATGCCGCATTGATTGTGAGTGAGCCGCCGGTCAACGACAAGGGCACAGGATTGGTCAAATCGTTATCATCATAGATCGCCGTGTACGAAAGGCCAGTGATGAAATCAACGGGAGAGGACTGGCCGGACGCACCCAGGATGTTGAATTTGACATTGAAGAGTGTGCCGGGGCCATACAGCGGCGTGCAGGTATTGTTGATGGCTGTAATGTGCACCTGTCCCGGAACGGCGGTATTGGCCGTGTATTCGTAACCCGCAGAGAAAGACGTTGGCGAAACCTGGCCGTTAGCAACCGCGATCGCCGGGTTGTAACTGATCGTCACATCCAGCGCGGCCATGCAGATGCCTGCCGCCTGGGCCACATTGATGGGCACAGCGACATCGACGGCTCCGGGCAGGGCATTGATGTGCGGCACCCACAGCATCAGCTCGCCAAACCGGGCGCAGGTCACGCCAGACTGGGCTAAAACTTCGCTGCCCGCATTCACGCCCTTCACCTGGTAACAGTAGGTAACGCCAAGGGTGAGATTGCCGGTATCAATGTACTGGTTGGCGTTCACTATCGTCGTTGTCAGCGTGATAAAGTCCGTTCCGCTGATTTGCCGCAAGACATGGTAGCCAGCCAGACCGCTCACAGGTTGGTCGAGCGACCAGGTGAGCTGGATATAATCCTGCCCGGCGCTGGCCTGTGCGCTGATCGGGGCAATTTCAATCGGCGGCAGGGGCTCGCAATTGGCGGTACACCCTGGCTGGGGCGGCGGCGCATTCCAGTAGCTGTTGAGCAGCGAACCCCATTGTCCATTCTGCGCAATGCGCAGGTGGCTGCCAGTGTAAAAACCGCGTTTCCAGTCATCCGTGTGAAAAGGCGTGTAGATGCTCAAGCCACCCAGGTTCTGCCAGGCCCACGGCGCGTCTGGGGTCGTGTAAGGCACACCGTTCTCGTGATCTTCTGCCAGCACGGCGACCGCCACCGCATTTTGAACTGCATCCGCCGCATTCACCACCGCCGGGTTTGCGGCGTACTGTACGGCGAGATTTGCAGCAAAACCGGAGAGGTCGCAAGCGTTGTCGCCGGCGTCAATGTAGCTATCCTGATTGCTGTCGAAGCAGATCTCAGAGGTCTGTGCAGCCAGGATCTTACCACTGTCGGCCGGCAGCGTGGCTTCCAGAGCAGTCGCCAGTGCTTCCACCGCCGAGCGCACTGCGCCCATCTGGCTCTGGTCGATCAGCGACAGGGTAAAAGGATAGGAATTGGAGCGCAACAGGTTCTGCCTGGATGCTCAGCCAGGCGGCGCCGATTTGCAGCCGCGCTATCTGTGCCATTAAGCACGCTCTGGATCCGAGATAGGCATCATAGGGGAAGGATGTCCACGTCCAGTTTTCGGCAGCCAGCAGGTAAGCGGTGCTGTCGCTCAGTTCAAAGGCCACCTCAGAGGCAGCCATCAGGCAAGCATCCAGGTAGACAAGGTCAATTTTCTTCCCGGTTGCCTGGTAAGCCCAGCGGAAAGCATCGCCCAGGGCCTTCGTCGTCAGGTAGCTGTGCGGGTGCGTATCCCACAGCATGCCGCCCGGTTGACCATCCCAGGCGCTGGGCTGACCGAGCAGCGCATCGGGATACCAGCCCGAGCCATGCCCCACCAGCGAAACGATCACCTGGCTGGCGTTGGGATAGGCGCGGATCGCCCCTTGCAGAAACTCGCTCAGGCTGTAGGCGTTGGCGATATCGTCGCTCCATCCCCAGTAGCTCTGGCCGAGCACATAACGGCCGTTGCAGGTGGGGTTCTGGTAGCTGGGACAGCCGTCCGCAGAGTCGCCCAGCAGGCGGTACAAGCGGGTATCGTCGTCGGCCGGCCCGTCCAGCAGTATCAGCACAACGCTGTTCGCGTTCGCCGCCGAGCGTTCGGCCCGGTTGAGCAGTTCGACCATCCGGGAAGACAGGTTGCCGTCGCCGTTGGCGTAGATTAAAAGTGAGCGTGTGGAACGGGTCGCTGTCCGGCACGGCGATCGCTGCGGTGCGCTGCAGGTGATAGGTAGTGTTGTTTACGACATACGAGACGGCTGCAGCGTTGGCAAGAACACTGCCAGGCGGGACATCGCCGTTGACCGTTGCGGAGTAGGTGATGATGGTTGGAACCCCCGGCGTGACCGGTCCATTGAATCGAATCTGCCGCGTGCCCGGATCGTATGCCGCTCCGCCTGTAATGCTGCCGTTGACATAACGTCATACCGGCCGGCAGCGTGTCTGTGAGGACAACCGGGATCGCCGCTGGTCCGGTCGCGTTGAATGTGAGCGTGAAATTGACGTTTTGACCTGGCGATGGCGGTATTCACTGAAGCAGACTTAGTGAGGTCAAGCGTGGACGAGACCGGCTCTGCGTTCAGCGATCTCCGGCCAGTAGCCCACATTGATTTGGTAAGACCCGCCGTTCAGCGTTCCAGCCATCGATTGACCGATTGTGCTGTTGAGCTGGTAGGCGCCGCCGTTCGATGATCCGCCGCCGCTGCTGAAGGCGAACCAATCGAGGGTGTAAGCTCCGGCCTGCCGCGGCCAGGGCCGGCACGGCGATGACCATGCCGATGATCAGGCAGAGAAGCAGGAGCAGACTGCGAGTAGAGAGATTGGTTTTCATGGCATGCCTCCTTAAGGGGCGCACCTGAGAAGCTAACGCACCAGCCCGTTGGCGTTGGTAAGCAGCCAGACGTCGTTAGCTCAGGCATCACTACCTTAAGTGATTTCTTTAGCGATGATCAAGCTATTCGATGATAGTGAATATCCAACAGCGGAGTGCGCATCTCCGTGTTACCAAACTCCCATTAGCGCCGTCTGAATCCAATGCGTAGTTCGAGCCCATCCCGTTTCCCTCAGTCAGCACCCAGACATCGTCGTAATAGATCACCGTTGTAATATCATCGTAATACTAGCCGCCGAATAAAATTATCCGCTTACTAATCGAGTCATATATCAATAGAGAATAGTAGTTCTGATAGCAGAAAGCTGCACCGTTGTAGCAAGCTCGATCCATTCAGGCGTCCCGTCAAGTCCATTGGCGTTAGTCAGTATCCAGGTGTCATTGTATTGGTGAAGTCTAGTGGAGCGAAGTACTGCCGTCTCCTCCAAATATAATCATTCGATTGGTAACAGGATCATAGACAGCAGCGACACCATCGTGAACAGCACGCGACTGCCAGTTGTGGATAACTGTACCCAGCTTGGGCTACCAATCCCATTGGCGTCAACCAGCACCCACACATCTTTGCGATAAGAGTTCCGGAGAAACCTTGGTCACCACCAAACACTACCATCCGGTTGCTGCCGTGTCGTAGACCGCTGTGTCATAATCTCTAGCTACCGGCGCGTAGGGCAGTTGCGTCCAAACTGGCGTAGTCTCGCCGTTGCCGTTGGCATTCTACAGCACCCAGGTATCACTTAAAAGCCGGTGAGCAATTTCCCGCACAACCGCCATGCACGATCATGCTGATTGCTGTTGGATCATAAACGGCCGTTGTTAAATATCACGTGCCCTGGAGGCGTCCCGCCTGTAGGAGAAAGCTGCACCCAGGCTAGTGCGCCTGCCAAGCCCGCTGGCGTTTTCCAGTACCCAGACCTCCGCCAGATGCGGCATGTTACCGTTATGTTCCACCAAAGACGTATGAGCCGGTCGTTAGCACCATCGTAGCCGCATTGTATATGCAGCGAGGATCAGACTGCTAATTTCCAGGGTTTGTTGAATCCAGGTGGATGAAATAGCAAAGATTCTCAGTCAACGCATATTGCGCATACGGTGCAGCGGCAATTTGCTGGCGCGGCGAGAGCGTGGTGAAATCTGACATCACCCGGGCACTTTACCGCCACCTGCAGCCAGCAGGCCAGCCGTTGAAAGCGCCAGGGCCAAATTCACCGCCGCTGTTCAACATCACGCTGAACTGCCCGTTGGTCACCGGGATCGTCGCGGCAATAGCGCTTCCAACCTGCGCCCCGGACAGAGCATCATCGAACAAGCCAAAGGTCATGTCACAACTGGCGGTGACGGCGTTGCCGTCGCTCTTCAACTGGCCTTGAAACATGAAACCCGTGCCGACGGTTGCCTCTGGTGCGAGCGCCTGATTTGCACCGTAGCGGGCATAGGCGCCGCCCACCAAAACAAAAAACAAAACGATCACTGTAATTGAGACAAACAGTTTGGTACGCATGGCATTCTCCTTTTTTGAATAATATATGAGGAATTGAGATGTTTTCATTATAGAGGTATTTATGAGACGTGAGTTTCGAATTTTGCGGGAAAGTGTCTCAAATTAGGCTGCTCCCGGGCCAGGCCGGCAGTAGCATCGAGGCTAAGCTAATCGGGCTCCAAAAAGACATTACGACGCCTGCGCCCATAAATCCCTTACGTGGCATTGCCTAATCGCGCAATGCCTGGCAGGTTCTTAACAAAAGTCGAAAACCATTGGATTGAGATAATTTTGATGAGTAGACCAATCATCAGGCTAGAAAAATAGCCGTTGGCGTTCAAGTCAGGCATACAAAATTTGTCCGCCCTGCCTATAAAGTTATTGCGATTCCCTTACGGACTGAGACCCCATGGCATATCTTGGCGAACCCGGCGCTCGTTTGCCGGGTGAAGCAATCTACCGGCTAGCCTGAGGGGGCTGCCACGCCGCTAAGAACGGCGGCTCGCAGCAACTGTGTTACATGTCAAGGTTTTTAGAGTTGCGAATTAGCCAAACGCCAGAGCTCCATCTTACGCAGCATCGCATTGAGGATCGAAAGCAATTTCCGCATACAAGCCGTCAACGCCACTTTGGTTTCTTTGCCGTTGGCAATCAGCCGCTCATAGAAACGCTTGATCACGGGATTATGTCGCGTAGCCTACAAGCAGGCCATGTAGAAAGCGCTGCGCACACCTCCTCGCCCGCCGCCCGTTTTTCGCCTACCGCGTTTCTTGCCACTGTCTCCGTTGTAGGTAGCCACCCCAGCCAGTGCGGCGATTTTCTGTCCGCTGGTGTTGCCCAATTCAGGCAGTTCTGCCAGCAGAGTAGCTGCATTGACCGTACCAATTCCAGGTACACTCTGCAAGATCTGCCCTTTCTCTCGCCATCGCGGCAGCGCTTCGATCAGCTTGGCGATCTCCGCTGCCAGCTCCTCTTCTTCTGCCTGCAAGAACTCGATGTGTTTTTTTACGCCCACTTTCAGACTCGTGGAGTGGTGTACAAACGGTTCTTCTCGGCGGTGAGCATGGCGACCACCTGGCGCCGACGTCGCACCAGATCTGTCAAATGTGTTTCTTGTTCACTTTGCAGGCTACGCACCCGCGGTCGCACAGCTTGAGCAAAGTGGGCCAGCACTTGCTCATCTATTCTATCCTTTTTTCCAACTCCCATAAGCCCTCTCAAAGTTCCTCACCCCTCTGTCTTTTACCACCTCCACCCTCAAACCTTCTGCCATCAACTTCAGCGCCCTCTCTATCTTTTAACCTCCACTCTCTTCCAGCACTATCAGCGTTTCGTTCAATCTCTTCAACAGTCCACCAATTCTGCCTCACCCTCTCTTGTATTCTCATAATATATTGTTTCTTCACCGTATATAGCTACCTCCAGCTTTCCTTTATACATCTATACCTACAAAATTTTCTGTCTTCTTATCCTTCTCTCCTTATAATCAAACCCTCTTAGCTATACCACTCTCTTCCTTAACTGTTCTTCTTTCATTTTTTACACAATCATTGCTGCAACTTTTCCAACCTACACAAATCTCCTTTTCCCTTATCTTATCATACTCTATTTCTTATCCAAACACAACCCTCTCAACTCTATCTACCCACACATCCTTCTTTAGCGACACTTTCGTTCTTGAGAAAGCCATCCTATAAGAAGTGTGAATGCCTTGCCAGAGGCGTTAGGATCAGTAGGTGGCAGGTCGGGAGTTCGTTTTTGGGACGGTGGTGGGGTTTATTATAACGTGCTCACGGGGGTGGCAGGTGTGTATTTCATATTGCAGCAAGGAAGGATATCCTCAACCAGACGTTCAGGGGGCTTTTCTAAGTGCCAAATGCCTTGCCAGACCCGCTGTAGGCCATTATAATCGCGCCCGCTGAAGGCTATAAAGGCTATAATACCAGAATGAACTCTGACACAACCTCTCCAAACAACCGTTCGGCCACCATTAACCGGTTGACCGTGGCCCTGGTGGTCGCGTTTTTTATCGCCGCCGTCATTACCGCAATCCTGACTTTTATCGCTGTGCGCGATTTTGTCACCTCCTGGGAGCTCACCTCGCTGCCCGGCATTTCCATCCAGGCCGCCGCCTCCACCCCAGATGCATCCGGAATAGTTACGGATATCCAGACCCCGTTGCAGCAGGCCAGCGGCCCCGCCCCCGAAGTGTGGGACGGCGCAGCGCGCGTGACGGTCCTGGCGATGGGTCTCGATTACCGGGACTGGTCGGCAGGCGAGGGCGCCCCGCGCACCGATACCATGATGCTGCTCACCCTCGATCCGATGGCCCGCACCGCGGGGATGCTTTCCATCCCGCGCGATCTGTGGGTCAACATCCCCGGTTTTGAATACGGACGGATCAACACCGCCTATTCCCTGGGAGAGGCGTACAAGTATCCCGATGGCGGCGGCCCGGGCCTGGCGATGGCAACCGTCGAGGGGCTTTTGGGCGTGCCCATCGATTATTACGCTCAGATTGATTTCAACGCCTTTGTGCGCTTTATCGATGAGATCGGCGGCGTCAAGGTGGATATCCAGGAAAAGATCGTGGTCGACCCGCTGGGCGATAACAACACCAAAACCCTCAAGCCCGGCAGGCAGACCCTGCCCGGCGACCTGGCGCTGGCCTACGCCCGCCAGCGCAAGACCGAGGGCGGCGATTTTGACCGCGCTCAACGCACCCAGCAGGTGATTATGGGGATCCGCAACCGCATTATGAGCGCCGAAATGCTGCCCACCCTGATCTCCAAGGCGCCGGTGCTCTACCAGGAGCTGGCTGCCGGCGTGCGCACCAACCTGACCCTTGAGCAGGCCATCCGGCTGGCCTGGCTGGCGCAGCAGATCCCCGATGAGAACATCAAGCAGGGAGCCATCGGCCCGCCGGAGCAGGTGCTGCTGGTGAAATCTCCACAGGGCGACGATGTGCTCAAACCGATCACCGATAAGATCCGCCTGCTGCGGGATGATGTCTTTTTTGACCAGCAGTTTCTCAGCCCGGCAGCCGCCAGCATGGCCCCAGTGGATCTCGTCAAGGCTGAAGGGGCGAAGATCACTGTGATGAACGGTACGGTCGCCGCCGGATTAGCCGCACAGACCACCGAATACCTGCAGGCGCAGGGTATTCCGGTAGCCAGCACCGCCAACGCCGACCAGGTCTACGCCGTCACTACGATCTACGATTACACCGGCAAGATTTACACCGTCAAATACCTGGTGGATCTGATGAAGATCCAGGCCAACCAGATCTACAGTCGCTACGATCCCACCAGCCAGGTGGATGTGGTGGTAATCCTCGGCAATGATTGGGCGGCAAGCAACCCCATGCCTTAAGCGTGGATACACTCAGTGGTTCGGTTGAGCGCATCACCTATTACAACCCCGAAAACGGATACAGCGTACTGCGCCTGCGCCCGGACAGCCCGCGCGGCCTGACCGGTTTGAGCCGGGATGGACTGGCAACCGTGGTGGGCAACCTGCCCGAGCTTTCCACCGGCGAGTACGTGCGTCTGAAAGGCGCCTGGTCCAACCACCCCAAACACGGCCAACAATTCCAGGTGGAGTTTTGCGAGCAAACCCTGCCTGCCACGGCGGCAGGCATGCGCCGCTATCTGGGTTCCGGGTTGATCAAGGGCATTGGCCCACGCCTGGCAGAGCGGATTGTCGATCTGTTTGGCGCGGACACGCTGGATGTGATCGAAGAGCAGCCGGCGCGCCTGCAGGAAGTGCCCGATATCGGCCCCAAGCGCTGCGTGTTGATCGCCCGGGCCTGGGAAGAGCAAAAACAGGTCAAGCAGATCATGCTCTTTCTGCACGGTCACGGTGTGAGCACCAACCTGGCTGTAAAAATTTACAAGCAGTACGGCGACCAGGCTCTGCAGGTGGTGCAGCAAGACCCCTACCGCCTGGCACGCGATATATACGGCGTGGGCTTCAAGACCGCCGACCGGATCGCCCAGGCGCTGGGTTTGCCCGCCGATCACCCCTCCCGTATCGAGGCCGGTGTTGTGTTCGTGTTGAACGAGATGACCAATGATGGGCATGTCTATGCCCCGCGTGAGCTCCTGGCAGAGCGCGCCGGCGAGCTGCTGGCTGTGCCGCCTGAGCTGCTGCCGCCCGCCCTGGAACGCCTGAAACGGGATGAGCGTGTGCGCGAGGAGACTGTGCCTTACGCAGCTGGGGCATCCGCCTCGCAACAGGCCGCCCGGGTGGGCGAGCCCGCTGCGCCTTACGGGCAGCCGGCGGTGTACCTGACCCCGTTGTATTTCTCCGAGACCGGCGCAGCCGAGCGGCTGCGCAGCCTGGCGGGGGCGCGCCCGCGGCTTGGAGATGTGATCGTGCCGGCGCTGCCTGGCGATGCAGGCGGTTTGCAGCTTTCGCAGGAGCAGCGCTGGCGCCGTTGAGGCCGCCCTGAGGCGCCCGCTGAGCGTGCTCACCGGCGGGCCCGGCACCGGTAAGACCACCTGCATTCGCACCCTGATCGCCGCCCTGGAAGCCGGACGGCGCCCCTACGCCCTGGCTTCGCCCACCGGGCGGGCCGCCAAGCGCCTCTCCGAAGCCAGCGGGCGGCCCGCCAGCACCATCCACCGCCTGCTGGGCTTCTCACCCGGGGAGGGCTTCAAACACAACAGCCGAAAATCCGCTGCCGGTGGATCTGCTGGTGGTGGATGAGGCCTCCATGCTCGACCTGGTGCTGGCCAACAACCTGCTCAAGGCGCTGCGCCCGGGCACGCACCTGCTGCTGGTGGGCGATGTGGACCAGCTGCCCTCCGTGGGCGCCGGGGATGTGCTGCGCGATGTGATCGCCAGCGGCGTGGCCCCGGTGGCGCGCCTGGGGGTCATCTTCCGCCAGGCAGCCGGATCGGCCATCATCACCAACGCTCACCGCATCAACCAGGGGCAGATGCCGGTTTTCCCCGCCGCCGGCGAAGGGGGCGATTTTTTCCTCTTCCCTGCCGAAACGCCGGATGAGGCTGCCGCCTGGGTGGAGGAAGTGGTCTGCAAGCGCATCCCCGATAAATTCGGCCTGGACCCTCAGCAGCAGGTGCAGGTGCTGGCGCCCATGTACCGCGGGCCGGCTGGCGTGCACGCCCTCAACGAACGCCTGCAGCAGGCGCTCAACCCGCCCGGGGCAGCCAGGCCAGAAAGAAAGCTTTTCTCGCAAACCTTCCGTCAGGGCGATAAGGTGATGCAGACCCAGAACAACTACGATAAAGATGTGTTCAACGGTGACATCGGTTTTGTGGCGGGGTTTGACCCCGTGGAGCAGAGCATGACGGTGAATTACGAAGGCCGCCGGGTGGATTATGATTGGAGCGAAGCTGACCAGCTGGTGCTGGCTTACGCCGTCTCGGTGCACAAGGCGCAGGGCTCTGAGTTCCCTGCGGTGGTGCTGCCCCTGGTCACATCGCACTATATGATGCTGCAGCGCAACCTGCTCTATACCGCGGTCGACACGCGCCAAAAAGTTGTGCGTGCTGGTGGGCAGCCGGCGCGCCATCAGCATTGCCGTGCACAACGATAAAGTGGCTCACCGTTACACCGCCCTGGATTGGCGGCTAAGCCAGGACAGAACTGCTGGTAAATAAATATTGGTGTGATTGAAAAGGAAACAGGCCTTCTTATGAGTGGATCGGTTATTCATCTGGAAAACCTGGGAAAGACCTACACCGTCCCTGAGCGTGAGGCCGGGTTGAAAGCTGCCCTGGGCAGCTTTTTCCGCCGGCGCACGCGGGCGGTGAAGGCCGTGGATGAAATTTCCTTCGATGTGGCTCCCGGCGAGGTGGTTGGTTTTCTGGGGCCTAACGGGGCCGGAAAAACCACCACGCTCAAGATGCTCTCGGGCTTGCTCTACCCCACGGCAGGCCAGGCCAGCGTGCTGGGTTTTACGCCTTCCAACCGGGATAAGCAATTTCTGCGCCAGATTACGCTGGTGATGGGGCAGCGCAACCAGCTGGTGTGGGATATCCCCGCCATGGATTCGTTCGAGCTCAATCGGGCCATATACCGCATCCCTACGGATGAATTTCGCCGCACGCGGGATGAGTTGGTGGAGCTGATGGAGCTGAAAGACCTGGTGCACAAGCCGGTGCGCAACCTTTCGCTGGGCGAGCGCATGAAAATGGAGATCACCGCCGCACTGCTGCACCGCCCAAAAGTGCTCTTTCTGGATGAGCCGACCATTGGCCTGGATGTGACCATGCAGCGGCGCATTCGCAGTTTCATCGCCGAATACAACCGCCGCTATGGCGCCACCGTGCTGTTGACCAGCCATTACATGGCCGACGTGGAGGCGCTGTGCAAACGGGTGATCGTCATCCACCACGGGCGGCTGCTCTTCGATGGCGATTTGAGCGCCCTGGTGGAGCGCTTCTCTTCCATGAAAAAGATCATCGTCACCCTGCCGGATGCGAGCATTGACATGAGCGCCTACGGTGATGTATTTGCTGTGGATGGCGACCGGGTGACCCTGCGGGTGCCCAAAGCCGAAGCTTCTCGCCTGACGGCGCGCTTGCTGACCGAACTGACCGTATCTGACCTGACGGTGGAGGATCCACCCGTTGAGGATGTGATCGAAAGTGTCTTTGCCCAGCCGGTGGTCGCGGAGAGCCGGTCATGAGAGCCATGCTGGATGTCTATCTCACCCAGATGAAGACCGCCGTCGTGGTGCAGTTTCAATACCGGGTGGCAAATTATTTTTATATGATCGGCATGATCGCCGAGCCGGTGATCTACCTGGTGGTATGGTCCACCATCGCCGAGGCCCAGGGAGGCATAGTGGCGGGTTATACCGCCGGGCAGTTTGCTGCGTATTACATTGTGTGGACCCTGGTTCGCAATATGAATATCGCCCTGACGCCCTATGCCTGGGAGCAAATGATCCAGCGCGGCGACTTATCCATCGATCTGCTGCGCCCGCTGCACCCTTTCCATTTCCAACTGGCTTATTTCTCCGGCTGGAAGTTTGTGGTGATTGTCATGTGGCTGCCGATTGCGCTGGCGCTTTCGTGGGTATTCAAGCCAGAGTTCCACCCGATGCCCTGGTCTTTGGCGGCGTTTGTGGCTGCACTGTGGGGGGGCTTCCTGGTGCGCTTTGTGCTGCTGTGGCTGCTGGGGATGGTCACCTTCTGGACCACACGCGTGAGCGCCTTCTTTGAGCTGTACTTTACTGTGGAACTGCTGTTCTCCGGCAGGCTGGTGCCGCTGGCCTTGATGCCGGGCTGGGCGCAGCAGTTGGCCGGGGCGATGCCGTTCAAGTGGGCCTTCGGCTTCCCCATCGAGCTGGCCCTAGGGCGGTTGACCCCGGGAGAAGCGCTCTACGGCCTGGGAGCGCAGGTGTTTTGGATCGGGCTGGTCGGGGCGGCGTCTGCCGTGGTGTGGCGGGCAGCCCTGCGGCGCTACTCGGCAGTGGGTGCATAAGGGAGGCGGCGGTGACCTATCTAAAACTGGCGTGGAGTTATTTCCGCATCGGGGCGATGAACGAGCTGCAGTACCGCGGTTAATTTTTTTGTTCAGTTGTTCCAATCGCTGCTGGCGCTGGCTACCGGGCTGGTGGGGCTGGCGCTGGTCTTCAGCCACACAACCGACCTGGGGGGCTGGTCTCGCCCGGAGCTTTTGGCGGTGATGGGTGTGCACATTCTGATGGGCGGGGTCATCAAAACCACCATCCAACCCAATATGGAGCGCTTGATGGGCGATATCCAGGCGGGTACGCTGGATTATGCCCTGACCAAACCCGCCGACGCCCAGGTCATCATCAGCGTGCGTGAGGTGCGCATCTGGCAAAGTGTGGATATCATCATGGGGGCGCTGGTGTTGGGTTACGCAGTTCTGCAGATACAGGCCGGGTTTGGGGTGCTTCAAACCTTGAGCTTTATCGCCGCCTTGCTGCTGGGGGCAACGATGATCTACTGCTTCTGGCTGATGATCACCACCGGCGCTTTCTGGGTGGTGCGCATGGATCAGATCGTGGAGCTTTTTCAGGGCGTGTACCAGGCCGGGCGCTGGCCGGTGGGCATTTATCCGGGTTGGCTGCGCACCAGTCTCACGTTTCTGGTGCCGGTGGCGTTTGCCGTCACGCTGCCATCTGAAGCGCTCACCGGACGGCTCAATCCTTATTCTCTGGGTGGGGCGCTGGCCCTGACGCTGGTTTTGCTGTTCGTCTCGCGCCGGGTGTGGCGCACCGGACTGCGCAATTATTCGGGCGCTTCGGCATGAGGGAGGGTAGTTCCATGGAAGCAGGTAAGACATTCCGAGAGTTCGGCGCCGAGCGGCAGCGGGCCATCTTCCTGAGCGGTGAACAGGGCCAGCTCGCCATTCCAATTGCCCCGGAGGCGGTGGAAGCCCTGGCGCGCCAGGTGATGACGCCCGAAGGCTATGACTACATGGCGGGTGGGTGTGGCGCAGAGGAGACCCTGCGCCTGAACCGGACCGCTTTCAGCCGCTGGCAGATCGTGCCGCGCATTCTCAGGGATGTATCCCGGCGCAGCCTGGGTATTCGCCTGCTGGGGATGGATTTGCCCGCCCCGCTGCTGCTGGCCCCGGTGGCGGCGCAGGAGCTGGCTCATCCCGAAGCGGAAGTAGCATCCGCCCGGGCCGCAGCGGGTCTGGGGCTGCCATTTATCCTGAGCTGCGTGGCTTCCCGCTCGATCGAAGATGTGGCGGCGGTGATGGGCGATGCTCCACGCTGGTTCCAGTTGTACTGGAGCACAAATTCAGAGCTGACCGAAGAGCCTGATCCGGCGTGCCGAGCAGTGCCGGATACACGGCGATTGTCGTTACCCTGGATGCCTTCGTGTTGGGCTGGCGCGAGCGCGACCTGCAGAACCGCTTCATGCCATCCAGGCAGGGACTGGGCAACGCCAATTATTACAGCGATCCGGTCTTCCGCGCCGCCCTGGCGCTTCCACCCGAGCAGGACCCTCAGGCTGCGGGGAAGCACTTTAACCGCGTGTTTGCCAACAACGCCCTGACCTGGAATGACCTGGCCTGGCTGCGCGAGCAAACCCGCCTGCCGTTGATTGTCAAAGGGGTGATGCACCCAGAAGATGCCCGTTTAGCCGTGGAGCACGGTATGGACGCGCTGGTGGTCTCCAACCACGGCGGGCGGCAGTTAGACAGCATCCCGGCAGCCATTCAGGTTCTGCCGGCAGTGGTGGATGTTGTCCAGGGGCGCATTCCGGTGCTGTTCGACAGCGGCATCCGGCCGCGGGACGGATGCCTTCAAGGCCATCGCCCTGGGGGCCAGAGCGGTGCTCTTCGGGCGGCCGTACGTGTACGCCCTGGCAGTGGCGGGCGAGGCGGGCGTGCGGGAGGCTTTGCTCAACCTGATGGCCGATCTGGATGTGACCCTGGCCCTCAGCGGGCACACGTCCTTTGACGAAGTTGGACCTGCCGATCTGCTGCCGGTTGGTTAAGGCTGGTTTGGCTGGTCGGCGCGTTTTTACTCAGGGGCGGTGACACACACAAAACCCACCACGCCCGGGCCAATGTGCGACCCGATGACAGGCGTGATTTCCATTACAAACATATCCCCCGGCGGCAGGAGCGGCTGAATCTTTTGCCTGAAAGCCTCCACATCCGAGCTGGCATGGGTGTGCACCAACCCCACCCGCTCCAGCGGCGCCTTTTCTTCAATCAGCTGCAGCAGGCGGCGCAGGGCCGCGGGCGCGTGTGCGTACCTGCTCGGAGGTGGGTTCGCCGTCGTACATCTTGAGCAGCGGCTTGAGCTGCAAAAGGCTGCCCAGCCCGGCCATGATGTTGTTCAGCCGCCCGCTGCGGCGCATATATTCCAGTGTATCCAGGGCGGCGGCCACGTGGGTGCGTGGGATCTGATCTTCCAGCAACGCCAGGATTTCGGTCATGCTCCGGCCCTCCAGAGCGGCTTGCGCTGCAGTTTGCACCAGGAAGCCGGTGCCCAGGCTGAGCTGGCGTGAATCGAAGACCGTGACCGGGATTCTGGAAACCATACCGGCTCCCACCCGGGCCACATCCACGGTTGCGCTGAGCTTGATGGCGATGTGGATCGATAAGAATCTGGCTGGCGCCTTCATCTGCCAGGCGCTCATAGGCTTTCTGGAAGGCCTCCGGGCCGGGCGTGCCGGTGGTCGGATGCGGTCTGTAAGCGGGCAGCCGGGTATAGAATTCCTCACGCGTCAGCTCAACGCCATCCAGAAAGCCCTGTTGTCCGATGTTGATATACAGTGGGATAACCGTGATCCCCAGCGCCTCGATCACGCTCTGGGGCAGGTCACAGGTGCTGTCCGTTACAATTTTTATACTCATGGTTGTTCAAAGACCACCTTCCAGATGCCCCACTGGCGGGTCCCCGCGTCTGTCTGGCATTCGGCCGGCGCCAGCCCGGAGATGGGTTGGCCGCCTTCCGCCAGCCGCAGCGTGTAGGTTACGCCTGGAGCCATCTCAAAATCGGTGTAGCCAAGCCCCAGCTCAGGTTGAAGACCGGTGAAGAAGTGGTTTTCGCCAGCACTCCAACTGACAACAACTTCCACCCCGGGCACCCCTTGCCCGGCGGCGTCGTAAGCCAGGATCTGGATCATAGGGCCGGGTTGGCTGGCATCACAAACAAGATCCTGGCTCTTCAGCACAAAAAGCGCGCCCGGTGTGGGGGTGGGCGTGAGCGATGGCAGCCGTGTGGGCGTCCTGGTTGCAGTGGCGCTGGGGCGGGGGGTGCCGCCAGGCGTGCTGGCGGCTATCCCGGTGGCAGCGGGGGAGGCGGTGAGTGCGCCCGGGCCGGGGGTGCTTTGAGTCGATGTCAGCGTCAGGGTCGGGGTGATGCTCGCCGTAGGGGAAGGCAACACGGTTTGGGTTAGATTGGGTGCGGCTGTGACGGGTGGTGCGGTGGCGGGCGCCTGACCCAGGGCGACTGCCAGCAGACCCAGGGCGCGCGCCTCTTGCAGCGATTTGCCGCCAGCCAGGGTGCGCTGGGCCTGCTCGGCCAGGACGCGGTACACGTCGACGTCTTTCAGCAGCTCCAGGCGAGCCTTTGCCCGCACCAGGTCGCCGTTAGCCATATAGGCAGCCGCAATCAGGGTGCGGTACTGGTCTTTGAAATCTGCTCGCAGCGAGGCAGGTTTGGTATTGGTGTACTGCACCGGCTGCACCATCCAGGCGTAGAGCACACCCAGGGCCGCGCCCAGGATTAACCCGGTGAGCAGGTACCACGGGCCGCGGCCTTCATTCATGGCGCGGGGCTCTCCAGGGCCGGGTTCCAGGTTTGCAAGGCCATGTAAAGCTCGCGCATCAGGGCCAGGTCGGCGTCCATCCAGCCCTGGGCTTCGGCAAACAGCACGGCCTCCAGGGCGATATCGGCTGGCTGAGCGCTGCCCAACATCGCCAGGCGCCGAGCTGCCACCGCCAGGTCTTTATCAATGTGATAGGCTTCTGCTGTCATTAAGACGTAATCACTGCGGTAGTCCACCCGCAGCGAATCAGGCGTGGTATCCACATATTTCACGGGGTTGATCTGCCAGCCATACAACAAACCCCCCGCCGCGCCGACAATAAGTGCCAGGACGAAACAGATCCAGCGTGACATACTGGTATTGTGCCACAGACCTGAGAGCAGGGCAAGGGCAGGAATCAGCCCTGCAGAATCTCGCGCAGAGCGGCCAGCAGCAGCAGCACGTTCTCGGCCCGGCTGCTGTAACCCATTAACCCGATGCGCCAGACTTTGCCTTTCAAGGGGCCAAAACCGCCCGCAATTTCGATATTGTAAGTATCCAGCAAACGCCGCCGTACGCCGGCATCGTCCACCGAGGGCGGGATTTGCGGCGTGGTCAGGGTGGGCAGCCGGTTTGCCAGCGCCACCAGGGGCGGTAGATCCAGGTCTTCCAGCCCTTTCCACAGCAAACTGGCATTGGCGCTGTGACGGGCAAAGCGCGCCTCCAGGCCTTCCTCGGCTGCCATGCGCAGCGCCTCGCGGAGGGCATAATTCATGCTGATGGGCGCCGTGTGGTGGTAGGTGCGCTCATTGCCCCAGTATTTATCCAGCATGCTCAGATCCAGATACCAGTTCGCCACCGGCGTCTTGCGGCTGCGCAGCACCTCGCGTGCCCGGGGCGAGATGGTGATGGGCGCCAGCCCGGGCGGGGCCGAGAGGTTCTTTTGCGACCCGCTGTATGAAATATCCACATCCCAGGCGTCAATCTCCACGGGCAAGCCGCCCAATGATGTGACCGTATCCAGCACCAGCAGGGCGCCGCTGCGGTGGGCGGCTGCCGCAATCTGGGCAATCCCTGGCTGGAGCGCCCCGGTGGAAGTTTCGGCATGCACCAGCGCCACCAGCTTATAGCTTTTACCCCGCAGGGCGCTCTCAATCTCATCCGGGTCGAAGACCTGCCCCCACGGCCGGTCCAGCCGTTCTACCTGGGCGCCGTAACGCCCGGCCATATCCACCAGCCGCTCACCAAAATATCCCATCACGCACACCAGAACACGATCCCCCGGCTCGATGAAGTTGCACAAAGAGGCTTCCATACCGGCGCTGCCCGTGCCGGATACCGGCAGGGTGAGCTCATTTTGGGTCTGGAAGACGTAGCGCAGGAGCTGCTGCACTTCGCTCATGATCTTGAGAAATTGCGGATCGAGGTGGCCCAGTAATGGCGTGGAAAGGGCGCGCAAGACCCGTGGCGCGGCGGTGCTGGGACCAGGCCCGAGCAAAATCCGCGGCGGCACGTCCAAATCTTTGAAACTTGGTGCATCCATACAAACCTCCTTGATTTCTATTATTTACCACAATTAGTTTACAACAAAATTTGAGTTTCACCAAGATTTGATCGAAGCGCGCTTGCAACTGGTTAAAAATCTTGTACAATGGAATTGCAGTTGTCGTCACCCTGAAGCGCCGCCAACCCGGCCAACACGATTGTGTAGGGGAGGAAGTCACGTGGACATCATCAAAGTATCTGGCAGATCACGAACTTCTGCTGTGGCGGGGGCCATCGCTGGCGTTTTTCGCGAGAATAAGCGCGTCGAAGTACAGGCGATTGGCGCCAGTGCAATCAATCAAGCTGTCAAAGCGATGGCGCTGGCAAGGAGCTATCTTGCTGAAGACGGTTACACCATTGTGTGTATTCCAGAATTTGTGGATGTCGAAATTGACGAGAAGGTCCGCACTGCCATAAAATTCACCATCGAACCGCGCTGACAATTCTCATACGCTGAAAACCCGGCAGCCTCTCAACCAGGAAATCGCTAAAGAAGAGGTATGCTGGTTTGGCGCGCCGGCTGCCCGTTGTGCGCCGGTATTCTGCCTGCTGGACGGACGCCCGCCCATCTGATAAACTGTGTGCGTGCGGCGGCCTGTAGGAATTATGCTGATCATCCTGATTGCCTGCCTGGCAACCGGCCTGGCAGCCTGTCAGGTGTCGTCCCAGGCTGGCGGCCCCGCCCCCACTGTGGCGCTCATCAAGCCGGCAGCTGCATCGCCGGCCCCGGCAGCATCACCAACGGTCACAAGCGCCTCTCCTCCGGCTGTGGAAAAACCGCAGCCCACCGCCTCAGCAACGATCTCGCCATCTCCAACCGCTTCACCCACCGTCCTGGCCTGTTGGTCGCAGCCCGGCAGGCTGGAGCAATTCAGCCTGCCGGATGGGCGGTTGCGCCTGCCGATGGAATACAGCGTCTACCTGCCTCCCTGCTACGATCAACAGCCTGAACGCCGCTACCCGGTGTTGTACCTGATCCACGGGCAGAACTACAACAACGACCAGTGGGACCGCCTGGGGGCCGATGAAACCGCCAGCCGCCTGATTGGATCTGGCGATGTTGCCCCCTTTTCTGATTGTCATGCCGCGCGACCGCCTGTGGGAGCAGCCGGAGAACGACCCCTTTGGGGAAGTTGTAGTCGAAAAGTTGATCCCGCTCATCGATCGGAATTACCGCAGCCTGTCTGAGCGGTCTTACCGGGCTGTCGGCGGGCTTTCGCGCGGCGCCGGTTGGGCGGTGCATCTGGGTCTCAGTCATTGGGAGTTATTCGGCGCCATCGGTGGGCACAGCCTGCCGGTGTTCTGGTCAGATACTGCCGCAGGTGCGCGGCTGGCTGGATGACATCCCGCCAGAGGCGCTGCCGCGCATCTACCTGGATATCGGTGAAAAAGACCGGCCGTCCATCCTGAAATCGGCACGCTGGTTTGAAGGTGTGCTGGCCGAAAAGGGCATTCCGCATGAGTGGCATCTCTTCCCGGGTTATCACGAAGAGGCCTACTGGAGCGCTCATGTGGAACAGTACCTGCGCTGGTATGCCGCCGGCTGGTAAAATGTTTGATATAATTCTCGCCATGACCCTCACCCTGGAACAAGTCGAACACATTGCCAGCCTGGCGCGCCTGGAGCTCAGCGATGATGAAAAGGCGCTCTACCGCCAGCAGCTTTCCGCTATTTTGGATTATTTTGAGCAGCTTAAAGGGCCTGGATACCGACCGATATTCCGCCGACCTCCAGCGTTCTCCGCCGCGCAGCGTGCTGCGGGCCGACGAACCTCAACCCGGGCTGAGCCGGCAGGAACTGCTGGCGAATGCGCCCCAGGTAGAAGCCGGGCAGTTCCGCGTTCCCCCGGTGCTGGAGTGAAGGCCCGGAAGGGGTGCGCCCATCGCCTTCGCCTGGTGGGTGCTATGCCTGAATTGACCGACCTGACCCTTAACGAAATCACACAGGGGCTGCGCCAGGCCGAGTTTTCCAGCCTTGAGCTCACCCGCCTCTACCTGGAGCGCATCGCAGCCCTGGAGCCATCGCTGCACGCCTTCATCACCCTCACCCCGGAGGCAGCCCTGCAACAGGCGGCTGAGGCAGACCGGGGCCTTTTTGAGTGGCGCAAGCGATCAGGACTTGCCGCCTCCCGTTCTGCTGGGGGTGCCCCTGGCGGTGAAAGATGTGCTCTGCGTGGCAGGCGTGCGCTGTACCTGCGGTTCGCGCATCCTGGAAAATTTCATCCCTCCCTTTGACGCCACAGCCGTCGCCGCCTGCGGCCGCCGGGGCAGTGGTGCTGGGCAAGACCAACACGGATGAATTTGCCATGGGCTCTTCCACCGAAAATTCGGCCTATGGGGTGACCCACAACCCCTGGAACTGGAGCGCGTGCCGGGCGGTTCCAGCGGCGGCAGCGCCGCCGCAGTGGCAGCCCGTATGGCGCCGGCGGCCCTGGGCACTGATACCGGCGGCAGTGTGCGCCAGCCGGCCTCCTTTTGCGGGGTAACCGGGCTCAAGCCCACCTACGGGCGAGTTTCGCGCTACGGGCTGGTGGCTTATGGCTCCTCGCTGGATGTCGTGGGCGCCTTCGGACGCAGCGCAGCCGATACTGCCCTGCTTTTCAGCGCCATCGCCGGGCACGACCCGCAGGATGCCACCACCCTGGACCTGCCTGTGCCAGCCATAGACCTGCAGAGCTGCCGGACCCACCGCCCTGCACGGGCTGCGTATGGGCGTGCCCAGGAATATTTCCTGGCGGGCGGGCATCCAGCCGGAGGTGGAAAGCGCCGTCCGGCGAGCTGGTTGCCGTGCTGAAAGCCCACGGGCGCTCAGGTCGGTCGAAATCAGCCTGCCGCACACCGAGTATGCCCTGCCGGTCTATTATCTGATCGCCCCGGCCGAGGCTTCCGCCAACCTGGCGCGCTTCGATGGCATCCGCTACGGGCCGCGCCTGTCTGCCGAGGCCATGTGGGACGTTTTCCGCCGCACCCGTGGGGCCAGGTTCGGGCCGGAGGTCAAGCGGCGCATTATGCTGGGCACGTACGCGCTTTCGGCTGGCTATTACGACGCCTATTACGGCCAGGCGCAGAAGGTGCGCACGCTGATCAAGCGCGATTTCGAGCAGGCCTTCGAGGATGTGGATGTCATTGCCGCGCCGGTGGCCCCGACCACGGCCTTCCGCATCGGCGGTCACGGCGACGACCCGCTCGCCATGTACCTGGAGGACGTCTTTACGCTGCCCGCCAACCTGGCGGGCGTGCCGGGGCTGGCCTTCCCGGCGGGCTTCGACGCAGCAGGGCCTGCCGGTTGGGATGCAGTTGATGGGGCCGCACTTCAGCGAAGACCGCCTGCTCCAGGCTGCCCATGCCTACCAGTCATCTGACCGACTGGCATCTGCGAAAACCGGAATTTCTGGCCTGATTTTCAAAACCGATCAAAAGAGAAAGTGGATGTATGTCTTCGCTTCCAACTTCCGCACAATGAATTTATGCACTGGCCGTGGGCTCAGATGGAGCCCTATTATGAGGAACTGGCCGCCCGCACAACTCAACTGCTGCCAGGTCTGGAAACCTGGCTGGCGGATTGGTCGCAGCTCGGGCTGCTGGTCTACGAAACCTACCAGCGCCTGTACGTGGCCATCACCGTCGATACCACCGATCAGATGCCAAACAGCGCTATGACACCTTTCTGGACGAGATCTTCCCCGCCGCCCAGGCCGCCGAGCAGCAGCTTAAAGAAAAACTGCTCGCCAGCGGTCTGGAGCCGGCCGGATTTGAGATCCCGCTGCGCAACATGCGCGCTCGAAGCGGCCCTGTTCCGCGAGGCCAACCTGCCTCTGCTGAGCGAAGACTTGAAGCTGGGCACGAGAATATGACAAGCATCATCGGCGCCCAGACCGTCGTCTGGGAAGGGCAGGAAGCTCACCATTGCCCAGACTGCAGCCCGTTCTATCATGGACGCCGACCGCGGCGCCGCGAGAGCGCCTGGCGCCTGGCTGCCGAGCGCCAGCTGGCCGACCGGAGGCGATCAACGAGCTGTGGGTCAAACTCCTGGATCTGCGCTGCAAGATTGCTGCCAACGCCGGCAAGCCCGATTACCGCGCCTACCGCTGGCAGCAGCTGCTGCGCTTCGATTACACCCCGGAAGACTGCCGCCGCTTTCACCAGGCGATCGAGCAGGTGGTGGTGCCGGCCGCCCGGCGCATTTACGAAAAACGCCGCCGGCGCCTGGGCGTCGAGAGCCTGCGCCCCTGGGACTGGAAGTGGACCCGCTCGGCCGAGCCGCCCTTGAAACCGTACGCACACCATCGCTGAGCTGGAGGCGAAAACGGCTGCGATTTTCCAGCAGGTGGACCCGCAGCTGGGTGAGCTATTTTGACATCATGCGCACTGAAGGCCTGCTGGACCTGGATAACCGCAAAGGCAAAGCCCCCGGCGGTTACTGCACCGATTTCCCGGTTGCCCGGCGGCCGTTTATCTTTGCCAATTCGGTGGGCGTGCACGATGATGTGCAGACCCTGCTGCACGAAGGCGGGCATGCCTTCCACGTATTTGAAAGTTTCCACCTGCCCTACAATCAGCAGCTGCAGGTGCCCATGGAGTTTGCCGAAGTGGCCTCGATGGGTATGGAGCTGCTGGCTTCGCCCTATCTTGCGGGCCAGCGATGGCGGTTTTTATACAGCCCAGGAAGCTGCCCGCGCCCGCATCGAACACCTGGAGCGCAGCCTGCTCTTCTGGCCTTACATGGCGGTGGTGGATGCCTTCCAGCATTGGGTGTACGAAAATCCGCAGGCTGCCAGCCAACCCGGCGAACTGCGACGCCGGCTGGGCCGAGCTGTGGGAGCGCTTTATGCCGGGCGTGGATTGGAGCGGCCTAGAGGAAGAAATGAAGACCGGCTGGCAGCGCAAGCTGCACATCCACACCGATCCGTTCTATTATGTCGAGTATGGCCTGGCGCAGCTTGGGGCGGTGCAGGTGTGGCGCAACGCCCTGGCCGACCAGGCCGCGGCGGTGGCCGCTTACCGCCGGGCGCTGGCCCTGGGCGGCACCGCCTCCTTGCCGGAGCTGTTTGCCGCAGCCGGCGCCAGGTTTGCCATGGACCCGGGCACGCTGGGAGGTGCGGTGGCCTTGATGGAAAAGGTGATCGGCGAGCTGGAAGCTGGATGACCCATCAAAAAAAGCCTGTGCGTCGCAAACTGCACAGGCTTTTTTTGATGGGAAGTTTATTTAATGAACCAGCACCGGCAGGTAGATGCTTTTCAACGGGCCGGTGAGCGTCCGCAGCAGGTTATCCCCGCTGGCAGCCAGAGCAAAGGGCTGCGGGCCGATGGCAATTTCATAGGCCCTCACGGTTATGGTGTAGACGCCGGGCAGCGCCGCAGGGATGACCACCCCTTCCACATTGTTGCAGTTATCCCGGGTGCTGCTGCGCAGGCATGGGTTCCCGCTTCCATACAGCCCGGCGTTGCCATAGTAGCGCGTGGTGCCATCCGGCGCCAGCACCTCCAGATCCAGGTCGTTGACCAGAGTGCGGGCCGCGCTCTGGGCGCCGGGATAATCCGTCCAGGCCAGGGTCACGCGCAGCGGCTCGTTTGCAGGGGGTGGAGCGCTGCCAGTGCTGCCGTAGCCGCGGATCATCCAGCTTCCGGTGAAGGCTGCATCCGATGCAAAGGCCTGGAAGAACAGATCGGGCGGCAGGATGGGCGGGTCGGGCGGGATATCGATCCACCAGCCTCGCCAGGCGCGCCCCTGGCTGGTGGTGGTATCCATGGTAGCGGGGTAGCTGAGCGGGGTTACGCCGTCATTCACGTAGCGGTTGATTGCCGCGATGAGCACATCGCCCGGGCCGGAAATTTCCAGAGCCGGGGTGAGGTTGTACACCGACCAGGTGACACCATTCGCAGCCTGGACGCTGGTGTGGTAGGTTGCCAGCAGATTGGCCCCGTTGGCTGGATCGCCATCGCTGTCCTGGTAAACAGCCAAATCGATGGCGCTGCCGGTTTGCAGCACCCCTTGCGGATCATAGAACATCACCCAGATTTGCTCCAGGTTGAAGGGAAATTCAGCCGCATCGGGCGTGAAGCGGTTCAGCCAGATGAACTGGTAGGAAGCCGTGGTGCCCAGGTTATACACGCCTTCAAAGCTGCCATCATCCAGCGCCAGTGAAACGGTGGTCTCCGTGGCATTGGGGGTTGTCTGTGCGCCGCCGCTGGCTGCCTGCCAGTTATCCACTTTGAGTTCCACGCTGTGCGGCGCCGGGTTGGTATCGGCCGGGTTGTAGCCCGAGGCTGCCGCCGGTTGAACAGCCAACCCGCCGGGCAGGCCGGCCCCTTCAGCGTTGGGCGCCTGCTGCCCCGGCAGACCCACCGTAACCGTATAGCTCAGGCTGGCGCCGCTGCTGCCCAGGCCGCTGGTGTTATCCAGCAGCCACACCTGGCGCGGCAGCGGCGGGTTCAGGCTGCCCACCAGGTCTACACGCCCCCAGCCCGTAACGTTGTTGGGCCGCAGGGAGGGTATTTCACGCGTTGCGCCGGTGCCGTACTGCCCGGGGCTCATATCGGCCGCCCCGTTGATCAGCACGGCTTTCGTCAAGGCAGCGCTGGGGTTGGAAAAACTACGGTTTTCCACCAGCCATTCACGCGCCAGGGCGGCTGCCCCGGCGGTGAGCGGGGTGGCCATGCTGGTGCCGCCCATCATCAGATAGGCCTCGTCCAGCGCATCGCCCGGCTGGGCCAGCCCAACACTGCTCAGCGTGCCCCAGTCGGAGCCATCCACGCGGATATCATCCAGCCACCAGGTGCTGTTGCTGGCGCCATCCGTCAGGATGGCAAAACCAATCCGTACCGAGCTTGGCGCCGAGAAGAAATCATACAATGATAGAGTCACGTTGCGCAGCCCATAGCTGCTCAGGGAAGTGCTGGAGCTCAGTGTGTACAGGCTGTTGTTATCCAGGTTGTTGGCGTCGAAGATGCCGATGGCGAGCTGCTCCCCGGAGCTGAGGCTGTACTTGTGCCAGAACTGCACATCGAAATAGCCGCCGGTCGGGCGGGCATCCATGGGCGGGGTGAGCAGGAAGGTCATGGACTGGTTGCTGTAGGAGCCGCTGGCTACCTGCCGCCAGGAGTGGCTGGGGCTGTGGGCGTCATCGCTGCGCAGCTGCCAGGCAGCGGTGCCCGAGTAGCCATCCAGTACATAGTTGCTGGTGTAGCCGCCGGTGGCGCTTTCCAGATTGTCGTTGAACACATATTTCCTGGAACGCATGGAGGCAATGAAGCTGCCGGGCGCCACGACATCGGGCTTCACACGCCCATCATTGGTGGGCCCCCGGCTGGAGAAAGCCGCCATCCCGCCGGGGTTGTTGGCGCGCAGGTCGTTTCCAATCGGGGGGCCATAATAGAACGCTCCCCAGGTGTTGGCAATGCTGGGGCGGTAGTTCTCCGAGGCCCCTACGGTGAGCACATTTTTGGCCGTGCCGGGCGCGCCGATGGAATCCAGATCGATCACGCCGTTGTAGTCATAATCTTCACCCTCGTTCCCGGCGGCAAACAGTACCAGCATATCTTTATGCGACCACATAAAGGTGTCGGCGGCGCGGCTGTCGCTGTTGTAATCGCCTGCCGATGAAGCGCCCCAGGAGTTGGTGTGCAGGCGCGCCCCGGCACCATAAGCCTGGTTGAAGAGTGTGCCGATGTCGAGCGGGATGCCGCCCAGGCCGCCCATTGCATCTGCTATCGATTGGATCACCAGGCTGGCCTCGGGAGCCACGCCGGCGTAAGTGTTGGTGTAGAGATGTATTCCGGGCAAGCTGCCGTATACCGTTCCATTGCCAAGCACCGACCCGACCACATGCGTGCCATGGGCGACGTAATCGCTCCAATCGCCAGCGCGCCCCAGGGCATAGGCCTGCAGGATGCGCCCGGCGACATCCGGGTGGATGGTGCCCAGATTTCCGGTATCCAACCCGGTATCGGCCACAGCCACGATCTGGCCGCTGCCGTAAAGCCCCAGGGTGGCAGCGCACGTCGTCGGCGCGCATGATCGTCCCGCCGCCCTCATCGTTGAACAGCTTTCGCAGCGGGACAGCTTCCACCCAGATCACCCCATCCAGGGCTGCCAGCTCAACCAGCCGGGAGGCCGGCAGCGAGACGCGCAAAAAACCGGCCAGTTCGTTGGTAGACTGCTCGCTCACCGCCGCCGTTTAGCGCGGCAATCTGCCCGGCCAGCAGATTCGGGTCGGCATCTGGCAGGGTTTCTACAACAGCGTCAATGCTGGCAGTGTTTCCGGCACTCATCAGCGTGCGCAGGTTGCCTGCCAGGCGGTACGCCGGGTGAAACAGGCCCACCCAGCGCACAAAAGGCAGCGAGCGGATTTGCTCGCTGGCTGCGCTGTCCATTTGGACGATAAAAGCATGCTCGGGGATGTAGCTGTACAGGCGCACCCCGGCCTCGGCCAGGCTTCGTTTCCATTCTTCCTGCACCGGGCCGGTAAACTGCAGCAAATAGGTGGTTGGCCTGCCAGCCTCTGCCCTCGCTCAGTTCTGCCCGGGCTATCTGGGGCTCTTCCACGAGCGGGTCGAATTGCGCATATTGCAGCCTGATCACAGGCCCCGGCGATGCCTGCGCCAGGCTTGAGACCGGCTGCATGCCGGTCAGTAACAGCAGGAGAAATGCCAATCCCAACACTAACCAACGTTTAAAAACAGTTGTTTTGTGCATTCAAGACCTCCTGGAGGGGGGTGCAGGCATTCTGGAATGCAGCATTCTGAAATGCGCGCATTCTTGAATGCAAGCATGCCGGGACAGACAGGGTATAATACTCTGGTAGTATGGTACCATTTTACAATCAAATCTAAATTCTGACCAATCTTATCTGCAAGGAACAGCTGACCGCATGGATGAAACTTTGAAAATCGTGATCCCCATGGCCGGGTTGGGCACTCGCCTGCGCCCGCACACCTGGAGCAAACCCAAGCAATTGATCAGCGTGGCCGGAAAAGCTGTGCTGGATCACGTGCTGAGTACTTTTTCCACCATACCCGACCAGCACAATATTGAGCTGGTCAACATCGTGGGCTACCTGGGAGAGCAGATCGAAGCGCATATCCGCGAGAACTATCCGGAGATGAGATCCCATTATGTTGTGCAGGAAGACCCGCGCGGCCAGTCGCACGCCATCTACCTGGCGCGGGATTACCTGCACGGCCCGATGCTGATGGTTTTTGCTGATACGTTGATTGAAACCGACCTGTCTTTCCTGGCGGATGAACCCGCAGAAGCGGTGGTCTGGGTGAAACCTGTGCCCGATCCTCGCCGCTTTGGCGTGGCTGTGTTGGGCGAGGACGACATGGTGGAACGCCTGATAGAGAAACCCCAGGAGATGCACAATAACCTGGCGGTGGTGGGTTTCTATTATTTCAAGCGGGCCGAAGACCTGCTCTCTGCAATTGAAGACCAAATGGCCCGCGATCTGCAGCTCAAAGGCGAGTTCTTTCTGGCGGATGCCGTAAACATCATGCTGGAGCGCGGCCTGCGAATGCGCACCGAAAAAGTTGAGACCTGGCTGGATGCCGGCACCCCCGAGGCGCTGTTGGAAACCAACCGCTATCTGTTGGATAACGGGCGCAGTAATACGCCGCAAGCAGATGAGCGCCAGGGTGTGGTGATTATTCCTCCGGTGTTTATCCACCCCAGCGCCGAAATCACCCACTCCATCATCGGGCCGCATGTTTCGCTGGGCGCATGCTGCCGGGTGGAAAGCAGTATCCTGCGCAACTCCATTTTGGAGGATGAAGCCCAGGTCAAAGATGTCATCCTGGAGAGCTCTCTCATCGGGCGGCAGGCACAAATTAGCCGCCGCGCCGGTATAATCAATGCCGGCGACCAGACAGCCGTGGTGCTGTGAAACCATAAGGAGCCATTTTGGAACAAAAATATCTTGCCAGGCGCGTTGCCCAGCTAAAACCATCTGGAATACGCAAATTTTTTGACATCGTCGCCACCATGAAAGATGTCATCTCGCTGGGCATTGGCGAGCCAGATTTTGATACCCCCGCGCCCATTGTGCAGGCAGGCATCCGCTCGCTGCAGCGGGGTGAGACCCATTACACCTCCAACTCCGGCAAATTGGAGCTGCGGCAGGCTCTGGTGGAGCACATCCAGAGCGCCTATGGCGTCTCCTACGACGCTGGCACCGAAATTGTCGCCACGGTGGGCGTCTCAGAGGCGCTCTATATGTCCATGACCGCCCTCCTGGATCCCGGTGATGAGGTGATTGTGCCCACACCGTGTTTTGTGGCTTACCAGGCCGAGGTGATCCTGGCGGGCGGCGTGGCGGTGGAAGTGCCCACTTACGCCGAAGACGGCTTCCAGCTGCGCCCGGAGATGCTGGAGGCAGCCATCACCCCGCGCACCAAGGCGCTGCTCATCGGTTACCCCAATAACCCCACTGGCGCCGTAGCCACCCGCGAAGCCCTGCTGAATGTGGCCCGCATTGCTGAAAAACATGACCTGGTGGTCGTTTCTGATGAGCTGTACGACCAGCTGGTCTACGGTGTGCCGCACGTCTGCTTCCCGGCCCTGCCTGGCATGCGCCAGCGCACCATTTTGCTGGGAGGCTTTTCCAAGAACTATGCCATGACGGGCTGGCGTATCGGTTTTGCTGCCGGCCCGGCAGAGTTGATCAAAGGCTTGCTGCGCGTTCACCAGTACACCATCATGTCGGCCCCCACTACGGCGCAGGATGCCGCCCTGGAAGCCATCTTGAACGGCAAGCCCTATGTGGACGAAATGGTGCATGAGTATAACCGCCGGCGGGAGCTGATTGTGGGTGGTCTCAACCGCCTGGGCTTGCCCACGGTGGAGCCGCACGGCGCATTTTATGCTTTCCCCAACGTTGCCGCCACGGGCATGTCTGAAGATGTCTTTGCCCAGAAGCTGCTGGATGAAGAGCGGGTGGCTGTGGTGCCCGGTACGGCCTTTGGGCCTGGCGGTGAAGGTTTTGTGCGCTGTTCATACGCCACGTCCTACGAAAAGCTGGAAGAAGCCCTGCGGCGTATGGAGCGCTTCATGCGCCGGCATGGCTGAACCGGCTGAATTTGAGCCGGTCATTGGTCTGGAGATCCACACCGAGCTGCAAACGCGCTCCAAGATGTTCTGCGCCTGCCCGGTGGTGGATGTGACCCTGGCTGAGCCCAATTCGGCGGTGTGTCCGGTGTGCGCCGGCATGCCGGGCGTGCTTCCGGTGGTAAACCGGCGCGCCGTGGAGTATGCCCTGCGCGTGGCCCTGGCGCTGGAGTGTGACATCAGCGATACGAGCATCTTTGCCCGCAAGAATTATTTTTACCCCGATCTCCCCAAAGGCTACCAGATTTCACAGTATGAGCACCCGCTGGCCCGCAACGGGCGCCTGGTGATCCAGACCTCAGATGGGGAGCGTACCATCCGAATCCGCCGCGTGCACATGGAAGAAGACACCGGCAAGCTCACCCACGTGACCCGCCCCGGCGAAGCCTTTTCGCTGGTAGATTTAAACCGCGCCGGCGTGCCCCTGCTGGAGATCGTCTCTGAGCCGGATCTGCATTCTGCCGCCGATGTGCGCGCCTATGCGGAGGCCTTGCGCAGCTTGCTGCGGTATGTCGGGGTCAATTCGGGGGATATGCAGAAGGGCGTCCTGCGCATCGAGCCGAATGTGTCGGTGCGCCCGTTGGGCAGCAGCACTTTTGGGACCCGCGCGGAAATCAAGAATCTCAACAGCTTCCGCGCATTGGAACGCTCGGTGGCTTATGAGATCCAGCGCCAGACGGAGCTTATCCAACGCGGTGAAGTGGTGATGCAGCAGACACGCGGCTGGGATGAGGCCAAAGGTGAGACCTTTTTGCAGCGCGTCAAGGAAGGTGAAGACGATTACCGTTATTTCCCCGAGCCAGACCTGCCCCCGCTGGTGGTTGAGCCGGAGTGGGTGGAGCAGGTGCGCGCTTCGCTGCCAGAGCTGCCGGCAGCCCGCTGCCAGCGTTTTCAGGCGCAGTATGGTCTGAGCGCCTATCATGCAGAGCTGCTCACCGCCGACCAATCCATCGCCGGTTACTTTGAGGAAGTGCTGCTGGCAGCGCCGGAAGTGCCCTCCAGAACCGCCGCCAACTGGGTGACGGGCGAATTATTCGGGCTATTGAACCTGACTGGCATGGAGATTGATGCAGCTAAAGTATCCCCGCAGAACCTGGCGGGGTTGCTGCGCATGCTGGCTGGCGGTGAGATCAACCAGAACACCGGCAAGCTGGTGCTCGAAGACATGTTCACCACCGGCGCAGCTCCCGAGGTAATTGTGACTCAGCGCAGCCTGCGCCAGATTTCGGATCCGGCGCAGATCGCAGAACTGGTGCGCCAGGTTCTGGAGGCCCATCCTGCGGAAGTGCAGGCTTATTTAAACGGTAAAGACGGCCTGGCCCGCTGGCTGTTTGGTCAGGTGGCGCGGCTGGCTGGAGGGCAGGCCAACCCGCAGGTGCTCCAGCGGGAGCTGGAAACTCAGCTTGCTGCATGGCGCACTGAGAAATAGTACTCCCTCCCCGTCTTCAAGATTTAGCGGGCCGAACGGACAAATTGTGACAACATGCACAATCAAATGACACCCCAAAATATGAATATCGTCACTTGACGGTTTGCCTGGCATTTGTTAGTGTTAAGCTACCTTGCGTAGAGGTACAATGAGGCCGATCCATGAGCCGTTTGAGCACATATCCACTGCTTTGCAGTCTTCGGGGCGGGCGCCATTCCGGGGTGTCCGCTCATATCTTTAAATAATCAAAAAAACTAAACCAGAAAACAGGAGATAACTACATGACGACAGATACCATTAATGCCTTCAAAATGGCGCAGAGCCAGTTCGATCACGTTGCCGGGCTGCTCAACCTCGATCCGCAGGTTGCGGAGATGCTGCGCTGGCCCAATCGCGAATTTAAATTCATGATCCCCGTGCGCATGGATGATGGCAGTCTGCGGGTGTTCTTTGGCTACCGTGTGCAGCACAACGATGCCCGCGGGCCTTCCAAAGGGGGCATCCGCTTCCACCCGTCTGAGACGCTGGACACCGTGCGCGCTCTTTCGATGTGGATGACCTGGAAGTGCGCCGTCGCTGATATCCCCCTGGGCGGCGGCAAGGGCGGTGTACCGGTTGATTCAGCCACGCTGACCACTCACGAAAAAGAGCGCCTGTGCCGCGGCTGGGTGGATCAAATGTGGCGCAATATTGGCCCGCGCCAGGATGTCCCGGCTCCCGATGTGGGCACCACCCCGCAAATGATGGGCTGGATGATGGATGAGTACTCCAAGCTGGTGGGCCAGTACACGCCGGGTGTCATCACCGGCAAACCCCTGGGCAGCGGTGGTTCACTGGGCCGCACCGAAGCCACCGGTTTTGGTGTGATCTACACCGTGCGTGAAGCCATGAAAGCGCTCAAGATCGATCCGACCAAATCGGTTGCAGCTATCCAGGGCTTCGGCAACGTTTCGCAGTATGCCGCCATGGGTTTCATCGACATGCTGGGCGGTAAAGTGGCCTGTGTATCCTGCTGGGACCGCCAGGATCGCACCGCTTACACCTTTAGCCACCCCAAAGGTATTGACCCGCACTTCCTCCAATCGATCACCGATATTTACGGCACGATTGACAAAGACAAAGCCCGCGCCGCCGGTTACGTTATCGAAGACGGCGATGCCTGGATTGCCAAGGATGCCAATGTGCTCATCCCCGCCGCCCTTGAGGGGCAGATCAACGGTGAAACCGTCAAGCGCATCAGCGACCGCGTCCGCCTGGTAGCAGAAGGCGCAAATGGCCCCACCACCCCCGAAGCTGACGAAGTCTTCAAACGCAACGATGTGTTCGTCATCCCCGACTTCCTGTGCAACGCTGGCGGCGTGACCACTTCCTATTTTGAAAGCGTCCAGAATGATATGAACTACTACTGGACCAAAGAAGAAGTGCTGCAGCGCCTGGACACCAAAATGACCCAGGCCTTCAACAGCGTGGCCGATATGGCCATCAAAGAAAAAGTGTATATGCGCGATGCCGCTTACATGGTGGCGATTGACCGCGTGGTCAAAGCCATGGAACTGCGCGGCTGGATCTAGCCCTGAGCTCGCCCCTGTGTCTAACCTTAACGAATTTGCGGGCGTTTCAACGCCCGCAAATTCGTTTTTAGTGGTTGTGCCCCTCACCATGCACATGCCCGTGATCGAGCTCTTCCGCCGTTGCCCGGCGTAATTCCAGGATCTTGACGGCGAATTGCAGTTCCTTGCCGGCCAGGGGGTGGTTGAAGTTCAACTGCACCATGTCTTCATTCACAGTCTCGATAAAAGCATCCAGGATTTCGCCGTCATCGTTCTTAAGCTGCAGCTCGATCCCTGGTTCGAGGGGAATTTGGGGTGGAAACTCACCGCGTGGGATATCTGCCACGGCTTCAGGGTCTTCCTCGCCGTAGCCATCCTCGGGAGAGACGGTGATCGCCTTGGTATCACCAACTGCCATGCCATACAGGGCATTTTCCAGGCCGGGAACGATGTGGCCTTCTCCCTGGATGAACTGTATCGGCTCGTCATTTTCAGAAGAATCAACCATCTCTCCATCTACTGTCAGGGAATATTCCATCGTTACAACCCAACCGTCATCTACGGTATTTGATTTGTCGTCAACACTCATGTTCAGGTTCTCCAATCAGATATTTTTGAGGCCGCATCCCCTAAATTACCGCCTTCGGGTCTCATTATACCCTTCAATGCGCCAGCGGGGTTTCGAAACCCGGTAATCCATACGACACACACGCAGCCGGGGCAGGTTAACTGCTGGCAAGCCCTGAAAGCAAACCGCGGGCGCGCCGCGCGGCAGGGGCAGCCGGTGAGGGCGCATCTTCTCTGGTAACAGTCGGTTCTTCTAATCTGAACTGCATGCGGTGCAGGCGGGCATACAGCCCATCCAGAGCCAGCAGCTCGGCATGCGCGCCCAGCTCCACCAGGCGCCCATCTTCCAGCACCGCAATCCGGTTGGCGTTCTGGATAGTCGAAAGGCGGTGGGCGATGACAATGCTGGTGCGGTTCTGCATCAGGCGGTCGAGGGCTTCCTGCACCAGGCCCTCGCTCTCGCTGTCCAGCGACGAAGTGGCTTCATCCAGCAGCAGGATGCGTGGATTTTTAAGGATGGCGCGGGCGATGGCAATGCGCTGGCGCTGCCCGCCGCTCAGCTTGACGCCGCGCTCACCCACCAGGGTGTCGTACCCGTTGGGCAGCTGTTGGATGAATTCATGGGCGTTGGCAGCCTGCGCCGCGGCTTCGATCTCTGCCTGGCTGGCCTCCAACCGCCCGTATTGGATGTTCTCGCGCACACTGCCTCCAAAGAGCAGTGTTTCCTGCGGCACAATGCCGATCTGCTGGCGCAGGCTGAGCAGCTGCACACTGCGCAGATCGTTCCCGTCCACCAGCACCCTGCCGGTGGTGGGGTCAAAGAAGCGCGGGATCAGGTTGACCAGGGTGGTCTTGCCTGCGCCACTGGGTCCCACCAGGGCCAACACCTCGCCAGGCTGGGCTTCAAAGCTGACACCGGTCAGAATGGAGGTGCCGGGATCGTCCTGGTAGGCAAAGGACACCTCTTCAAACGTGATCCGTCCAGCCACAGGCGGCAGGGCGGGCGCTCCGGGCTGTTCTTCAATATCAGAATGTGTATCCAGGATTTCAAAAAGGCGGCGGGTTGCACCCAGTGCTTCCTGCAAACCGGTCCACAGTCCGCTGAACTGGCCAATCGAACCGGCAATGGTCAGGGTGAGCACCAGAAACATAAACAATTGTCCGGCGGTCAGGCGGCCCGCCAGAACTTCGTGTCCGCCAAACCAGAAGATCGACACCACTGCGGCAAAACCCAGAAATGAGATCAACGGGCCAAACAGGGAAGACAGGCGGGTGCGCTTCATCGCCAGGCTGAAAGTCTGTTCGATGCTGCGGGTGAAGCGCCCGATCTCATAACGTTCACGCGTAAAAGACTGCACCACGCGTACCCCGCCGATCGATTCTTCCAGCACGGTTGTGGCATTCGCCAGCTGGTCTTGCACCGAGGCCGAGATGGCGCGCAGCCGCCGCCCGAACAGGATGGCGATCACCATCACCAGCGGGATCAGGGCGAACATAAACAATGTCAGGCGCCAATCGGTGATGATGATGAGCACCAGAGCGCCAATGAAGGTGAGCACCTGTGACAATGCCGTGGAGATATCGCTGGTTACCACACCGCGCACGGTGGAGACATCGTTCGTCAGGCGGCTCACCAGCTCGCCGGTGCGGTGCTCACTGAAGAAGTTGAGGGAGAGCCCCTGCAGGTGCTCGAACAGGCGCAGGCGCAAGTCTGTCATCACTCTCTCGCCGATAAAAGCCAGCAGATAGCTGCGCACAAAGTAAAAAACGCTCTGGGTGGCAAAAATGGCCACCAGCCCCAGGGTGATGCGGTTGAGCAGGGCGGGGTCGCTCTCTTTGAAGACCGCATCGATCAGGAACTGAAGAGCGTAAGGGCCAGCCAGACCCAGGGCGCTGCCGATTACGATGGCAATCAGCACCAGCCCCAGCCGGCTGCGATACGGCCGGACAAACGCCAGCAGCCGTCGCAGCTGCCCCATGCCTGCCAGAGGATTTGTACGGGTTTCCGGTTGTGTGTCCATAAGGAACCATTAAACCACTAATTGGTCAAGAATTGCGTCAATTGTTCCGGTCGACAGCCGCTAGCGCCATCTTCGGAATTGCATTTTGGGCCGGGGCTGTTTACTTTTAACGCCTCCACAATGGTGTTGACGTTAAATTTCATCATATCGATGTAGGTTGGCGCACTGCCGCCGGGCGGCGATATGGAATGCGTGTACAACCCGGTAACTACCTTCACGCCGGTCTCGCCGGCTACCTGTTCGGCCAGCTGCGGTGATGCGCTTGTTTCCAGGAAGATGGAGCTTACCCCGCTTGAGCGGATGTGATCCACCAATCGCGCCAGCTGTTGCGCCGATGGGGCAGAACCGGTGCTCACGGAAGGCACAATCGTGCCGATGATGGTAAAGCCATAGCGGTCGGCAAAATAGCCAAAGCTTTCGTGGTTGGTGACAATCAGGCGCCGGTCAGTTGGAATTTGCTCTACCCGGGTTCTGATCCAGGCATCCAGCTCGGTGAGCCGGGCAGTGTAGGCGGCCGCGTTGCTGGCATAGGCTGTCTCGCCAGCCGGGTCAGCCAGGGCGAGACCTACCCGGATGTTTTCAACGTACTTCACAACCATCAGCGGGTCAAGCCAGAAGTGCGGATCGCCTTCGGCGTGGTGGTGGGCGCCTGCAAGCCCTGCCAGCAAGGGCGTGGTTGCCGCGCCTGCACCCTGCAAAGCCAGTATGTACTCCCCCGGCTCGAGATCCAGCAGGATAGCGCTCTGCAGGCCAGCGCAGTTCAATGGCAGCGTTTCTTTGATTTCCAATGCATCGCCGCTGGCGCCGGTTACCGAGGCGCTGCCGCCAGATGCAGCAAAGACGTACTCGCCATCTTTCGCCACATAAAATTTGACCATCCCGGCGTAGGCGCCGCCAGATGCCTGCACCAGCTGCAGTTCGTACAGTTTCAGCGGCTGTGCAGGGGCGCCTTCAACCGAAAGCGGGTGAGGCAGGTCAGATGCACTGGCTGCATCGGAGCCTGCGGCAATTTTTTCTCCAACGCTTGTTCCAGCCAGCTCTGCGCAAATGGCTTCGCCCTTTTCCTGTGACGACATCACCGCCTGCTCGCCCTCCCGCATCACCCGGCTGGACAGCCCGG
Organism: uncultured Chloroflexia bacterium; assembly: GCA_963705155.1. Taxonomy (GTDB): domain Bacteria; phylum Chloroflexota; class Anaerolineae; order Anaerolineales; family UBA4823; genus CAVPJC01. The sequence goes on along the minus strand of CAVPJC010000017.1, from coordinate 337,341 downwards.
CTGCGGCTTCAATGACCTGGCGTTGGCCGCCTGCGTTGTCCAGCATCTTTTGCAGCCAGCCCTCAAAACCGGCGCCGTTGACAATCAGCACCTGGGTCTCAGCGATCCGCACCACATCCTGCGGCGTTGGCTCAAAGGCATGCGGATCCAATCCCAATGGCATCAGGGTTTCCACCTTCAGCCGGTCGCCGGCTACATTTTGGGCAATATCTGCCAGAAATGACTCGACGGCCATCACTTTCAGGGAGGATGCACCGGGCATCCCGGTGACACCAGCCGGTGGTTGCGCGGTTTGGAAGCCTGGCTGGCAGCCCGCCAGTGCGATGCTGGCGGCTGCCAGTAGCCCAAAAACTCTGATCAGTGTCTTTTTCATGGATCGATGCATGTGTTTGTCGGAGTGCAGGAGGGGCATGATAGCAGTGTGAAAACAGTCAAGCCGCTAATGTTTATGAAATCTTCCCGGCCCCCGGCTGATTGGAGCCTGTGAAATTGTACCCGATTTGTCAGCGGAAGGCGATTGCACACCATTTGGTTTCTTAGCGGAAATTGAACTTTATGCTTATCTTATACATTCTTTATGCTTTCTTTACGGCAATTATGTATTATTACATTGATATTACATTTGGCGGTGGGACATTCGTCGAAACAAGCTTGGGGCGCCTTTGAAAAAGCAGGGATACCCTTTTTCAGGATTTGCTCTTTCATTCTAATCCTGGCAAAATAAGTTCACAAACACATGATCGGAGGAGAAATGAAAATTACGAAAACCCTGGTTTATGTCTTGAATGCTTTGCTGGTTCTCAGCCTGTTTCTTGCGGGATGTGCTTCCCCGACACCCGCGCCAGTGGCTGAACAACCTGCTGCTCAAGCAACCGAGGCGCCAGCCGCCGCGGCTGAACCCACGTCGGTCCCGGCTGCCGCTCCGGAGCCAACTGCAGCGCAACCTGCTGAAGAGAAAGTTCTGCGCATGCTCAACTTCGGTGCGCCGGTGACTTTGAATGTGCACCTTTCGTCCCGAAATAACGACTCGGAAGCAGCTCGTCTCATCCTTGAACCGCTGGCTGCATTCGATAACAATGGCGAGCCAGTTCCGGTTTTAGCTGAGGAGATCCCCACCCTGGCTAATGGCGGCATGTCTGCCGATCTGCTGACCACCACCTGGAAACTCAAGAAAGGTGTAAAGTGGTCCGATGGGACAGATTTCACCGCCGATGATGTCGTTTTCACCTGGCAGTACATCACCAATCCAGAAGTTGGCTCCGTTAGCTTTGCTTCGTATGCGGGCATCGAAAAAGTGGAAGCGGTCGATCCCTATACGGCCAAAATCACCTGGAAACAACCCAACAGTGAACCGTTGATTGCTTTCGCTGCGCTGTACGGCCCCATTCTTCAGAAGAAGCAGTTCGAACCCTTTAACAACTCGACTGCCAGCCAGGTTGAAGAGAACCAGTCTCCGATTGGAACCGGCCCCTTTATGGTGGTCGACGCCAAGCCCGGTGACACCTATGTTTATGTCAAGAACCCGCTCTACCGCGATGCCGATAAGGTTTACTTCGACAGGGTCATCTTGAAGGGCGGCGGCGATGCACCGACGGCTGCTCGTGCCGTGGTTCAAACGGGTGAGTTTGACTATGCATTCAACCTGGGCCTCGAGAAGGAAGTTATGGAGAGCCTGAATCAGTCGGGTGATAAGGGCCAGATTTACGCCAAGCTCTCCTCCCAGACCACCCGTCTGGCCATCAATCACACCAATCCTGATCCGGCTCTGCCGGAAGATCAACGCTCCCAATTAGGGACAGAGCACCCCATCCTGGGCGATCTGCGTGTGCGCCAGGCCCTTTCTCTGGCGATTGATCGCGGCGCATTGGCTGAGCAGCTGCTCGGCCCTACCGGCGCTCCCACGTGCAACTGGGCCAATCCTCCTTACCTGAATTCGCAGGCGGTCAAATGGCCGGATTGTCCTCAGGACATGGAGAAAGCCAAAGCCCTGCTGGAAGAGGCTGGCTGGGTGGACGCCAACGGTGACGGCATCCGCGAGAAGGACGGCAAGGACATGATGCTTGTGTTCTTGACCACGATCAACCCGCTGAATCAAAAGATGCAGGAATTCATCAAGGCCTCCTGGGAAGAGCTTGGTATTTCGGTTGAGCTCAAGGCCGTCCAATCCTCTGTCTATGGCGATAAGACCAACCCGGACAGCATCTACAAATTCTATGCAGACGTGCAGATGTTCAGTTGGGGCGGCATTGGTACTTCCACGACCGCCCGCTATCTGGCGAACCTGCGCTGCAATCAGATCCCTCAGGAAGCCAACAGCTACGCCGGCGTCAACATGGAGCGCTGGTGCTATCCCGAATACGACGCGATGTACGATGAATTCCTGAAAGAAGCTGATCCGGTCAAGCACGACTTGATTGGATCACAAATGCAGGATATGTATGTGAACGATGTCGCCGGTATTCCACTGGCAGTGCGTGGCATCGTAACCGCAGTTTCTAACAAACTGAAGGGTCCTAACCCCTCCCCGCGATCTGGAAACCTGGAACATCGCCGAATGGTACATGGAGCCATAGTGTAATCCGAGGTTCCACTCAATTCTTGTGGTGTCCCGATCGCCTGGAGCCCAGCAGGAGCAGGATCCTGCTGGGCTCTATAGAATTAGGCCCCACAAGGCCCTGCCCGGCTTGCTCAGGCACGGGTATGAATTCTGAAAATTTGATATTGCCGCACGTATCCTAACATTCATCTGAATCGCTTGATTGCGTTGGAGGTGTCTGGAATGGGCAGATATATAATCCGGAGAATATTAATCGCCATACCCACCCTGCTGGTGATTAGCGCCTTGCTATATGCGTTGCTTGCTTTTGCGCCCGGCGACCCAATCGGCGAATTGGCCAGCGGTGGAAATATTCCACCCGAAGTGCAGGAGAATATCCGCAAGCAGTTCGGCCTGGATCAGCCCTGGTATATCCAGTATGTCAAATGGGCAACCTCGTTGTTCAAAGGAAACTGGGGTTTCTCATTTTCCAGCCGGGTGCCTGTCTTCGATCTGGTCGCGCAGCGCATACCGAAAACATTGGCAGTGGTGGGTTTGGCCTACATTATCGGGGTCGTGATTGCGGTACCTCTCGGCGTCTTATCGGCTGTTAAACAATATTCGATATTCGATCAAATTGCGACAACCGTGGTATTTGTGGGGTTATCGATCCCCAGCTTTTTCTCGGGATTGATGTTGATCTTGCTTTTTAGTATAAAGCTGGATTGGCTGCCTTTTATCTTCGATTTAACATTAAAAGTGACTGATTTTGCCTCCTTTGTCCAATATGTGAAAATGACCATCCTGCCTGTAACGGTGATCGGGATTTACGAAACTGCGCACATGACCCGCTATGTTCGCTCGGCAGTGTTGGATAATTTGCCGCAAGATTATGTACGTACAGCCCGGTCGAAGGGATTGACCGAAAGTATCGTACTCTACCGGCATGTTTTGCGAAACAGCCTGATCCCGGTTGTAACGCTGATCGCCCTGGGCATCCCCTTCGTCTTCACCGGCGCCATCATCGTTGAACAGATCTTTCGCGTCCAGGGAATTGGAGAGCTGATGGTTCGCTCCATCCTGGCCAACGATACCCCCGTGGTTATGGCGATTACATTTATGTACGCTGTGCTGGTGATCATTTTCACCTTGTTTGCTGACATCATCTATGGCTTTCTTGATCCACGGATTAAGTACAACTGATAGAGGATGAGGACGATATGGCCGTGCAGAATACCTTACCCTCCGGAAAACTTGTTCAAACAAATAGCGTCGCGAATATCAAGCCCCCCCGAACCTTGTGGGGAGATGCCTGGCGGCAGTTTCAACGGCATAAACTGGCTATGCTTGGAACCGCCGTCGTATCGATCGTTGTACTGTTTGTAATTCTCGGGCCCTTTTTATGGTCGATCAATCCGCGGAAGATCGACTTTTCAGCAACCATGGTAGGACCGAACCTGAGTCATCCTTTTGGGACTGATTTAATGGGACACGACCTGATGTCGCGGGCAATGTGGGGTGGCAGGATCTCAATCCTGGTTGGCTTTCTGGCGATGGTAGTTTCCATTACGTTCGGTACACTGATCGGAGCCCTGTCTGGATTCTTTGGCGGCTTTGTCGATGCGCTGTTGATGCGCTTTACAGAGTTATGCATTGCTCTGCCGCGATTACCACTACTGATGATTGTTATTTATCTATTCCGAGACAGTACTCGCCAGATCTTGGGGCCAGAGGGCAGGGATATTGTTTCTGATCGTTATTACGATTGGTCTGTTCGGCTGGATGTCTACCGCACGTGTCGTTCGAGCTTCCTTTCTCTCGGCAAAGGAAAAAGAGTACGTCGAGGCCGCCATTTGCACCGGCAGCAGCAAAACCAAGCTGATCTTTCGTCACATTATGCCCAATATCTTAAGCCCCGTCATTGTTTCCGCTACGCTGGGTATTGGTTGGGCCATCATGATCGAATCCTCGCTTTCATTCCTCGGTCTGGGCTTTCCACCTGACACACCTACCTGGGGCCGGATGCTCTTCGATGCGCAAAATTACCTGGATATCTCCCCTCAAGCAGCGATTGTGCCCGGGATCATGATCTTCCTGGTTATTATTAGCGTGAACTACATAGGGGATGGCCTGCGGGATGCACTCGATCCTCAACAAAGGTCCAGATGAACTTGTGAGGCTACCGATATGTCGGAACCAATATTAGAAGTTAACGACCTTGCAGTAGAGTTTAAAACACAAGACGGCATTGTAAAAGCGGTGAATGGGATCTCCTACTCTCTCAACCCCGGTGAGACGATCGGGATTGTGGGGGAAAGCGGCTGCGGAAAAAGTGTGGGTGTGATGGCTTTATTGCGTCTGATACCACAGCCCCCGGGTAAAATCGTCCGCGGTAGCGCTTTGCTGTTTGGACGGGATCTTTTGAAAATGGCCGACGCCGAGATCCGTTCTGTGCGCGGGCGGCAGATCTCGATGATTTTCCAGGATCCCATGACATCCCTGAACCCTGTTCTGCGGGTTGAGCGCCAGATGACAGAAGCACTGGAGTTGCACCTGGGGATGAAACCTGCAGAGGCCAAAGGGCGCGCCCTGGAAATGTTAAAAATGGTGCGTATCCCCAGCGCAGAGACCCGGATGAGAGAATACCCCTACCAGTTTTCCGGTGGGATGCGCCAGCGCGTCATGATCGCCATGGCGCTCGCCTGCTCGCCCAGCATCTTGATCGCAGACGAGCCGACCACCGCGCTGGATGTGACCATCCAGGCGCAGATCCTTGGGATCGTGAAAGGATTGCGAGACGAGCTGGGTATGGCGATGATCTGGATCTCTCACGATCTGGGTGTTGTAGCCGGGATTGCCGAGAAAGTCATGGTGATGTATTCCGGGTATATTGTGGAAAAAGCTCAGGCTGACCGGCTTTACCGGCATCCTGCTCATCCTTATACGATCGGGTTATTAGGGTCCATACCCAGGGTAGATCAGAAGAAGAGCGACCTGTTATATTCTATCGAAGGCATGCCTCCCGACCTGAATGATCTGATGGCGGGGTGCCCGTTCGCACCGCGCTGTCAATTTGCCGGAGAACGTTGCTGGGCGGAAAGGCCGCTGTTGGAGCTGGTCGATGTGGATCACTACGTGGCTTGTTGGTACGATGTAAAAACCGGGAGGATGAAATGACAGGCGAAAAAGATAAACTCCTCCAGGTGCAAAAGGTAAAGAAATATTTCCCGATCACCCAGGGTATCTTAATCCAACGCCAGATTGGCGCAGTAAAGGCGGTGGATAATGTCTCATTCGATATTTATCGAAACGAAATTCTGGGGCTGGTCGGAGAAAGTGGCTGTGGAAAGTCAACTTTAGGGCGCTGTATTGTGCAGCTTCACCGTCCGACGAGCGGAGAAGTTCTATTTGAAGATAAAGACCTGGTCAAGATGGCGGGGAGTGAACTGCACACCATGCGCCAGAAAATGCAGATGATCTTTCAGGATCCCTATGCTTCGCTGAATCCGAGGATGACGGTATCCAGTATTGTCGGAGAGCCGATCGAGAACTTCAAGCTGTTAAGTAATAGACAGGAGATTAATGATCGGGTAAAAGAGCTGCTTGATATGGTTGGCCTGCGCGCCGATTATGTCAACCGTTATCCGCATGAGTTTTCCGGCGGTCAGCGGCAGCGCATCGGCATCGCCCGGGCTTTGGCTACCAATCCGGAATTCATCGTTTGCGATGAACCGATCTCTGCTTTGGATGTGTCGATCCAGGCGCAGGTGATCAACTTGCTGCGTAAACTGCAGGAAAAGCTCGGCCTGACTTATCTGTTTATCTCGCATGACCTGAGCATGGAACGGTTCATCAGCGATCGAATTGCGGTCATGTACCTGGGTAAGCTTGTTGAACTCGCCAATTCCAACCAGCTTTTTGAGCGAACCTATCATCCTTATTCCAAAGCACTCCTGTCAGGCGTACCGATTCCAGATCCGATCGTCGAGCGCTCGCGGGTGCAAATCGTGTTGGAGGGTGACATTCCCAGTGCTACGAACCCGCCCTCAGGCTGTCGATTCCATACCCGCTGCCCGGAGGTTATGGATATTTGCAAGGAAGTTGAACCAGAATTTCGCGATTTGGGCGATCTTCATTTTTGTGCCTGCCATCTCTACGATTGAGTGCCCTGCAAACTCCCAATTGCAGCCAGGAGAAAAAATGGAAGTTGACATCTTGTTAACTCATGGAACTGTCATCCCGATGGATCCCGACCGCAGAATCATCGAGGATGGCGCCGTCGCGGTCAATGCCGGGCGGATTGTCAGCGTAGGTAAAACCTCAGATCTTGAACCGGTTTACCCGGCAAAAAAGGTCATCGACTGCACCCATCATGTCATTATGCCGGGTTTGATCGACGCCCACGGGCACGCCGGGCATTCGTTGTTCAAATGCTTGATGATGGAACGTATGTCATCCTGGATGAAGTACATGACCTATATGTACCATAATCGCACCACCGACGAATTCTGGTACATCGAGGGAAAGCTCTCGGCTCTGGAACGCCTGAAGGCCGGAGTTACGACCGGGGTATGCGTTATGGGGTCGGTGCCGCGATCCGACACGGCAATACCCGGCTGCAATAATGCCCGGGCATATGCAGAAGTGGGTGTGCGGGATGTCGTTTGCCCCGGCCCGGCAAACCCGCCCTGGCCGCACGAATTCAGCCGCTACATCAATGGACAATGGGTAACTCGCGCCGTCTCCTACGACGAAGCCCTGGAAGGTATGGAAGGCGTCATCCAAACCTGGAACCACGGCGCAAATGACAGAATTCGGGTTTATGTAGAACCCTTTGTCATCGTCACATCAGTCGATCCTTCCAACCCGAGCACGCCCGATGTTGCGACCAAACTGACAGAGCACGATCGCTACCAGATGAAAAAGATGCGTGAGATCGCGGCAAAATACAATACCCGCATCCATTCAGACGCTTTCGGCGGTATGATCCAGATGTGCTATAAGGATGAATATGCCCTGCTCGGCCCGGATGTTCACCTGCAGCACTGCCGGGGGATTTCATTCCCCGAGGCGCAAATCCTGGCTGAAACCAAAACGCACGTATCCAGCGCACCCGGAGCCGGACAGGCTAGAGGCCGCTGTCCGGTTCCCGAGCTGCTTGGCATGGGGGTGCCGGTGGCAATTACAACCGACGGCACAGCGCCAGCGCAGCCTTTCGACCTCTTCCAGGCGGCGAGAAAGACTCAGATGGTACACCAGTTCATGAGTCACGATAACTATTATCTGCCAGCCGGTAAGCTGCTTGAGATGATTACGATAGACGCCGCTCGTGTGATCGGGTGGGATGATGAGCTGGGATCTTTGGAGCCAGGCAAAAAGGCAGATGTCATCACGGTTAATTTGCGCGCTCCTCACACTACGCCCAATTACCTGCCGGTTCACCGTTTGATTCACCAGGTGGTCGGGCATGATGTAGATACGGTGATTGTCGACGGGCAGGTGATCATGGAAGACCGCCTCGTCAAGACGGTCAACGAGGATGATATCCTGGCAGAAGCTGAAGCAGAGGCCCACCGGACGATCCTGGACGCCGGCATGGAACATTTCTACCAGCTCCCACCCAACTTCTGGGGAAGTTCACGCATCATCTTAACCGAAGACTGAGACAGGCGGTAACAAAATCTTGCTCCCATATCTCTCCCTCGGCACGGGAATCCTGGTGCTCAGTCTTTCGGGTTTATTTATCCGCTGGTCCGGCGCTCCCGGGCCAGTGGTTGGTTTATATCGCTTTGGTATCGCGGCGCTGATCCTGGCCCCCTGGGCTTTGAGACACCTCCCGACCGAAACCAATTCCTCTGAACACCTGCACCCCAGGCTGTTCCTGATCCCTGTGATCGGTGGTTTATTTACGGCGGGGATTATGGCTTATGGAGTTTAGCTCTCGACTACACGACGATCGGAAATGCGACCATGCTCTCCTTCACGGCCCCGCTTTGGGTGGGTTTGGCAGCCTTTTTGCTTTTTCGTGAGCGGTTGAAGCCTTTATTCTGGATTGGACTGATCCAGACGTTTGTGGGAATCTCCGTCGTTATCGGGGGCGACCTCCTGCTGCATTACACCTTTGCTTATGGTGATATTTTGGGCCTGGCCTCCGGGATATTTTTTGCAGGGTATTTCCTGATCACCCAGGTCGGTCGCCAGCAATTAAACACAACCACCTACTTTTGGATCCTGAATCTCACCTGTGCGGTGACACTGCTGGTGATCTGTTTACTGATGAAATTCCCGATCGTGGGTTATTCGCTCCAGTCATACCTGATATTTGGGGCAGCCGCAATTTTCTTCCAGTTCCTGGGCTACTACAGCATCGTGTATGCTCTGGGTCACCTGACAGCCTCCATCGTCTCCCCCACGATGATGATACAACCGGTTCTCGCATCCATCCTGGCGTTCGGTTTGCTCGGCGAAAAGATGGCGCCAGCCCAAATCATTGGCGGCCTGGTTGTCCTGGTCGGTATTTATTTCGTCCACCTGGGCAAGAAGCACTCGATGGGGTAAAGCCGCCATGAAGTGTGTGAGCGCGCAGCCCCGCCGCTTCCGGTTTTCCGGCGTGCGGCAGGCGGTCGCTCCAAACGGCCGCGCTATTTCCCTATTACGATTCCATGCCAATCGAGAATACGGCCTCCAGATCGTGTCTGGAGAAGACCTGGAAAGAAATCAGCGTTTCGGTGCGAGTAATGCCCGGAACGTTTTGCAGTTTGTTGGTGACGACATCGGCCAGAGCCTCATTGTTCCCGACGCGGATGATTGCCACCAGGTCCACCTGACCGGCTACGGAATACACTTCGCTGATGCCGTTGATTCCGCCAGGGTCTGACCGGCAGTGTTGATCATGCCTTTTTCACAGGTAATCAAAACAATTGCAGATACCATGATATCTCCTGATTCTGGTTTGCTTTTTAATTCTACCCTAACAAGCACCCGGATTGGGATTTATCCCCGCAAACCGGCCGGTCAGGGTCCGGGCGGGAACTGGGAGGCGCCGGCGATTGTACCGTTCTCGATGTGGGCGATACCGCTGTCGGTGAGTGTGTTGCCGTAGCTGTCCGTCACCCGAAAGGTGTAGGGTCCGGTTCCCATGCCTGGATTGGTCTGAACAAAGTAGTTATAAGCTGTGCGCGGCACAGCCACCCACTGGCTGCCATCCAGGTATTCCAGCATTGCAACCGGGTTGCGGTGATTGCGAACCTGCACCGCCGTCCACCATGGATTGCTGCCATCCTTGAAATGATAGGCGATTGGCCCGCTCAGCGGTGGGCTGACCACCTGCCAGGTGATAGCCACCCGCCCCAGCGGCAGGTCGGCAATCCGGGCAAACGCCTCCCGGCTCAGGTCGAGGTGGCCTGCTGTGCATTCCGGGCACAAGTCTACAATGCGCACCATCACCTCGCCGCTGGGCCCGCTGACGTGAACATAAGCCCCGCAAACCGAGGCATTATCATATTCATCGGCGTTCATGGCAGCCACCATCAAATCTTGCGGCGATGCGGAAAACATGCAGGCGCCCTGTCCGGTGGCGTCATAATACGTGGCAATCCCCTGGTGAACCGGGTTGGAATTTGCAGGCGTGCCCATCATCAGCGGCAGCCAGACGGTGGAGCCGGAGGACGTCTGACCATGGACGACTCCCGAGCCTGGCAGGGCAGCCAGGAAAATACCGGCCAGCCCGCGCCAGCCCGTCAGGATCAACACCGAAAAGATGAGACGCAGAATTTTGGGCATGCAAGCCTGACTGACTGACAAAAAAGGAAATGCTTCCCCAAAAAAGCCTCTGTGGCAAATCCAGGTTGCCACACCAAAATACGCCATGAGAAGCGCAATGTCGGACAGCCTCAAACTTTATCAGGCGTCAAGGTTACCGTTAAATGATGCACACTGCCATCACGCATGAAGATATGCCTGCTGTTGACATCATCCAACGTATTCCCTTCTATGACCTGAAAGCTCCGGTCTGTAAAATGCACAGTGATGCGGCTCTCATCTTTAGCCTTGAGTACGACAGGTGTCTGGCAGATTGAGTAGGCCAGAGAGTGTGTTTCTAGCTCGATTTCTTGCTGTCTTCCATGGACATCTAAGTATGAAAACACCGCGGGGGAAGAGAGAAGCTCGTGCGGGTCAAATAGTAGCCAATCGAATACCAGCCTGCCATTCTCGATAGAGAATCCAAGCTCAGCCTGCCGGGTCAATATGACCTCTTTGACTGAACCGGTCATGCCGGGTTGTTTTGCGCCCTGCCCTTTGGGTGTATGCGAATAGGGGTCTGTCGGAAACGCACCGTAATCATCCGGTGATTTATTGAAGCCCAATCCTGACCGAATGTCAACATATTTATCAATCAAAGCTTGGACGGAGGCGTCTTGCCTGGTGCGATAGATAGTTTCCTGCACCGCTAAAAGCAGTTTCGAGACCATATGCCAGTAGACGCTTCCCAAACCCTCGTAGGCAAAAAAGGTGCTTGAACGCCCGGTGAACTCATCGTGATGGAATGTTTCCTCAAATAAGTTTATGATATTTTCGGACTCAGCAGCGACCAATCCCGCATATTTGGGATTTTGTTTAAGTGCATCAAGCGCCTGGACCACACCGTGAGCGTTGCGGATATAGCCGCTAAAATGATAAACGCCATTGATATCTTTGGTGATGAGGGTTTTATCTTGCGCGCCTAAAAGCGCCGTAAAAAGCTCTACCCCACCCGCCTGTTCCTGAGTTCAGGCAGTTCTTTTCCATAAAACCTGGTAAATTCCGATCTGGATAGAGAATGTAACTGTGCTGATCGGCTTCATAAAGCGAGCTGGATCGCAGACTATGCAGCAGCGACAACGACTCCTCACCGGATAGCAGTCCCGAGGAAAGGATGGCGACCTGGCCTTCGAGCATTTCATAAAGATGGCTGATGGATGAACGCGTCCCATTAAGATGCAGAATATTGTAGGCGTGGTAGAGGTTATCGCTGCGCTTGTTGGCGCGCAATGAATGTTCGATATATTCCTGCGCCAGATCGAGAAATGCAATGATTTCCGTAAGGGGGATGTTGGAAAGTTCACCCGCAAAACCATGTTCGTAAAAACTACATCGATATTCACTGCCTGCCTCACCGAGTGCATCCATCACGGCGCGGCGTCCTTCGTCAGTAAACGAACTTTGCAATAGTGGTCGGAACCGCCTCAAGATCTCGGAGATCTGTGCATAGAACCGTTGCACCTCGATGTTGATTAGAACCGTACCGGATGCGTTTGTATTGAATAATTGCCTGCAGAAAGCGATGTATCGCCGCAGATAACACAACGTCACAACCGACGTCCCCTTGCCCACCAGAGCATTGTTGGCGTCGTTCCACTCTGGGCGTTGAGTGTTCATCCAGATGCCGCCTTCCGGGACAAAGTTTGCCATCTTGGCGAGCAACAGTGTGAGCAGCTTTTCGGCGAGAGAGGCCTGGAGCACCTGCCCATCGGGCTTATGCACCAATTTTCCGTCTGAACCGAGTTCACGCAACCGCTCTTCGATTTGGCGCGCCAACTCGTCGTTGAAAACTATGGTGTTGTAGGGGTCCTTCAGCAAATCCAGATAGGGCTTGATTTGATAAGGAACATGGGCATAACTGAACACGGGGTTGGCAAGAAAGCTTAATAATTTGCCGGGATGCATCCTTACGCTGATTTCCATCAATTTTTGCAGGTAAATGATTTGGTGATCACTCCAGTACCCGATATTTGCCCAGGGATTGCCTGGTTCTGGATGTTCCCAATCGACCCCCTGATAGGTAATCCGGTAGGGATTGTAACCATCGACTGTCGTGGCGTTCAGGAATGTGCTGATCATATTTTCAACGAACTCAGGATACGAATAAGCAAGTGCTTCCCAGTTCTGGAAAATGTCACGCCAGTTTCCTTCGTAATCGAGGCGGAGGGTACCATCGGGTTTCTTGATGTTGATCGCGAATCGATTCCAGGGCCGGCTGGGATCGCCGTGCCGGCGGCTGAAGGTCAGCGGCAAATAGGTAAAGCTCAAGCGTATCAGACCCGGCGAACCGTTTGCCTCTGCTCGCGCCTGTAAGTCTGAAATATAAATTCTGGCTGGCAATGCGGCGAAGAAGTCTGCATTCTCGTCCAGAACTGAACGATTGCGAGCAGACACGAATTCAATGAAGTCAGTTGCATGAATCCAATACTGATCCTTGAAGATACCGCCGCGCATCACGTTAAACATCACATTTGCAAAATGATGCGCCGCATAGGGTTGGTTGTTGGTGAGTTGTACACCATCTGCGTTGGCAACGATCTTCCACAAGCTCAATTGGTTTGCGGCAATGTCACCTTCAAGACTCGTGGGCTAGAGCCGCCCGGTCGCCTTGCAAGTCTCGTAACTTTTGGGCGATTGAAGCACTATCCTGGCTGACATCTGCCATCAAATGCCAGGTGCGAATTTCACCTGGAGCCAGGTCAAGCGTCGCATGCACGAAATAAGCGCCGCGCCGGCCGCGCCGCTCTATTTCTGGAGTCATACTCTTTCCAAAGCGAAAACGGTCGAGTTGCGTCGAAGAGAGCAAGTAATCCACCTGATCCAACCCGATCTGGGCAACTGTGGTAGCCAGGAGCGATTCGCTGGGTTCAGCAAGGTCGGTAAGAGTCGAATTCAGGGAAAAGATTGCCAATCCTGTTTCACGATCCAGCTCGCTGCGCTTGTAGGCATCTAAAAGAGAGCTAAAGGTATTCTGCGTTACCATCGCCACATTGGCGGGCAAAATATTCTGGAGACCATCTAACAGTTCGACCTGGCAGGCTGAGTCCTCTGTATTCTTCAGCCACGAGGTTTTGATAAAGCCATATTTCTCACTCGTCCGCCAGGCATACCGGTAAGTCATCCCAAGATCAAGGTTGTTTTCCTCAAACAACACCATTGTATTGGTGATGTTTTTATAGACATTGCGTTCAATGTGATAATTGCCTGGATAGCAGTCTGCAAAAGGCTCCCACAGGTTTGTCCGTTGAGCGCGTTTGACCAGCAAAATAGCCTTATTCCCGGTATTTTCGCTATTCTCAGTGATCTTATCTACTGTGTAATATGGGAATAGAGATTGTTCAGCGCTGACCCGGCCGGCAGTAAGACCACCGGTTGATGAGATAAAGAGCCAATGGTCAGAACTGCTCACAATACTCAAAAAAAACGGTTCCATGGCATCGAAGTTATGAATTTTAAGGAATGGCTCACCAAACAGGGTGACGTACTCTCCCTTGACTACTTTAGGTGTCTGTTTTATTGGTGTGTCGCCGATGAAAATCGATGATTCATGTTTGTTGGTCATAGGCCTTCTCGAAAAGAATAAGCATCGGTTTGGTTACTGGAGATCACAAGACTATTTTTGATATACACGTACATAATCTACGTAATACTGGGCTGGAAATACTGTATCGAGACCAACCACCCCCGCCAGTTGACCGCCAACCGCCAGGTTCAGGATAATGAAGAAGGGATGGTCAAAAACCCATTCCCGATCGCCAATATCCGCGCGGGTTACAGTGTGATAAAGGGCTCCATCATAGTACCAGCGGATTTCATCAATTTCCCACTCGATGGCATAGGTATGAAAGTCATCCGCGATGTTGTATGTCTGCCGGTTCCACTTGCTGAAGCCCAGTACTCCAGAATAGCCGGGACCATGCAGGGTTCCAAGAATTAAATCCGGTTCTTTGCCGATGTATTCCATGATGTCGATCTCACCACATAACGGCCAGTTGTTGCCATCGAAATCGGAGCCGAGCATCCAGAAAGCCGGCCATAATCCTTTGCCAGCCGGCACTTTGAGTCGCCCTTCGATCCGACCGTATTGGAAATTTTGCAACCCCTGGGTTTTAAGTCGTGCAGAAGTGTAATAAGAGCCCTCATACTTTTCCTGCCTGGTTTCGATCACCAGCATACCGTTCTCCTGGCGTGCATTCTCCGGGCGGGAGGTGTAGTATTGCCCTTCGCCATTTCCCCAACCCCAACCGCCGATATCGTACGTCCAGTTGGCGGGATTGATGGAACTGCCGTCGAACTCATCTTGCCAGACCAAGCGCCAACCTTCCGGCGCTACAATGGGAGTTGGGCTGGAGGTTGCCTGAATTGGGCTGCATGAAACACCCATAGCAAGTGATATCAGGCCGATGACCCACCTCCTGAAGTATAAGCGAAGTTGATCCAAACGCATCAAGTTTCTCCTCACGCCAGTCAGAAATACCGGCAACGGTTTCTCCCTCCCCGAGAGGGAAGGCACTCTCTCGAGGAGGGAATCTGTCCGTCATTCAATTACTGCACGAAAGCCACGTCGTCGAAGTAGTAGGTCTTGGCCCCGGCTACGGCTCCGGTCACGCCGAAGTTGAAGAAGATGGAGACCTTGTTGTAGGTGTAGGCCAGGTTGAGCGGCGCAGTGCCTGCCGCCTGGTTGGCGAAGTCGAAGGTGAGGGTTTGCCAGCCGGCGGCGGTGGTCACGGTGGCTTCCGTCTCGACCGACCTGGTCGGATCGGAGGCATCCTCGGCCTTGAGGCGGACCTGGATGCCGGCATCAGGCGACCAGACCCGCACCGACATGCGGGTGTCGCTGGCGGTGAAGGGAAGCGCCGGGACCGAGAAGTTGGGACCGGTGGACACCGTCGTTCCGGCCCACAACTCGGCTGTGGCCGACTTCAGCACCCTGGCAACCAGGTTGGCGGGATTGGTTGGGTCGGCAACGACAGCCGAATCATCTGCTCCGCCGAAGCCGGTCAGGGTGTAGGATACTGCCGGGTCATCAAAGGTGACCGGGTTCCAGGCTCCGCCGCCACCGCCGCCCAATTCGAAGGCCACGTCGTCGAAGTAGTAGGTTTTGGCCCCGGCTACGGCTCCGGTTACGCCGAAGTTGAAGAAGATGGAAACCTTGTTGTAGGTGTAGGCCAGGTTGAGCGGCGGCAGTGCCTGCCGCCTGGTTGGCGAAGTCGAAGGTGAGGGTTTGCCAGCCGGCGGCGGTGGTCACGGTGGCTTCCGTCTCGACCGACCTGGTCGGATCGGAGGCATCCTCGGCCTTGAGGCGGACCTGGATGCCGGCATCAGGCGACCAGACCCGCACCGACATGCGGGTGTCGCTGGCGGTGAAGGGCAGCGCCGGGACCGAGAAGTTGGGACCGGTGGACACCGTCGTTCCGGCCCACAACTCGGCTGTGGCCGACTTCACCACCCTGGCGACCAGGTTGGCGGGATCGGTGGGGTCGGCAACGACAGCCGAATCTTCTGCTCCGCCGAAGCCGGTCAGGGTGTAGGATACCGCCGGGTCATCGAAGGTGACCGGGTTCCAGGCTCCGCCGGCGCCGCCGCCCGATTCGAAGGCCACGTCGTCGAAGTAGTAGGTCTTGGCCCCGGCTACGGCTCCGGTCACGCCGAAGTTGAAGAAGATGGAGACCTTGTTGTAGGTGTAGGCCAGGTTCAGCGGCGGCAGTGCCTGCCGCCTGGTTGGCGAAGTCGAAGGTCAGGGTTTCCCAGCCGGCGGCGGTGGTCACGGTGGCTTCCGTCTCGACCGACCTGGTCGGATCGGAGGCATCCTCGGCCTTGAGGCGGACCTGGATGCCGGCATCGGGCGACCAGACCCGCACCGACATGCGGGTGTCGCTGGCGGTGAAGGGCAGCGCCGGGACCGAGAAGTTCGGACCGGTGGATACCGTCGTTCCGGCCCACAACTCGGCTGTGGCCGACTTCACCACCCTGGCGACCAGGTTGGCGGGATCGGTTGGGTCGGCAACGACAGCCGAGTCATCTGCTCCGCCGAAGCCGGTCAGGGTGTAGGATACCGCCGGGTCATCGAAGGTGATCGGGTTCCAGGTGGTCGGCGGGGGCGGGGTGCCGCCACCGAAGGTCACGTCGTCGAAGTAGTAGGTCTTGGCGCCCGCCTGCGGCCCCGGTCACGCCGAAGTTGAAGAAGATGGAAACCTTGTTGTAGGTATAGGCCAGGTTGAGCGCGCGCTGTACCGGCCGCCTGGTTGGCGAAGTCGAAGGTCAGCGTCTCCCAGGCGTTGGCCAGCGGTGGTCGTCGCCTCCGTCTCAACCGACCTGGTCGGATCGGCCGCGTCCTCTGCCTTGAGCCGAACCTGGATGCCGGCGTCGGGCGAATAGACCCGCACCGTCATCGTGGTGCTGCTGGCTGTGAACGGCAGCGCCGGGACCGAGAAGTTCGGCCCGGTCGATACCGTCGTTCCGGCCCACAACTCGGCCGTCGCCGATTTCACCACCCTGGCCACCCTGTTTGTGCCACCGGTTGGATCGGCAACGACGGTCGAAGTCATCTGCCCCGCCGAAGCCCGTCAGGGTGTAGACGACCGCCGGGTCATCGAAGGTGATCGGGTAGGCCGCTGACCGGCGCCCACTGTGTTGTAGAGTTGTTCAGCAGTGGCGGAGGCCGTGTTGGCATTGTAGGCAGCAGTCTTAGAACTTGCCTGCGGCGACGCTGACGTTGATCGTGCCGGTCGAATTGGCAGGAGGCGTCACGACCAGCGTCGCCAGCGTGCCGCTGACCCGGGTGAATGGGCCGGCGGCGCCACCGTCACTGTGATGTCGTTGGCGGTGAAACTGGTGCCGACATCTTCACTGAAAGCAAAGGAAAACGTGACAGGACCTTTCGCCGTCTCACCTGCCGCGCTGCTGGTGATAGCCACCGTTGGCGGCATGGTGTCGGCGTACTCCAGGCGGACCTGGTCGAGCCGCACCGGATTGCGTGCACCACCCGGCACGGCAAAACTGATTGATCGGACTGCGGAAAGATCCAAATGAAGTGCCAGGGCTACCCTTGAAGGCCGAGAACGGAATGCTGATCTGTTTCCATCCGCTGAAATTATCGCGGAACGAGGCCGTAAACGGCACAGGTTTCGGTCTGGCCTGGTAGAAGCGCACGTAGTCGATCGAGGTCTTCTGGGGGAAGGTAGTATCAGCACCCACCGCCCCGCCAAAGTTACCGCCGACCGCCACGTTCATCAGCAGGTAGAACGGGTGGTTGAAAACCCACTGCTTGCCCTGCAGGAATGCGATCATTTGGAGTTGCCGTGAAATACGGCATCACCGTCCAGGAGTCCAGACTACTTTGTCTGGCTGCCATTCGACCGCAAAACTATGGTAGGTATCGCCGACAGGCTTCCCAGATCAATGCTACCGCCATAACTTTCCCGCCTGAATAGCCTGGGCCGTGCAGGGTGCCAAAAACCTGGTTGGGCAGGCGGCCTACATGTTCCATGATGTCGATCTCGCCGGTCTTGGCCAGCCAACCTGGTTGATATCCGTTCCAAGCATCCAGAAAGCAGGCCAAAGCCCGGCACCTTTAGAACCTTGATCGCGCGCCTCAACCCGGCCATAAGCAACCTCAAAACGGTTTTGAGTCAGCAGCCGCGCCGACGTGTACTGGCACGGCCCGTAATAACACATCAAAGAGCCGTCGGCTTTTTTGGTGGTGATCACCAGGTTACCCTTTCCGTCGGTGGCAGACGTTGTCAGTGCCGGTGGTGTAGTATTCCAGCTCATCGTTGCCCCAGCCGGGTATGCCGTTGACCGTACCATCGCCGACTTCGTTCCCCCAAACGCTCGGGTTCGGCGCGGTGCCTGCTTTACTGTTGAACTCATCGTTCCACACCAGCCTCCAGTTTGCAGGGTCGTCGGCGATCGTCTCGTTGTTTGGCGGCCGTCACCAGGACGTTCTTTCTGCTGTTCTGGCCGTAGTACCAGAAGCTCAACCCCGAGGCGCAGCGCTCCAATCCTGGTCGATGGGATAAGGTGCGACCGAAGGCGTAGATGCCCATGACTGTTCTTGGGACCCACCTGAAGCACATGCTCGTAGGCGCCCTGTCCGGGCAGCGCCATTGCATCGCCGGCTGGGATCTCAGGGTTGGAAATGCGAGCCTGCCAGCTTGCTGACCAGAGGTAAGGGTAAGACTCGAAGTCGTCGAGCAGCGGCGGGTAAAAGGCTTCATTGTCTAAAATGTCCACCCGCGCGATCGGCGGAAGGCCGAGCGCTGCGCCGCCGGTGGGGTTGGATAGCTCGACCAACACGCCGCGCTCACCCTGGTACTTCTGATTGTCGATGGTCTGAAGGGTGAAGGATTGCTCGGTGATGTTGGGGGGGAAGGTCAGTGTGCCGTAAACCGGTGTGTAGTCTCGGTCTGGAATTGCCGGGCCGATGGTCGTTGCGTATTCGACCGTCACCGGGTCGGCAGAGATTTTGCTAAGCTTGGCCGTGATCACGGCTGTAGCACCTTCGGTGACCGGGTAATTCAGCGTGCTAAAGCCAACCGTAAGCGGGCGCACCGGCGCGGTGCCGTAAACCGATGCATCGTCAATGTAATACGTCTGCGGGCTTGGTGTGGTGATTGAACCCAAAGCCCAGCCGTGCACCTCGGTCAGCCCGAAGCCGTCATTGGGCGCGCCGTTGCCGATCTCCTTGCGATGCATGCTGGCGAAAGGAATCTGAATTCAGTTGCCAGCCGTTAAAGTTGTCTTGAATTTCGATCGACCAGCGCTCGGCATCGTCCCTGGTCGAGCCGGGGTTACGATTGTCAAGCACGTCCACAAACAGGGTGGTTCCGCTGTTGTTGCCGTACAGCCAGAACGAGATACCTGCGTAGGCGCTCCAATCCTGGGTGACCCACGCGGAGACTGTATCGTTTTCAAAGCTATGAGTGAAGCCAGCGTACGAGACGACATTCAAATCCATCTTCAAGACGTGGCTGCCTGTGCCCGGTGCCGGGGATGGAGCTGCAGTGGTGGTTGAGATCGCCACGCTGGTGGTGGGGTTCGGGTCCTTGAAAGTGTTGAACCCGATGGCGATGCCGTTCGCGTCGGTGCCAGCCGGCAGCCCGGCCTCAAAATCATCGATTAGTGGCAATTCGGCTGCCATGGCGGGTAATACAGAAGCAAATGGAATCGCCAACAAACTAATCAGCATACTCAAAACAGGGATCAGCGATTAATACTGGCTTTCTGGTGTTCATTGTTTTCTCCTTAAACTGGCCTTTTACGAATTAATTGACACTTGATCCATTGGCTTTGGAGTAAACCCGTACATAATCTATATGCATAAACTGAGGAAATGTCGTGGTCTCATCTGGATAGGCCGGCTAAAGACCACCTGCAGCGACGTTCAGAAGGATAAAAAAACGGTTGATCGAATAAGTTTGAAAAAGCCAGCCATTGCCCCGTCTTTGATTATAATTTACAGTCGGTACGCAATGGCTGAGATGGATATTTCAAAGCTTGAAAAGGAATCTGTCTACCCTTTGACTGCTCCCTGGGTCAAGCCTGATATGATGTAGCGCTGCAGTAAGAGGAAAATTGCCAGCATCGGGCATCGTCATCAGCAATACTGCGGCTGCCAGCGTGGGCCAGTTGCTGCCGTAAACGCCCTGAAATACGATCATACCACGCGTGATTGGGTAATAATCCTTGTTAGTCAGGTAGATGGTTGGCAAAATCAGCTCGTTCCAGATGCCAATTGCATGCAGCACTGCCACCGTGGCAACTGCGGGCCGGATTAACGGGAAGAGAATGGCGGTGATGAAGCGGAAATACCCGCATCCATCCAGGGCCGCTGCCTCGTCCAATTCCTTCGGCACCGTCTTGATATAATTCACCAGAATCACCATGCCAATCGGGTTTATGGTAAATAGCAGGATATACCCGAGTGGGTTGTTGTACAATCCAAGGGCCAGCATCAACTGAAACTGGGGAATCAACGCCGGCGGCAGAAACAAGGCGATGACAAACATGGCGAGTACAAAATTGGAGCCTTTGATGTAGCCGCGGGAAACCGGGAAAGCGACGAAGATGGCCGTGGTTACAAAGACCAGTGTGGACGAGATGGTGTAGATCAACGAATTTGTCAGGTAGCGGGGGAAATTGGCTTTGTTCCAGGCATCCACAAAGTTCTTGAAATTCAGACTTGTTACCGGAGAAGTGGCGCTCTTCATGAACTCCGGCAGCGATTTGAAGGCTGTGTTGACCAGCATGAGCAAAGGCCCTGCATAAATGTATCGCAAAGAACACCAGAGCCGCGTAGGCAGCAATTCGCCCCCATTTGATCGGGCGGCGGGATCATAGCTGTGTTCATCCCATTATCCTCTTTTCTCTGCGCTGCAGATAGGTTTGGGTTATGGTTCCCAGGACAAGAACAAGCAGGAACAGGACGATAGAGGCTGCCGCAGCATATCCCTGCCGGAAGGCGCTGGTAACACTACCCGAGGTCTGGCCAAAACCCTGGGCGTAAACCAGATAGCCTAAAACCTGGGTGCCATTCCGGTAACCAAGCAGAACCAGGAATAACTGCCAGGCCTGCAGCGAGCCAATGATGTTTAAAAGTAGATTGGTATTCACGCTCGGTGTTAGCAAAGGCCAGGTTACGTTGGTAAAGACCTGCCAGCCACTGGCGCCATCGATCTGGGCAGCTTCATAAAGTTCTTCGGGAATAGTTTGCAAACCCGCCAGGAAAATGACCATCGTTGTGCCCATGTTGGCCCAGATTTGAACAACGATGACCCAGGCAAAGGCTTCAGTGGGTTGCCCACCAAAAAATTCGGAGCGCGTCCCGAAAAATTCCAGAATGCGCGCCATTGGGCCGCCCAGGGGGTAAAGGAAGAGCGACCAGATCAATCCCTGAATGACCGCCCCCAGGATCACCGGCATGAAGTACAGGGTGCGGAAAAAGTTGGTGCCCTTCAGCTTCATATTGACCAGCATCGCCACCAATAATCCCAGGCTAAACTGGATCGTTGTTACAAAGAAACAAAAAACTAACGTGCGACCGAGTGCGGCGTAGTTATCCAGCGATGCCTGGCCCAGAAAGAGGAATTCCCGGAAGTTATCCCACCCAATCCATGCAATAGGTGCGCCGCGGATGCCGGTTGCATTGGTAAACGAGAACACAGTAGTTGCCAGAGATGGGCCCAGGGCAATGACCACATACAGGAGTATTCCCGGGATCACCAGCAAATAAGGGGCTAATCTGGCTCGCCCACGACCGAAGTGATATGCCATCATGGCAGGCCTCCTTTTTTATGTGAGGGAAGTGCAGGCTTCTCGCCAGATCGGCGAGAAGCCTGCTTAAAGCCAGTTACACTTTACTTGTTGGCATCCAGGCCAGACTGCAGGTCGGCTTGAACTTTATCGGCCAGTGTCTGAGGATCATCATAGGTGCCGAACGGTTTGAAGTAAGATGCCCAGGGGTTGGCGTATTGACCAGCGCCCTTTGGAGCGACCCAGTACTGCTCCAATCCAACGCGGAAGTTAGCGAGATAGGGGGCAACTTCTTTGCCGATCTGTGTATCCAGGGTGGCGCCCACCTGGGTGGGGATGAAGCCCACCGCATTGGCGAATTCCTGGTAGTTGGCCGGGTCAGAGAACTCTGACAGATACAACAGGGCAGCATCTTTATTGGGGGTCTTGGCAGCAATGACCCAACCCTGGTCGTACTTTCCAAACAGGTATTTATTGTCTTCGGGATTATCGCTGCCCGGGAAGGGAATATACCCCCATTGGAAGGCAGGCTGAGCAGATTCAATGGCAGAAGCATACCAGGTTCCGCCCGGGAACATGGCGACCGCGCCAGAGGCAAAGCGCCCGGGAGCCGCATCTCCAGCGATACCGCTGGCGCCGGGTTCCATCATCTCTCCGGCGTAAACCTGCATCTTTTTCCACATCTCCAGAGATTTGGCATCGTTCCACTTGATCGTGCCGGTCCAGAGACCCTCAACCAGGGCAGCCTGGTCAGGAAAGATGGCGCCGGTTAATCCATAGGCGCCCACGAAGATCGGCCAGCCGTCTTTACCGCCGGCAGTCATGCATGGGATCTGTGCTGCAACGAAAGTTTCACAGGCAGCGACCAGCTCACCCCAGGTGGTCGGGACCTTGACATTGTTGGCCGTGAACAGATCTTTATTGTAGTAAATGCCGCTGTACGAAACGCGCCCGAGGTTGATCGCATACACCTTGCCGTTGTAGGTGCCGGAATCTCTGATGGTGGGTTCGTCATAATTCTTTACAAATGGCTGGTCAGAAATATCCAGCAGATAGCCAGCTTCGATCAGGGTCTGCCAGTTGGGCGGATCTACATTCTTCATGTAGGGCTGAGCGCCGTTAGCAAAACCGAACATATCGACGACATCCACGTCGTTGGCAGTCAGCCGGGTCTGGGTGACGGTGCTCAGATCGTTGGCATTCACAACCGCCATATCTACCGTGATGTTGGGGTGATTGGCCGTGAATTTTTGATTGAAGGCTTCCATAAACGCTACCATCGGCGGGTTCTGGTGGATGAGAACTCGCAGGGTAACCTTTTCTGCCGCGGCAGGGGGTTGGTTGGCTTCGGGCTGTGCGCCCGGGGCCTGGGTAGCGGTATCAGTGGAAGCACAGGCGGCCAAGAGCATAGAAGCCGCTACCAGCACACTCATAATGAAGTACAGTTTCTTGGACATGGGTGATCCTCTCCTTAAATTTACGAATCAAATATTGTTTTTGACGACAATTAACACATGGATCATTTAGCTAAAAATAGATTGTTTCTCTATAAGCACCTCCTGAGGCAATCCAGATCCTATGATTTTTATGTAAAGTGCGGGCGGTTGAAGGTCGGTTTCTTTCTGGAAGCGCTTTCAAAATCAGCCAAATAAAAAGCCGTACGACCGGCAATAGCCAGATATGAACATCGCCAGATTAAGAAAACGCCTGCAATATCACGACAATTTCTGTGTACGCCGGGCAGCCAGCGAACGAGCTATCTGATTGGGTTGGTAGCCATTGTCACGAATAACCCGCCAGACACGTTCACGAGCTCGAGCGCTTACGTTGGGATGCCCGTTGATCACACGCGATGCGGTGGAGAGAGAGACCCCTGCCAACTTTGCGATTTGCCTGAGCGTGATTGCCATGATTTAATTCAGCACTTTCTACGGAATTCGATTTCACTAGTATCAGTGTATACAAATAATGAGAGCCGGGCTTGGATAAAAGAGCGAGACACATGGACAATTCATAGATGTTGAAAAACAAAACCTGCCCCCTTTAGGAAGAGAGCAGGTTATTGTCTGTATTTTAGCTGGAATGAGTTCAGGAAACCCGAAATACTTCCGGCGACATACCGGTCTCACGGTGGAAGATGCGGCTGAAATAACCGCTGTCTGAAAAACCCACTTCCATGGCTATTTCTGTAATCGACTTTTGGCTGTCTTTCAGTAAAAGTTTAGCTTGATTCACACGACACCGCTGAAGATATTTAATTGGAGTCGTTCCCAACTCCTGGCGGAAGCAGAAGGTCAAATAATCCTCAGCGATGTTGACATGTTGGGCAATATCCCGCCGCGCGATAGGTTCGGCGTAATGATCTTGTAGAAATAGCATGGCCTGTCTCACCAGACGCTGGGCATCCACGCTCAGCCTGCGTTTCCTTTCCAGAGCCGCCTCAATATGTGCCAGGGTTTCGCCGATGGTGAATAAACCTTTTTTCAGCACCACTGCGACCCCCTGGTTTAAAAGGGCCAGATCCGAATCGGTCAGCACCCTACCGGTTACTACGATGACGGGAATTTCGCGGGTACGGGCGTTTTCACGCATCGCCTGCAAGACGCCAAAACCATCCATTTCAGGCATTTGCAGGTCCAGCAGCAGCAGGTCAACCTTTTCCTGCTCAAGGATCTTCAAAGCCTCACGACCGTTGGAGGCCATCAAGACGCGATTGGATGACGATTGCGATTGGACGACCCGGGCATGCATTTCAAGGGTATTAGGCTCGTCATCAACGATCAAAAATGTCCGCACCGGATGATCAGAATCAGCCATCATCCAGTATTGATCCAAAGCCTGCCTGAGTTCAACCGGTTCGATGGGTTTGGTTAGATAATCCAGACTTAATATAAACTCACCATTTTGCGACGTAGTATAAAACAGGATGGGAATTCCCCGGGTTGCCGGGTTGCTCTTGATTGTTTTTAACGTACTCCAGCCTAAATTTGATCCGATGCTCACGTCCAGGACGATCACATCGGGTGGTGATAACACTGATTTTGTTTGCCAATCTGAAGGCTGTTCCATCAGCCCAGTCATCACATTAAATCCATGCCGGGTCAATTGTTCATTCAAGCGGTCAACCCTGCTTGCACGATTGGTCAAAACCAGTACAGGCTGTTCTTTGGCAGGAATTGCACCTGCAGGTTGGTCGTGACCGGTTGGCGGTTGCGCGGTGGGTAGTGTAAAGTAAAAAGTCGATCCCTGACCCTCGATGCCGGTAGAGTGTACACCAATTGTTCCACCGTGCATTTCGATCAGGGTCTTGCATATTGCAAGCCCGAGACCCAAACCGGGGTAGCCTAGAGTTATGCTTCGCTCCGAGCGGCGAAATTCGTCAAAGATTGTGGATTGTTCTTCTATTGGAATACCGAGACCCGTGTCTTGTACCGAAACCGTGATGGTGCCATCGCCAGGTTCAAGAGACATGCGTACCTCACCACGCGTGGTGAACTTGATGGCGTTATTGACTAGGTTGAGCACCACCTGCCGTAGACGCGTGCGATCTCCCCATACCCACGGGCCGGTTTCTGGGAGGCTGGCGTGCCATGCCAGTCCTCGATCGGCTGTCAACTGGCTGCCGCTTTCTGCCACCATGCTTAATGCTTTACCGAGATTCATGAGCTCCATGTTCAGGCGCAGCTGACCTGCATCGCTGGTAGCCAGATCAAGCACATCGCCGATCAAACCGCCCAGGTGTTGAGCATAGACGTGGATACGGTCAACATCTCTTTGGACTGGATCGGGAAGCTGATAATTCCCCTCATCACTTTCGTCCAACAGGATCCCGCTCAAACCAACAATCAGGTTTAGCGGTGTACGAAGTTCATGGCTAATCGTTGAAAGGAAGCGGCTCTTCATCCGATTGGCTTCTTCGGCCAGACGTCGACCCTCAGTTGCAAGGCGATACAACCGGGCAGTGTTGAATGCGCCGCCCAATTGTTGAACAATTGAACCGTACAGGTCGAAGTGCTCGGAGTCGAATACCATAAATCCTAATTGGCCGGATTGGTCAACCAGGGGTATCAAGGTAAGGATAAATTGATCCTCCCAGTTAAACAGGCTGGCAGGTGGAAATTCCTGACTGCGGAAGCGTACTAATCCATGCTCCGGGTTCAAGGCATTGCGTACCAGCGTCCATGCTACCGGATCAGCCCCTTCTGCTTCAAACAACCCGAGCATGGCGGTAGAAATATCCATCTCAGGCAGGTTTTTTGCCAGGATTTCGTAGATTTGTGTCTCATCCAGAGCGTTGAGCAGCCTGGCGGTTAGCAGACTCAGGCGGCTGGATGTCCAGCGCTCATCCATGCTATACTGCCGGTGCTGCCGTTGCATTTGGGCGCTGATCGTGAGCCTTGACTCGTTCAGCATGTCATTCGCCAGTGAGCCAGATGGCGAACTGACAGCAGATAGATCTCCCAACCCCTTACCTAAGAGCGAAATCGCATCCTGCCATATATGAGCATCATCATCGCCGGCTGCTGTACGCTTGAGTACATCGGCGAGGGCTTTTTGGAATTCGGTGCGGTCGCTATCCCGAATACTCGTAACGAACGTATCCACCAAACGCTGGCATAATACCAGGCCCTCATCTTCTGTAAGGCTATGGGCCTGATTCATGATCGTCGTTGCAATGGTTCTTGCCAGCTGCGAATACCGATCATCCCAATTTAGAACTTGCCGTTGATTAACTGGTTCAGTCCCGCTCAAACGATATTTCCCGATACCACACCCACACGATTTCGCGGATGACCAGGCGGGTATCTATTTTGACCGTCCCGGCAAGGTCAGCTTTTCCTTCTATGCTTTGAAGTAGTAAATGAACGGCGTGATAGCCCATATTGAACAATGGGACGTGAATGCTGCTCAAGCCGGGTTCCTGTATAGCGCCCTCAAGCCGGTTATCAAACCCAATGATGGCGACATCTTGCGGGACTTTACGCCCGGTTTCACTTAACGCCTTCATTGCACCCAATGCTGACTTATCGTTACTGGCCAGTACGGCCGTAAACCTGACACCTGAGTCCATAATTTGCTGCATGGCAAAATAGCCGCCATCATAGACATGCCGGCCATAAGCTAACAGACGCGGGTCTTGGTCTAATCCATATTGTTCACAACCAGACTGGTAAGCCCATAACCGATCTCCCAAATCTCCGCCCATATCTTCCAACGAACCAGCTATAAAGGCAATATGCCGGTGGCCGTGATCAACCAGATGACGCATGGCTTCAAGAATACCACTGGTGTTATTCGCAACAATCGTTGGACCAGTTTCTCCTGAGCCTATAAAGAGGACTGGATGCCCGCCGGCAATCAGTCCTCGAACATACTCTGACCGCGCCTGAGAATGAAGTGGATTGGCGATGATCAGCCCATCGGTATTCCAGGAACTGATTGGAACAAAATCGTGTTCAGATGAAAGAAAAGGCCAGGCGGGTCGTAGCGGATCGGTTGGGCTGGCCGAAGGCCCCATGCCACAACCTAACATCAAATTACAACCCAGGTTCTGTGCAGCCCGGCTAATTCCGCGGAAAATTGGCGCAAGGTAGCTGAGGTTGGTAGCTGTTCTGTATAACTGCCACCCTGCCAGAACACCAATGGTTGGTCTCCCATGTCGATATTTTGGAGCCATATAGCCCTGGTCCATGTAGATATTAAGTATACCCCGTCAACACGTGTTTCTTGTCAGAATTCCAAGACAATTTTGTACTCTTTGTCCAATAATATCCGAAAGGGCGGATCTGTGACGGCATTTGTTTTTCTCAGCTAAAATGAGCACCGGAAAAAACAAGGAACGACAATGTAGCGCATGAAACGCCCCGGTTTCAATCACCCGCTGGTCATGCAGGCTGGTTCCTTCACGCCTCACGAATGCCCGATTCTCGAATATAATACCGGACATGAAATATCACATTTGGACCGAAGGTTGTCAGATGAACGTGGCCGATTCGCTGCGTGTCGCCTCTGCCCTGGAACGCCTGGGCTACCGGGCGACACGCCAGGCCGAAGAAGCCGATGTGGTGGTGTTGAATACCTGCGTGGTGCGCCAGAGCGCCGAGGATAAGGCCTACGGGCGGCTGCACTCGCTGCGTCCGCTCAAGGCCCGGCGCCCCGAGATGGTGGTTAACCTGATGGGCTGCCTGGTGGGTGTGAAGGGTTATGAGAAGCTGCACAAGCGTTTCCCGTTTGTGGATGTCTTTTCGCCGCCCTCAGACCCTGGCCCGCTCGTGGCTTACCTGACCCAGGATGACAGCCGCCTCCTGGAACAGACGGAATTAGGCCAGCGCCACGACCTGATGGATGCCGGTTTTGAGACAGCTCCTTTCCTGCTGCTGCCGGTCGAGCAGCGCGGCCGCCTGGTGGCCTCGCATGTTCCGGTGGTGCTGGGTTGTTCGCATGCCTGCACATTTTGCATCATCCCTTACAAGCGCGGCGTCGAGCGCTCCCGTCATGTGGGCGATATCCTGGCAGAGGTGCGCGCTCTGGTGGAGCAGGGCGTCAAAGAAATCACCCTGCTGGGACAGATTGTAGATCGCTACGGCAAGGATATTCCCGATGGGCCTGATCTTTCAGCGTTGCTGCGCATCGTGCATGCCGTGGATGGGCTCGAGCGCATCCGCTTTTTGACATCTCACCCCAACTGGATGACGGACCAGCTGCTGGATACCGTGGCGGAGCTGCCCAAAGTCATGCCGCATATTGAAGTGCCCGTGCAGGCCGGCGATGATGCTGTTTTGGAAAACATGAAGCGCGGTTACACCGCGGAGGATTACCGCCGCCTGGTGGAGCGCATCCGCCTCCGCATCCCGGGCGTTTCGGTGGCTACCGATATCATCGTCGGCTTCCCCGGCGAGACCGAAGCGCACTTCCAGCGCACTTACGATCTGCTGGCTGAGCTGCAGCTCGATGTGGCCCACCTGGCGCGCTACTCGGTGCGCCCTGGCACAGTGGCCGAACGGCGCCTGCCCGATGATGTGCCCGAAGAAGAAAAGTGGCGCCGCTTCCGTGCTCTGGAAGACCTGCAGGAAGGCATCGCCGCCGGGATCAGCGCCCGCTACCTGGGTGAGACGGTGGATGTGCTCTTCGAGGAGCAGGTGCGCGGGCGCTGGAAAGGACGCACACCCACCAACAAGCTGGTTTTTGTGGAAAGCCAGCAAGACCTGGTGGGCCAGGTGCTCCCGGTGCAGGTCACCTGGACCGGCCCGTGGTCGATGCAGGCCGCCCTCCACCCCAAGGGTGGGATGGCTGCCCCTGTGGAACTGATCGCCATTGAGGGTTGAGGTCTTCCCCGGTTGCGTTTTCTCTGGCTTCATTGTAAACTCTATGCGGGAACACGCTCACTTGTTTTAGCGTCTGTCCTGTAAATGAGGAGAAGCATGAAAACGCGCATATGGACTTTCACAGGAATAATGCTTTCTGCGGCGCTCATCCTGAGTGCCTGTAATCTGCCGGTCAGTGGAACGGATGCCGGTGAGCCTTCGCCAGCCGCCGAGCAGGCCATTTACACCGCCGCCGCCCAAACACTGGCTGTGCAGCTCACCCAAAGCGCTGCCACCCAGCAGGCCGGACAGGCAGCGCAACCGCCCACAAACACACCCGAGCCGGTGGTGCTGGAGCCAACCGTGACGCCCACCCTGGCATTCACCGACACCCCGGCTTTTTCCGCCACACCCGAAGCGCCCATGATCAGCGCCAGTGTAGCCACCAACTGCCGGCGCGGGCCCAGCACGCTCTACGCCCCGCCGGTGGGCGTCCTCAACGTGGGCCAGAAGGTGCAGGTAGCCGGACGCAACGATGGCGGCACCTGGTGGTATATCCAAAATCCCAACCGAAGCGGTGAATATTGCTGGGTCTGGGGTGAGAGCACTCAGGTGGAAGGCTCCACCAGCGCCTTGCCCATCATCACACCGCCGCCCATGCCGCCCACCGCCACCTTCACCTCCACACCGGGAGCCAGCTACAACGCATCCTATGAAACTACGCACGCATGCGGCGGCGCCCCAACCGCCATTTTTGAGATATCCAACAAGGGTGGGCAGCTCCACTCACTC
Source organism: uncultured Chloroflexia bacterium (assembly GCA_963705155.1). GTDB lineage: Bacteria > Chloroflexota > Anaerolineae > Anaerolineales > UBA4823 > CAVPJC01. Next base: position 307,656 of record CAVPJC010000017.1, on the reverse strand, counting down.
AGCCTTGAGATCAAAGATTTGACGGATGATGTCACCCTCTTCGGCCCATCGAGCAGCGATGCGCCCTTCATGGGCGGACCGAGCGAGTGCCCGCCGGGCGGCGATATTTTGCCCGCCGGCAAAACGCTTTATATCGGCGGCGCCATTGGCGCGGGGGGCTCAGGGCACAACGCCAGAGCCACCATCAAGCTGTGCACCTCCAACGGCCTGGATGGCGTCTGCTCCACTAAAACGGTGGAATTCACCATACCGTAAGCATGGGGAGAACCAGCATGACTGCACGCACACGGCAATTCACAGCCGGGCTGTTGCTGGCGTTACTGTTTTTGAGCGCCTGCAATATGCCCCGAGGCGACGCCGCGCCAACCCAATCGGCAGCCGGAGCCATTTACACCGCCGCCGCCGAGACGATCGCTGCCCAGCTCACCGGCGTCAGCCAGCCTCCGGTCACGCCTCAGGCCACCTTCACGCCAACCGGATCGGTTGCTGCTCTCACGCCTCAGGCGCAGCTTTCGGGCACCCCCATTCCTCCAACATCAGCGCCTGCCGCAGCTACGATAGCGCCCACGGCCACGCCGCTGCCCTGCGATCGCGCCAGCTTTGTCAAAGATGTGACCATACCGGATGACACCGAGATCGACCCCGGGGAGAGCTTTGTCAAAACCTGGCGCTTGAAAAACGATGGCTCGTGCACCTGGAGCACGGCTTATGCGGTCGTCTTCGCTGGCGGCGACCAGATGGGCGCCCCGGCCTCCACTCTGCTGGCAGCTAGCGTCGCCCCCGGTGAGACCATCGATATATCCGTAACGCTCAAAGCTCCCGATGACGGCGCCCGCTATCGCGGCGATTTCAAGCTGCGCAATGCCGCCAATGTGCTCTTTGGGTTGGGAAAGGACAACAAACCTTTCTGGGTGCAAATCGAAGTGCCTGTGGCTACCGGTCTGCTGTATGATTTCCTGGTGAAAGCCGGTTCAGCCGATTGGGTGAGCAGCGTGGGCGGCAGCGCTGGCACCGAGCTGGCCTTTGGCGGCGCCGACGATGATCCGAATGGCACGGTAAAAATCGTGGATAGAGTTGAGCTGGAAACCGGGGCTATCTCGGGCAAGGTGCTGCTCATGTTCCCCAGACGCGAGAACAACGGAGCTGTTTCAGGCCTCTTTCCGGCTTATACTGTGCAGAAAAGCGACCACCTGAAGGCGCGCCTGGGTTTTATGGTGCCATCTGGCGCCGATTCCTGCGGCTCGGCCAAGGTCAAATTTCAGATTACTTATATGGAGAGCGGCGGGTCGCTCAAGCTCTTGCAGGAATGGACCAAGAGCTGCAGCGGCAGCCTGCTGCCAATCGATGTCGATCTTTCAGCCCTGAAGGGCAAGAGTGTCCAGTTTGCTTTTGTTGTCGTGTCAGAAGGGTCTTTCGCCGACGACTGGGCGATCTGGAACTCGCCAAGGATCGACCACTAGAGGTGAAAATTTTGAATAAGCAAAAAATATCGACCATCTTGTTGATCTTCGGGCTGCTCCTGGCAGCCTGTAACGCTGGCTCATCGGCAGAGCCGACCGCCACTCAATTGGAGGCGCAGGCGGTGTACACGGCCGCGGCTCGAACAGCCGAAGCCAAAATGACGCTGAATGCCGCCCTCAGCCCCACACCTTTGCCTGCCACACCCACGGCTACCCCGGCTCCCACCCAGCCTGTGACGCCTACATTGTCGCTCTCCCCTACGGCCACACAGGCGGCTGGCGGGGTGCAGACCGGCGTCGATCTGATCACCTTTGTCGCCGATCTCACCGTGCCGGATGGCACAACCTACGCACCCGGCGAGACATTTGTCAAGACCTGGCGGCTGCAAAATAATGGCAGCACCACCTGGAACACGTCCTATTCGCTCGTCTTTATCAGCGGCAGCCAGATGAACGGCCCGGCTTCTGTGCCGCTGACGGCCTCAGTGGCCCCCGGCGCCACCCTGGATGTCTCGGTGAGCCTGACGGCGCCGGCGCAGGCCGGCGCCCACACCGGCAACTGGATGCTGCGCAACGCAAACGGCAAGAATTTTGGTCTTGGGCCGATTGCCGATACCCCCTTCTACGTGCAGATCAATGTCGGTGGAAATACCACCCCCGGTACTGCAGCAGCCACCACCACCGGAACACCCGCCGGAACACCCGCCGCTACCCCCAGCCTCACGCCCACCGTAGCCAGCTCGGGCAGCGTGGTGCGGGATGCCTCGATCAGTGTGGATGTGGCCAGCTATGAGGGTGCCTGCCCCCACACCTTCAATTTCGTGGCTGAGTTCACGCTCAACCAGGCTGCCACCGTCACCTATCAGTTGGAAGCCGAAACTGGCTTCAGCATCACGCTGCCGCCCGCCACCACCGCCGCCCTGGGCGCGGGCAAACAGACAGTCGACTATAGCCTGGAATTTACCAACTCGTTCACCGGCTGGGCCCGGCTGCGTGTCACCGCCCCTGAAAGTGTGCTTTCCAACCAGGTTAACCTCAAGCTGACGTGTGAATGAACGCTTTGACCGCCGCCGTAAAGGCCGAGGCGCTGCGTCTGGGTTTTACGCTGGCGGGTGTCACCACACCCGACCCGCCGCCGCACCTGGATGTGTTCGAGCGCTGGCTGGCGGACGGTCGTCATGGTGAGATGGCCTACCTGGCGGATGAGCGCGCCCGCCAGCGGCGCCTCGATCCGCGCCAGGTCCTGCCGGAATGCCGCTCGATCCTGGTGCTGGGGGTGCCTTACTGGGCGCCCGCTTCGGAAGACCCGCACCCCGGCGGGGAGTCCAGGGGGCAGGTGGCGGCCTACGCCTGGGGCGATGATTACCACGATGTGCTGCCCGCCCGCATGCGCCTCCTGGTGGCTTTTATCGAAGCGCAGGTGGGTGAGAAGGTGCCCAACCGTTGTTACACCGATACCGGCCCGTTGTTGGAACGCGAGCCTGGCGCAGCGCGCCGGCCTGGGCTGGATCGGCAAAAACACCTGCCTGATCCACCCTCGCCGGGGCTCGTACTTCCTCCTGGCGGAGGTGCTGCTCGGTATCCATCTGGACCCCGACCCGCCCTTCACCAGCGATCACTGCGGCGCCTGCCGGCGCTGTATGGAGGCTTGCCCCACCGCCTGCATCCTGCCCGACCGCACCCTGGACGCCCGGCGCTGCATCTCGTACCTGACCATCGAGCTGAAGGGCGAGATCCCGCTGGATCTGCGCCCAAAGCTGGGGAACTGGGTCTTTGGTTGTGATATCTGCCAGCAGGTGTGCCCCTGGAACCTGCGTTTTGCCTCGCTGCAGGGCGATCCATCCTTTGCGCCGCGTCCCGGCTTGCCGCAGCCGTTCCTGGCGGATGAACTGGCCCTCGACCAGCAGGCTTTCAGCCGCAAATTTAAGGGCAGCCCGGTCAAGCGCGCCCGCTGGCGCGGATATTTGCGCAATGTGACCGCCGTCCTGGAAGGATTGGAACGAAAAGAAGATCTATGAGCTCACCAACACCCCGCCTGCACTGCCGCCGTATCTTGCTCAGCCTTGTTTTGTGGCTGGCAGCTTGCCAGCCGCAGGCGGTTACGCCCGGCTCACCCATCGTTCCGGAAGCTCCTGCTGGCAGCACAGCCCCTGCCGGCAGCACAGCGCCCGCAGCCCAATCTCCTTTACCTACCCTGACCATCACCCAGTCGCCCGTCACGCCCACGGACACTGCCCTGCCTTCATCCACACCTACGCCCACGCTCGCCCCATCGCCCACGGCAGAGCCGGTCACCACCCTGCTCTTCACCGGCGTGATCGTCCCGGCGCGCTGTGTGCAGGCAGCCATCGATGAGCGCGGCGAGGCGGATTATCTCTATGACGGGGTGCGCGAGATCATCCAGTCTGCGGATCTCGCTGTGGGCACTCTCAATGCCACGATGAGCGAGGTTCCCCCGCACACCGGCTGTGTGCCCACCTACGTTCTGGTCGGGTCACCCCAAAATGCGGATGCCATGCAGCGGGCTGGCTTTGATGTGATGAGTGTTGCCACCAATCACATCAAGAACTGCGGGCTGAGCAACTGCGGCAACCGGGCTTTTTTCGACACCCTCGATAATTTGCGCCGGGTGGGCATCCTGCCGGTGGGAGCCGGGGCCAACCATGCTGAGGCCATCCAGCCTCAGGTCGTGACTGTCAACGGTGTGCGCTTCGGGTTTGTTTCGTTGGGCCAGATCGAGCCAATGGCCTTTGCCGGCGAGGATACACCCGGCATTGCCGTTCTGACCCCCGAAAACATGGCCGCGGCGATCGCCGCCGCCCGCCAGGTAGCGGATGTGGTGATTGCCATGCCGCACTGGGGGCCGGAAGATGTGCCCATACCCAACTGGATCCAGCGCAACCTGGCGCGCCAGACTGTGGAAGCCGGGGCCGATCTGGTGGTGGGGAACCACACCCATGTGGTCCAGGCGGTGCAGGAAATCAACGGCGTCCAGGTTTTTTACGGGCTGGGAAATTTTGTGTTTGACCAGTGGCCGCGCGACCACCAGCAGGGGGTGATCCTGCTGGTGCGCTTCCAGGGCAGGCGCTACCTGGGTTACAAGCTCATTCCCACCCATGTGGATAAAGATGGCACCGTGCACGTCGCCGGGGCTGAAGAGCGCCTCGAGATTTTGGAGCGCATTGAGCAGGCCAGCCAGAAATTGGGGAATTAGCACAGCAGCCGCTTACGCACGATGTAAACAAAAAACAGGCGGATTTGCCGCCTGTTTTTGTTCGTGTCCCGGCTTATGGGGTGGCTGTGGTTGTGGCTGTCACCGTGGCGCTAACCAGCGGCGTGGGTGAAGGCCCCGGCGTGCTGCTGGGAACCGGCGTCACCAGGTTGACCGGGATGCGCAGTTTGACGCCGGCCTGGATATCGTTGGGGTTCTCGAGCTCGTTTTCCTTGACGATTTCGTCCACGATGCTGTTGAACTTATCGGCGATGATGGCCAGGGTCTCGCCCGGCTTCACCAAGTACTCGATGATGCTGCCGCGCCGCAGGTTCAACGGGATGGGGGTATCGGTGGGCAGCTCGGTGTTGGGACCCGGGATGGTGAGCTTGTCGCCGATATCGATCGGCACAGCCGGATCCAGGTTGTTGATCGCAATCAGCACAAACAGATCCACCTGAAACTTTTCGGCGATGGAAAAAAGCGTATCGCCTTGAATAACATCATACACAAACGGCCCGGTGTTGGTGGGGGTCAGGGTGATGGTGGGCGAGGCGGTCTCGGTGGGGGTCTGTGTGGCGGTGGATGTGGCGGTGGGCGTGGATGTTGAGGTGGGTGTCACCGTCGCCGTGGGTGTCTCGGTGGCGAAGAGCGAGAAAGTCGGTTTGTTCGGGCCAACCAGCCAGAAGATGATCACCGCTGCGCCAATCACCAGCAGGACCATTGCCGCGCCAAAAAGCCACGGCGCGCTCTTCATGCGCTGCTGTTTTTTGCGGTAAGCATCTATGACATCTTGTGCAGTTTCTTTTTCACTCATGATCGATCCATTCAATCCTTATCGGCATGTTCCATAGGATTTTCGCTATTCTACTCTATTTTTACATCATTGGCGAATCGGGTGGAAGTTCGAAAACAACGCCAGCCCCATCCCGCAGGCAGCTCAAGCGTTGTGGGCGCGCACAATGCTGCAGCCATAAGCGGGGGTAACCGCTGGCTCTGGCAAACGACCCGCCAGCAAAGCCAGCACGGCTTCCTGCAGGTAAATGCGGGTTGGAGTGCGCTGCCGGAAGGTGACATCGTCGAAGGTCCCCTGGTAACGCAGTATGCCGCCGGCATCGATGACGAACACATGGGGTGTGGTCAGCGCGCCGTACAGATCCGCCACACGGTTTCCGGTGTCGAGCAGCACCAGCGGCAGGCCGCGGCTGTCTGCAATGCGCTGGAGCAGCTCGGGCGGCTCGTTGGCGTTGGAAGCGATACACACCAGGCGCACCGCCTCGCCCCAGCCCGGCAGCATCGAGATGAGCCGGGCATCCACCCGCTCGGCGTGTGGGCACTCCGCTGACCAAAAGTTGAGCACACAGATGCGTCCCTGCCAGTCAGCCAGAGTGTGCAGCGATCCACCCGGCGCGGGCAGGCTGAAATTCGGGGCGCGTTCCCCGGTCGCAATCAGGGAATCCATTGGGGCGCAAAGCCTCCTGTCAGCAGGCGGGCGGCGCCGCTGCCATCTGTGTTAATCAGCCAGATTTCCAGCGCCTCGGTGGGGTTTTTCTGGTTAAAGCGCATATAGGCCAGCCGGTCGCCGCCGGGGCTCCAGGCAAAGTTGTAGTGGTTGTAGATGGATTTGTTGGTCAGCGGGCGGGCGGCGCCGCCATCTGGCTGCATCAGCCACAACTGCCGCCCGAAGCTCCAGCGGGTCTGATCCAGGTAGCGGCGGGCAAACGCCAGCAGTCTGCCGCCGGGCGCAAAAACCGGCGATGTGTCTTCAATATCATCATCGTGGGTCAGGTCCTGCAGGCTGTCATCAGCGAGCTGATAGCGCAGCAGATGGCTGGACGGGATGGCGCTCAGGTCGGGCAGAAAACTGGGGTCGCTGATGTTGGCGTCGAACACTTCGCTGGTGACATAGCTGCCGCCGTCCGGGCTCCAGCTTCCCATGACCCCTGAGCGGCTGGAAAGCAGCTTTTTCGCGCCGGTTTGCACATCCAGGAAGATGAAGGCGGTCAGGTCAAAATCATAGAAGGCCAGTATACTGTTGGAAGACCAGAGCGGCTCCTGCGTGGAATGCCCCGGTTCACCCGCCAGCGCCGGTTCCGCAACGGGGGTCAGCGCCTCAGAAAGCGCCAGCAGCCACACCTGCGGCAGGCTTACCCCGCTCAGTGGAGCGCGCTCGTAAGCCAGGGCTGCGCCATCTGGCGCGGCCTGCGGGAAGCGGCACAGCGCGGCGGGGCAGTCTACCAGAGTGTGCGTCTGCCCGGTGGACAGATTCAGTCCATGGATGGCGCTGCCCTGTGTTCCACGGCTGGTGGTGTAATAAACGCTCAGGCCGCCGGGTGCGACGCTGTAATCGATCACCTCACCGCCGCTGGTGGTGAGCTGTTCGGTATCGCCGGTTTGGAGATCCATCCAGTAAAGCTCAGCCGCGCCGTCCGCAGGGTACAGGTAAGCCAGGCGCGGGGCGCGCACGCTGAACGTCCAGGTGTGTTCTTCGCCCAGGGGCAATGCCAGCAGACCGGCGGCGCGTGCTCCCGGCTGCAGACGGATGCTGACCGTCATCCCGGAAGGCCAGGGTTCGGTCGGGGTGAAGATCAGCTTGCTGCCTTCCCAGGTGTAAGCGCCTTCTGGAGCAGGTTGGATGGTCAAGCGCTGGCGAACTTCATCGGCCCGCATCGGGCGTGAAAACACCAACTCCAGGCGGGCCGAGGCGGGCACATTGCGTGCTGCATCCCCTGGCGCGAAGGCGGTCAGGCGCGGTGTACCCCAGGTGTACAGGATGCCGCCCAGGAGAAAGAGGATCAGTGCCAGCAGGCTCACGAAGACAAGGCGTTGGCGCATGCGGGCAATTATAACTTGCCTTCCAATAGTGGTAGAATGATCGCCATGAAACGCTGGCAGTTCTGGCTGGGTTTGGCAATCAGCCTGTTTTTTTTGTATTTTGCCCTGCGCGGGCTGGACCTGCAAGACCTGGGCGGCGCGCTGCGGCAGGCCAATTATTGGTGGCTGATCCCGGGGGTGGCGGTTTATTTCCTGGGGGTGTGGGCGCGCGCCTGGCGCTGGCATTACCTGCTGCGCCCGGTAAAAGCCATCCCCACCCGCGCCATGTTCCCCATCGTGGCCATCGGCTATATGGGCAATAACATCTACCCGGCGCGGGCCGGCGAAGTGCTGCGGGCGGTGGTGCTCAAGCGCCGCGAGGGTGTGCCCGTCTCGGCCTCGCTGGCGACCATCATCGTCGAGCGCGTTTTCGACGGCGTGGTGATGCTGGCGTTTGTGTTCCTCAACCTGCCCGAGCTGGCGCGCCTGACAGCCGACTCGGGCTTTGTGGGCAATATCCAGAGCCTGGCGCTGTGGGGCGCGGCAGCTTTCATCGGCGCGCTGGTGGTCTTCCTGCTGGCAGCCATGTTCCCGGAGCGCGCCTCTGCGCTGATCACCCGGCTGGTGCTGCGCATCGTGCCGGAGCGCTTGCAGGAGAAGATCCTGGGCTGGCGGGGCGCTTCCTGGGCGGGCTGGAATCGCTGCGCTCGCCGCGCGAAGCGTTGATGGTCTTCCTGACCTCGGTGGTCATCTGGCTGCTGGAAACCGGCAAATACTGGTTCGTGATGCACGCCTTCCCGTTCCAGGTGAGCTTCTTCACCCTGATGCTGATGAACGGCATCGTCAACCTGGCGACCACCATCCCCTCCGCGCCCGGTTACGTGGGCACCTTCGACGCGCCCGGGATCGCCGTCCTGGCGGCTTATGGCGTCGACCAGGCCGATCGCCGCCGGCTATACCCTGGTGCTGCACGTGGCCCTGTGGCTGCCCATCACCGCCCTGGGCGGCTATTACCTGCGCGAAGGAGGGCATTAACTGGGGCGAAGACGTGCGAACAGATGAGGGCTGAGACGTGAGCGATGAAACAAGATTGCCATCCTCGGCGCAGGCATCGGCGGCATGGCTGCCGCTTACGACCTGGCGCGCGCCGGGCACCAGGTGACGATTTTTGAAGCCGACGACCATGCCGGCGGGCTGGCTTCCGGTTTCAAAGAGCCGCATTGGGATTGGTCGGTGGAGAAGTTCTACCACCACTGGTTTGCCACCGACCGGCACATCCTGGGGCTGATCGATGAGCTGGGCTGGAGCGACAAGGTGCTCTTCCCGCGCCCCTACACCGTGATGTACTACCAGGGCAAATTTTACCCCTTCGACTCGATCCCGCAGATGGCGCTCTGTTCCCCGGCCTGGGCTGGGGCGCTGAACAAGGTCGCGCTTCGGCCTGGTGGGCCTGTATCTGCAAGCTGACCAACAACTGGCAGGCTCTGGAAAAGACACACCGTCGATGCCTGGATGCGCAAATGGGCCGGCGACCGGGTCTACGAGCTGATGTGGGAGCCGCTGATGGTGGGCAAATTTGGCGAGCGCTACGCCAGCCAGGTGAACATGGCCTGGATGTGGGCGCGCATCAAAGCCCGCACCACCCGCCTGGGCACCTTCCAGGGCGGTTTCCAGGCCTTTGCCGACCGGCTTTGCCGATCACCTGCGCGAGATGGGGGTGACCATCCACCTCTCCACACCGGTGCAGCGCATTGACGCCGCAGACCGCACGGGCGGCTGCTGGCTCTGGAGACCGCCGGCGGGACGCGTGCCGTTACGACCAGTGCCTGGTGACCACCTCGCCGGCGCTGCTGGCGCGCCTGGCGCCCGACCTGCCGCCGGACTACCTGCAAGGGCTGCTGGAGCTGAAAAGCATGGGGGCGGTGGTGATGGTGCTGGCGCTCAAGCACCAGCTTTCCGAGCAGGGCTATTACTGGTACAACATGCCCAAATCGGCCGGGTTCCCCTTCCTGGCGCTGGTGGAGCACACCAATTTCGTCCCGCCGGAGCACTTCGGCGGCGACCACATCGTCTATATGGGCGATTACCTGGAACCCGATCACGAGTATTTCCGCCTCAGCCAGGAGGAGCTGCTGGAGCGCTTTCTGCCCGCTCTGCCAGCGCTTCAACCCCGATTTCTCACCCGACTGGGTGCGCAAGACCTGGCTGTTCCGCACGCCCTATGCCCAGCCGGTGCCGCTGGTGAACCATTCGCGCAATATCCCCGCCATCCAGACCCCCATGCCCGGGCTGTATTTTGCCAGCATGAGCCAGGTGTACCCCTGGGATCGCGGCACCAACTTTGCCGTGAAATCGGCCGGCGGGCGGCCCGCCAGATGCTGGCTGACCGGCTTTGAAAACGGCGGGCAGCCGGGGCGGATGAATTTCAACATTCTTGCCACACACTAAAACGTGGATCTCGCCAGCTTTCAAGGTCTTTTAACCCCCGCCGGGCAGGAAATCCTCCAGGCAGCCCGGGAGCTGCAGCCGCAGGAAGTCGATTTTTTGCGCCATTTTACCGCACTCAGCCGGTCTTACCCCTCAGTCCTGGCGCGGGCTGCCCTGGAAATTGCCATCCTGCGAGGCGAAGCCGCCTCAAAGTTCCCTTTTGCGGGTAAGTTGTATTTCACGCGTGAAGCTCTGGAACAGTCCACCGCCTGGGAGGTGGCCCTCCACCGCGCGGAACGTTACCAACCTTTTGAACAGGTGCTGGACCTGGGCTGTTCCATCGGCGGCGACAGCTTTGCCCTGGCGGGCGCCTCGGCTGTCCTGGGGCTGGATTTGGATCCCCTGCGACTGCACATGGCGCGCGCCAATCTGCGTGCGCTGGGGCTGGATCACAAAGTATCCCTGGCGCAGGCCGACCTGGCATTCTCCCTGCCGGCTCTGCCCCTCTCGGGGCGGTCACAGGCTGCCGCTTTATTCTTTGACCCGGCGCGCCGTGCCAACCGTCGCCGGGCCACTTCGGTGCGCGAATACCAGCCACCGCTGGCGCTGGTGAAAACCTGGCTGCCCGATTTTCCCGCCCTGGGCGTCAAGATCTCGCCGGGTGTGGAACTGGCAGAGTTGGCCGGTTATTCGGCTGAGGTTGAATTTGTCTCGCTGCGCGGGGAGTTGAAGGAGGCGGTGCTGTGGTTTGGCCCGCTGCACACGGCAGACCGGCGCGCCACCTTGCTGCCCGGGGGGCACACTCTGTCGTCCGGTGAAATTGAAAGCGCCGCTCAGCCAGACCGTTTGCCCATTTTGCCGCCGCAAGCCTACATTTACGAGCCTGATCCCGCCATCCTGCGCGCCGGGTTGGTGCAACACCTGGGGAGGCGCCTGGAGGCTGCCCAACTGGACGCAGATATTGCTTACATGACCGCTGAAAAACTTCAGCCCACGCCGTTTGCCAGGGTGTGGGCTGTGGAAGATTGGATGCCTTATGGGTTGAAACGGCTGCGTGCTTACCTGCGCCAGCGCGGGGTGGGGCGGGTCACGGTCAAAAAACGCGGCTCGCCGCTGGAGCCGGAAGCTCTGATCCACGATCTGCGCCTCACGGGTGAGGCTGAGAAGATGCTTTTCCTGACACACCTGCAGGGCAAACCGGTGGTGATTGTGGCCCACCCACTGCCGGATTAGCCGGTGAACAGCGGCAGGTGCCCCAGGGCAACCACGTGCCGCCACTGGGTGCGCTCGCCCTCGGTGAAGATAGCCGCCTCGGCCACCGTCTGGGCTTCGGCTTTCTCCATCACCAGGCGCATGCCCTGCAAGGTGGAGCCGGAACTGATCACATCATCCAGCAGAATCACTTTTTTGTTTCTTAGCAAATTAAGGTCTTTCTCGTCCAGATAGAGCATTTGCGGCGCGCCGGTGGTGATGGAGAGCGTTTCGGCGGAGAGGGCCACCCCCATATAGGGCTTGTATACCTTGCGCAGCACCACGTAAGGTTTTTTGGTTTCCACCGAGAGGGCGTACGCCAGGGGAATGCTCTTGGCTTCGGCGGTGACCAGGATGTCATAATCGATCCCCGCCAGTTTACCTGCCAGGGCGCGGGCGCACGCCTGCACCAGTTCAGTGTCGCCCAACACGTTCAACACGGCAATCCGCAGACCGGGAGCCACTTCAAAAAGGGGCAGTTCGCGGCTGTAATCCGGCGATTTCAACGGCATAGGTTGATCGAGTGGTCATGTTGTGCTCCTCCGGGCGAGAATTATACAGGTTTTGATGCAATTTGGGGGCGGTTGGCTTTCCGAAGTGTATCACAATTTACCTTTCTGCTATAATGCGGGTATGGAGCAAAGTCCGGTTGCGAATGCCATTCTCTGCGCTCAATGCGGCGGCGAGATACACCCCGCAGCAGGGACAGGTGTTTATCACCTGCCCGTTTTGTACAACCACCATCTACCTGGATAAATCCCAGGTCGTCTTTCACTGGTATGTTGCTCCCACCCTGGATGAGGCTAAAGCGCCGGCGCCCTGGCCCGCTGGATGGCTGGCAACCAGACGGTCAAAGACCTGGATAAAAAGGCCAGCTTGTCCGGCGGCGAGTTTGAGTATTTCCCCCTGTGGTACTTTAAACGCCGCCTGCCGGACGGGCAGGAAGAGATCATCCTGCAGCCAGCCGCGGCCACTTCGGTGAGCGAGCTGCGCCGCCTGCGCCTGCCTGCTGGCGACCTGCGCAAATACGATCCCGCCTTGCAGGCCCAGATGCACGATCCCAGCGTTCCCCTTCAGGCAGCCCTGGGCTGGCTGGAAGCGCAAAAAGTGCCCGCCGCCGAGATAGCCGAGCGCGCCCTGGTGCACGTCCCGGTTCACACTTTCAAATACGACTTCCAGGGTAAAAGTTTTACCGCCATCGTCGAGGCGGCCACCGGGGGTGTCTTCGCCAATATCTATCCTGCCAAGGCCGAAGCGCCTTACCAGACCGTGGGCGCGCCTGGCAGGGCTTGTTTTCCTATGCCTGGCGACCTTTCCCGTGATTGGGGCCATCCTGTCCAGAGAAGGTGGTTTTGGGATTGGCATGCTGGCCTGCAGCGTTTTGGGGCTGGTGGCGGCCCCGCTTCTTTTTGCCCTAGCAGCCTGGGTGGCGGCAAAAGTATGAGTGAAAAAGAGATCACCCACGGTTTAACTTGCCCGCGCTGCGGTGGAATGGTATCCATCCCGGAAGGGCAGCTGATCGTTAAGCTGTCCGTATTGTGAATTGCGCTCGCTGGTGCGCGGCGATCGTGGTTTTCCGCAATACCAGATCCCCCTGCAGGTCAACCGGGATGCGGCTCTGCAGGCGCTGCGCGGCTTTTTCTCCAGTCATTCCGCCATTGCCGCCGATGCGGCCCGCCAGGCTACGCTGGAGGAGGCTTTTCTGGCGCATTTACCCTTCTGGGCCGCCTGGGCGCGCGTGCTGGGCTGGGTCTTCGGGCAAAAGCGCGTCCGCCAGGGAGAGCACACTCATTACAAACCCCGCGAAATCAAGTTCGATCAGGATGTGAGCTGGAATGGCGCAGCCTGCGATGTGGGCGAATTTGGCGTGGGGTCGATCTCGCTCACCGGGCGTCCCCTGCAGCCCATGGATGCGGAGGCGTTGCACGCCAGCGGCATGGTATTTGAGCCGGTGGGATCGGCCAGCGATGCGGCTTCGGCCGCCGAGCAGGATTTCACCTCACGCGTCAGCCGCTCTTCTGCACTGGATCGCGTGGCTCAGGTCTTTATTCGCTTCATCCGCAGGCGTTTTGGCCTGGTCTATTACCCGCTGTGGGTGCTGCGTTATCTCTACCGCGGCCGCGCCTTCCAGGTGGTGGTGGACGGCTTCAGCGGAGAGGTGCTGTACGGCAAAGCACCCGGAAACACCCTCTACCGCGCTGCGATGTTAGTAGGTGGTATGGCCCTGGGCGCGGTTTTAGCTGTGGATGGCTCTGCAGCCGCTTTTGCTATCGCCGCGAACACGGATGGCGATGCCCCTGGCGCTCTGTTCGTTGGGGGGCTGGCGCTGCTTGTGATTGGATTTGGCCTCATGGGCGCAGCTTACCGCACCTTTCGCTTTGGTGAGCAGTTCGAGTACCGCCGCGATGCCCCCGCCTCCCTTTTTGGCGCATTCAACATAAAAGACATCACAACTTCGGTTGAGGACATGGATTTGTGGATAAACCGGTTGAATTAATCCCGCTGTTGTGTATCCGCTGCAGCACACCACTGCCCGCCGGGGTTGATGAGGCGGCCTGGGTGTGTGCGCAGTGCGGTCAGGGGCTGTATCTGGACGAGTCCGCCGGTCTGGCCGCGCTGGATGTGCATTACGCCCCCGGGATTAACCCCGCCAAACCCGGCCGGCCTTTCTGGGTATGCGAAGGGCAGGTGAACTTGCGGCGTGAGACCTATTCAGGCAACGAAGACATCGAAGCGCAGCAATTCTGGGGTCAGAGGCGGCGCTTTATGATCCCGGCTTTCACCTGCCCGCAAGGAACCCTGCTGGAGCTGGGCAGCCAGATGCTGGCAAATCCACCGGATTTGCAGGAAGGCCCGGCCGCGCCATTTTTGCCGGTCACTTTTAACGCCCGGGATACAAAACCACTGGCCGAATTTATTGTCATGGCGGTGGAGGCCGCCCGCCGGGATATGCTCAAAGAAGTGCAGTTTAGCTTACAGCTATCCGAACCTGTTCTCTGGGTTCTGCCATGAGGGGAGGTCCTCAATCGGGCAAGGTTTTTGCCGGTATTTCTCATCTTCGCCGGTCTGGCCTGCCGTCGCCCTGAGTGGAAGCAATCCGGCGGAAAACCAGGATCCACCCCTGCTTGAACCCACGGCTGGCTCGCCGGCGGTTTCCGATTGGTACAGCCTGTATTTCACCGACCCCATGGGCGATACCGCCCGTTCACTGCGCGGCGGTCCCGATCAGGCCCTGGCAGAGGCGATTGCACAGCGCCCGGGTCAGCGTGGATATCGCTGTATTGGATCTGAACCTGTGGTCCATCCGTGATGCCCTGCTCGAGGCATATGACCGGGGCGTGCTTGTGCGTATGGTGGTGGAAAGCGACTACCTCGACACCGATGAGGTGCAGGAGTTAAAGGATGCCGGGATTCCGGTGCTTGGCGACCGCCAGGAAGGGTTGATGCACAACAAGTTCGTCATCATTGACCGCCAGGAAGTGTGGACCGGCTCGATGAACTTCACAATTTCCGACACTTATCAAAACAACAACAACCTGCAGCGCATCCGCTCCTCACGCCTGGCAGAAGATTACACCGCTGAATTCGAAGAAATGTTTACTGGATGACCGTTTTGGCCCTGGCTCGCCTGCAAACACGCCCTACCCCGGCCTGACGGTGGAGGGCGTCCGCCTGGAGGTGTATTTTTCACCGGATGATGGCACCGCCGCCCGGTTGGTGGAACTGATTGGCGCTGCGCAGGAAAGTGTTTACTTCCTAGCCTTTGCCTTCACTTCCGACGAACTGGCCAATGCCATCATCGAGCGCTCGATCGCGGCGTGGAGGTTGCCGGCGTTATGGAGGCAACGCAGGTGACTTCGAATTTGGGCGGCGAATATGACCGCCTGCGCGCCGCAGGTGTAAACGTACGCCTGGACGGCAACCCGGCCAACATGCATCACAAGGTCATCATCATCGATGGGCAGGTGCTGGCTACCGGCTCGTATAATTTCAGCGCCAGCGCCGAAGAACGCAACGATGAAAACACATTGATCATCCACAATCCGCAGATCGCCGGAGAGTATCTGGCCGAATTTGAGCGCATCTTCGAACTGGCGACAGAAAAGTAAAAAGAAGACCGGATCGGTTGTACAATATACCTGAACCTTTCACAAATAACGATTTCTGAAGAGGTGAATTATGGCTGGCAATGAACAATTCTATCTGGGCAAGATATTTGATCCCCAACAGGGCAAACTAACCGACCAGCCCCTGATGTACAACCCGGCGGACCTGACCACACACGCTGTGGTGGTGGGCATGACGGGTTCCGGGAAGACTGGTTTGTGCATAGACATGCTGGAAGAAGCTGCCTTGCAGGGCATCCCGGCTTTGATGATTGACCCCAAAGGCGATATCACCAACATCTTGCTGCACTTCCCGGAGCTGCTTCCGCAGGATTTTCAGCCCTGGATCAACCCCGATGAGGCCCGCCGGGCCGGAAAGACCCTGGATCAGGCTGCCGTCGATACCGCCGCCTTATGGCGCAAGGGTCTGACCGAGTGGGGGGTCACACCTGAGCGGCTGCTTGCCCTGTCGAACGCGGCGCAGTTTTCCATCTACACACCCGGTTCCGATGCCGGCATACCGGTCAGCATCCTGGCCTCGCTGAAAGCGCCTGGCATCGCCTGGGAAGGCAACCGCGAAATGCTGCGGGAGAAAATCTCCGGCACGGTGACCGCCCTGCTGGGGTTGGTGGGTCTGACGGATATCGACCCGGTGCGCTCACGCGAGCATATCTTGCTTTCCAACATATTTGAGCAGGCCTGGAGCCAGGGCAAGGACCTGGACCTGGGTGAGTTGATCATGCAAACCCAGTCGCCGCCTTTCCAGAAGCTGGGTGTTTTTGATGTCAATACCTTCTTCCCTGAGAAGGACCGCTTTACCCTTGCCATGCTCTTGAACAATATCCTGGCTGCGCCGGCTTTCCAGACCTGGATCGAAGGGCATCCGTTGGACATCCCCTCGCTGCTGTACACACCCGATGGGCGGCCGCGCCACAGCGTGTTTTTCCTCGCTCACCTCACCGATCAGGAGCGCATGTTCTTCATCACCCTGCTTTATTCAGCGGTGGAAACCTGGATGCGCACCCAGACCGGCACTGGATCGCTGCGGGCGCTGCTGTATTTCGACGAAATTTTCGGTTATCTGCCGCCGGTGAACAACCCGCCCTCCAAGCAGCTCATGCTGCGCATGCTCAAGCAGGCGCGTGCCTTTGGCGTGGGTCAGGTGCTGGTGACCCAGAACCCGGTGGATGTGGATTACAAAGCCCTTTCCAATGCTGGCACCTGGTTTATCGGCAAACTGCAAACCGACCAGGATAAACAGCGCTTGCTGGATGGCCTGGAGAGCGCCGCGGCAGGGCAGCATGGACCGGGGCGAGTATGATCGTTTGATTTCGACGCTGGGCAAGCGCGTCTTCTTGCTGCACAGCGTCCATGAGAAGCAAGCACGTTTGATGCAAACGCGCTGGGCAATGAACTACCTGGCCGGGCCAATGACGCGCTCGCAGATACCTTCGTTGAACCAGCTGGTTGGCGCAAGGTTGGATAGCGCCGCCGTTCAGACAGCTGCTGCCAGTCCTCAGCCAGCGGTTGCCAGTGCCCCGCCTGCCGTAGCCGGTGGTGCGGTGGTTGAGCCCAAGACAGAGCCCATCCGCAAGCAGCCGGCTGCCGCCAGCGGTTCAGGATTGCCAGGCACTGAGACGCGCCCCATGCTGCCTTCGGGTGTCAAAGAGTACTTCCTGCCGAATAACCTGACCTTTACACAGGCCTTCAAAGCAGCCGGGCGCCCCTATCCTCAGGAAGCTTACAGCCAGGGTCTGGTTTACCGGCCTGTTTTGCTGGCCCAGGCGCACATCCGTTTCCTGGATCGCAAATACAACCTGGATTACGAGAAGAATACCACCTGCCTGGTGCCTTCCGCCGACCGGCGCGGTGTGGTTCGCTGGGAAAACTACCCGGGAACATCCGTCGATGCCGGGCAGATGGATAGAATCTCCCGACCCGCAGGCGCGCTTTGCCCCGCCTGAAGCACCGCTCACCGATGCAAAACTGATGGCGGCTCTGCAAAGGGACTTTGTAGATTGGGCTTACCGCACAGCTCAGGTCACCGTGCGCTGCCAACGAAGGTTTGAAAGTGTACGCCGGTCCGGATGTTTCCGCCGGTGAGTTCCGCACCCTGTGTTCTGAAGCTGCCCGCAGTGGTTTGGAGGCCGAAGTTGAAAAGCTGGCTCTGGCTTACGATCGCAAGCTGGAAGCCCTGCAGGATAAACTGGCCCGCGAAGAGCGTGAGCTGGCGGGTGACCAATCGGAGCTTTCGCAGCGCAAGATGGAAGAGCTGGGCACGGCTGCCGAGAATGTCTTCAGTCTGTTCGGTGGTCGCAAGAGCTCACGGCGTATTTCCAGCTCGCTCTCCAAGCGGCGCATGACCGAGCAGGCCAAGGACGATGTGGAAGAATCGGTGGATAGCATTGCCGATTTCAAGAAGCAGATCGCTATGCTGGAAAAAGAAAAAGCCGCCGCCCTGGAGGCTGTCAACGCCCGATGGACCGAAGCCGCCAATGACCTGAGGGAAATTTCGGTGGCGGCCAAAAAGACAGATGTTGCGCCTGGAAGTGTTTGGTGTGGCATGGCTGCCTTACCATCTCGATTAAAGCGGGTGAGGAAATGCTGGAGCTTCCCGGTTTCGGGGAGCAGTGAGTGGTGTGGTGTTACGAGTTGGATGATAAGCGCCGGTAGAAAATGGAGGTATGGATATGGTAACGGTGAGACAAGTTTTAACGTTAAAGGCAGGAATGTTTGGACTACCACCCCGGACACAGCCGTGGTTGAGGCGCTGCGAATGATGGCCGATAAAGACGTGGGCGCGCTGGTGGTTGTGGAAAGCGGTGAGCTGGTGGGCATCTTTTCTGAGCGCGATTATGCCCGCAAAGTGGTTTTGCAGGGTAAAACCTCGCGAGAGACGCCGGTCAGGGATGTGATGACCGCCAATGTGTACACCGTCCACCCGGAGCACACCATCGGCGCCTGCATGGCAATTATGACCGAAAAGCACATCCGCCACCTGCCTGTGCTGGATAAAAACCAGGTGGTCGGGCTGATTTCGATTGGCGACGTGGTCAAGTCCATCATCTCCGAGCAGCAGTTTGTCATTGAACAACTGGAGAGCTACATCACCGGAGAACGCCCTGCATGACGTCTTCATCCGTGCCCGGTGCGCCGCCTGACCGGTTGAATGAGCTGGGCGTGTTGAACCGCCGTGAGATCGAGGCGCGCATCCTTGCGCCAATGCTGGAGGCACTCGGCCAGGAGTTCGGCCGGCAGCGCGTGCTGGAGGTTGCCCGCCAGGTGGTTATCGATGTGGCCCGGCAGCAGGGGGCGCAGCTAGCCCAGGCGATGGGCGGCAGCGATCTGCCGCACTTCGCTGCTTCCCTGGAGAATTGGAAAAAAGACGACGCCATGCAAATGGTTGTCCTGGAGAGCAGCGCAGAGAGGTTTCATTTCAATGTCACCCGCTGCCGTTATGCTGAGATGTATCAAGCGCTGGGCGTTCCCGAACTGGGCGCCCTGCTCTCCTGCAACCGGGATCATGCCCTCATCCAGGGTTTTAACCCGCAGGTCAGCCTGACGCGCACCCAGACGATCATGGAAGGCGCCTCATTTTGCGATTTCCGTTTCGAGTGGAGCGCCGGGCAGGGAGATTAACGGGGCTGTCCAAATTGGACACCCCTCTCAGACTGGCGGATGGGGCGGTTACAATCTGCTGGTCTTGTGGCGTCTTGAACGCTAGCGGGCGTTGGCGCAGGAGGGCAGGGCATGCAGTCCTTTTTCATCATTCTGGCGGCGGTATTGTTTTACGGCCTTGTACACTCCTGGCTGGCGTCTACGTCTGTTAAAGCAGCTGTCCGGCGCTGGTCGGGAGGCCAGGCAGATCAGTTCTACCGCCTGGCCTACAATTTGTTTGCCATTCTGAGCCTGATGCCCATCATCGCTCTTTCGGCGCTCCTGCCAGACCGGCGTCTGTACAGCATTCCCTTTCCCTGGCTGCTGATCAACCTGTCTATCCAGGCGCTGGCCGGCGTCGCGCTGTTTATTGGCCTGCTGCAAACCGGATTGTGGTCGTTCCTGGGCCTGCAGCAAATGATCCAGCCACGCAGCAAACCGGCAGCCTCCCAGATGGTCACCCACGGGCTGTATGCCTGGGTGCGTCACCCCTTGTATACCGCCGGGCTTGTGTTTATCTGGCTGGTTCCGGCTATGACCCTCAATCTTCTGGCAGTGAATCTCGGCCTGACCCTGTATATCCTGGTGGGGGCCAATATCGAAGAACGAAAACTCCTGGCTGAGTTTGGACTGCAGTACGACCTCTACCGGCGCCGCACGCCCATGCTGATCCCGAGGCCGCCGCGCCTCGAAGAGGATTGACACAACCATCCGGCTTTGTGGTATATTTAACAAGCAATAACAATTGGAATATTTTAACCTTCGGGGCAGGGTGAAATTCCCGACCGGCGGTAAAGCCCGCGAGCGCCATCATCTGGCGCATGATCCGGTGAAACTCCGGAGCCGACGGTACAGTCCGGATGAAAGAAGGTTGCGCCTGTTGAATGGGTGAATGTTGTAATCTGCCCGTTCAGCGGCCAAATTGCGCCCGGTTTGGGCATTCCTTCCGCGCCGTGTACCCCGAGAGCCACGTGGTTTTCGGGGTTATTTTTTGAGGCCGGCAGGCTGCCTGCCTGGTATGATTTGCACATGCCCCGAACACAAGTGCGGTTCGGGGCATTTTTATTCGAGTGTGTGAGGTCTGTATGGACATGGCTCGATTGGAAAAAATTATGGATACCGGTAAGCCGGGCAGCAGCCGTTCTTCTCTGCTGCTGGTGCCGCTGGTCATCAGCCTGGCGCTGGTTGGGTGGGAAGTCCTGGTGCGGCTGGCAGATTTCCCGCCCTTCATCTTGCCCACACCGTTCATGGTCTGGGATCGTTTCTGGTTGGCAGCCCTGGATGGCAGCTTGCTGCGTCATTTTGTGATCACATTGCAGGAAGTGCTGCTGGGGTTGTTCCTGGGGGTGGCTGCAGCGGTTGGCATGGGCTACCTGCTGGCAAAGTCGCCGGCGTTCGAGCGCATGCTTTCACCTTTCATTGTGGCCAGCCAATCAATTCCGGTGGTAGCGATTGCGCCCTTGCTCATCATCTGGTTTAAAACCGGCTTGTTTTCGAAGGTGCTGATCTGCGCCCTGATTGTGTTCTTTCCGGTGCTGGTCAATACGATTGTGGGCCTGCGGTCTGTGCCCGAGGAGCTTCAGGAGCTGATGCGCTCTTTGCAAGCCACACGCTGGCAGCAGATCAGGAGCCTGGAGATCCCCTCGGCAATGCCGGTCTTCCTCGGCGGGCTGCGGGTGGGGGCCACTCTATCGGTCATCGGGGCGGTGGTGGGCGAGTTTGTCGGCTCAGACCGCGGCCTGGGCTTCCTGATCAACGTTGGGCGCGGACAATACGATACCACCCTGGTATTTGTTGCCGTCTTTACGCTGATTTTTATGGCGATGTCCCTCTACGGGCTGGTGGTTTTGCTGGAGCGCCGGTTTCTCTGGTGGCGCGAGAGGCCCGATCAGCCTGTGATTACACAGTGAAGGAGTTCACCACATGTACAGACGATCCATTTTGTCCATTCTGGTTGGCGCGCTCCTGTTAGCAGCCTGCGCAGCGCCCGCGCCGCAGGCCCCGCCTGCAGAAGTTGCCACCCAATCCCCGCTGGTGCAGGTGCGCCTGCCAATGGGGTACATCCCCAGCGTGCAGTTTGCGCCTTTCTACGTCGCCGAGGAAAAAGGTTATTTCCGCGACGCCGGTCTTGAGGTCGAGTTCGATTACAGCTTCGAGACCGATGGCGTCTCGCTGGTGGGCGCCAATAATTTGCAGTTCGCTCTGGTATCCGGCGAGCAGGTGCTGCTGGCGCGCGCCCAGGGGCTGCCGGTGGTGTATGTGATGGGCTGGTGGCAAGATTACCCGGTGGCGTGGCGGCCAAGGTGGAGAGCAATATCCGCACGCCTCAGGACCTGGCGGGTAAGAAGATCGGTCTGCCTGGCCTGTTTGGGGCCAGCTACATTGGGCTGCGGGCCCTGCTTGAACGCCGGCGGCGTGGCAGAAAGTGACGTGACCCTGGATTCGATCGGCTTTAACCAGGTGGAAGCCCTGGTCACCGACCAGGATCAGGCGGTGGTGGTGTATGCCAACAACGAGCCGATCCAGCTGCGCGCCCAGGGCTTCGAGGTCGATGTGATCCGCGTCGCCGATTACGTCCACCTGGCTTCCAACGGCCTGATACCAACGAAACCACCCTGGCGCAGAACCCGGAGCTGGTGCGCGCGCATGGTCGCAGGCGATTCTGCGCGGGGTGGCAGATACCCTGGCCAGACCCGGCGAGGCTTTTGAGATCTGCCTGAAATATGTGGAAGGCCTGGCGCAAGCTGATCGGGCCATTCAGAAGGAAATCCTGGCTACCTCGATTGATTTCTGGAAAGCCGAGCGGCTTGGGCTACACCGATCCGGCTGCCTGGGAGAACATGCAGCAGGTGCTGCTGGAGATGGGGCTGCTGACCCAGCCGCTGGATTTGAGCAAGGCGTTCACCAACGATTTTGTCGAAGTGAGTTTCAGGTAAATGGAAACCCATCCTGATCAGTCCGCGGCTTGAGCGCGGTCTTTCACAACGGCAACGGCGGGCTGCAGGCGCTGGACGAGGTCTCATTCGCGGTGCTGCCCGCAGGAATTTGTGTGCGTGCTGGGGCCGTCCGGGCAGCGGCAAGAGCACGCTGCTGCGCATCCTGGCCGGGCTTGCTGCCGCCCACCCAGGGTGAGGTGCATCTATGAGGGGCTGCCGCTCGCCGGGCCACGCCGGCGGGATCGGATTTGTCTTTCAAAAAGCCAACCTGATGCCCTGGCGCACCGTGCTGGAGAATATCATGCTGCCGCTGGAACTTGAAGGGCTTGCCCTGGAAGCCGAGCCAGGCGCGCGCCCAGGAGCTGATCGAGCTGGTGGGTTTGCAGGGCTTCGAAGATACGCTGCCGCGCGATCTTTCCGGCGGGATGGCGCAGCGCGTGGCGATTGCCCGCGCCCTGGTCCACGACCCGGACCTGCTGCTGCTGGACGAGCCTTTTGGCGCGCTGGATGCCCTGACCCGCGAGCGGATGGGCGCCGAGCTGCTGCGCATCTGGCAGGCGCGCCGCAAGACGGTGGTGATGGTCACCCATTCGATCTCGGAGGCGCTGTTCCTGGCCGACCGGGTGCTGGTGCTCAGCCCACGCCCTGGCAGCGTCCGCATGGATATGCCGGTGAATTTCCCCCGCCCACGCGATGAAGATATCCGCTATGAACCCGCCTTTGGCGACGCTGTCCCGGCAGGTGCGCCAGGCGATCGGCTGAAAGCCCGTCTTCCGCGGTTCTGTCAGGCGTGGTAAGATTTAACCCCAAAATATGCCTTGGAGAGGAAGCAGAAAATCCATGTTGAAACGCTTTATTGTGCCATTGAGCGCCCTGGCGATAGCAGCGATGGCGCTGCTCCCCTGGAGCGCATTTGCTCAGGGCAACCTCACGCTCAGCAGTGTGGAAGTGGATCTGTGGCCTGAATATGACCAGCCCGCCGTGCTGGTGATTTACCGGGTGGTGCTGCCGGCCTCGGTGGTCTTGCCCGCCGATCTGACTTTGCGTATCCCGGCTGCTGCCGGCGAACCCAGCGCGGTGGCGGTAAAGCAGACCACCGAAACCGGCGAGAGCGGCTTGTTTTCCATTGCGTATCAGCGCCAGGTCAAAGGGGATTGGGGGGAGATTTCGCTCACGGCCACAGCCCCTGAGCTGCAGATCGAATACTACGACCCCGGATTGACCAAACAGGGACCGGCCCGCCAGTATACCTATAACTGGCCCGGTGATTACGCAGTGGATGCATTTTCCATCCAGGTGCAGCAGCCGTTGGGCGCCACCGATATAAAAATTTCGCCTGCGTCTGGCAGCGGTAAGGCCGGAGGGGATGGGCTGGTGTATTTCAACAAGGATGTGGGCGCTATGCCCGCCGGGCAAACTCTGAGCGTCTCCTTGAGCTACAACAAGGATTCAGATGCACTGTCTGCCGCCAGCCTGAAGGTGCAGCCTGGCGCGCCGGTGGGGGATGTAACCAGCACCCAGTTCAACTTGAAATCGGTGCTGCCGTGGGCGCTGGGGTTGCTGGGGGTCGGGCTGATTGTCGGCGGGGGTTGGTGGTACTGGCAAACCGGTAGGAGTAAGGCGACCGCCGCTGCTTCAGCTCCGAGCCGCCGGCACCGCTCCGCATCTCAGGATGAAGCGGGAGAGGCTGAAAGCCATATCTATTGCCACCAATGCGGCAAGCGCGCCGCCTCAGGAGATCGCTTCTGCCGCATGTGCGGCACAGTACTGCGCATGGAATAAGAGATAGCACATAAAAAATGAGCCGGGCGGTAAACCCGGCTCATTTTTTTACTCAGGTGTTTCCAAACCTTCGGAAGTTACGGCCGCGTGTACACGCTGACGTTCCCGCCGAGAGCCTGGATGGAGTCGATCAAGATCTGGACGATGTATTTCGGGTTGTGAGCAAAGGTACCCGGATCCTTGGTCGAGAGTTGATAGTTGTAAGCAGCCTTGAGCAGGTTGGGGGTGAAGCCGTTGAAGCCGTTCGCTCGAACTGCCTCATCCTCATCTACCGTGCCGTTGGTATTGAGATCGTTCAAGAAGTACGGATAGTTTGCAGCATCGTAAACGATCGCTTTGCTATTGGCTGCTGCATACGTGGTGATCTCAGCCAGCAGGGCTTCGCGAAGGGTCTCCACTTCACCGTACACACCTTCGGTGGCGCCGTCGCCGTCATAGTCGGGAGCCGACATGCGGATTTCCTCGAGCGCCTGTCCGGCGTGGCACGTTGCGCAGGCTTCTTCCTTGACCTTCAAGGCATGCATGTCGTGGCAGCCAACGCAGGTGTTGCCGGGAGCGGGGTGAGTGCTCGGCCCGGCGTATTCCTTGCCGTCAAACTCGTAAGCGCCCTTGGCGTCTGCACCAAAGAAGGTAGCGCCGGCGGCAAAGTAGTGGATGTTCTTGAAGGTGATCTTCTCGTTGACAGTGTCGCCGTTGCTATCTTTGATGGTAGCTTTAACATTAGCGTCATTGTCGACGGTTAGCTTGGAGGTGCGTCCCTGGTGGCACATGATGCAGATGTTGGTATTGACCGGCACCGAGCGCGCCGTCTGCATCCTTCTCGGTGGAGAAAGTCAGCGATTTGCCGCTGGGGAAGACCACCGACCGCACGGGGTAGATGGCGGGCCAGTTGGCTTCGTCGTGACAGGTGCTGCATTTGAAGCCATTGCTGACCGGCATATTGCCCAATCCGGTGGTCTGGATGGAGCCGTTGGCCAGGACGGCCACGGTGCCGCCATTGTGGATGAAGGCGGGCAGGCCGTCTGCCGTGTGGCATTTGACACAGCTATAGGGTACTTCGCCCGCATCATCCCAGTCTCGGAAGGCCATCTGGCTGCCGGCGAAGTGCCCGGCGTCCAGGCGGTTGGCTGTGGTCAGATCCACCGGGGTAGCCAGCACGGTGTTCAGGTCTTCGATGAAGTCGTAGAGCAGTTGGATGATGTACTTGCCGCCATGAGCAAACGCGCCGGGGTCTTTGACGGAAGTCTGGTAGTTGTAAGCCGCCCGCAACAGGCGCCCGGTCCAGGCTTTGTAGGCATTGTCAAAAACAGCCTCGGCTTCATCGAGCGTGCCATCTGCGTTGGGATCGGCGAAGAAGTACGGGTAAGCAGCCGCGCTGTACCCAACCGCCGTGCCGGCTACATCCTTGCCGTAGCTCTGGATGGCGGTCATCAGCATAGCCTGCAGGCCTTCGATCTCGGCCGCAACGCCTTCGGTCACGTCGCCATCGCCGTCATAGTCGGAGACGGAGCTGGGCATGCGCACGTTCTTCAGATCGTCGGGGCTGGTCACGCCCTCGTGGCAAACGGCGCACTCGTCGATCTTGAGCTGCAGCGTGTGCGGGTTGTGGCAGCCAACGCAGGTGTCGTAGCCATCGACATGCGAGTTCTTGTAGTCGTAGGCTTTGCCCGCATACTCGTAGCCGCCCTTGGTCTGGGTGCCGTAGAGTGTGGCTGCTGCGGCGAAGTAGTGGATGTTGACGAAGCTCTGGTCTGCGCTGACCTTATCCAGGTCATCGATCAGGCCGTTGGTGGTCAACGATTCATCCACCTGCACCATGGAAGCGCGGCCCTGGTGGCAAACCATACAGCGTGAAGACGCGCCGGCGCCTTCCACCACTGCGCCAGATGGGAAGGTGACGCTGTTCAGCGTGGCGGTGGCAGAATTGTGGCAGGCGACGCACTGGATGGTGGTGCCGGTCTCAGCGGCTTTATCCACCACGCCGGCAGCAGAGCCATCCGCGCCCAGGAAATCCTGGTAACCGGGGGTGCTGTGGCAGGTGGCGCAGCTGGTGGGAATTTCCTTCGGATCATCTTCGTTCCAATGAATGAAGGCTTCAGCTTCTGCATCGTTGTGCGGCGAGCCGGCCCACATATCCTGGAAAGGAACGTCCTTGACGACCGGATCGGGGCATGGCACCGGCTCGGGAGGCGCAGGGCACTCCGGGCAGGCCGGTGCAGCGGGACAGGGTGTTGCTTCGACGGTGGGGGCGGGGGGGCTTGCGCAGCCTGCCAGGGCTATCGTAAGCACCACGAGAACCGCACCAATCAATAGATATTTGGATCTCATTGACTATCTCCTCTCTTTAAATTTCTTACCTCGGGTAGTTAATCTAATTTTCAGTAAGCTTTTCTGCTTCAGGCCTCCTTTTCTGAGCTCGCGGCGCCAACACCGGTGGATCGTAAAGGTTGGTGGCGTTTATTCCGCTCTCAATCGTGATCTCGTGATACGCAAATAAACCCATAGATGGGTTGGGTACACCAAGGGTTATACCCCAAATATGAGAGGAATATTAGTGGCAGATATCCTATTCCTGTAGTGACAAATAGTACAATAAATCATATGACTCACTTTTCCGGTGCGCCAGCCTGGATCCAACGCACCACCAGGTCGAGTTCCTCGGGGGAAAGCTGGCCAAAGTGGGGTTGTTCGCCGCTCTGTACTTGCACCAGCAGGCTGTTCTCGGGATCTCCGGCGGCAATCGCCGGGCCTTTGCTACCGCCCGCCATGAGCTGTTGGTAGGTGCCCACATTCAGCCCTTCCATGCTGGTGGCGACATGGCAGTTCCCACAACGGGCAGCCAGCAGCGGGCCAATGCTGTCATCAAAGGTAAGCGCCCCACCGCCCGGCACAGGGGCCGGAGTGGGGGTGGGCGGTAATTGGGACAGGATGATCTGGCGCAGCCTGGGGGCATCGAACCCGGCATATTCCCAGGCGCTGCTGTGGCAGGCGCTGTTGGCGCAAAAGGAAGTGTTGTCGGTTCCACCGGGGTTATCGGTGGTATGGCAGTTCGAACACGTGGGGTCGATGACCTGGTTGTGCATGCTGATCCAGTTGGTATTGAGGTGGGTTTCTGGCTCAGGTCCACGGCTGATTTCGATATTGGCTACAAAATCCTGGTTGCTGTTGACCACCGGGATGGAATGGCACAGGTTGCATTCCAGGCGGATCGATTCGTTTTCCCGGGTCAGGTGCTTGCCATCGTGGCAGCGGAAACAGCCGGGCGAATTGCGGTGTCCCACATTGGATGGATGGCTGACCCAATCGGCCTTTTGTTCTGGATAAATGCTGTTGCCGTAGGCCGTTTGCAGGGCTGCAATGGCGTCTTCCACCTTTTCAGGGTTGGCGTTGTAATAGTCCGGGAAGTATGCCTGGTAATAATCGCGCAGTCCGGCGATGCCGTTCAGTCCCATTTGCACGCTGGTGTATGGCACGCCGTACACCTCAACCGCTTTGACGTGGATATCGGGGATTTCGGGCGAGATGATCCCCCGCTCCATCAGGGTATCCACCGTGTCTTCAGGCGTATAGATCATGTGGGTGATGCGGTTATGGCAGGTGATGCAGTCCATCTCAACCAGTTTGGCCGGATCGATGCTCGCCGGGTCCAGCTCAGCTTCCACATCGAAATATTCACTCACCGAGCCATCGTCCTCCACGACGCGCACATAGGGAATATCCTGTTCCTCCGGATCGGTGGGCAGGTACGAAACCTGGTTTTGTATATGCCAGTGGATTCCGCGGCCCAGGCCTTCGCGCTTGCTGCCGCCGCCAGTCTTGAGCACCAGGTAGGTGCTCGAAGGGGTATTGTAGCGGTCGTCGCCAAACCGGCGGATCTCCCGCAGGCTGTCATCCGAAAATTTTTGCGGGGAATGGCACAACTCGCAGGTTTCGCGGGCCGGGCGCAGCTCGCGCGCTCGAATGGGAAATTCATAATTTTTGAAAACGGTGGCAAAGACGTGTTTCATATCGCCTGCTTTGCGCGTGATGCGTGTGGCGATAAACCCTTTGCCGATGTGACAATCCACACAGTCGATGCGCGCATGCGGGGAGACGAGATAGGCGGTGTACTCGGGCGGCATCGTGTGGCACGATTCGCCACAAAAGGGCGGCGAATTGGTGTAATCCCAGGCATAGGCGCTGGCTGTCAGCAGGACCAACGTGAGCACACCCAGAACTGCGTAGGGCAATATCCTCAGCCAGCGTGGGCTGCCTTGAGGTGGGAAGAAAAAGCGGTTAAGCCACCCGGTCAGGCGTTTCATCAAATCAGGCCTCCTTTGGCAAAAGGTGGTTGGCTCGAAGCGGCTCGCATGCAGGTGCGAGATGAATTGGAAAATATGTTATCATCAAAATAATTGGGTATTTTGCCCTATACAACATTACCGGCATTGGTGTGATTGACTAATATTGTACCTTAAGATAGGATTAATCTCTAGTGAAATTTTACTCATACGCGCATTTCTCATCATTTAGTAAGTGTTGATCCTGAAATTCGGCAGGGCAAACGACCTGGCTGGTTGGGTGATGGCATGGCAACAGCCGATCTGAACTTCAATATTTTTTTTGTGTTCTTCATTTACGGCCTGGCATTCTTCAGCATGGGGCTGGCCTTGATGTTGGAAGCAGGGCGATCGCCATTCCTGGCTGAGGCTCGCCCGCTGCGCACGCTGGCATTTTTTGGCCTGGTACATGGCAGTCATGAATGGTTGGAGGTGCTGCTGATCGTCAGGGGATGGCTGGGTTTGCAAACGGCTCCTGTTCTCGCAGGCGTGCGTTTGTTCCTCCTGGTGGTTTCCTTTGCCGCCCTGTTTTACTATGGCCTGCAGGTATTGGGTTCGGTGCAAGGCCGCCTGCCAGCCAGCATTGCCGCCATCGGCCCCAGCCTGTTGATCCTCTACTTCATCCTGCTCGTCGCCACCAGTCTCAATCACCTGTCGAATTATTTCGATCGCCTCCAGCATGCCGATGCCCTGGCACGTTACCTCATAGCTATACCCGGCGCCCTCCTGGCGGCCCTGGCGCTCTACCGCCAGGCGCAGCAGGCGCACTCTGCCAGCCGGCTGCCCTTGTACAGCAGCCTGCGTCTGTCTGCACTGGGTCTTGGTCTTTATGGCCTGAGCCAGGCGATTGTGACCCCGGTGGATTTATTCCCAGGGAATGTGCTCAACTCCACCCTTTTTCTCGCCTGGACTGGCATCCCGGTGCAGGCCATCCGGGCGCTGCTGGCTGTCGTGGTTACCGTTGGCATGCTGCGCGCCATTCAGGTGGTGGAAGTGGAACGCCAGCTGGCATTTGTAGCTGCCCAACAGGCCCGCGTGGATGCCCTGGAGCAGGTTCAGCACGACCTGGAGGAAAGGGCTGCCCTGCGCCGCGAGCTGCTGCGCCATATTGTGATTGCCCAGGAAGACGAACGGGCGCGTATTGCCCGTGAATTGCACGATGAAACATCGCAATTCCTCACCGTTCTGAGTCTCGATCTGGCAACGTTAAAAAAATTGGTGGATCAGAAATCTGAAACCATACCCCTGCTAGACCGCCTGCAGCTCATGAGCCGCAAGATGTCGGACGGGGTTTACCGCATGGTGCGCGATCTGCGACCGGCCCAGTTGGACGATCTGGGGCTTGTGGCAGCCCTGCAGTATCTTCTGGATGAAAGCCGCCGTGAAGGTGTGGAAATTACCCTGCAAATCGAAGGTGAGCGCCAGCGATTGGACCCATTGCATGAAACCGTGTTCTTCCGTGTGGCTCAGGAGGCGGTGACCAATATTATCCGCCACGCCGGGTGCGCCAGGGGTGAGATGAAGCTGTGCTTTTCCCCCCATGCGGTGACCCTCATGGTTAAGGATGAAGGCGCCGGTTTTGATATCAACCGCCATTATCTACCGCCGCGCGGCTGGGGTTTGGAAGGAATGCGCGAGCGGGCAGAATCAGCCGGAGGGGATTTGCACATCGTCTCCCAACCGGGCCGCGGCACGCAAATCGAACTCACAATTCTGATTGTGCACGACCACCCACACAATCTGCAGGAGGATGCTCATGAAAATGATCCGGTTAATGCTGGTGGATGACCACGAAATTGTACGCACCGGGCTCAAAGCTTTTTTACAAACCCAGGAAGGCATCCAGGTGGTGGCAGAAGCCAGCAGCGGCGAAGAATCCATGCGGTTTATGGCTGAGGCGCAGCCCGATGTGGTGGTGATGGATATCACCATGCCCGGCATGGATGGACTGGAGGCCACGCGCCAGTTGAAAAACAGCTACCCAGAGGTTCAGGTGCTGGCTCTGACCGTGCACTCGGATAAGCAGTATTTATTTGAAATGATGGCCGCCGGTGCATCTGGTTACATCACGAAACAATCGGCCGCCGAGGAACTGGTTTCTGCGGTGCGCGCCGTTGCTTCTGGAAGCGTGTATCTGCAGCCAGCGCTGGCACGCTGGTTATTGGATGATTACCGCCGGCTTTCTGTTCAGGTTTCGTCTCATGACGGCTCGCACGCCGTCGGGGCGGAGGAAGACCACAAGAGTTTAGATACTCTCAGCCGGCGGGAACAGCAGGTTCTCCAGCATGTGGCTGAGGGGCACACCAACCCGCAAATCGGCGAAAAGCTGGGCATCAGCCCCAAGACGGTTGCCCGCCACCGCGAGCGCATCATGAATAAACTGGATATGCACAGCAGCACCCAGCTTGTGAAATTTGCCATTCGCACCGGGCTGATCGACGTTCACTGACCTTCTAATCCTTTTTTGTGGATTATCTCAGCCACCCTTAATCTATTTGTGCAACAATTTACGATAGACTTATGGTTCGTGCCTCGTTGAAGGCCGCCTATCGTTTGAAATACGCATAAATTGGAGGCTTTTTTATGGAACAATCTGCCACGACAGCCACGCAGACCGGCAGCGCAGGACGCGCCAAGTTCATTGTGGGTGGGCTTCTCATTGTAGCCGCCATCGTTTACCTGATCATTTCATCCACCCAGGCCAGCGCCCAGTATTTCTTCACGGTTGAAGAGGTATTGAGCAAAGGCGGCAGTGTGGGCGGGCGAGAGCTGCGCATTTCTGGCGCTGTCATCGGCGATTCGATCCAGTATGATCCCCAAACGCTGACTCTCACCTTTACTGTGGCCCACGTTCCGGGCGATAACAAAGACATTGAAGCCCAGGGCGGGTTAGCCACGGTACTGCATGCTGCCGTGATCGACTCCAACCGGGCTCGCCTGCAGGTGAGCTATGTGGGTGTCAAACCCGACTTACTCCGAAATGAAGCTCAGGCCATCATGACGGGTCACATGGGCGAAGACGGCGTATTCCAGGCCGAAGAGCTTTTGCTCAAATGCCCCACCAAATATGAAGAAGCAGTTCCCGAACAGACGGGCGGTTAGCCCGCTGCGATTATTGGAGAACACAGCATGATTGCTAATCTGGGATATGGCGCTCTGGTCATTGCCTTCCTCATTTCCCTGTACGGAATCGGAGCGGCGGTATATGGCGTGCGTAAAAATGCGCCCGCCTGGGTAGATAGCGCCCGGAATGCCATGCTGCTCACCTGGCCATTGGTTACCGTTGCGGCGCTCAGTATTATCGTCTTATTGGTGAACGGTAATTATGAAGTCGAATATGTGGCCTCGGTCACCAGCAACAGTATGCCCCTCTATCTGCGTGTTACCGCTTTGTGGGGTGGGCAGGCCGGCTCGCTGGTCTTCTGGACCTGGTTGATGTCTGCGTTTGCCTCGGCTGTGACCCTGCGCAAATGGGATCGGGATCGGGAATTTCTTCCCTGGGTGATTGTGGTTGCGTTGACCACCCTGGCATTCTTCCTGGTCATGATCATTTTCTTTGAAAACCCCTTCGACCGCCTTTGGAGCGTTCCCCTGGGCCAGCCGGTTAAGGCCATGTTCCCCCCTGCTGGAGCCCAGCTCCTGATCCAACCGGATGGCCGCGGCCTGAACCCGCTCCTGCGCCACCCCGGCATGATCATCCACCCGCCCATGCTTTACCTGGGTTTTGTTTCTTTCGTCATCCCCTATGCCTTCGCCATGGCAGCTTTGATCACCGGGCGCACCGACGACCGCTGGATCCGCCTTACCCGCCGCTGGACACTGGTGGCCTGGTTGTTCCTCTCTCTCGGATTGATCCTGGGCGGGCGTTGGGCTTACGATGTGCTCGGCTGGGGCGGTTACTGGGGCTGGGATCCGGTGGAAATTGCCGCCTTTATGCCCTGGCTGACCGGGACGGCTTTCCTGCACTCGGTGATGATCCAGGAAAAGCGCGGTATGCTCAAGCACTGGAATATGGTGCTGGTAATCCTGACGTATGATCTGGTGATCTTTGGTACATTTCTCACCCGTTCTGGCGTGCTTTCATCGGTTCATGCTTTTGCGCAGAGCGCCATCGGCCCGCTTTTCTTTACCTTCATCGGTCTGACCCTGATCACTTCCGTCGGGCTGGTACTGCATCGCTGGAACGAGTTGAAATCCGAGGCGCAGATGACCTCCATGTTTTCGCGCGAGGCGCTGTTCCTTTTGAACAACCTGCTCTTCATGGGCATTCTGGTGGTGTGCTTCTGGGGTGTGATCTTTCCGCTGATTTCAGAACTTGTCACCGGCCAAAAGGTGACCGTGGGTCCACCGTTTTACGAACGAGCCACCGGCCCATTGTTTGCTGGTTTGCTGCTGCTGATGGGCATTGCGCCTCTGGCGGCCTGGCGGCATTCCACTGCCAAGACCCTCGGGAATGCCATCTGGAAGCCGTTCCTGGCCTCACTGGCGGTGCTTGTCGCGGTTCTGGCCAGCGGAGTGCGCCAGCCAGCGGCGCTGCTCGGTTTCTGGCTTTCTGCCTTTGTAACCGCAGTTACCCTATATGAATTCTGGCGCGGCGCCCTGGCCCGCCACCGCAAATCCAACGAGAGCCTGCCGCTGGCAGTCTGGCGCCTGGCCGGGCGCAACCGCCGGCGCTACGGCGGCTATGTGATCCACCTGGGTGTGGTGCTGATGGCGATTGGCATCCTGGGCATTGAAATATTCCAGACCGAGACCCAGGGAACCATTTCACAGGGTCAGGAGCTCAACCTGGGCCGTTACACTGTGCGCTACGATTCTCTGGCAACCTTCGATTACAAAGATGGACGCAATATTGCCCGGGCGGTGGTGAGTGTATTCAAAGACGGCCAGATGGTGGGCGAATTGCACCCGCGCCGCGATTATTATTATGAATCGCAGCAACCCATGACGATCCCGGGTGTGCGCAGCACCATGGAAGATGACCTGTACGTTCTGCTGGTGGACTGGCAGCCGGTATCGGCGGACGGCGCTACCTTTAAGGTTTATCACAACCCGCTGGTGAACTGGTTGTGGCTGGGTGGGATTGTCTTCATTCTGGGCACTTTACTGGCTGCCTGGCCGGATAAAGACACTGAAACTGCCACGGTCAAAGTGCGCCGCCTGGGTTATGTACCGGCAGGGGATTGAAGAAAATGACCAGAAAATTCTTTCCTGCCCTCCTGCTGGCCCAATGGGCCGCCTTGTTGGCCGCTCTATTGCTGGTGGGCGTGGCGCTGGCGCAAGACACCAGCCCTGTACTTCCCAGCGATGATGCCGTCAATGCAATTGCCAAGCAGCTCTACTGTCCGGTGTGTGAGAATATCCCTCTGGACGTGTGCGGCACGCAGGCCTGCGCTCAATGGCGCGAATTGATCCGCGAAAAACTGGGCCAGGGCTGGACGGAAGCGCAGATCAAGCAGTATTTTGTCGACCAGTACGGCGACCGTGTCCTGGCCGCGCCTCCCGCCCGTGGGCTCAACTGGCTGGTGTATCTGGTGCCGCCCTTGGCAATTCTTGTGGGGATGTTTATCCTGTACAAGGCTTTTCGCGTTTGGAGACAGCCGTTAGCGGCTGGCCCGGCGGCCGAAACTGCTGCGCCAGCGGATGAGTATGTCAGGCGCATGGAAGAAGAACTTAGCAAGCGCTGATCCCGGCTTATTATAAAAATGATTAAGGAATGTAGCGAGAGATCCGGATGGATGTTGTGAAACCCGACGAATTAAATCCTGCCGAAAAATCAGCTCCAGGCAGCCGCCCCCAATGGGGGCGTATCCTTGTATGGGTGGGGTTACTGTCGCTGCTGGCTCTGCTGGCGTTGGGGCTGCGCCGCGCCCAGCAGGGGCCGGTGACCGTTGGCGATAAAGTGCCTGAGTTTAGCCTGACGACCTTCGATGGTCAGCAAATCAGCCTGGCAGACCAGCAGGGCAAGGTGGTGGTGCTCAACCTGTGGGCCTCCTGGTGTAAACCCTGTGAGCAGGAGGCCGCTGACCTGGAAGCCGCCTGGCGTCATTATGCCGGACGCGGCGATGTGATTTTTCTCGGCGCCGATTATGTGGATACCGAGCCGGAAGCCCGCAAATACCTGGAAAAGTTTGATATCACCTATCCCAACGGTCCTGACCTGCGTACCCGTATCGCACAGGCTTTTCGCATTCGCGGCGTGCCAGAAACCTATATTATCGATCAAGCCGGCATCCTGCGCTATGTACAGATCGGCCCGTTTACCTCCCTGGCTTCGATCAAAGCCGCCGTTGACCCACTCCTGCAACCCTGACACAGTCGCGAGTAAAGTAACGAATCTATGGACATTGGCTCAATCTTTCTCATTTTAGGTCTCCTGGTTCTGGTCGGATTGTTTATCAGCCGCCCATTTTTTGAGCGCACGGCAACCGCTGTCGGCCAGGAAGAGCACGAGTATTCCGCATTGCTGGCAGAGCGCGACCGGGTGATGAATGCTCTGCAGGAGCTGGATTTTGATTTTACCCTGGGGAAAATCCCCGAGGCCGATTACCCGGGCCAGCGCGCCATGCTCCTGCAGCATGGCGCCGATATCCTGAGACAGTTGGATGCCCGCCAGGTGCAGCCGCCGGATGCTGACGTGGAAGCCCGCATTGAGGCCGCCATCGCTGCCCGCCGGGCAGATGCGGCCGTGCAGGCCGGAAAACTGGAAGTTGCCCCGAACGGGGCCGGGGTCCGTCTCACCGGCGCACCCGATGACGATCTGGAAGCAATCATTGCCGGGCGCCGGCGGGCGCGCAATGAAAAATCGGCCGGGTTCTGCCCCGGCTGCGGCCGCCCGGTGCAAAAATCTGACCGTTTTTGTCCCAGGTGTGGGGCCACCCTGGCTTGAGGAATGAGGCAAAGTCTGTGATCCGCGCAAAAAAGCCTTCTATTTTTGTAAGCCTGTCTGTTTTGCTCTTTTCGATTTTTCTTTCTGCATGTTCTTTTTCGCTTGCTGAAGACATCGCCCCCCCTCCGGGTTCCGAGCAGCTTCCCGCTACACCAGCCCAGCCGGTGACGGTAAGCGGTCCGCTTTATCCGCTTATTCCGCCCAATCCGGAGAACGGCCAGGCAATTTATGTCGAGAAGTGCGCTCCCTGCCACGGCGATACCGGCCGCGGTGATGGCCCGCGCGCCGCTCAGCTGCCCAACCCGGTGGCAGCGATTGGCTCAAAAGAGTTGGCCCGCATTTCTACGCCCGCCAACTGGTACACCCAGGTGACCCAGGGTAACCTGGAGAAATTTATGCCGCCCTTCAACAGCCTGTCAGACCGGCAGCGCTGGGATGTGGTGGCCTATGCCTTTTCATTGAGCGCCCCCCAGGAAACTGTTCAACAGGGCAGCCAGCTTT
Organism: uncultured Chloroflexia bacterium; assembly: GCA_963705155.1. Lineage (GTDB taxonomy): Bacteria > Chloroflexota > Anaerolineae > Anaerolineales > UBA4823 > CAVPJC01. The sequence goes on along the minus strand of CAVPJC010000017.1, from coordinate 272,303 downwards.
ACCAGGAAAACTGCGCTCGCTGCCACGGGGAACAGGGTCAAGGCGATGGCCCGGATGCTGCGGGTCTCGCCAAAGCGCCGGCTGACCTGACGGATCAGGAGTACGTGGCCTCCAAATCGGAAGCCGATTATTATCAGACGATGACAACAGGCGCCGGTGCAGACATGCCGGCCTTTGCCAGCCAGTTAACCGACGACGAGCGCTGGACGCTTGCGGCATACCTGCGCTCCCTTTCGTTCGAAAACGTCGCCCAACCGGCAGGCATCCAGGCTGCTGCCACCCTGCCCATTACCCCCGGGGCGCAGGCTCAAACCACCACTGAACCGGCTGCCACTCAGCCGGTAACTGCCACGATGGGTGTGGGCGCCGTCACCGGCCTGATCACCAGCGCCGGCGGCGATACCCTGCCGCAAGATCTGCAGGTGACCCTGCACGGCTTCGACGACATGACCATTGTGGTGACCCGCACGACCACGATCCAGGCGGATGGCAGCTACACCTTCCCGGATGTGGAAATGCCTGTTGGGCGGGTCTTCATCACCTCGGTCGAATATAAGCAGGCCACCTACGGCTCAGATCTGGGAATGGTTGAGAGCAGGTGTTTCTGAAATTGACCTTCCCATTACCATTTATGAGACTACCACCGATGCATCCATCCTGAAGGCTGATCGTCTGCATCTATTCTTTGAGTTTGTGGACGCCCAGACCGTGCGGGTGATTGAGTTGTATATCGTTACCAACCCTACGGACAAAACCCTGGTGGCAGAGAGTGAAGGCCAGCCAACCGTGCGATTCAGTCTGCCTGAAGGGGCTACCAACCTGGAATTCCAGGATGGCGTCCTGGGCGGGCGTTATGTGGAACTTCCCGGTGGTTTTGGCGATACGGTGGCCGTACGTCCGGGCTCCGGCGTCTACGAAGCATTGTTTGCTTACCTGATGCCCTATAATAAAAAACTCGACCTTAAGTTGTCGATGCCTATGCCGGTCGATGCAGTGGTGCTCCTGGTGCCTGAAGGTGATATTGAGGTCAAAAGTGATGCACTGCAGGATGGCGGCACGAATGATGTGCAGGGCACGCAGTATCGCTCTTATTCTGGCGGCAGCCTGGCCTACGGTCAGGATTTGAACCTCACCATCACCGGGCGGCCAACCTCGGGCACACCCGGTCTGGCGCAGACCAGCAGCACCGGCCTGATTGTAGGGCTTTCGGCCTTTGGCGTGGCCCTGGTGCTGGCCGGTGTGTGGCTTTACCGGCGCACGCGCCAACCGGATGAATTCGATGATGAAGATGATCAACTCCCGGCCTCTTCACCCCCCTCTGTCCTGGAAAGCGTGGATACCGTCACCGATGCCATTCTGGCCCTGGATGATCTGTACCAGGCTGGACAACTGCCCGAAGAGGCCTACCGCCAGCGGCGGGCCGAGTTGAAGGCGCACTTGAAAGTCTTGATGAATCAATAGCGGCCTGTGCTGCTGCCGGGTATTCGGGTGAGCCTGGCGGCGTACAGCAGCGGCAATTGTGTGGTCTCGGAATGATCATCGAAGTCCATAACCTGTATAAACGTTTTGGCCTGAAGACCGTGCTGCGCGGCCTGGATTTCAAGGTGGAGCAGGGCGAGTTTGTGGCTTTGCTGGGGCCCAACGGCGCCGGCAAAACCACGCTGCTGCGCATCCTGTCCTCGCTTTCGCGCCAGTCGCATGGTGATGTGATTGTTGCCGGGTACCGCCTGCCGCACCAGGCGGCTTCTGTTCGCCGCCGCCTGGGGGTGGTATCGCACCTGCCGCTGCTTTACGGAGACTTAACCGCCGAGGAGAACCTGCGTTTCTACGCCCGCATGTACGGCCTGCAGGCCATACCCGCCCGAATCCTGGAGGTGCTGGAGCTGGTCGGCCTGGCGCAGCGCCGCCGCGACCTGGTGCGCACATTTTCGCGCGGTATGCAGCAACGCCTGGCGATCGGCCGCGCTGTGCTGCACGACCCCGAAGTGATGCTCTTTGATGAGCCGCACACCGGTCTGGATCAGGACGCCTGCTCGATGCTGGATACCGTGCTGAAAGAGGTGGCGGCGCGCGGCCGCACCGTGGTGATGACCTCTCACGATCTATCGCGCACCGCCGATCTGGCCTCACGCTTCGACGTGCTCTCGCGCGGCGTCATCGCCGCCTCGGTGCAGCGCTCTGAAATCGAACCCGACCAGCTGCTGGCCTTCTACCGCCAGACACTGCAAGAAGCGTCATCACCCGTTGTGAACAGTTTACAGGCTGCTGACCGTGAAAAGTGATTTAACCCTGGCGAAATCTGAGACGAACAAGACAGGCCGCGAGAGCGCCGCGGGCGCCTTTCTGCGCGCCCTGTGGGCGGTGGTCTGGAAAGACATGGCAGCCGAGATGCGCAGCCGGGAGCTGCTTTCGGCCATGCTCGTCTTTGCCTTGTTGGTGATCTTGATTTTCAACTTTGCCCTGGAACTTGACGCCGGCACCCGCTCCAATGTCACCGCCGGCGTCCTGTGGGTCACCTTTGCCTTTGCCGGCACGCTGGGTCTCAATCGTTCGATGGCGGTGGAAAAAGACCGCGGCTGCCTGGACGGCCTGCTGTTGGCGCCCGTGGACCGCAGCGCCATTTACTTTGGTAAGGCGATTGGCAACCTGATCTTTATGTTTATCGTCGAAATCATCGTTTTGCCCACTTACAGCTTCTTGTATTCCGTCAACTTGTTCCGACCCGGGCTGCTGCTGGTCATTTTGCTGGGCTCGATCGGGTACAGCGCGGTGGGCACGCTCCTGGCGACCATGGCGGTGCAAACCCGCACGCGGGACGTGCTTCTGCCCATCTTGCTATTTCCGGTGGCGATCCCGGTTCTGATTGCAGCTGTCAAGGCCAGCGATGGTTTCCTGGCTGCTATTCCTATGGAAGAAATTGTCCCCTGGCTGAATTTGCTGGGCGTGTACGATGTGATCTTCATCGCCGCCGCTTTTATGTTGTTCGATTATATTGTGGAGGAGTGATCTTTATGGAACCAAAACCCCGCTGGTTAAAAGTTCTGGATAGTCTATCTGTGATCCTGTTCGTCATCGCCCTGGGTATGGTGTTTTTCTACGCACCCACCGAAAGGGTGATGGGCGAGGTGCAGCGCGTGTTTTACTTCCACGTGGCTACCGCCTGGGTGGGCATGCTCGGTTTTATGGCGGCAGGCGTGGCTGGCATCGGCTACCTGCGCAGCAATAACCGCAAATGGGATATCGCCAGCCTGGCTGCAGTTGAGATCAGCCTGGTTTTCTTTTTTGTCGCCATCGTGATGGGTTCCATCTGGGCCCGCCCCGCCTGGGGCACCTGGTGGACCTGGGACCCGCGCCTCACCACCGCCACCATCGTCGAGCTGGTCTATGCCGCCTACCTGATGCTGCGCCAGGGCATTGAAGACCCCGACCGCCGCGCTCGCTTTGGGGCCGTGTACACCCTGCTCGGGTTTATCAGCGTGCCGATCACCTTTATCTCCATCCGCTTGCTGCGCACCATTCACCCGGTGCTGATTGCCAGCGGTGAGGCCGCCGCTGATAACGAGATGAGCATGACCCCCGCCATGTTCCAGACCATGATGTTCAGCATCGTGACCTTCTCGTTTATCTTTGTCTCCCTGCTTTGGCATCGCATTCGCCTCGGCCGGATGGCAGAAAAGATTGAGCAGCTGCGCTTAAAATTTGCGCATTAGGAGCCTGAGATGAGCACACCCGATACCGTCAATTATTTGATCCTGGGATATACCGTTTTTACGGTGGTGATGGGCGCTTACCTTGCCAGCCTGGTGTTGCGCCGCCGCAACATGAACCAGGAATTGGAAATACTGGATGAGATCCAGCGCAAAGAAGAGAAAAAGAAGTGAACCCACCGCAGGAACCGCCCATCCCGGCCCCGGGCAGCATCGTTCTAACCGCCTGTAAGGGTTACATTCACTACGAGCCAGGCATACCCACCACGCTGTACCGCGGGCAGCGCCTCTATTTCTGTCTGCCTACCTGCTTGCTGGCCTTTGAAGCCGACCCCAAAACCTCCTGCCTGGCAGGCGATCCGCTGCTGCAGGATTAGCACAGGGAGTGATTAATCTGCAAACCCGAGACTGCAGCTTCCTTGCAGTCCCGGGTTTTTGTTATTTTGCTCGATCGCTGCATGCTGGCTGCCACCATCTGGCGTTTTTGGAAGCTGATTTTGGGGATTGCGACCGGCGCGCTGCTGACCGCGCAGGCTATTTGGTGTTGGGATGATCGCGCCGGAATAATCCCGTGAGGCACCCGTGGTAAAATTGGTTATTATGTCGTCTGACGACACAATACCAATGTTCGATAACCGGGCCGGGGAGCCCGGATGAGTAACCCGGAGGTCCTATGGTTTCGACTGAACCAGCACTCGCGCCCTCCCGTCCTAATTTCTTTGCACTTTTTTGGGGGATGATCCGGCGGCCGCGTGCCACTCTGGCAACCCTGCGCGATCAGGGAGGGCGCGCCTGGCTGCTGATGGCGCTCCTGGCAATGCTCGTCGTGATCCTTCTATTGCTGGTGTCTGCACCCATAACTTCGCGGGCCGCCCAGGAGGCTGTGCGGGCAAGCCTGGAGGGGCAACCCGGCGCTCAGGGCATCACCCCCGAGATGCAGGAGCAGGCCGCTCGCATGGCCACCAATCCGCTCTTTACGATGGTAATTCCCATCGCCGGCGGACTTGCGGGCCTGTGGGTGAGCTGGCTGGCGTGGGCTGGCGGGCTGCACCTGGCCAGCACGGTGTTGGGCGGCAGCAGCAGCTTCCGCCAGATGTTCCGTGCCGTGGTTTGGAGCTGGCTGCCCTTCACGCTGCGCCGCGTGCTGCAAATGATTTACATCGCCGCCACCCAGGATGTCATCGCCAACCCGGGTTTGTCGGGTTGGATAGCCTCCTCTCAAACTGCAGCAGGGTCAGGAGGTGCTGGCAGTGTGGCTGCACCCGTCAGCACTGGCGCCCTGGTGCTGCGCTCATTTCTGGGCCAGGTGGATGTCTTCTTGCTTTGGTCCCTGGTGCTGCTCGTGCTGGCGGTGCTGGTTACCGCCCGCGTATCGGCGCGCAAGGCAACCGGTATCACCGTGGTGGTGTGGTTGTTGTTTACGGCTGTCGGCCTGCTGCCATCCCTGGCTGCGGGCATCGTATCCGGCAGTTTCTCTCCCTGACCCGGATTGGCGCTCCGTTTCCCATGACACTTGCCGCCTTTATCCAAATCCTGGATTTGAAGCGCCATTTCCAGATGGGCAGTGAGACCGTGCGCGCCCTGGACGGCGTCACCCTGGAAGTGGAACGCGGCGCGTTCGTCGGGATCACTGGAGCCTCCGGCTCGGGCAAGTCCACCTTATTGTACCTGCTGGGGGGCCTCGACCACCCCACAGGCGGCAGCATCTGGGTCGATGGGCAGGATATCGCCGACCTGGACGAGGATGGATTGGCAGCTTTTCGCCAGCACAAGGTGGGGTTTATCTTCCAGATGTTCAATCTGGTGCCTTCCATGACCGCCCTGGAAAACGTCGAATTTCCCATGCTCTTTTCCAGCGCTTCCCCGGCGCAGCGCAGTTTGCGCGCCAGCCGGGCTCTGGAGATGGTGGGTTTGAGCGACCGCCAGAAGCACCGTCCATCCGAGCTTTCCGGAGGCCAGCAGCAGCGCGTGGCTATCGCCCGCTCCCTGGTCAACGACCCTGCCATCTTACTGGCCGATGAACCCACCGGCAACCTGGATTCTCGCTCCGGAGCTGATGTGATGGCTATTCTCAAAGAACTCAATCAGCAGGGGCGCACGCTGATCACCGTTTCCCACGATCCCAACGTTATCTCTCAGGCGGGCCGCAGCATCTACCTGAGAGATGGGCAGATCATTGCCCTGGAGGAGTGACCGATGCGCAAAGTCATATTGCTATTCCTCATCTGCCTGCTGGCGGGCGCTGCCTTCGGCGTCGTGCCCGGCGCGGTACGGGCTGAGCCGCAGCAGGATACACCTGCTCCTACGGACACCCAGGCGGCGTCCCCGCCCTCTCCGACCAATACCAGCAGCCCTGCCCCCGCGCCCACCGAACCGGCTGCAGACACACCTACCGCCGAACCGGTAGAGTTCTTTGTTTCCCGTGTGGAGCCCGGGCGCATCTCGCCGCTTACCGGCGGCGCGATCAGCATCTACGGGGGTGGTTTCGTACCGGGGACAGCTGTCCGCCTGGTGGGCTTCGGCCTGCTCGATGCGGTTGTAATCAATACCACCGCCATCAAAGCCGTTATCCCGCCCGGGGTGCCAGCCAAAGTCTACGGGATAGATGTAATCCTGCCCGATGGCAGCTCCGTCCGGGTGAGCGATGCGGTGCGGGTGCGTTTACCCAAGGAGGATCCCACCGCCACGCCAAAACCAGGGCGCACGGTCATATTTGGGCGTCCGCAGCTCGTCATTGATTCTGCGATCAGCGATCCGGCAGTCATCCGCCCTGGCGACATCTTCACCCTGACCCTGCGGCTCACCAACCTGGGGGATATCACCGCCACTAACGTGCGCATCACCCTGGCCTCGCCCGATCTGGCCATCCCGCGCGGCAGCAGCAGCCTGACGGTGGTGGATTTGATTGCCAGTGAGCAGCAGGCAGACGTGAACCTGCCCCTGGTACTGAACAAGACCGCCCTATCCGGCTACCAGAACCTGGAACTCGCGCTGGAATACTCCGATTACACCGGCAAGGCCTACCCCTCGCAGCAAACAGTGGGCCTGGATGTGGGCAGCAGCCTGGCCGACCAGCCCCTGGTGCTGTTGAGTGGATATGCCACCCAGCCAGAGTCGCTCTCCCCAGGCGAGGCCTTCACTCTGCAGATGGAGATCACCAACGCAGGCGAGAGCGAAGCCCGCCAGCTCCTGGTGACCCTGGGAGGCGAGGGCGGGCCCGGTTTGCAGCCGTTCGCCATCCTGGGGGCTGGCAACGTGCAGTTGGTGACCTTGCTGCAACCCGGCGAGACCATCCAGCTCTCCCGCCGCCTGATCCTGGATGGAGCCGCGGATGCCGGTGTCTACAATCTGCCGGTTACTTTGGCTTACGAAAACGCCTCCGGCGGGCGCAGCAGCGAAGCCCAGGTGTTGAACTTGCTGGTGAACCGCCGCCCGCAGATTCAGGTCGATTTTTACCAGAACGTGCAGCCGGGCAGGGTGGGTGAGCCCCTGGCTCTGCCTGTGGAGCTGGTGAATATCGGGCGCGCCGCCGTCAACGTCAGCACCATGGATGTAAGCGGCGAGGGGCTGGAAGTGACCAACGGCTCTGTGTTTGTGGGCGTGCTGGACGGCGGCACCACTGCCTCGCTGGATGCCGAGGTGATTCCTCTCAAACCGGGCACGCTGCCGGTGCAGATCGCCATCCACTACCTGGACGATTTCAACCAGCCTCAGGTGATCACCCATACCCTGGCGGTGGAAGTGCAAGATAACGCCACCCCCACACCTCTGGCCTCCGGGCAGTTTCCCGGTGATGAGCAAGGGGAGACCGGGCTGCTGGGGCGCATCTGGGCCTTCCTGCGGGCCTTGTTGGGCCTGGGGAGCTGAACGGGTCGCCATGAAGCTGCGAGAGCTGTTTTACCTGGTTTGGCGCAACCTGCTGCGCATGAAGGTGCGTGTGGCGATGACCGCCGGTGGCGTGCTCATCGGAACCGCCGCCGTGGTGTTGGTGGTTTCGCTGGGGGTCGGCCTGCAGCGGGCCAATACGGAGAGCATGGCAGGCTATGGCGAGCTCACTGAATTGAATGTATATTCTCCGGTCCGTTTCGCCGGATTTGGCGGCATGCCGCCTGGTCAGGAAGAGATTCGACTGGATGATAAGGCTCTAAAAAAATTCCGTGGATTGCCCGGCGTGGTGGCTGTCTCTCCGCTGGTTTACCTGGAAGGTGCAGCGGAGCTACGTTGGAAACGCTACATTGGCTTTGCCAACATTACCGGCATCGAAGCGCACACCCTCGAGATGTTGGATTACGAGTACGACAGCGGCGTGGCCCGCCTGGGCAATTGGCAGGCCGTCATCGGCGTTTCGCTGCTCGAGAACCTTATCGATCCACGTACCGGCCGGCCTCCGGATAGATCCTCCCGATTTGCAAGGCCAGACGGTGGAGCTGTTGCTTAATCGCATGGGTGATGATGGCCGCCAGGTGGAGCGGCTGATCCGCCTGCGTATCACCGGCGTGCTGGAGAAATCTGGCGGCCGACGCGATTACAGCATGTACCTTTCTGAACGCGATGTATCTGATCTGAACGCCTGGCTCAGCGGCCGGAGGGTGGATTACGGCCGAAATGGCTATATGGAAGCCCTGGTCAAGGTGAGCGACCCGCGTTTCGCCCGGGATGTCGAGCTCCAGATCGGCCAGATGGGTTTCTACGTTTCCTCGCTCCAATCTGCCATCCAGAGCAACAACGTGATCTTCCTGATCATCCAGGCGGTATTGGGCGGGCTGGCTGGCGTGGCGCTGGTGGTCTCGGGTTTCGGCATCGCCAATGCCATGATCATGGCCACCTACGAGCGCACGCGTGAGATCGGCCTGATGAAGGCGGTAGGCGCTCGCAACCGCGACGTACTCTTCATCTTCCTGTCCGAAGCCGGAGCAATCGGCTTGCTGGGAGGTGTGGGCGGGTTGGCTCTGGGCTGGCTGGGCGGCATGGCGCTCAACTATGTCGGGCGTGAGTATATTGCTTCCACCATGGCTCAGCAAGGCGCCGTGGATGCCGCCATCCCAAACTTCGTATATACGCCGTTGTGGCTGGTGCTGTTTGCCCTGCTTTTTTCGTTTTTCGTGGGGGTGGTATCGGGGATCTACCCGGCCCTGCGGGCTACCCGCCTGGACCCGATCGCCGCGCTGCGTTATGAGTGATGTGCTGCCTGCGCGTGCAGGTGAAATTCGATCATAACTCAGCAAACAGCTTTTCAGAGTCTCTCCCTTGGATGCCTGCTCGATCACCGCATGCTGGCTGCCGCCATGCGCATCCATGGTGACCACCGCCGGAAAATCGACCACCTCGATCACCCACATTGCCTCGGGCACGCCGAAATCCAGCTTGTGAACACCCAGCACACGCCGGACGGTTTGCGCAATCAGCGAAGCCGCCCCACCCACGGCATGGAAATAAACCCCCGGCACTTCCTGGCAGGCGGCCAGCGTTTTGGGGCCCATCCCGCCTTTGCCAATCACACCTTTGATATTGAAGTGCCGCATGACATCGCCCTGGTAAGGCTCCTCCCGGCTGCTGGTGGTGGGGCCTGCCGCAACAAAGCGGTATTCCCGGGTATCCAGCCCGGCGACCACCGGGCCGCAGTGGTAAATCACGCCGCCGTTGAGCAGCGGCTGCAGCGCCGCGTACACTTCCAGGTCGTCGCCCTGGGGCAGGCGGGTCTTCTTGATAAAGGTGTCCACCAGCCACTTGTGTACGGCGTCCCGCCCGGTGACCATCACCCCGCTCAATGCCACCGGCTCGCCCACCTTCAGGCTGCGGATCACCTCATCGCTTATCGGCATTTGAATGGCTCGCATGGGTAGCTCCTTATGAATAGGCTGCTGCGCCGTCTTTCCAGATCATTTTTCGGCGGCGGTAAGCCCAGCACATGTATGAAACAGAAACGAAGTAACTGGCGGGCAGGCGGTTGAGGTGCGTGATTTTTGCACCCAGCACGGTGGTGTTGCCGCCGAAGCCCATCGGTCCAATCCCCAGCGTGTTGGCCTCTTCGGTCAGGCGGTTTTCAAGGGCGTCCAGCTCGGAGTTGGGGTTGTGGTCATCCAGCTGGCGGTAGAGCACTTCTTTGGAGGCGTAATAAGAAGATCCCCGGTCGCCGCCGATGGCCACGCCCAGGATGCCCGGAGCGCAGCCCTGGCCCTGGGCTTTGTGCACCGCATCCAGCACGGCTTTGCGCACCCCGGCCAGATCACGCCCGGCGCCAAGCTGGCTGTTGGGCAGCGAGTACTGCGCCCCCACGTTTTCACAGCCGCCGCCTTTGAGCATCAGCTCGATGGTCAGCGCCTCGCCCTCCACCTCGTGGAAGTGGATGCTGGGAAAGTGATCGCCGCCCAGGTTATTTCCGCTGTTTTTGCCGCTCAATGAATTGACCGAATTGGGGCGCAGGTAAGAGCGCTGCGTGGCCTGCACCACGGCGGCCTCGATCTGGGCGCGCAGTTTGCGCGTGCTCCAACCTTCAGGGTAATAGACGTAAAAGATAGGCGTGCCGGTGTCCTGGCAGATGGGCGTGGAATTGGCGCGCGACAGTTCCACGTTTTTCAAGATCGTTTCCAGGGCGCCGCGCGCCGCCGAACCCGGGCTTCGTTTTCCACCGAGCGCCGCAGGGACTGTTCCACATCCGGGGGCAGGTCGGTGGCGGCGATGCGCACCAGCTCAAGGATTTGTTCCGTCAGATCAGGCATGGGGTCTTTCTCCTTTCGGGGTTTACCTTCCTTACCTGTTTCAATCATACCAAATATTTGAGGATCATCTCATTAATAAGGGCGATGAAATGATCTCATCTATGGGAAGACCGAGATGCGGTGGATGGGAGAGGAAGAAGAGACGGCGAGAGAAGATACTTCGATTACAGTGATCTGGGCGGCAACTCAAGCGGAGCGCCGCCCAGATTGAGGAGTTACGCCTGCGAGGGAACAGGCTTATGGGGTGGGGCCGCTCTCAGAGATCTGGCCGCGGATTTCTCCACCAGGGAAGTCGCCAGGTCCTGTATTCGTTGGAGCCACACCGTCATTGGTGTGTACGTTAACATAGGCGCTGCCGCTGAGCATGGCGGCCACAACTTCATCCAGGGTGGTCCAGCCACAGCCATTGCCAGTGTCTGGCGCAGTTATTCTGCCGTGGGCAAGCAGGCCATTGACGTGCCCAGAGCCTGCAGTGCCCATGAACAGGGTGGCGCCTACAGGTCCATTGCTGCCGGCGGCGGCGCAGTGGATGTGGGAGGCGGTAACATTTTTGATATTGGCGACGATCAATTTGTATCTGAGGACAGTCCCATCTCTGCTCAATTGAAGAAAAGTGTTCCCGCGGGCAGGAGTATCGCGCGCCGGGACTTCATTTGCTCCACTGAGCTGGGCCACAAAATTCTTGGAGGCCGATGGGCTGGCTAAGACCCCACTGGCAAAGACGAGCAAAGCCAGCAGAACGATCAGGGGGAGGTAAAGTTTTCGCATGATCTTGTTTCCTTTTCGAAGCGTACACTGATGTGGATGGTTGCAAATGTGTGAAGCGAGCAGGTGGTTTTCTTCTATGTGAACCTCCTTTGCCGATCGAGTGGAACGATTACCTGATATCCAAACATACGCAAACCGGATATATTTGGATTTATTTTGTCCAATTAATAATTTCTGAAGCTTGCGCCACGCACAGTCGGCGCGGTTTCTGTGCCGATGCCGTTGAGGATGAAAGCCGGAGTCAGTTGCCGGCTGATTATGGGGCCTGCCCGGAACATCCACTCGAGTACTACGTAAATTGTTAACCATTGTGAATCGAGTGTATAATTTGAATAAGGTTCAGCATAGTGATGAGTTAGTTATTTACAACCAGCTATTTCAAGTTGATCGACGGAGAAGGGGTTATGGGCGTAGAACCTGTTGCCGGAAAGGAATGCAAATCCCTTGGCGCTAATGACCTGATGTTCGCAGCCTATCCAAACCGTGATGCCAATCTGGGGAGCTTGCCTATCTCGCGAGCCATGCCGATCCGGGATAGGCGCATGGTAGGCCCCTGGTGTTTCCTGGACCGTTACGGCCCAATAGCATTTCAAGATGGCAAACCAATGAACGTACCGCCGCATCCGCACATTGGCATTCAGACCGTCTCCTGGCTCATAGAGGGTGAAGTGTTGCATACGGATAGTCTTGGAAACGAAGCCGTGGTGCGCTCAGGGGGTGTGAATGTCATGACCGCGGGAAAAGGGATTGCCCATGCTGAAGAAACGCCGCATAACAACAGTGGACGCCTGCACGGAGTGCAGCTCTGGGTGGCATTGCCGGACGCCAGCCGAAATATCGATCCATCTTTTGTGAGCATAGAGAGAGTGCCATCCATCGATGCCCCCGGCGGCGTCATTCAGATATTCGCCGGCTCCTAGGCGGTTTCACCTCCCCCGCGCCGTATTTTTCGCAGATCCTTGGATTGGATGTTGAAATTCGCTCTGGGAAATCGCTTGAGCTGGCGTTGAGCCCGGAGTTTGAACACGCTGCTCTGGTGCTTGGCAGTGACTGCCAATTTGAAATCAACGCCTGGAAGAACGGATGCTGTATTACCTGGGAAGCCGCCGTGACAGAGTAATTGTTAGCAGCCAGATGGGTGGCCGGTTGCTGCTGATCGGCGGCCCGCCTTTTTCAGAAACAATTCTAATGTGGTGGAATTTCGTAGCGCGCACCCCGGAAGAGATCGCCCGGGCGCGGGCCGATTGGGAAGCACACCTGCGCTTTGGGGATGTGTCAGGCGAACACGGACCAAGGCTGGAAGCGCCCAATCTTGTCCGCTTTGCCCGTCCCAATCCAGCCAGCTAAAAAACCATCATGCCTCTCCTCTGGCTTTCCCTGGCGTTCCTGGCGGGCATCCTGGCGGCGGCGGGTTCCGGCATACCGGCCCTGGCGTGGGCGCTGCTCGCCGGTGCGGCGCTGATCCTGTTCCTGCTAGGCTGCCGCCTGGGCGGCTTTCTGAACCGCCTGCAAATCCCTCCCCTGGCTGCCCTGTTGTTGCTGGCCTTTTGCCTGGGTGCGCTGCGCTGCCGCCTGGCGCAGCCGGGCGCTCCCACCCCTCAGGATATTGCCTATTACAATGATCTCCAGGCCGCTTATGTGCTGGAGGGGGTGATCATCCAGCCGCCGGACGAGCGCGATACCTATACCAACCTGCGGGTGCGCCTCGACCGCATTTACCCCGACGAGGCCGGCCCGGCACAGCCCATCGCTGGACTGCTGCTGGCCCGGGTGTCCCCGGGTGGTGACTGGCGCTACGGCGACCGCCTGCGCCTGGATGGCGCGCCGCAAACGCCCCCTCAAGATGAAGAATTTTCCTACCGCGATTACCTGGCCCGCCAGGGGGTGTTCACCTGGATGCCTTTTCCTCGCACCGCCCTGATTTTTCGAGACCAGGGCAGCCCGCTGCTGGCAGCCATCTACCGCTTCAAAGACCGCGCCCTGGCGGAAGTGTACCGCCTCTTCCCGGACCCGGAGGCATCGCTGTTGGCAGGCATCCTGCTGGGGGTGGAGACCGGCATCTCGCAGCCGGTGCGGCAGGCCTTCCAGGACACGGGCACCGCTCATATCATCGCCATCTCCGGTTTCAATATCACAATCCTGGCCGGCCTGTTTATGGCTGTCTTCAGCCGCCTGCTGGGGCGCTGGCGCGGCGCCGTTGCTGCAACCATCGGGATCGTGCTGTATGCCATCCTGGTGGGCGGCGGGGCGGCGGTGGTGCGGGCGGCCCTGATGGGCGGCCTCTCGGTGTATGCCGTTCAGTTGGGACGCCGCCAGGACGGCCTGAACAGCCTGGCCTTTGTGGCCGCGCTGATGGCCCTGGCGACCCCGGATGTACTCTGGGACGTGGGCTTCCAGCTTTCCTTTGCCGCCACCCTGGGGCTGGTGCTGTACGCCGGACCAATGACGGCTTTCATCGCCGGTTGGGCGCAGCGTTTTCTACCGGTTGGTACGGCAGCGCGGGTGGCTGCCCTGGTGGGCGAGTACTTCCTGTTCACCCTGGCGGCCCAGCTTACAACACTACCGGTGACGGCTTATCATTTCCGCAGCATCCCACTGATCGCCCTGCTTGCCAACCCGTTGATACTTCCAGCTCAACCGGCGGTGATGCTGCTGGGCGGGGCGGCGCTGATCCTGGGTCTGGTCTTCCACCCGCTCGGGCAGGCTGCCGCCTACCTGGCCTGGCCCTTCGTGGCGTTCACCATCCGTGCAGTGGAGTGGATGGGGCAGTTCTCGGGTTCCGTGCTGCGCCTGGGCGAATTTGCTCCGCTGTGGGTGTTTGCCTTCTATGCCCTTTTGCTGGGAGCAACCTTTGGCGGGTGGCGCTGGAACGCGGCTCTGAAAAAAATACGCCCCGCAGTGGCGGCTGCCGCTCTGGCTGCCCTGGTGATGCTGGTTTGGCGCGCCGCCCTGGCCGCGCCCGATGGGCGGCTGCATCTGGTGCTGCTGGATGTAAGCAGCGGCGGGCGCAGCGGCGAGGCGGTCTTGATCCAGACTCCCGGCGGGCGCTATGTGCTGGTAAACGGCGGGCCGAGCCCATCAGCTCTGTCGGACGCTCTTGGCCGCTGGCTGCCGCTCGATCACCGCCGCCTGGATGTGCTGCTGGTGGCGGCTCCGGGTGAGAACCAGGTGCTGGCCCTGCCGCGCAGCATCGAGCGCTTTCCTACGGAGCAGGTGCTGTGGGCCGGGCCTACCCACGGCGCCCCGGCGGCGCGCTCGCTCCAAACGGCGCTGGCGGCCCGGGGTATCCAACCTGTCTTGCTGGAGAGCGGTCACGCCCTGGACCTGGGTCAGGGCGCCCGCCTGGAGGTGCTGTACTCCGGCAGCCGCGGGGTGGTGCTGCTTTTGCGCTGGGCCAGCTTCCGGGCGCTGCTGCCGTTGGGCCTGGATTTTGATGGTATGCAGCGTATGCAGCGGGCCGGTCTCCCGGGCCGGGTGGATGTGCTGCTGCTGGCCGACAGCGGCTACGCCCCGCTCAACCCGCCGGAATGGATTACATACCTGGACCCCCGCCTGGCGCTGTTGAGTGTAGCCCCGGGCGACCGGGACGGCCTGCCGGATGCCGCTACGCTGGCGGCGCTGGGTGGGCGCACCCTGCTGCGCACCGACCGAAATGGGTGGATTCAATTATCTACCGATGGGGAACAGATGTGGGTGGAGGTGGAACGAAGGTAACGTTTTCTTAGAAGATGTCTCGTTATAAACTCTAAGCCATAACCTGTTCACCAGTCGGTTGTGGTACCCCAACTGATCGAATCTATCTAAACCCGATTTCCAACCTGCTGCTGGTGGTCTGAAATGGGATTTGACGCTGCGGCCGGACTCTTTCCCTTGTCTGGCGCAAGCTCTGCCCCACTCCTGTGGCCGTGCACCACGTAGCGGGCACCAGCCGCATATTTGCCAATCCGGGCAGGTGAACCGGCTGGTGCTCAAATTCTTCAACAGTTTGCGGTGAGAGTAAAAGGTACCGGCTCGTGTGTAGATTTGAAGTAAAATTCAGCTTGTTCAGTGCAAAACTATTCGTACCAGTATTTGGGGTCCAATATTCCCCATTCACCGCTTTGGCGAGCATCTCATTCGTAGGACATTTGAAACGTCGCAATCCGATGGTTATCAGGCTGGCAAAGTCTTATGGCCTTTCTCTGGTCATTCCATTGGCGTTCGTATCCCTGATGATTCTCTATTATCCGTTTTGGGAACGCTTCGATTTCGATCCAGACGAAGGAATTAATCTGATTAAGGGCCTGTTGGTCAACTACCATTTCCCCTTATACTCTCAGATCTGGAATGACCAGCCGCCCTTGTTTACCTATCTATTGGCGATCACGCTCAGAGTTTTTGGTTCCCAGGTGATCGTCGGGCGGCTTCTCGTACTGGGGTTTTCCGCGCTCCTTATCTGGAGCGCTTATATATTTCTAAAAGATACGGTAGGCCACTATGCGGGTTATGCGGCCGGTCATGCCGCTGCAATCGCTGGAACCCTCCTTGTGATAAGTCTGCCTTTCTACAACGCGTTAAGCGTTTCGGTCATGATCGGGCTGCCATCTCTGGCTCTGGCAATGCTTTCCCTGCTTGCGCTTTCTGCCTGGCACCGCCTGCGATCGCCCCGTAACAAGAGTGCTGTTTGGTTGGTCCTCTCCGCCGTGACGCTTGCTCTCTCGGTGTTTACCAAAGCGATGATTGGCTACCTGGCTCCCATTTTCATCGTGGGGCTGCTCATCGACGAATATGTAGCCGAACGCGGAGCACAGATACGTTGGACAATGGTAAAACCTGCTGCGGCTTGGGCGCTAGTGTTTGCGGGGAGCTGTCTGGTCATGGGTCTTTTCCTGGTCGGTCCGCAAAACCTGGGTCAGTTAATAAGCCCGCACCTGGCGACTGAGAGCGCCGTGTTCCCAGATGAGATCCCGGATAAGTTCACCGTCGGTTACCAGTTGAAGGACGCCCGTCCTTATCTGTGGCTGGGCCTACTGGGAGCCGTCATTGCTTTGCTGAAGAAGCGCTGGCTGGCAGGTTATCTGCTGGCCTGGATGGTGGGTGGTTACATCCTGCTCGCCTTGCACACCCCGGTCTGGTACCACCACCAGTTGATGGTCAGCGTGCCTGCCGCGCTTTTGGCCGGGTGGGGAGTCGGTGAAGGCGTACAGGCGTTGGCTCAATCGATCAGGGATCGGAGGGGGAAGGTGGCGCTGCTCATCCCTGGCATCGCAGTGATAGCCCTCACAGCGGGAACCTTGATCCAGCAGCGCGCCCAGGTTGTAGGGGAGTTTGCACACACACCTTTTTATACCCGTTCATACGTCGACCCCTGGTTTCCGGAAACACCCTTCCTCAAGAAAATAACCAACCATGCCGGAGCAACTCACTGGTTCGTAACCGACCTGCCCATGTTCGCCTTTCGTGCGCGGCTGCTTGTGCCGCCTGAGCTGGCGGTTTTCACGGAGAAAAGAATTCTGGCCGGAGAGCTGACCGAGGCAGAAATAATAGCTGCGCTCCGGAATTATCAGCCAGAACTGATTCTGCTTGGGCGCTTCGAGCTTTCCCAGGTGGATGCTTACCTGGAACAATCCTATGACCTTTTATATTCGGATAAGAACAAACGCCTGTTTCTGCGCGCCGATCTAAAAGGTAGATAATGTAAATTGGAGAGGTAGTAAAGAAATTAAAACGGAGCACCTCGTGCTAGCACGGGTGCTCCTGGTATCAAATACAGTCGATCTACGGCTGCAAGATGTAGTCCATCACCCGCTGCATTACAGCATTACGATCTACAGCAGTAGCGATCCCTTCGAAGCCGAAACCCAGGTACACAGAGTCGGGTGTGCGTTTCACCGGCCCTCAGGAACGCCGCCACCGGTGATACGCTCCCAGTTGTTGAATGAGAAGCTACCAGATGGAGTGCTGGCCAACCCATGCCCCTGTTGTGTCGAAGCTACCCTTCTTCGCCCGTGCCGGTTTCGCAGCCTCCAACGGGTAGCCGGCAAGAATGATGTCGTCCACGAATGCGCCCAGCCCTGAACAGCCCAGTCGGAAGCTTAGCTGATGTGCAGCTCAACCGTCTTGCCCGCGTAGGCGGACAGATCTATGTCAACCTGCCTCCATCCACCCAATCCGCCGGGCAACTCGAGCCGGTGCTGGTCGTCGTCAGGCCGTTCAGGACACGGGCACCGCCGATATCATCGCAATATCCGGATTTAATATCAAGATTCTCGCAGTGCTATTCTCGGCGATCTTCAGCCGCCTGCCGGGACGCTGGCGTGGCGGCTGCTGCGGTGCTGCGACGGCAGCGATTGGAATTGCTGCGTACACGTTGCTGCCTGGCGTGGCTGCCGGCGACCGGCGCGGCTTGCCCGATGCCGAGTTGCTGGCGGCTCTGCAGGGGCGCACCCTGCTGCGCACCGACCGGGATGGGTGGATTGAGCTAACTACGGATGGGGAGCAGTTGTGGGTGGAGGTCGAGCAGGAATGAATCTGGGCTAATTCCATTTTTTGTGCCATAATTATTGCTGTTGACCTGCTCACCGGCACACGATATTAAAATCCCGATCGGCGGTTTGTAGATCAAACCCAGAGTCACAGGGCAGAACCCGAAGGAAGCGCCGCATGGATATTTACCTGGCAACAGAACGTGCTTTTCACCTTACGCCTCAATTTTCAATTGAGGTGGCGCGCGATCGACTTGAACAAAAGAAAACCAGCCTGGTGGCTGGCACGGTAGGGGCGATGTTTGCCCGGCCAAAACCGGATGAGATCCAGCAGTTGTCGGTCGAGAACCGGTTGGAAGCGTTCTGGTTGATTAACGTTTACGTGCGTACGGTTTATGATAACCAGCGCACTTTCACCATCCCGGTTAGCGGTCCTGAGGTCAAACAAATCACCGCCCTGGGGCAGGAAATCCCCGTTGGCGTTAGCGCTAAAGGCGCTGCCAGCTTCACGCTCAACGCGGTGGAGCACTGTGTTGAAGAAACCCGCGGAAGTTACCATTTCGACAGCGCCGGGACAAGAGCTGACCTGAGCAAATACCAATCCTTTGCGAAAGTAGAGATTTTAGACCTGGGTCAGTTTGTGCCGGCGGATGTGCTTGTGGTGCCGCCGAAGGCGAATGCTACGACGGTTATCCGGACTGTGCTGGCAGATGCAATCAAACCGGTCCAGGCTCAAGTGACCCATGAGGAGCGTGTGAATGTGGAAGCGCTCGACCTGTACTTTCGACCTGTGTATGCGTTCGAGTATGAGTGGACGGCGAAAGGAAAGCGGGTTGTGCTGGAGTTTGACGCCCTGACCGGTGAGGCGCATTCGGGGGGAAAGAAGCTGAGAGATCAGATCAAGAGCGTGGTAACCCGCGATCTGGTCTTTGACGTAACCGCGGACGCGGTTGGGATGGTTATTCCAGGCGGCAGTATTGCAGTTAAATTGGTCAAAGCTGTTGTAGATCGTGGTAAATGAGCGACGTAACCTGCCCGCCTGTATCACAATAGAGTGGAATAGCATCTGCCAGCCCAGCCGGCGGTCATGCTTCTGGGCGGGGCGGCGCTCCTCCTGGGGATGGTCTTCCACACGCTGGGGCAGGCGGCCGCCTACCTGGCCTGGCCTTTCGTGGCATTCACTATATGTGCGGTGGAGTGGATGGGCAATCTTCAGGAAGCGTGCTGCGCCTAGGTAAATCAACATCGCTGTGGATGCTGTTGTTCTATTGGATTTTGCTTGCGGTCATATTTGGCGGGAACCCTGCAGTGAAACAATGAAAAAAATCCGCCCTGAAGCGGCAGCTGCCGATTTGGCGGCCCTCGTGGTGGTGTGGCGTATTGCCTCATTATGCTCCGCAGCCCGCGAAGTGGAATTCGTTTTCCGGTAGTCCTAACCTTGTGTCAAAACCCCTCCCACCTGGGGAGTGGCGTGTGTGGTTAGCTGCTCGCGGCAGGCCTTCAGCGCGGCCCGGGCTGCTTGAAGGTCAGCCACCGCCGGCGCCAGCTCCTCCGCCCGGATGCGTCTGATCTCGGCAATGATGAAACTCTTCGGGAGGGACGGTTCATCGCCCCCACCCTTAAGCTGGTCTTGCAGCGCTCGGATTTCGGCTTCGATGCCGTTGACGACTGCCTGCGCCGCGTTTACCCCATTGACCTGGGCCTGGCAGCGATCGATCACCACAGATTTGATCTGAAGCTGGCCCTCGATTTCGTACTCGCTCAAGGTATCAAACACGCCCAGGATTTTCCCCTTGGCTTCAAAATGCAGCGTGAAGGCAGCCGGACCGAGGGAATCTTTGCCGAAGCTCTTGAAATCACTACCGATGGAAGTTGTCCAGGTCCAGAATCCCGGCAAAAACCTTCGCCTTTTCATAAGCGCTGAGCTCGTTTTCAATCGCAGATTTGACACGCCCCGCAACGCGCTCGCTGATTGCGTCGGTGATGGCCTTGGTCTCTTCTTCATTCGCTGCAGACAGGCCAAAGAGATTATCCGCGACGGCCGCCCGCAGCTCGTTGTTGAAAGCCTTGAATCCGGCTTGCATCGCATCCTCTGGAGTTTCATCATTTTCCAGCAGCGCCACAACCAGGATCAATCTGCGTGTCATCAGATTATCCTCGAACCGGGTGCGCAGGATTCCCACATTGCTGGGAATACTTGCCGTTTCACCGGCTCGCATACTGTCTTTAATCACCAGCCGGGCGCTTCCGGGTGCTGGGGTTTGCATCGCCACGAGATCGGGTGTGGTGAGGGCGTTGTCATCGATCCGGATCAGCGCCGGCCAGATGTAAGGTTCGGTGCGCGTTTCGGTATTGATCAGTTTTAAGCAATGCAGTCGTTCCAGCAGTACTATTGCGTTGGTTGCCATCTGAACTCCTCCTATGCTGATAGTCTTCGGTTCTGCCAGGATTTTCTTCAATCCGGGGGCACTTAAACCAGGTTCGCTTGCTGTGCAGGATTTACCGGCAGAAATATTGGACACTTATACTCTAATTAGTCTGATATTGGTACAATATCTAGAATCAGTTTCTCCCATAAGGGCTCGGTACCTTGCTTTTCATTGCCTTCCTGCTGCCAGGCGCAGACTATGCTGCGCTGGAGCACTCCAGGTGCAGCCTGGCCTTGGCACAATGACCGCTTTATCGATAACGGAGGGTGGCTGTGCACAGCGGATAGTTTTTCCCAGTAAAAATTGATTTGTCCCTGGCTGTCGCAATTGACAATAAAAGAAATCGCTTCATTGAACTTAAAAAACGGGCCGGCACTGATTGCCTGGAATTCCAGACCTAAAAGCTCATAATTCACAACATCGACCGAGCCTGAAGGAGTATCGTGAAGTATTGACGTATTCTTGACCTTTGAATTGGGAAAGGTTGAGACATAAAAATTTGCCGCCTCGGTGTCTTCTTTGTCGAACCATAAATGGGGGATTATTTATTACACATCCTTTTCATCCTTCCACGTATGCGCCCAGATGTGCAATTGCTGGATTAAGCCAGGGAACATTTCCTTATCCCATTGGGCTCACCAGTTGAAAATAATTTCCATCCGGATCTGCCAGGGTCGCAATCCATCCACCCTCCATTTCATAGGGTTCTGTAATGACAATGCCTCCCAGGCCCTTTATTCGCTCGAATTCCTCTTTGACCTGTGGAGTTTCAAAATTAAACATGATACGTCCAGGATCTTTTGTGCGACCGACCATTTCAGAATGATCTAAAATGGATAGATAGGCAGCCCCCGCTTGCCAGCCGAGGAAGCCATGCTCTTCATCGACCATTCCTGCTGGCTGTCCGAGAACTTTTTCATAGAAAGCCGCCAGTACTTTGAGCTGCTTCGTTCCAATCATGACGGAGTTTAGGTTAAGCATATTATGTAATCCTTTCTGTCAGCGATTCGACTGACTTTATAATGTTTGCCTGAGTTTCGTTGGACGCCTGTACGAGATACATACCCGTATATAATACCTAAATTATATCTTATTTATCCTATTATTTGACTGACTTGTCCACAATCGATAATGAAGCTTCCAGCAGAAAGCTGACATCTATAGTGGCGAAGCCGGGCGCTTCTACCCCACAGAATATTGCCTGCTGCAATGACTGCCAGACCGCAACGGCCTGGAAGGGGTGATCATCCAGCCGCCGGATGATCGGGAAGGAGGATTTTGCCGTAATCAAAGCACTAGCACAACAGGGCATGTATCTAAAGAACATCGCCAAACAACTGGGAGTACATCCCAAGACGGTCAGATGGGCGTTGAAACGCGACAGCGCACCCAAAGCAGAACGGAAGAAACGGGGAAGCAAATCGGATGTCTACGAGTCCACAATCGACCGATTGCTAACCGAAGGGGGTATGGAACGATTTGGTCATCCTGCAGGAGATCCAGGCGGAGGGTTACAGCGGTGGGATCACCCTCATAAGGGAGTATGTTCATCCGAAGCGGGCGTTGCGGGCCGGACGGAAAACAGTTCGGTTCGAGACCAGGGCAGGAGAGCAGCTACAAACGGATTGGGGTGAGGTAGATAGCCGGTGCGGCAGGCCTACCAGGTCACGGGCACCGCTCATATCATCGCCATCTCCGGTTTCAATATCACGATCCTGGCTGGCCTGTTTATGGCTGTCTTCAGCCGCCTGCTGGGGCGCAGGCGCGGCGGCTGCCGTGATCGGAATTGTTGCATACATGTAGCTGCTTAGCATGGCTGCCGGCGACCGGCGCGGCCTGCCGGATATGGAGACGCCGCAGGTCAAGCCAGGCAAGGTTTACCACAACACGGAATTTACCGAAAAATGGAGGGCCTCGGGCTTCAACCAATGCCAGCCTGTGGATACCATTGGGTGGTAGCAGGCTGAACTACTTTCTCATTCGGTGGAAAGCCATAGTCAAAGTTATAAAATATTTCGTGACCGTATACCAGCGATTGACCTTGCCAATGTGACCTTCGGCGGCGCGTGTGCCAACCTCAGCCGGCAGCAACGCTCGAACGGTGGGCGCTTCAGATGCAAGCAGGTTGATACATTGTTCGCCACCCCATTCTATTGAATACTTGAGGATAGGATTTGAAAATCATCCGTTTGTGGGAGCAAACGCAAAGCTGTCAGCAGGGTCTCCGGCGGCAAGACGAGCTTTCTGACTGACAGCTCCAGCCAACCGCCTGCACTTGTCACCCTGGCAGCTATGGATCCATCTTTGCGCCAGAATTCGTTTCTCATGAGGAAACAACTCCCGTCTGCAGAAAGACCAGCCAATGCCAGGGTCACTCTCAGCGGCTCTAACAACCGAATCTCCTTGAAGTATTCGATTTCGTCTTTCATGATGACCGGGCCAAAGTCTGCTACGCACAAATTCCTCCATCGGAAATCCCTTCTCAGAGAAGAACATCATGCGCACGTCGGCAGACTTGTCGAGAAAGGCTGTGTTTCTCATATGCGAGTTAAAATCCATATCTCCCCAGCCAGCGAATAGTGTTTTCTCAAACATGCAAATTCTCCGGTGAATACGAAAATATTACGGTTCGAAGTCTTATCTCCGGTGTGTTCAGATAAAGCCCCATCTGGCGCCGTTACGACCGGCGTTGGACTTGCGTCTGACCTGCAGCGCGGGTATCTGGCCAAGAAAACTGTTTGCAAGCGCTGTACTGCCCTCAATACCGGTAATAAGAAAGGTGACTGTTCCGGTTGGTAAAGTTTCGCGAGGTTTATCGAAAATGGGATCAATCGCATCCCCCTGCTTTTTGATCCGAAGAATTACTGTCCCGTTATCCACGCAGAACACGCACCGTAACCGGCTGGCTGATCCCTTTCAGTTCCAGGTGCGCGAACTCCACATTACTTTCGTCCAGACCGACTTGTTTGTGAGCCTGCTCGCTGAGGATGATCTCACCCGCCGAAGCCTTTGAGGCCAGGCGGGCAGCCAGGTTCACCTCTTCGCCTACGGCGGCTATGTTCATCAATCCATCTGCCGTGCTCATCGCGCCGAAGTAAGCCACCCCTGCATGCACACTGATGCCGACCGGAATCTCCTCCTGGATAAAGACCTTCGATAAGCGCCGGGCAACTTTAAAGGTTCGCTTTACATAATCTGGTCCTGCAAACCCCGGACCCCAAAAAGCCGCCAGCCCATCACCGGCCAGCTTTTCTACCAGCCCATCCTCTTCGATGATCGCTTTCGTTGCTGCGCTGTAAAAACGGCTGATGAGACGGCTAAATTCAGTTGCACTCATCCTCTCCGAGAGCGCTGTGGAACCACGTATGTCTGCGAACAGGATCGACATTTCGACCTCGGCTCCACCAGGAAATTCGCAGCGCAGTTACCTCGCACAGGTTGCAGAAACGAGGATTCGAAAGCTGAACGTTGTTTGCCAAACAACAAACGTACGATCAACCCCCCTATCCCCTGAAATGGGGCGTTACAAAATTTACAACGAGGGTCGTGTGGCAGAACCCGCATGATCTTGCGCAGACGCTTGTCAACCGCAAAAGCATTGGTGTTGAACCAGGACCACCACACTTTGCCAACGTCCTCAGATTTTTTATCGCCCATGTGTATAGCCTGCCTTCGCCTCTAAAAATTAGCAGACTGCGATTGACCGAACGGTTTGCTCAGCTCAAGGAATTCCTTTGTATGCCCGCACAAGACTTTCAATGTCAAACTTTTTCATTTTGAGGAACGCTTCGGTCACACGCGCAATTTGTTCCTTACTCCCATTACTCATCATCTCATCCATCGCGGTGGGGACGATCTGCCATGAGAGGCCGAATTTATCTTTAAGCCAGCCGCACTGCTCTGCTTCGGGTACTGCGGAAAGTTTTTCCCAATAATGATCGATTTCACCTTGAGTACTGCATTGCACGATGAAGGAAATCGCCTCATTGAAGCTGAAGTTGTGCTCATGGGCGCTGTTCATGGCTCCAAACTCCTGGCCGAAAAGCGAAAAAGTGGCATATTTCAATGTGCCCTCCTTATCCGGTTCCTCGCCTTTGCCAAAGCGTTGGATCGCATCGACTTTTGCTTCGCCGAACACCGATGCCCAGAAATTGATCGCCTCTTCCGCTCTGCCGCACACACTGCCCACGAACATGATCGCGGGGGTAATCTGCTGTTTGACATCCGCTCCACCCGAATAAAATATTTGCCAGGAAAGCCCGTACTTATCCTGCACCCATCCATACCTTTCGCTGAAAGGGTATGCACCAAGCTCCATGAGCACCATACCCCCTTCCGAAAGTTTTTCCCAAATGGCGTCAACTTCATCCCGGGTATTGCATTTTACCTGGAACGATACCGACGGGTTGAACTTGAAAAGCGGCCCGGCGCTGATCGCCTGGAATTCCTGACCCAGAAGCTCAAAGGTGACAATATCCACCGAACCCGAAGGGGTATTGTCGAGCCCTGACAGGTTTTTAATCTTTCGATCCTTTGCCAAAAGTAGAGACATAAAACTCAGCTGCAACTCTGGCTTCTTTGTCGAACCATAAATGGGGGACTATTTTTTGTATGAGCTTATACTCCTTAGGGGTATAGGTTTATTATATAACAAAAGAAGACCCAAAATATCCGATATTTCCTTACCAATGGATAAGAGATTCCCTTGACGCCTTGCAGCGCATTCAAACGCTACAGGCCGAAGAGGCCGGTCCTGTCGTGGCTTCATCTGCTTCTTCTATCGTTGCGACTTAATACCTACTGTAACCCTAATTCACGTCCACGCAGGGCAGCCTGAGTGCGATCTCGTGCACCGATCTTTAGCAGAATACTCGTAATGTAGTTCTTCACCGTGCCTTCGGATAAACTAAGGTCCTTGCCAATCTCGCGATTGCTGAGACCGGCAGAGACAAGTTTGAGGATAGCCAGCTCCCGTTCAGTAAGGGGTTGGGCAGGGCTTCGCCGATCGACCGGACCGGAGGATGGAGTCGCGGCAAATTCTGCCATGACCCGTTTCGCGATAGCCGGCTCGATTAACCCCCCGCCATTGTAAACCGTTCGCACTGCATTGGCTAACTCCTGACCGGAGAGGTCTTTGAGCAAGTAGCCCACGGCACCCGCGCGTAACCCCTCGAATACATTGGCATCATCATCGAAAGTCGTGAGGATGATCACCCTTGTTTCAGGCCAACGCTCGCATAGACGCCGGGTAGCTTCGACGCCGTCCATGCCAGGCATTCGGATATCCATAAGAACCACATCTGGCCTCAGACTGGCATAAGCATCGATGGCAGCCTGTCCGTTAGCCGCTTCGCCTACGATTTCAAACCCCTGCTCGAACTCGAGCAGGGTCCGTAAACCTTCACGCATGAGGCGCTGGTCATCGACGATGAGCAATCGAATTGGGTCAGTCATCAGCTTATCCCTTGACCTGGCATGGGAACAGTAAAGATCAATTGTACGCCGCTGCGGTCGTGACCGGTATTGCCCTCTATACCTTGCTGTTTGGCGAGCATTGATTCAAACGCGCCGCTCACACTCTCCTTTCATCTGGCTTGACATGCCTCCAGCAGGGTAGTATTATCGGCGCATGTTCAACCGCCGTTTATTTACGATATTAAGTATCGTTTTTGTACAAATTGCTGGGGCAGCTCTGATCCTGCCCATCCTGCCCTCTTCGCCGAGCGGCAGTTCAACCTGCACCCCGCCGCGGTCTCGCTGCTGGTCTCCTCCTTTTTCATCGCCCAATTCTTCGCCGGCCCACTCCTGGGACAACTCTCCGACCGCTACGGGCGCGTCCCGCTCTTGATCCTCAGCCAGCTCGGCTCGGCAGCCAGTTTCTTTCTCATGGCGGCAGCCGGCAGCGCCTGGCTGCTTTTCGCCACGCGGGCTGTGGATGGCATCACCGGCGGCAACATCATCATCGCCCAGGCCTATGTCACCGACATCACACCGCGCGAGAAGCGCACCGAGGCCTTTGGCTACATCTTCGCCGCCTTTGGGATCGGCTTCATCGTCGGTCCGGCCCTGGGAGGGCTGCTCTCGGCCTGGTTTGGGGCGCGCTTTCCGTTTGTGGTGGCCGGGGTGGCCTCGCTGGTCACGGCAGCCATGTGCCTGATGCTGGAAGAGACCGTTCAGACTGGCAAAGCGGCGCTGGTACTCTCGGGCGGCCGGGTCAAGTCGGCTGGACCGTCGCTCTCTACGCCTCCGCCCGCCATCCGCCTTACCCCGGCCCAGGTACTTCGTAATTCCCCCCTGGTGCAGATCATGGCGGTGGGTTTCATTGGCCAATTCGGCCTGGGCATGGTGCAGGCCACGTTTGCGCTTTACGCCGCGGCGGTTTACTTCCGCGGGGCAAACAACGATGCAACCAACCTGGGGGTCGGCCTGCTTTTGGCTGTGGTAGGTTTGGGGCAATTCCTCACCCAGACCTGGCTCATCCGTCCGCTAAAAGAGCGCTATGGCGACGCCCGCCTGGTCATCCTGGGACTCTGCTGCGCGCTGCCGCCCTGGTTATCTGGGCTGTGGTCAGCTCACCCTGGCTGGCTGCAGCCGGATTGCTCTTTTTCGCCATGGGGATGGGCCTGACCATGCCTCCATTGCAAACCCTGGCAACCCGCACGGTGGATGAATCGCTGCACGGCGGGGTGCTGGGCGTCTTCCAGTCCGCGGTCAGCCTGGCGATCATTCTCAGCACGGCCATCGCCGGGGTCATTTTCTCCGCCGGCCCCACCCTGCCCTACTGGGCCGGGGCGGTCCTGTCGCTGGCGGCGATCTTCCCTGCTATCAGCGTGATGAAACGGTCGAACCGGGAAGCCCTGGCGCTCCACCCGTCGCCCAGCCCGGCAGATTGACGGGTTCCCTGGCAGCAACGCATAGGTTTTTTCAGGCGACCGGCTTTGCTGCAATGGCGTGCCGGGCTGCACACCGGTTGCATCAGGCTGGAGAAGGTGACAACAGACGATGAGAAGCTGCGGAGGGCGGCGGAGCGCAGATCAGCCTGCATTAGCAAAACGATCTTCAGGTAGAATATTACCGGAGGAATCGGCTATGACGAATAATTTACCTCTTCCTGGCATTGCCCAACGGTTGGAGCTGGAGAACCTCACCCGCGGAGAGTTCATCAACGCCATGGTGCATCTCTATCGCGGCGAGCTGAGCGAGGCCACGGCCTGGCGCAGCCGGATCGACACTACCACCCATTGGGCGGTGGTGTTGAGCGCTACGGCGCTGAGCTTCGTCTTCAGCGACCAAAGCAGCGAGCGCCACGTGCTGATCCCGATCATCACCCTGTTCTGCACTTTCTTGATGCTGATGGAGGGCGCGGCGCTACCGCTTTTTCGACATCTGGCGCTCTCGCGCCCGCATGATCGAAATCAATTTCTACCGCCCGATGCTGGATGGCTCCAGGGCCGCCATGCCGGAATGGGCGGAAACGCTGGCCCACGATATGGAATGGCCGCACTTCCACATGCCCTGGTGGGAAGCGGTGGGCCGCCGCCTGCGGCGCAATTACCAGTGGATTTATGCCATCCTGCTGGGGAGCTGGGTGGTGGTATTGATGTCGCACCCGACCTCGTCCACCACACTGAGTGAAATCACGAGACGCGCCGCCATCGGGCCAATATCTGGCCAGCTCGTTATCGCCGGGATGCTGTTTTTTTATGGCGGGTTGGCGGCGCTGGGTGTTTACAGTTACTGGGCCAGCCATATCAAAAAGAGCCTGCCTGCCGGCCACCCCGGGCGCCTCAGCACCGAGCATCATCTGGAAACCTAGACCCGGAGAGCGCCCCGCATCCCGCGGTTTACCGCGGCTCGATTAAGTTGGCGGTGGGCGGCGGGCATTTGTAGGGGATTGTGGTTCAGGAAGGAAAGATAGCATGGCTAAACCGGGCTCCAATACCAATCTAAGTCGTAGAGATTTTTTGCGTCTTGCAAAAATCATGGGTGGAGCGGCCGCGCTGGCTTCGTTCCTGGAAGGATGTTCAGCAGCCGGTGTAGATCAGGATGAGCTGCTCTCGCCTGCCGGTACCCGTGAAGCGCCAACACTGACCATGGAATCTGCATCGACGGGGACAGCCTGCCCCGCAAAGCCCACAGCCAACGGAGACAAACCCTGTTCCTTCAGCAAGCCCAACCGCGACGATAGAAGATGGCAAGGCCAGGTTGGCTTTCATCAAGACGGACCATCGGGCTGAAGGGGTGCGCAAAGCGATCGACCTGCTGGGGATCAATCCGGTTGCGGGTAAACGCGTCTTCCTCAAGCCCAACTTCAACAGCGCCGACCCGGCGCCAGGCTCCACCCACCCGGATGTTCTCATCACCCTGGTGGCAGCGCTCCAACAGATGGGCGCGCAGAAGATCACAGTTGGCGACCGGAGCGGGATGGGGGATACCCGCCGGGTTATGGATCGGATCGGCGTTTTCAAGCTGGCGCTTGAATTGGGTTTTGAGGCGCTTGTCTTCGATGAGCTAGCAGCTGAAGATTGGGTGATGATCCAGCCGCCTGGCGGTCATTGGAAAAAGGGGTTCGCGTTGGCGTGCCCCTGTCTCGAAGCACAGGCGTTGGTGCAGACGTGCAATTTGAAAACCCACCGCTACGGAGGCCATTTCACCCTGTCGTTGAAGAATTCCGTGGGGATGGTTGCCAAGCGGCTTCCGCAAGTGGAACATGATTTCATGCAGGAGCTGCATTCATCCTCTCACCAGCGCAGGATGATCGCAGAAATCAACCTCGCCTACCAACCCGCATTGATCCTTTTGGATGGCGTCGAGGCTTTTATTTCGGGCGGCCCGGATACGGGCGAGCGGGTCACCCCGGGTGTGATTTTGGCAGGCGCCGATCGGATCGCCCTGGACGCGGCGGGGGTTGCTCTCTTGCGCTACCATGGCTGCAAGACAGAAGCCGGCCGGGGGAAGATCTTCGAGCAAGAGCAAATCGCCAGGGCGGTTGAGCTGGGATTAGGGGTAGACAATCCGGAAAAAATCGAATTCCTGACCGCAGATCCAGACAGTGCGGCTTACAGCGGTAAAATCAAAGAGATCTTGTTGGCGGGATGAAAGCATCGACCTCATAGAAATAGCGCAGCCACCGTTGGCCGCAAACCGGACAGACCAGCACTGAGACCTCAGCGAAGTTGTCATCCATGCCCAGCTCGCCAGCGATGACAAGAGACCGCTGTGGCGCGGTAAAACAATGGCATGGAACAGGTTGTTCGCTCCTGGAATGCTCTTCTTTTGCCACGTTATCCTCGCCACTGCGAAACACCATTTGCGAGCCACCCGCCATCAGATAAAGCGTTATTATGTCGCCGGTGTGAGATGCAGCACAGCTCAGACGTGCTGATCGACGAGGATCGGGTTCCCATCGGGGTCCACGGCGATAAAACTGGCCGGTCCCGTCGTGGCTTCATCTGCTTCGCTCACGAACTCCACACCTTGCGCCTTGAGCTGGCGCTGCAGCTCGCGTACGTCTGTAAAGGCAGCCAGTTTTTGCGCGTTTTGATCCCAGCCAGGATTGAAGGTTAGAATGTTCTTTTCGAACATCCCTTGAAAAAGACCGATTATGGCGTCTCCGTTCTTCAGGATCAGCCAGTTCTGCGTGATATCTCCACCGAAGGTGGTGAAACCGAACTTTTCATAGAACTCCTTCGACGCCTTGATATCCCTGACTGCCAGGCTGATTGAAAATGCGCCCAGTTGCATGCTGTTCTCCTTTCTGTCCTTCGCGCCGGCCCTCAGCTAGAGAGGGGTTATCGAACCCAATTGAGATAATTTGGATGATAATCGGCGCTGTCCTAATCGTCAAGGCGCGACTTCTGACAACAAATTCACCAAAACCGGCATCCGCTGGCTCGGCGTGTTATGCCTCAATCCTGGGGCAAGAGCTGCGGGTTCCATACTACCTCCCACAGATGCTGATCGGGGTCTTGAAAGTAGCCGGCGTAACCGCCCCAAAAGGTTTCCTGTGCCGGCTTTACGATAACGGCGCCGGCATTTTTTGCCTGTTCCATAACCACATCGACTTCTGCCCTGGACGAGACGTTATGTCCGAGGGTGAACTCGGTGGGACTCGGGCTGCTCAGGGCAAGGCCTGAATCGTGGGAAATGCTTTTACGCGGCCAGATTGCCAGCTTTTGTCCGGCCTGTAAATCAAAGAAGGCGACGGCCCCGTGCTCGAACTCTTTGCCAATAATGCCTTCAGTCGCCAGGCCGAGGCCATCCCGATAGAAGCGAAGCGCTCGCTCCAGGTCGTCAACACCAATGGTGATTACGGTTATTCTGGGTTTCATACAAAGTCTCCGTTGAGCACAGCATTCTACGCCAGTTGCGGCACATCGTTGTCGGGAAGCCACTGGCGCGTGGGTGTTGGGCAGGGTACGCGCCCACACTAAAATGGCCTAATGTGTGGCCAGCAGGGCGATAAACAGGAACCAGTCCGCCGCGGCGTGGATCAGTACCGCGCCCCAGATGCTGTCCGTTTTGAGCGTCAAATAGCCGCACGCCAGGCCCAGCGTGAAGGTGTTGACCAGGAAAATCGGGATCACCGTGGTGGGCAGATAGGCCACGGAAAGAAAATGGAGCGCGGCAAACCAGATAGACGACAAAATAACTGTTCCTGCGACACCGATCAGCGGCGCCAGCTTCTTCAGGAAGAGCCCCCTGAACCACAATTCCTCCAGAAATCCGTTGCTGGCAGCAAACACCAACCCCCACCCGACCGCTGAGCCCAGCTTTGCCAGGCTGTCGTAGCCGTTTGCAAAGAAGATCAGCGCCGAGGTCAAGAAATTGAGCAAAACCAGGGCGCCGATGCCCAGCCCCCATTTAAGGTTGCCTTTTTTCAGGAATAGCGAACCCAGGTCTGCGCCTGATAGTTTGGTCAGCATGAGGATGGGAACGACCACCAGCAGGGCGTCGTACAGTTTTCCCAAACTCAAACCCTGGTTGGTGTCCATCGACACGCCGAGGGAGCCCAGGATCGTGCTGTTGTAGCCGGAAAACAGGTCAGAGACCAGGATAACAGCAGCCGCCACGAAGAAGGCGTATGCGATCTGCCAGTATTGGCCAAACTTATCGCTGCGCTTGAGCAGTACAGCGGCGATCAGGAAAACGGCCGAAAGACCGGCCGCGTAGATGCTGTTGCCATTGGTTGGGAACACTTTGTAGTAATTCGGCCCGAACAGAAAGATCGCCAGCGCACAGATCAAGAACACTACAAACAGACCGGTGCGGTAGGCCAGGCTTGTCGATGCCGGGCCCTGCAGCCCGGGTTCTTGTTTTTTGGTAACCTTGCCTGAGATTTTACTGGACATATTTCTTCTCCCTTGTGCCGGTCTCATTCGTTAATGCCACACTTGCCCCACCCGGTTGTCAAGAGGCTGCCGGAGGGCGCCACATCAACCAGGATCTCAGTCCGATGATATGTTTTTCCGCAAGGACATTGAAACCATGGCGCAGGTACAAAGTGACATTTTTGGAGCTGGCGGTCTCCAGGTAACAGCCTGTGTTTTCTTCATCGGCCTTCGCCGTCAAATACCGCAGGATGGTCGAGCCCAACCCCCCGCCCTGGTAATCCGGCGCAACCCCCAGGTATTGCAGATAATAATGCGGCGCCCGCGGGTGCAGCTTCTCAGTTTCGGCAAGCCAGTTCAACCAGGGCCGGATGTCATAAAAATCATGACCGATGATTGACTTAATTGTGATCCGCGCCTGCTCAACCGGCGGAAGGGGATAGGAACCGGGAGGATAGATGACCGCCGCGGCAACCGCTTTGCCTCGATCACGGATCTGGAACGGACTACCAAACCGGATACATGCCTTCATCTCGGCAGCGAAGTCGAGTGTCAGATTTCGGCAGCGTTTTTCAGGCGAAAATCCTTTATATATCCTCAGCGAAACCGGCTCGTCCACAAATGCGCATCCGAGCACCCGGGCCGCTTCCTGGCAGGTCTCCCGGGTAACAGGCACAACGCATTTCTCTGTATCCATGTCTCCTCATCCTGGAATAAAAACTGTAGCCGATCAGGCACGCGCCACTCCAATTATAGTAGTAGTTACGCAGTTCAAGGCACGACCCACACAACAAATGTAAGCACGCTTTCTTCCGCCCTTGCGGTGACTTCCCAGCACCCTTCCGTGGGAAAATACAGCCCCGAGGCTTGAAATCGGGTTGGATAACAGCAGGGGAATTCTGCAGTAAGCTCAGGGGCTTCGCCGTCCAAACGCCGCCCCGTGATTTCCAGCTCGGCCCCCGCAGGCCGGAACCAGCCCATCTTGTTGCCTTCCTCGCCTGAGCGCAGATGATATTTCGCTTCGTCTGACCACCACGCCGATGCCCAGATCGAGCGGTCTGGATTGATGTAATAGTATCCAAACGCCGGGGCGCCGTCGACCGCGGCATCTTCATCCGGTTTGGCCCACTCCGGTTCGGTCACCTGGCAGCCGGCCGCAAGAGTGTTCGCCGCCGCAGATGTGTCACAATCCGGCTCGGTGGGCGCTGGCGCGGCGGAGGTATGGGCTGCAGGCGGCTGAGCAGGGCGACCAGCAGCAGGGCACGAACAGCCATCGAAGCATGACAGGGGTTTGCATGGGAGCATTTCCTTCCAAGGTGAACGTCAGACGGCAGGGTTTAATAATCCTACACCGCCGGGTTCATTCCGGTTCCACGGATCGGACTGTGGCCCCACGGATTTGCGCCAACAGCGGGCGTTGGACAAGAATTAATGTTAAGTACACTTGACTTTTTGCAAAATGTAAAGTATACTTAACTTAATGACACACAAGAGCGTAGGGAATCATATCAAAGAGATTCGCACAGCGCTGGGAATAACCCAGGCGGAGTTGGCCGAGCTGGTTGGCGTCGCCAGGGTGTCCATCGTCTCGATCGAAAAAGGACATTTTATCCCAACAATTGAAACAGCTCTGCGCATCAGCAAAGCACTGGCTGTTCCGATTGAACGTATTTTCTGGCTGCAAGAGAGATAGATATGAAAAAAGAATTTACGCCTTACTATATCTCAAGAGCAATCCTGAGTAGCTGCTTTTGCCGTGCTCATCCTGGGTTTCTCGTGGAAAGCCGTCCTGCTGGCAGTTGTATTCTTTGGGTTGTTTTTGCTCTACTTGCACAGCGGATGGTTCAGCATCGATTTGAGCAACCCGCTCATGCCTTTGCGCCGGGACTCGCGTGGACAACTCGTTCAAAGAAAGGCTATGATCCTTTCAATCGTTGTCGGTCTGCTCATCTATCTGGGATCCTTTCAATTATCCAGCTATCTGGGTACGCCTTTAGTCTCGGGTAATATCGCGATTGCCGCAGCAGTCATTACCTACTTCACGGCTCAATTTGTCCTCCTGGCCTGTTAAATCAGGCTTTCATTGGCCGAATTGTCGTAAGCCAGCACCCCCACATAGATGGTATCCAACCATACCGGTATCTGCACCGTGTAGCAGGTCAGGTTGGCTGCTTGGAACATGCCCAGGTCGTAAACCCCGGGCTCGCTGCCAGCCAACGTGCGGTAGCCGACTACATCACTCTCAGGGTTGCGCCCCCAGCAAAGCTGAGCTTCCTGGCGGTTGGCGCTGACGTGGGCTCTCAAGCCGGTTGGCGCCTGAGGCGGTTGGCTGTTGACGACCTTGACAGTCCCAACGGAATAACTGCTAACTGGAACGTTTTTCAGATCATCTGCAACCGCGTAGATGTAATACTCGCCGCTTTGCACTTCGCCCGCATCCCACGGGGTTACGCCAGACACCTGACCCAGCCCCTGAACGATCAGAGATCCATCCGAACCAACGCCGTCCTGGTCGAAATATAACCCAACGACAGGTGCATCGTCGGGGTCGCTGGCGCTCCAGCCGATCTCAAACTCACTCTCGCTGAGGGCGTTGACCTGCTAGCACGCTCACCTGGGGCGGGATGTTGCTGCCGAGCACGTTCAGCAGGTAGAATTCAGCCCCCTTGCAGATTGCCTACATGCACATTCCAGGCTCCGCTCAGGGGATCGTCCACGACGATATAGGTTGTGGTGGCGACCTCCGTTAACGTGGATGCCCGGATCGGCGGCCAGATTAATGATATGCCCAGTTGGATCTTGCAGCTGCATGGCGGTATCTCCAGCCTTCCAGCCCAGCATGAACAGGGCCTGGTCGGTCTCAGCTGACTGAGGATGGTGTAGGTATCGGTGTATCCGGCCTGCAGGGTTTCCAGGGCCAGCTTGCTGGCCAGCCCGTCGGATTAGTTGTACAGGGCATACTCATCCGCATCGTCACCGGCAACCAGGTTGCCATCGAGATCGATGAAGAACGAGCCTTCCCAGGCGCCATCCAGAACACTGGCAGTGCCTTTGAGGCCGTAGGTGCGTTGGTCGCAAGTTCTCACTGGCACAAAACTACCCAAAGTCGCACTGTACCCCCGCCAGGGTCATATCGAAGGGCGGCACGCTGATGCAGATGCTATTCGCAGCCCACGATCGGCAAACATACATCCTAGCAGCTATCGTATAATTCTCCTTTATCGAAACCCAACTCGATGGTGGCGCTGCCGGTGAAGTGAAATTCACCCCCCGACTACCAGACATGCAGGCTGGCGTCCCCTCTCAAGGCGTACAGGATATAGTTGATGTGCACCGATCCGGTCAGGCCGCTGGCCTGGCTGAGCACCAGAGAGGCTTTGGCAGCGTCGAAAATCAGCGCCTGCACCGAACCGCTAATGCCACCTCATAGAGCTCAGAGAGCTGCACCCACACCCATGGCGTCCCGGTCACCAGCGGGCCCAGGGATCACTTCTAGATGGCTCTCTATCGTACCCGTGATCTGCAGACGTACTTCCGGGCTGAGCGTTACCCTGACCTTCCAGGCCGGTCAGAGCAAAGCCACTCTGCCCGATCGTTTTCCCCGGCTCCACCTTCCCACCCATCAGCACATAACGCAAACCATCCTAATCCAATTCGAACTCAGCGTACAGCTCCCCACTGTAGTACTGGCCCTGCTACGCCGGTAGAGGCAATGTTTGGCAGGCTGAAATCGGCGCGGCCGTGGATCATATACTGCCCGCCCTGTGCCAGGCTGAGGGTCACGCTGGCCCCGGCCAGCTCGAAGCGCCCGTCTGTGCCTGGGATGCTCATCTCTGGCAACTCCAGGGTGATGCTGCCCCCGCCCACTTTCTCCAAACCACCGGCGGTGATCACCAGTTCTTCAATGGAGCCCTGGCTGCCAAGATCAAATTCTTCCGGCAGGGTGATCGAAGCCTGGTGGATGATCACCTTGCCGCCCTCGGCAGGCGAGTAGATCACTTCGGCGCTCTCCACAGAGAAAGTGACGCCAGCTACCTAGAAAGTCCATATCGGCTACCTGACCGCATACCTGGCCATTGTGGTTCAAAGTGAACGCTACCATGGTCGGTGGGGGAGATATGCCCTCCAGGGGGTACACCGTCAAACGCACAGTTCCGCCAGCGCTGCCGCTCAGGGCGTTCAAGCTCAGGTCTAAAACAGGCCGGGTAATATCCACGGCGAAATCGCCCAGGCGGTAGAGTTGGTAGTGGCGCCAGCCAGGATGGCGATCTCGCCGTTGGAGGGTCAACAGAAAACGGTCCTGCAAAAACCGGCGTCACAACGCCGTTGTCCATCAATAGTCCCACGCGGCTGCTGCTTTCGCCGCGTATGCTTTGAGCGCCGTAGTCCAGAGTCACTTCGCCCTGGCTGAGCTCGACGTAGGCATGCAGGCTGCCGCCCATGCGGATGTGTCCGGAAGCCTGCCACACATTTTGACCCAGGTCCACGAAACTATCAGCGAAGACCGTCACTGCGCCGAGCATCCGGCTGGTGGTGGGTAGCGGGCCGGCGGTGGCAACGGGCCGGCTGGTGTGGGCGTCGGCAGATCCTCCGGGGCAATGGTGGGGGTGAGTGTGATGGTGGGTGTCCGGGTAGGGGTGGAGGTGGGCGCGCCCATGGGTGTGCTGGTAGGCTGGGTGTTGGATAATGTAAACGACCCGGTCAGGCTGTTGAATAGCACCGTTCCGGTATGGCCGCGTGCTTCCACTTTCCAATAATAAGTGCCTTCATCATAGGTGTCTTTCAGGCCGGGCGTGTAGGGAGTGTAGGCCATGTAATCGCTGATGATGGCATCGTAGGTGGTGGTAAATTGGGGATTGCGGCTTACCACCAGTCTGTAGGTCGCCACGCCGGTCGACTTGGTCCCAGGTGAAACTGGGCGTGCCGCCCATAATCATCACCTTCCGCTAGATCCAACAAACGCAGCGCAGCGCTCTTTGTGAAGCTCTGGGCCGGGGTGGAGCTGATGGTCGTCACCACTGAAATCCCTGGCGTCTCACCTTCCAGTAATACACCCCGTTGGCGTACGTGTCTTTGCATCGAGGGCCCGTAGGGGGTGAAGCTGGTGTGGTGGGTGATAACGGCATCGTACTCGGTGCTGAGATCGGGCTGCCGGCTTACAACAAGGTGATATGTGTGTGCGCCAGTGACCTGGGTCCAGCGGAACGTCGGGTCGTGCGCCAGGTAAGAGGCCTCGGCAGGCGCGATGGCTGCCAGCCGTGACTGGCGCGTAAAGGTTCTGGCCTGGCTCGTGGCGATGGTCACCCCGTGTATAGGAGAGCGCTTCTACCTGCCAGTAATACCGGCCGTCGGCATAGGTGTTTTTATATCCCGGCTCCGAAGGGTCATAGATGGGATACTCAGTGGAAATGAAATCATACTCCGTGCTGAAATCCGGTTGGCGGCTGACGGTTAGATCATAGCGGGCAGCGCCGGGCACCGGCAGCCCACTCAAAACTGGGGTCAGTTGCCAGCACAGAGCCGTCCTCTGGCCCCATCAGCCGGATGAAAGACTGCTTGGTGAAGCTGTACACCGGGCTGGTGGTGATGACCGAACCGCTGCTGTTGCGAGCCTCCACTTTCCAATAATACAGGCCGTTCTCGTATTGTTTTTTGAGCCCGCCCGGCGTGTAGGGACTGTAGGCGGGATATGCGCTGATGACTGCGTCATAAAGGGTGTGGAAGTCAGAATACCGGCTCACCTTGAGCTGGTAGTGCTGGCGCCCTGCGACAGCGTCCAGCGAAAGACCGGGTCGGCGGGTATGAACCTCGCCCTGCGCCGGGGCTTGCAAGGCCACAGCGGCGCTGGTAGGGGTTGGAGGTGCAGTCAGGGCGAAACTGCGTGCTGCGCTCGTCGGGCTGGCGTGGTCGTCTTCATCCATGCCGGTCACCCGCCAGAAATAGATCCCCGGCGCCAGGGTCGATCTCAGTGTGAACTGGGTATTGTAGGTGGTAATGTCGGCGGTCAGGGTAGAGAAGTCTCGGAGTGGAAGCCAGCTCCACCCAATATTTGGCCGCGCCTGCCACAGGTGTCCATTCCAGGTAAGGCATGCTCACCAGCGCAGCCTCGGCAGGCAGAACTGCCTGCGGCGAGGGATGATCTTTAACAAAACGGTTGATTAGCGCTATTCGCTGCCTTCGCTATCGTGGGCGTCGACGCCGCGCACCCGCCAGAAGTACGATCCCGTTATCCAGCGAATTGTTGGGGGTCAGGCGCGGCAGGTAAGATCGTGTAAGAGGCATGAATGGGATTGAATGTAGCCGCCCGGCTGACTTCGACTATGTAATAGGCTGCGCCGTTCACCGGCAGCCATTCGAAGGTGGGTACTACAAGTTGGGCTCCATCCATTGGATGTACCTGCTCCGGCGCAGGGATATGCTTGACGAAATAGCGCACCGGACTGTTATCCCCCTCATGCCCATGCGTATCCACACCCCGCACGCGCCAGTAGTAAGCGTTGTTCATTGACGGTCGTATTCGGTATCAGGCTGGTATTGTAAGTGTTGTAGGTGTAATCCACCGGCACGAAGGAGGCGGAACGGCTCAGCTCTACTTTGTAATCGGCTGCCCCATCCACTGGCTCCCAGGCGAACTCAGGCTCGGGGATGGCGACATAGCTGGCAGGCGAGCGCAGCGGCGGGGCGGGGATGAACTTGGTGAAACTTACCTTGCCACTCCACGGCCCGGGACAATCACCCGTCGCAGAAGCAAGCTCGTAAGCACAAACCTGCCAGTAGAGCTGTTCATTGGGGAGAGAAGCCAGAGTCATTCGGAGTCAAATCCAGTTGGTAGGTGACGCCGGCCCAATAGACTAAATTCGGGTCGCTCTGCGGGCCCAGCCGCACCTGGTATTTTGTAGCCCCGGGCGATGCCGACCAGGAGAAGCGCGGGATGATCACGTGCTCTCCGGGGGCCGGGTGGAGCTGCTGCGGAGCCGGCACCAGGGCGAGTGCAAACGACCTGCCCAGGAGATCCTGGGCGAGCATCGCAAACAATAGGGTGGAAAGTAACAGGGGAATCCAATACAAAGAACGGAATGATAAGGGACGCATGCGCATATCGCCCTCCCAATGGGTACGCCACTAATCCAACCTTGGGATGATCTCCTGCATGGTCATTCCGATCGCGCCTGCCATCACCTGAGGGCGGTCACCCCCATCCGATCTGAAAAGATTATATGTCCGTTGCGGGGACAGTGCTCGGATCCAGCAAACCACCTATCAAAAGTACTAGGCAGCCGCCTTGAAAGTCCCGGCCATTGGATGCTCTGGTGTCGGTAGGGCCTCCGGGTATCGGGGTTGACAGCATGCAAGGTCGCTTCCGCTTATACGCCGAGCGCCAGATCCAGGTCGACGAAAATCTGCTGCGCCTGGAGGTGGAAAATCCCTGAAGATGCGTTTATAATTACCATCACCTAAAAAGGGGTTTTCATGTCTTTACCGGAACCTGATCAAACACCATTGCCCTTTACTTCGTACAAACGTGTCCGGCGCCGTCGCCGGCCTGGTATTACCCACCGGTTGGGCAGCGGCTGGAAAAGAGTGCCTCGCCGGACAAAGCGCTTGCTTTTCAAGGTCGGGATCGGTATTGTAGTTACCGTCCTGGCCGTATTACTGGCGTTTCTGGTGGTTGCCCTGCAATAACCCATATTTTTCAGAATTGAAAACGGACTGCATCCAACATGCGCCCGGTGCCGGCGCGATGCGGATGCAGTCCGTTTTTGTGGTTTATCTGTCTGGCCGGCGGAGGGGTCAGCGCGTGGGCTGCTTGAAGACGTGCGACCAGCCGGCGCCCCCGCACATCTTGCAGCGATCCTTGAATTCCCCCGCTTCCACAACGCCGTTCCCCTGGCACCACGGGCATTTGCGCGCCGGCTGGGCCACCAGCAAGCTGCCCTGCCCGCCGCAAACCAGGCAGACGTCATTATAGTTTCCGAATTTGCCGCTCCCTTCACACCAGGCGCAGGTTTCGGGAGCGTACTGAATCACAGGCATGACCATGGGAATACCTCCGTCAGCATAAAGCGCAGCGGGTTTCAGGGCCGCCGCTGCGATACCCGGAGAACCGGTACTGTTTGAATTATACATCCAGTTTTATGCCTTTAGCTAGAATCTCGTCTATATATACGACGTGATCTTTCTACAAAACTCAATAATATTAAAATCTAAATTAAAAATATTCAAATAATCTATTGACAAACTTTAATTATTCAGTATAATATTGAAAATTGATTCCGGTAGATGCCTGTTAAATTGCTCTCCCGCTTGTTTCTTCAGGGACCGGCTTACTGGTTGGATCAGGAGAATGACCATGGAAACGAAAATGGACTCAATCGTGCAAAAGAGCTGGAAAAGGCCGTTTTTTACCATCTGGACCGTGCAGTCTTTTTCGCTCCTCGGCAGTCAGCTCGTCCAGTTTGCGCTGGTCTGGTGGCTGACGCAAAAAACCGGTTCCGCCACCGTGCTGGCAACCGCCTCGCTGGTGGGATTGCTCCCCCAGGTGTTTCTCATGCCGGTGGCCGGCGCGCTGGTGGACCGCTGGAGCCGCCGGGTGATCATGATGGTCGCCGACGGCTTGATCGCCATCGCGACGGTGGCCCTGGCGCTGCTCTTCATCAGCGGGCAGGTGCAGATCTGGCATGTCTATGTGCTCATGTTCATCCGTTCGGCCGCGGGTGGTTTTCACTGGCCTGCCATGCAGTCTTCCACCTCACTGATGGTGCCCAGGGAGCACCTGGCGCGCATCCAGGGTCTCAACCAGATGCTGGCGGGCGGGATGAACATCGCCTCGGCGCCGTTGGCGGCGCTGCTCCTGGTCGTCCTGCCCATCCAGGGTGTGCTCGCCATCGATGTATTCACCGCCCTGCTGGCAATCCTGCCCCTGTTCTTCATTGCCGTGCCGCAGCCCGCAAAGCTGGCCTCCGCCGGTGCAGGCGCGCCCCAATCCAACGTCTGGCAGGATTTGCGCGCCGGTTTGCGCTACGTGTTTGCCTGGCCCGGCCTGGTGATGATTGGCATGATGGCCACCGTGATCAATTTTCTGCTCACGCCGGCCTCAGCCCTGGTGCCCATCCTGGTGACGCGTTATTTCCAGGGGCAGGCTTTTCACCTGGCCTGGATGGAGGCTGCCTGGGGCATTGGCGTGGTGGCGGGCGGTCTGTGTTTGAGCGTGTGGGGTGGTTTTCGCCGCCAGATCCTGACCAGCCTGGTGGGCCTGATGGGGATCGGCCTGGGCGGGCTGCTCATCGGGTTGGTGCCGGCTGCCTACTTCCCGCTGGCGGTGTTGGGTATGTTTATTCTGGGTTTTGCCAGCCCCATCACCAACGGCCCCTTGATGGCCGTGGTGCAGGCCAGCGTGGCTCCCGAGATGCAGGGCCGTGTCTTTACCTTGATCGCCAGCACGGCAGCCGCCATGTCGCCCCTGGGCTTGCTGATGGCCGGGCCGGTGGCCGATCGGTTTGGCGTGCAAACCTGGTTTGTGATTGGCGGGGGCATTACGATCTTGATGGCGGTGGGCGCGCTGTTCGTGCCCGCCATCCTCCACCTGGAGGACTCGCGTAAGCAGGATGAAAAACCCGATGCCGCCATGCACCTCCTGGCCGCCAGCTCGGTGGACGGCGACTGACCTGCCCGGATGATTGGACGAAATGACCCCGAAATGGATGTTTTCGGGGTCATTTCATTTGTTATAATACCTGTCATGGATGATCAACTACTACCCGCTCCTGTCATTGAACCATCCGCCGCTCTGCCGGTGGATGATAATACGGTCAAATTCAAGCGCAGCCACCTGTACGCCACTTTATTGCCTCTGGCTTTTGTGCTGGGCTTGAGCGTGGGCTACCTGTTCTGGGGGCGCACCCCGGCAGTTCCGGCCGCCGCAGCAGCTAACCAGGCGGCGGCAGCCCAGGCGCAGGATGAAAGCGCCGCCCAGAGTGGGTCGCAGGAAGTGCGCCGCTACGATGTGCCCGTCGATGATGACCCCAGCCTGGGCCCTAGAATCGGCAAAAATTACCATCATCGAATTCAGCGATTTTGAATGTCCTTACTGCACCAAGTGGCACGCCGAAGTATGGCCGCGCCTGCAGGCCGCTTATCCCGACCAGATCCGCCTGGTGTATCGTGACTTTCCCCTGACCAGCATCCACAGCAACGCCGCTGTAGCCGCCGAAGCCGCCAACTGCGCCGGTGAACAGGGCGTCTACTGGGAATATCACCAGCTCTTGTTTGGCGGCGAGTACGGCCTGGGTGAAAGCGCCTTCAAAAAATACGCCAGCGATCTGGGTTTGGGCGCCGCCTCCTTCGATGAATGCCTGAGCAGCCGGCGCTTCCAGGCTGAAGTGGAAGCCGATTACAATTTTGCCGCCAACCTGGGCATCCGCTCCACGCCCACGTTTTTTGTCAACGGCATCGCCATTGTGGGCGCCCAGCCCTTCGAAGCCTTCCAGGAGCTGATTGATCTGGAGCTGGCCGGAAAGCTTAACAACTAGGCCGCACGAGCCCGCCCTTCGCTCCCCATCTGCTGTCTTCAAGATCGCCGGAATAAACCCCTTCTTGTGAGGTTATAATTGCATTTCGTGGGCGCCGAATGCGCCTCACGTAGCGGCAGCCTGCGCCTTTGCCGGCGATCTATCTTTTAAGCGAGTCGAAACCAAATATGTCACAGCCATTAAATTTTCAATCCATCATCATGACCCTGCAGGACTTCTGGGCCAAACAGGGCTGCCTGATCTGGCAGCCATATTACAGCCAGGTGGGCGCCGGAACGATGAACCCTGCCACAGCCCTGCGCGTATTAGGCCCCGAGCCCTGGAACGTTGCCTACGTCGAGCCTTCCATTCGCCCGGACGACGGGCGCTACGGCGAAAATCCCAACCGCATGCAGATGCACTACCAGTTCCAGGTGATCCTCAAGCCCGACCCGGGCAACCCGCAGGAGCTTTACCTGCAGTCGCTGGAGGCCCTGGGGATTGACCCGCGCCAGCATGACATCCGCTTTGTTGAAGACAACTGGGAATCGCCGGCCCTGGGCGCCTGGGGGTTGGGCTGGGAGGTCTGGCTGGACGGGCAGGAGATCACCCAGTTCACCTACTTCCAGCAGGCTGGCGGGCAGGTTCTCGGACCCGGTCTCGGTTGAAATCACCTACGGCCTGGATCGCATCGCCATCACCCTGCAGAACGTCAACAGCTTCCGCGAGATCCAATGGAGCCCGGCCCTGACGGAGGGCGATGTGAACCTGCAAGGTGAGCAGGAGCACAGCAAGTATTACTTTGAGATTGCAGACGTGGAGCGCCTGCGCGCCATGTACGACCTGTACGAGGCCGAGGCCGCCGCCTGCCTGGATCAGAACCTGGTGCTGCCCGCCCACGATTATGTGCTCAAGTGCTCGCACACCTTCAACGTTTTGGATACACGCGGCGCCATCGGCGTGACTGAACGCGCCGCTTTCTTCGGCCGCATCCGCGAGCTTTCCCGGCGCGTGGCCGAGGCCTACGTGGCCCAGCGCCAGCGCCTGGAATACCCCTGGCTGGATGAGGCCGCACAGGCCGGCAGCCAGGCGGGGGCCGCCGCCGCAAGCCTGCCCGCCATGACTGCCGGCGGGCCAATGCCCGTCCTGCTGGAGATCGGCGTCGAAGAGCTGCCCGCCGCCGACCTGGATGCCGCCGTGGAGCAGCTGCGCAAGCGCCTCCCCGCCTTGCTGGACGAGCTGCGCCTGGAGCACGGCGAGATGCGTGTCATGGGCACGCCGCGCCGCCTGGTGGTCTTTGTCGATGCGCTTCACCCGCAGCAGCCGGATCAGGAGCAGGTCTTCAAAGGCCCGCCCGCCAACCGCGCCTACGGGCCCGATGGACTGCCCACCCCTGCCGCCGAGGGTTTTGCCCGCGGCAAGGGCGTCGGCGTCAGCGATTTGCAGGTGCGCGAGATGGACGGCGGCAGCTACGTGGTGGCGGTCGTCCAGCAGGTGGGCCGCCCGGCTGCCCAGGTGCTCAGCCAGGCCCTGCCGGGACTGCTGGAGGCGCTGCGCTTTGATAAATCCATGCGCTGGAACAGCAGCAACGTCAGCTTTTCGCGCCCCATCCGCTGGCTGCTGGCCCTGTACGGCGGCCAGGTGCTGCCCTTCAGCTACGCCGGGCTGCACTCCGGCAATACCACCCGCGGGCTGCGCTTCCGCACCCCGCAGGAGCTCGCCGTAGGCTCGGCGGACGAGTATTTCAACTTTCTGCGGGAACAGGGCATCCTGCTGGATGAAAGCGAGCGCCGCCGCCGCATCCAGGAGCAGATTGCCGGGCTGGCTGATGAAGTTAACGGCCTCATCCCCGACGACCCCGGCCTGCTGGCCGAGGTGACCAACCTGGTGGAAGCGCCCACCGCCCTGCGCGGCTCGTTTGACGCCTCGCACCTCAAGCTGCCGCACGAGGTGCTCATTTCGGTGATGCGCAAGCACCAGCGCTATTTCCCGGTTCTCGAGCGCCGGTTCATCCGCCGACTCGGCGCAACCGCCTGCTTCCCTATTTCATCGCCGTGCGCAACGGGGATGACCGCGGGCTGGACGTCGTGGCGGACGGCAACCAGCACGTTATCCGCGCCCGTTTCGCCGATGCCGCTTATTTCGTGCGCGAGGATGTCAAAAGGCCGCTGGAAGCCTACCTGCCGCGCCTCAAGACCCTCACCTTCCAGCTCAAGCTCGGCTCCATGCACGATAAAACCCAGCGCATCCAGCGCCTGGTGGAAACCCTGGCGCCCGCCCTGGGCCTGGCTGAAGCCGAGACCGCCGCCGCCCTGCGCGCCGCCGCCCTGTGCAAAGCCGACCTGGTGACCCACATGGTGGTCGAGATGACCTCCCTGCAGGGCGTCATGGGGCGCTATTACGCCCTCAATTCCGGCGAGCCGCAGGCCGTGGCGCAGGCCATCTATGAGCACTACCTGCCGCGCTATTCCGGCGACGCCTCGCCCGAAAGCCGCCCCGGGCTGCTGGTGGGCCTGGCCGACCGGCTGGACACCCTGGCGGGCCTGTTCGCCGCCGGGCTGGCCCCCACCGGCAACAAGGACCCCTTCGCCCAACGTCGCGCCGCCCTGGGTCTGGTGCAGAGCCTGATCGCCTGGGAGCTCGATTTCAACCTGGGCCAGGCCCTGGAAGCCGCCGCCGCCCTGCTGCCCATCCCGTCTGAGGTGCAGACCCGGGCGGCCTGTCTCGATTTCATCGTCGAGCGGCTGCGCAATCTGCTGCTGGAGCAGGGCTGGCGCTATGACCTGGTGGACGCCGTGCTGGCTGTGCAGGGCTCCAACCCGGCCCGCGCCGCCCGCGCCGCCGGGGAGCTGGCCGCCTGGATCGCCCGCCCGGATTGGAACCTCATTTTGCCGGCGTATGCCCGCTGTGTGCGCATCACCCGCGACCAGGCGGAGCGCTTCCCGGTCGACCCGCAGCGCCTGGTGGAGCCTTCCGAACAGGCCCTCTGGGCGGCTTTGCAGCAGGCCGAAGCCGGGGTCGCCGCCCCCCAG
Organism: uncultured Chloroflexia bacterium; assembly: GCA_963705155.1. Classification (GTDB taxonomy): domain Bacteria; phylum Chloroflexota; class Anaerolineae; order Anaerolineales; family UBA4823; genus CAVPJC01. The sequence continues at coordinate 227,346 of CAVPJC010000017.1, read as the reverse complement.
CCCTCTCCCGAGCGCTTCCTGAGCGCCCTGCTGCCGATGATCCCGCTGATCAACCGCTTTTTTGAAGACGTGCTGGTCATGGCCGATGATCCCGCCCTGCGCCGCACCCGCCTGGGGCTGCTGCAGCGCATCGCCGCCCTGGCGGCTGGGTCCGCCGAGATGAGCCGGTTGGAAGGGTTCTAGTAATGTAGGTTGGATCGAGTGGGTCTGCCCGAGGCCGCTATCTGGTATGGCATCAACGAGACCCAACGATTTGTCCCGCGGATCGGGGTGTGGGTGATGGTTTGGCTCAGGAAATCGCGATGAAATATGTGTTGGGTTGGTGGGCAGGCTTTTTCTTAGAAAAAGCTCCAGTTTTTTGCCCAACCACCCGACCTACGACTAATTCCAAACTCAATTGTGGATTATCTATATGATGGGCAAGGTCCTATTTTACCAATATTGATAGGTAGATAATGAATAAATTATCCAATATGGATCATTTACACGGAATACCTTGGCGTTCATCCTAATACTTTTTGGATTAAGGATGATAATTCCTCTAGGTGTTATGTTCATACCTCGACCTAATTTCCAATGGATCACTCCAGTTTATGAGGTGATTATTCTTTCTGCTTACCGCGGTTATTCTCTTCGGATTAATTGATTATTCCAGCTATAAAATTGATGGTCTCTCACTAAGCATCATCGTAATATTTCGGAGAATTCTATTTGTTAATGAATACCGGTTTTAATATTTTTTGGGATATAACCTATTTGATCTTTTGGGTGATTGCTGTTTTCTTGGTGTACAATGTTCGATCGACGATTGTTTCAATGTTTATCAACAAGATCAATCTGTTGAAATGGTTGTTGGTAAGTATTGTGGTCGGGATAATTCTTCCATATGTTGTATATTCGTTCACAGGTAGAGTAGGTAATTCCACGTTGAATAATAATGTATTCCTGGCATACTTTGCACATTTTTTCGGCGCTCTAGGAAATGAGGTAATTGAAGAAGAACCACTTTTTGGGGATTTTTATGGGGAATGCTGCGTAAATTTGGATGGCGTGACAGTCGGATATGGTTATTTCAAGCGTTTTTATTTGGGATTGTCCATTATAACTATTGGCAAATGCCATTTTTTTGGTTTTTGACGATTATATTGGGACTTGTCTCGGGTTATTTTGTCTGGAGATCACATTCTATTTCGACAGGAATGGTTATTCATTCGGCTTATAATGCGATGGGTATATATTTCTCCTAATCTGGAGGAAATATCATTATAATCAACAACCCGTCTAGATAGTCCCTCACTTGGATGACAAACACTTCAACCACAGCCAGGCAGGTGACAAAAAACCATCGCCAAGTGCACAATTATCTGCTTTCATAATCGCAGCCAGATGCACCTTAAAACAAAACCCACCACCAACAGCGGCAGCGTGTTAAGCACGGACAATCGTTACAAGGCCTGGGGTAAATCGCGATATCGCCAGCGGGACGCTGCCGACGAGGTTCACCTACACCGGGCAGTACAGCAACGTGGCAACCGCAAGCCTGGGCGGAGTAAGGGCCAGCGGGACGCTGCCGACGAAGTTCACTACACCGGGCAGTACGGCAACGTGGCCGAGTTCAGGCTGATGATCTGGGCAAGTGATACCGCAAGATCTCTCGCTCCCACACTGCCTGCCTTACGGTTCGATATCCATCACCGATTCAAACGTGTGGGTTGGAATATAGGGGAAGCGGGCGATGTCGCCCGGCCGGGTCACGCCGCTGTAGACCAGGATCGTATCCATGCCGCTCGTCAGCCCGGCGACAATATCGGTATCCATGCGGTCGCCCACCATCACCGTTTCTTCGGAGTGGGCCTCCAGGTAGTTTAAGGCCATGCGCATCATCAGCGGGTTGGGCTTGCCGATAAAGAACGGGCTTTTGCCGGAGGCCTTCTCGATCAGGGCTGCCATGGCCCCGCACGCCGGCTCGATGCCGTGTTCGGTCGGGCCGGATGCATCCGGGTTGGTCGCCAGGAATTTTGCCCCCGCGTCGATCAGGCGGATCGCTTTGGTGATCATCTCGAAATTGTAGGCGTAGGTTTCGCCCAGAACCACGTAGTCCGGCTGGATGTCGGTGATGATGTAGCCGATGTTGTGGATCGGCGAGGTCAGGCCGCTCTCGCCGATGACGAAGGCCTTCCCGTTGGGTTTCTGGCGCTGCAAAAATTTGGCGGTGGCGATCCCCGAGGTGAATATCCTGGCCTCGGGCACGTTCAGCCCGCTGGCTCGCAGGCGGTGGGCCAGATCGGCCGGCGTAAAAATGGGGTTGTTGGTCAGGATCAGGTATTTGCAGCCACGTGCCTCCAGCCGGGCAAGGAACTGGTCGGCCCCGGGGATCATGGCGCTGCCGCGCACCAGCACGCCGTCCATATCGATCATGTAGTTTTTGTATTTCATCCGTTGGTTTGATCCTTCTAAAGCGCTCCTGCCGGCAGCCGGCCTGCCTTGATCTCCGCCGCCTGTTCTTCGGAAAACGGCGGCAGGAACAGGTCGGGCGTCTCCTGGTAGCAGCGAAATAAATCCACGATGAAGTGCAGCCGGTCGGGCAGGTCGGCCCAATCCAACGCGCCGCTGCCGGTCAGGCTGTCGGGTGTCGGGTCAACCCGCTGCAGCAGGGCCTGCAGGTCGGGGTGGGTGATGTGCTGGAGTGTGGCGGGGAACCCGGCGCTCAGGTCTTCGCCCAGCCTGATGCGCTGCCCGTGCGGCAGGCCGATGCTCATCATCAGGTTGGTCAGCAGCGGGCGCATCTGGCTGCGCACGTCGGCTGCCAGCCTGTGAACCACCTTGTCGAGCAGCGCCTGGCCTTTTACCAGCCGGATGAAGAACAGCAGGCTCTGGATGTACCAGCTCCACCCGCCAAAGACGGCCTGCACCAGGCGCTCCGTCAGTTGGTCGGGGTCGTCCACAGCCGCCTCCAGCGCCCCGGCGATCTCCGGCTGCAGGCGGGTTTGCTCGTGGAAACCGATCTCGATATTAGCCAACAGCAGCAGCTCGGCCCTCTGCTTGCCGTCGGCTTCGAACATGGCCTGGTAATAGCGCTCGAAGGCCTGGCGCAGATAGCGCTGCCCATCCGGCGGGTCGCCCGGGCGCAGCTCATCGCAGAAGCGGGCGATTTTTTCAGCGTCAAAGTGTGCATCCTCCAGGCAGGCGGCGTAAAAGCGGGCAAATTCGCGCCCGATCTCGGCAAACACCTTGCGGTTGCCGGTGCCGACCGCCTGGCTGGAGCGCTCGATGGCCCCGGCGGGGTCGAGCAGCTCCCAGATTTTGACCAGGATCACATTTTTATCCTGTTTTCTGCCGGCTTTTTTTGCGAATTCTGCGATCTGTTCTGCGGCCTGCTCGACGAAGGGCAGGCTGTCCTTGAGGCTCTCCAGTGTGCGCCTCAGGTCTTCCTTGCGGATCGACTGCCCGGCCTGTTTGGAGGCCCAGGTGGCAAACGTGCACCAGTTGGCGCTCAGGCCGGTGCGCGCAGTGAACGCCAGGCACAGCTCGTGATAACACTGTGTGATCTGCAAATTGCGCACCACCCCGTCCTCGAGGGCGGTGATGCGCTCCACTTCTGCGGGGGTGGGGACAGGCGCCCGGTGATTATCGCTTGCCATCAGCCATCACCGTTATCATCGATCAGCAGGGTGCGCGAGAACGGTACCATGCTCAGGGCTTGCTTTTTTCCTCGATGTAGGCCTTGATCGTGGGCACCGCCATCAGCCGCTCGTGGAAGAAGTTGTTGACCAGGTTGATCACCTCGGCCCGGGCGGCTTCGGCCTGGGCGCTGAGCGTCCTGGCCGTGTTCCTGGCGGCTCAGGCTGTCGCGCAGGCGCAGCAGCAGGCGCACGATCTCGGTCTCCTGGTCGCCTTCCAGGGCCTTGACGATCGACATAATCAACTGGTCGGCCTGGGCCAGCACGTCGTTCATCTCGATGCTCGAATCGGGTTTGCAGGCGTCGTCGATGGTGCGGATCAGCGACCAGATCTGGTACAGGATCGTGGTGGGCTCATCGAAGAGCTCGCGCAGGAAGGCCGCCTCCTCGTAGCGCCCGGTCAGCCGGAAAACGTTGTACATGCGCTTGGCGGCTTTGCCGTAGTTCACATCTTTGGTCAGGTATTTGTTGACTTCTTTTTCCAGCTGCCCGACATAATGATCCAGCGCGTCCGCCGAAACCTGCTTTGCCAGCTTGGAAAAGATCGGGACGGAGGCCGCCTCCAGGTACACTTCCTGGAAGTACGGGTCCAGGTAGCCGTCCAGCGGGATGATCACCCCATCCGGGGCTTCCCAGGTCACGTCCAGCATGTTGCTGGCATTGGAAAGCTGGTGGCGCACCGGGTCGGCGACCACCCAGTCCAGCTTGCACCAGCCGGGCTGGTCGGCCACTTCATCCCACAGCACCGCCGAAGGCGTACCGTCCGGCGCGCTCACATCGATTTGCCCGGCGCGACCTGGCCCGGCGTCCAGGAAACCGGCGAGCCGGCCTTGATGGCGCGCCCGTTCAGGATCACATTCCGGGGATACGAACCGAATTTGATTTCGATGAGCTGGTAGGTCTGGCCGCGCTCGGTGCTGATCACTTTCTCGCGCATCAGGTCTGCCAGTATCCGGCAGGCTTCATCCCGCGTGGGCGCAATGATATTGACCCGCTCGAAGTAGTCGCAGTCGCCCGGATAGCTCTGGATTTTGGATTGCGCCGCCGAGCCGGAGAGCGCCAGGGCGGTCTCCACCTTGCCGGGGATATCCTGGAATTCCACCAGCCGGCCAATCTCGCGGAAGTAGCTCAGGTTATCGGGGCTAAAATCCAGCATCGAGAGGCTGTGACCAAAGACGCCGCTTTTTTCATCCACAACCACATCGCCGGAACCCTTGGAGGCCGCCACCGCCGTCAGCCACTGCAAGGCCTGCTCTTCGTCAATTTCCACCCCCAGCCGGCGGGCTGAGGCGATGATGCGTTCAAGCTCTTGAGAAGGTGGATTTGTGCTCATACATGACTCCTTGGGTTATTTGGCGTTCTCGTGTGTGGATGGGTGCTCGTTTGCAGCCGGTTGTCGTTCGGCCCTCGCCTGCCGCCTCTCTTTTACACTGCGCTGCTCATCCCGCATTTTTCGGAAGATTTCGGCCTGGTCGAGCGCATCCCGCAGGGCGTGGTGGGTGAGCGTGCGGTCGCCCAGGTAGCGCGAGCCCACATGCAGCATGGAGGTTTCGGCCCAGCTCACGTCTTCCATGCCCATGAAGTAAGACTTGATATCCAGCGCGGCGTGGCCGAAAGGATTGCGGCCCAGGTAACGGTGGAAGTACTCGTTGACAAACATCCAGTCGAAAGGCGCGTTGAAGGCCAGGAAGAGCGGTTTGTGTCCCGCCGGCACCTCGCCCTTGAGCCAGTGCTCGAACTGGCGCATGGCCTCCGCCGGCTCCAGGCCGCGCTCGGCCAGGCGCTCCATCGAAAGGTGCGAAATCGCCAGCGCTTCGGGCACGGCGCTCATGTTTACCGGCTTCATTTCCACGTAAAAAGTGCTCGGGTGTTCGTTCAGGGTGCATGCCCCGATCGTCAGCAGAGAATACTGGCCGGGGTTTGGCCCGGCCGTTTCGACATCTACCGAAATGAAATATTCGAGGGAAGAAGTGCTCATGCCAGAATTATAGTACAAGAGCGCCAACGATGAATGACCAAAGATCACCCTGAAGGATATTCGTCCCATAGCCTGCGCCATCAATCCCCGGCTGCCTGCCGTCCGCCGCCATTCGCCTGGGCTGGTATAATTCACCACACCTCTGGACAACCCATGTCATCCATTGATGAAATCAAAGCCCGCCTTGATATCGTCGATCTGGTTTCCGAAACGGTGCAGTTACGCCGCTCGGGCAAAAACTACACGGGTTTTTGCCCGTTCCACAGCAACACACGCACCCCGGCCTTTGTGGTTTTCCCTGAGACAGGCACCTGGCGCTGTTTTGGGCAGTGCAACGAAGGCGGCGATATCTTCGGCTTTGTGATGAAGAAAGAAGGCTGGGATTTCACCGAGGCGCTGCGCTTCCTGGCCGAGAAGGCTGGCGTACAGCTCAAGCCGCCCACCCCTGCAGGAACAGGCCGCGGCCGAAGAGCACGACGATCTGCGCGCCCTGCTGGAAGAGGCGGTCACCTTCTACCGCCACCAGCTGCTCAATACCCCCGCCGGGCAGCAGGCCCTGGCTTATCTGCACCAAGCGCGGCCTGAAAGATGAAACCATCGAGGCCTTTGGGCTGGGCTATGCCCCCAGCTCCTGGGATGCCGCCTACAATCACTTGCGCAATCGAAGGGCTGCAGCGATAAAGACCTGCTGGAGGCCGGGTTGGTCACGGAGCGCGATGACGGGCGGCGTCTATCGATCGCTTCCGCCACCGCGTCATGTTCCCCATCCGCGACGAGCGCGGCCGCATGGCGGGTTTTGGGGCGCGCATCCTCAACCCGGAGATGTGCCCAAGTTCCTCAATTCCCCGCAAACGCCTCTTTTTGATAAGGGCCACCTGCTCTACGGCCTGGACCGCGCCCGCCAGGCCATCCGCACCGCCGAGCAGGCGGTCATCGTGGAGGGCTATCTGGATGTGATTGCCCTGCACCAGGCCGGCTTTGCGAACACCGTCTCGCCCATGGGCACCGCCCTCACCGAGCACCAGCTCTACCTGCTCAAGCGCTACACGCGCCGCATCGTCCTGGCGCTGGACCCGGACGCCGCCGGCGACAAAGCCACCCTGCGCGGCCTGCAGATCGCCCGCCAGTCGCTGGACCACGAGCAGGAGCTGTCGTTCGATGCCCGCGGCCTGCTGCGCTCACGAAGTCCGCCTGCAGGCCGATATCCGCGTCACCACCCTGCCGCCGGGGATGGACCCCGATGATGTGGTCAACCGCGACCCGGCCGAGTGGCGGCGCATCCTGGAAGAATGCCAAGCCGATTGTGATGCACGTCATGGATACGCTGGCGGCCTCGCGCGACGTGGAGGATCCCAAGGTCAAGAGCGAGATGGCCGCCCAGGTGCTGCCGTTGATCAATGACGTACCCAGCGCCATCGAGCGGGACACCTACCGCCAGCGCCTGGCGCGCCTGCTGCGCGTGGATGAGCGCGCCCTGATGGACGCCGCCGTGGGCGCAGGCGCGCAGCCTTACCGCCGGGCTGCGCCCGCCGGGCAGGCCGGAGCCGCCACAGGCCGGCGCCAGTATCTCACCGGCATCGCGCCTGCCAACATGCCTGGAAGCGCATGCCCTGGGGGTGCTGCTGCGCCGCCCCGATCTGCTCTACAAGGTCGACCGCAAATTGCAGGAAGATGGTCTGAGCCGCCTTTCGCTGGACGATTTCAATCTGCCGACCACCAGACCATCTTGCGCTTGCTGCAGGAATCGGTGGATCAGGATATCGCCGAGCCGCTCAATTACGTGCTGAACAGCCTTTCGCTGCCATGATGGAAATCGCCGATGGGCTGCTGGTGCGCACCGAGAAACTGGACCCCAACGACGAAAGGGTGCTTCAGCGATGTGATGCGCGGCCTGCTGGACCTGCGCCAGCGCAACTGGTCACCAGAATATCGAATATTTTCGCTTCTGATCGAAGAAGCCCAAGAGACAGGGCGATATGAAGGCCACAGTACCAGCAGACGATGCAGCAAAATACGCAATCATCAGATACGCCTGGATCATGCGCTATGGGCGCGTTATACCAGCCGGGTTGGTTCATGTCAGTGAGAAGCGAGGTGACGGTATGATGACCATGGTGCCAAAACTTCCAGATACTGCACCAGCCTGAGGCGGATGGTCCGGAAGAGCGGTGGAGGATGACGATGCTTTGCTGGACATTCTCCGACTTAGAAATCGATGGACGATCTGCTGGACAGACCTGGATGAGACCGTGATCGATTGAAGAGCCGGATGAAAAGATGCTCTCGCTGGAAGTGGAAGATCTGGAAAGCCTGGTGAAGGAAGAGCCGCTGGAGATTTTGGATAATCCCGGCCTGATGATGGAGCTGAGCGAAGACCCGGTTCGCCTGTATCTGAAGGAGATCGGCGGGATCGAGCTGCTGGATACCGATCGCGAGTTCTGGCTCTCCACCCGCCTGGAAGTCGGTGCGGCGCATCGATGTGTTGCAGCCGCGGTCACCCCATTGCCCGGCCGGGTGGTGCAAGAGGCAAGCGCCGTCAGGCTCGCAATATCTACCGGGCCCTGTATCGATGAGCTGGCAATCTGCCTGGAAGCGCCTGGTGCGAAGACACCCAGCGCCTGGGTCATGCATGCCCCGACCTGGGGCTGATGCTGACCGAAGCCGCAAATGCTGCGCCAGACCTGGAGAGCGATAACCCTTCCTACCTGCGCACCTACCTGGATAATGGTCTGTGGGGGAAAGACCCGCTCTGGGATGGGGTGGCCCGCAATGCTTTTACCGTCTTTCTTTACCTGTACATGCTCCCGGAGAGCTTTGCCGCCACCTGCTCGAAGTATGTGCAGGACGCAAGGTGAACTGCCGCCGAGACGTGTCTTCTGCCGCAACCTGCCCGCTGATGAACTCGCTGCAAGCCGAGCTGGAGCAGATCCGCCTGCGGGCCGTGGAAGCGCACCACGCCATCATCCGCGCCAACTTGCGCCTGGTGGTCAGCGTTGCCAAGCGCTACATCGGGCGCGGCAGCTCGTTCCTGGATTTGATCCAGGAAGGCAATATCGGCCTGCTGCGGGCGGTCTCCAAGTTCGATCCCACCCGCGGCTTCAAATTCAGCACCTATGCCACCTGGTGGATCCGCCAGTCGATCAGCCGCTCGATCGCCGACCAGGCTCGCACCATCCGCATCCCGGTGCACATCTTTGAGTCGATCAACCGGCTGCTGCGCGTCCAGCGCCGCCTGACCCAGCAGCTGGGCCGTGACCCGGCCAGCGAAGAGCTGGCCCTGGAAGCCGGCTACCTGGATGAGCAAGATGCCAGCGCGCCATTGCCCGCGCCCAGGCCGATGGCACCCGCCATGCCGCTGGATGTGCGCCGGCGCCTGGATTCGCGCCGCGGCCAAGGTGAACCGCATCCTGCGCGCCGCCGAAGAGCCGATGTCGCTGGACAGCCCGGTGGGCAGCGAAGACAGCAGCCAGTTGGGTGATTTCATCGAAGATGAAGAAGCCCTGGAACCGATGGATGCCGCCGCCCGCGAGATGCTGCGCGAATCGGTCAAGAATGCCCTGGCCGTGCTCTCCGATCGCGAGCGCCAGGTGCTGGAGCTGCGCTTTGGGCTGGTGGATGGCAAGGATCACACCCTGGAAGAAGTGGGCCAGTATTTCAATGTCACCCGCGAGCGCATCCGCCAGATCGAATCGAAGGCCCTGCGCAAGCTGCGCCATCCCACCCGCAGCCGCCACCTGCGCGATTATCTGGGTTAATGGGCATGTGAAAATTTATGGCGTGAGTTAATACCCTTAAGGCATATGATTTGTGAAATTTGACACCACGATGCGCGTATGATAAACTTACCATCCGTTTGGCATATTACTAATTCGCAGTTCGAGTAAAGCTGGTCTTGAGCGGGCAAGTTCGCATGAACAACCCCATGCCCTGCCAACTCGTAGATTACATACTTTCGCAGAGGTGAATCGTCATGCCCATGATTATCATCCCATTGCGTCCTGATCATCCTGGCCACCGGCCTGGCGGTTCTGGTGGTCGTCATCGGGCATCTCTTCGGCCCTCGCCGCCCCACCGAGCGTAAATCCATGCCCTATGAATCGGGCATGAACCCCTTTGGACCGGCACCCGCCGGATGCCGGTGCGTTTCTACCTGGTGGCTGTGCTGTTCATCCTCTTCGATATTGAAGTGGTCTTTTTCTTGCCCTGGGCGGTCGTTTTTCGCAAGCTGGGGTCTGTTTGGGCTGCTCGAAATGGTCATCTTCATCGTCATCTTACTGGTAGGCTATGTGTATGCCTGGAAGAAAGGAGCCTTGGAATGGGAATAGAACAAAAACTGGCAACATGGGTGTTGTCACGCTCAAGCTGGAACAGGTCGGTCAACTGGTCGCGCACCAACGCCATGTGGCCGATGCTGTTTGGCCTGGCCTGCTGCGCCATCGAGATGATGTCTGCCCAGGCCTCCAATTATGATATGAGCCGCTTTGGCATGGAATTGATGCGCGCCAGCCCGCGCCAGTCGGACCTGATGATCGTCGCCGGGCGGGTCATCCGCAAGATGGCCCCGGTGCTGCGCCGCCTGTACGACCAGATGCCCGATCCCAAGTGGGTGATCGCGATGGGCGACTGCGCCTCGTGCGGCGGCGTTTTCAATAACTATGCCATCGTGCAGGGTGTGGATGAGGTGGTGCCGGTGGATGTGTATGTGGCCGGCTGCCCGCCGCGCCCTGAAGCGCTGATCCACGGCATCATCACCCTGCACGAGAAAGTGCAGCGGCGAGAAGATCAAAGATTGGGCATAACAGAACTATGAACGAACACCTGCAGATCTGCCACTCAGCGCCCTGCAAGCAGCGTTTTGGCGCTGCAGCCTGATCGAGTTCCGCGAGCAAGTACCACCCTGCATTGCCGGCCGGAGCAGATTGTTGAAGTCTGCCAGGTCCTGCGCGATGAGTTCGGCTTCGATATGCTGGCGGCGCAGACCGCTGTGGATTACTGGCCTGAGCAGGAGCCGCGCTTTCATGTCGATCTACCAGCTGCTATTCGCATGCAGCACAACGTGCGCCTTGGCCTGCGGGTGCCGCTGAATGGCAATTTCCCCACCATGCCCACCGTCGAAGGCGTCTATCCCAACGCCAACTGGTACGAGCGCGAGATGTGGGACATGTTCGGCATCCGATTTGAAGGTCATTCCGATCTGCGCCGCATCCTGATGCCCTACGATTGGGAAGGCCACCCGCTGCGCAAAGATTACCCCCTGGGCTACGAAGAAGTCGCAGTTCACCTTCAATTTCGATGAAATCGACGCGCGCAAGCCCTATGCCAAAGACTGACGTGTGAGGTCAGCGCTATGATTCGAAGAATGAACCATGAAGTTACCCTGGATGAACTCACGCCACCTGGTCTCCGAGCGGGCGCTCGAGGGCGAGACCGTGCTGCTGAACATGGGACCGCAGCACCCCAGCACGCACGGCGTGCTGCGCCTGCTGCTGGAGCTGGATGGCGAAATGGTGATCAACTGCATCCCGGATATCGGCTTCCTGCACACCGGCATCGAGAAGAACATGGAGGCCAAGACCTACGATCAAGGCCGAAGTGATGACCGACCGCCTGGATTACCTGAACACCATCGGCAACAACCTGGTCTACTGCCTGGCGGTCGAAAAACTGGTCGAGCTGGATGTGCCGCCGCGCGCCCAGGCCATCCGCGTCATCCTGACCGAGCTGCAGCGCATCGCCTCCCACCTGGTCTGGCTGGGCACGCATGCCCTCGACCTGGCAGCCATGTCGGTGTTCCTGTACTGCTTCCGCGAGCGCGAGATGATCCTGGATATCTTTGAGATGTGCTCCGGGCAGCGCATGATGACCACCTATCTTCCGCCCGGGCGGTTTGTGGCGGGATGTGCCGGTGGAGTTCGAAGCCGCTGTGCGCGACTTCCTGCGCATCTTCCCGGCGCGCATCGATGAATACGAAGCCTTGCTGACCAAGAACCCGCTCTTCCTGGACCGCACCCGCAAGATCGGCGTGCTCATCGCCGCGAAGATGCCATGCGCTGGGGTGTCACCGGCCCGATGCTGCGCGCCTCCGGCATGGCCTACTGACCTGCGCAAAGTCCAGCCCTATTCGGGTTACGAGCAGTATGATTTTGAAGTCCCCACCCGCACCGACGGCGATATCTACGCCCGCTACCTGGTGCGCATGGAAGAGATGCGCCAGTCGCTGCGCATTGTCCAGCAGGCGCTGGATAAGCTGCCCTTTGGGCCGGTGCGCAGCAACAACCGCAAATATGTGCCGCCGCCGCGCTCCGAGCTGGGCATCAGCATGGAAGCCGTGATCCACCACTTCAAGCTGTGGACCGAAGGCTTTCCAGCCCCCAAGGGCAGCGTGTATGCTGCCGGTCGAAGTCGCCGCGCGGCGAGCTGGGTGTCTACCTGGAAAGCGATGGCGGCCCCAAGCCCTACCGTGTCCACTGGCGCACGCCTTCGTTTGTCAACCTGCAGATCTTGCCGCTGCTGTCCAAGGGTCACTTGGTGGCCGACCTGGTCGGCATGATCGGCAGTGTCGATATTGTCCTGGGAGATGTGGACCGGTGAATCAGAACTGCTGGCAGAAAAATATCCTAAAGAAATCGAGAAGATCCTGGCAAAATACCCGCCGACCAGAAACGCTCGGCGGTGATGCCGCTGCTGTACCTGGCCCAGCGCGAGAGCGGTTATGTCACCAAAGCAGGCGCATGAACGAGATTGCCGAGATCATCGGGATCACCTCCACCGAAGTGGCCTCCATCGTCGGCTTTTACACGCCTGTATCACGACGAGCCGGGCGGCAACTACCGCATCCAGGTCTGCACCGATCTGCCCTGCGCCCTGCGCGGCGCCGAAGAATTCCTGGAAAAGCTGTGCGAGAACCTGGGCATCAAGGTGGGCGAGACCACGCCCGGACGGCCTGATCACCGTCGAAGCAGTGATGTGCCTGGCGGGCTGTGACAAGGCGCCCATGTTCCAGGTGCAGAGCGGCGACGGCCTGGCATACCACGAAAACCAGACCGTCGAAAGCGCCTGGAAGCGCTGATCGAAGACCTGGCGTAAGGCCAAGGAGAGAGTGAGCATGAGCGAGCATACTTCTCCTCCGCCACCGCGACATTCCTGACCTGAACAAGCTGGAAGTCTATCGCCAGAACGGCGGCTTCGAGGCCTTCCACAAAGCCGTCACCACCATGCAGCCCGACGAGGTGACCGATGTGGTCAAGGCCTCCGGGCTGCGCGGCCGCGGCGGGGCGGGTTTCCCCACCGGCGTGAAGTGGTCCTTTATCGATAACAAAATCTGGCCGCATTACGTGGTTGCCAATGCCGACGAATCCGAGCCGGGCACTTTCAAAGACCGCGAGATCATGGAAAGCAACCCTTCCAGTTCCTGGAAGGGGTTGCATCTGCCTGCCTATGCTGTCCAGGCCAACGCAGCCTATGTCTACCTGCGCGGCGAGTTCTGGCAGGTGGCCGAGTAGCCTGGATCAGCGCATCGCCGAGATGGAAGCGGCCGGGCTGCTGGGCGATCACCTGTTCGGCACGCGATTACTCCCTGCGCATCTACACCCACCTGGGCGCCGGGGCTTACATCTGCGGCGAAGAAACCGCCCTGCTCGAATCGATCGAAGGCAAGCTGGGCCAGCCGCGCCTGCGCCCGCCCTTCCCGCCGTCCTTCGGTCTGTACGGCAAGCCGACCGTGGTCAACAATGTCGAGACCCTGACCAATGTCCCGCTGATCATGGACAATGGCGCCGACTGGTACCGCACGCTTTGGCACCGAAAAGAGCCCCGGGCGTCAAGATCTTCTGCTTTCGGGCTGCGTCAACAACCCGGCAACTACGAGCTGCCCCTGGGCACCACCTTCCGCGAGCTGATCTATGACCACGGCGGCGGCATCCCGGACGGGCGCAAGATCAAAGCCATCATGCCGGCCGGCGCATCTTCCTCGCTGATCGTCGCCACCGATGCAAGCCCTGGATACGCCCGATGGATTACGAGAGCGTGCCCCAATGTGGGCGCCCAGCTTGGCTCGGCCTCGGTGATCGTGGTGGATGAATCGGTCAACATCGCCTGGCTGGTCAACAAAACCGTTCACTTCTTCAAGCACGAATCGTGCGGCAAATGCACCCCCTGCCGTGAAGGCACCTACTGGATGCTGCACCTCACCGAGCGCATCGACCACGGCAAAGCCACACGGGAGGATGTGGAGCTGCTGCAGCGATGTCGCCAGCCAGATGCAGAGGCAAGTGCCTGTGCGCCCTGGGTGAATTTTCCATCGAAGCGGTGCTCTCGGGCATCGAGCGCTTCCAGGCAGAATTTCCGAATTGGCGGTTAGCATAGCATCCAGGTCGACGCCTGATGTTCAGACCAGTCGAAGTGGCATCCTACAATGGAAGCATGGTGAATCATCATGGCAAAGATGGTAACACTGACGATTGATGGCAAGCAGGTGACCGTGCCGGAAGGCACGCTGATGGTGGATGCAGCCAAGAAGGTCGGCATCGATATCCCGGTCTTCTGCTACCATCCCAAGATGGAACCGGTGGGCATGTGCCGCATGTGCCTGGTGGATATCGGCCGCCCGGTGATCGACCGGGCCACCGGCCAGCCGGTGCTGGAGGAGGACGGCTCGCCGAAGATCCAGTTTGGACCCAAGCTGGAGACCGCCTGCACCACCCCGGTCTCCGAGGGCATGGTGGTGGTGGGCGATGACCGAGAAGGTCAAAGCCGGCCGCAAGGATATCCTGGAATTCCTGCTCACCTCCCACCCGCTGGACTGCCCGGTGTGCGATAAGGGCGGCGAATGCCCGCTGCAAAACCTGACCATGGGGTTTGGTCCGGGCGAGAGCCGCTTCATCTATGATGAAAAGATGCACCTGGCCAAGCATGTCCCGCTGGGCGAGCTGATCTTCCTGGACCGCGAGCGCTGCATCCAGTGCGGGCGCTGCGTGCGCTTCCAGGATGAGATCGTCGATGACCCGGTGATCGGTTTCTACCACCGCGGCCGCTCGCTGGAGATCGTCACCTTCTCCGAGCCGGGCTTTGACTCGATCTTCTCCGGCAACACCACCGATATCTGCCCGGTGGGCGCGCTGACCACCGCCGATTTCCGCTTTGGGCGCCCGCCCGTGGGAGCTGAACTCAGCCGCTTCGCATCTGCACGCACTGCCCGGTGGGCTGCAACATTACCTTCAATGTGCGCCGCGAGGCCAAAGCCGGCGGCGAAATTGGTGATCAAGCGCGTCATGCCGCGCCAGAACGAAGCGGTCAACGAGATCTGGATGTGCGATAAAGGGCCGCTTTGGCTACCATTACGCCGAAAGCCCCGAGCGCCTGACCCAGCCCCTGGTGCGCAAGGATGGCGAGCTGGTGCCGGCCACCTGGGATGAAGCCCTGGAGCTGGTCGCCGAGCGCTTCAAGGCAGCCGGGAGTGGCCTGCTGACCCTGGCAGGCGGGCGGCTTAGCAACGAAGACCTGTTCAACCTGCGCCAAGCTCACTGACGGCATGGACTGGGCGGCAAGGCTGCCCTGTACACGCACATGGCTGGCGGCGACCTGACCGCCCAGGTGGGCGTTGGCGCAGGGCACCAATTTGGCCGATATGGGCACGGGCACTGCCATCCTGGTGGTGGCCGTCGACCTGCACGAAGAAGCCCCCATCTGGTGGCTGCGGGTCAAGCAGGCTGCCGAGCGCGGCGCGAAGCTGATTGTCGCCAACCCGCGCCCGACCAAGCTGGACGCGCTATGCCAGCTCATACGCTGCGCTATGCCTACGGCAGCGAGGCCGCTGCACGTGCTGGCGATGGTCAACGCCCTCTCGGCCAAGCGCCCCGACCTGCCCGAGATGGTGCAGAACCTGGCGCGCAGCCCCGAGCTGCAAGCCGCCGCCAAAGCCTTTGCCGAGGCCGAGAATGCCGATCATCCTGTTCGGCAGCGAAGGCATCGGGCTGGAGGCTTCGCAAGCGCTGGCGCAGGCCTGCGCCAACCTGCTGGTGGCCACCAACCACACCGGCCGGCCCAACAACGGCCTGATCGGCGTCTGGCAGCGGGCCAACGACCAGGGCGCCTGGGATATGGGTTTCCGCCCGGCTGCCGATCTGGCAGGCGGCCATGCAGGCTGCCAAAGCGCTGTACGTGGTTGGCGCCGACCCGGCGGGCGATGACCGGCCCTGGCAGCAGGCCGATGGCTCGGCAGGATTTCTGGTGGTGCAGGAGCTGTTCCTGACCGCCACCGCCAGCCTGGCGGATGTGGTCCTGCCGGTCCAGGCCTTCACCGAACGCGAAGGCAGCTTCACCTCCGGCGAGCGGCGCGTGCAGCGCTTCTACCCGGCTGTGCCAGCCCGCCCGGACTGCCAGGCCTGATTTCTGCCATCACTGGGCAGATCGGCCAGCGCCTGGGCATGGATCTGGAAAGCCAGCTGCCAGCCAGGTGATGGCACGCATTGCCGCCAGGGTTGCCGGCTTATGCGGGCTGACCTATCAGCAAGCTGGCCGAAGTGAGCGAGCAGTGGCCGATTGTCGGGCGCAGCGACCTGTATTACGGCGGCACGACCTACGATAACAGCCAGGGATTGGGCGTGCAGCTGGCATCGGCTGCCGAGAACGGCGCCGGCCCTGCTGGCCTGGCCGCAAGCTCCGGCCTGCATGGCAGCCCGGCGAGCGGCCTGCTGGCTGTGCCGGTCACCCGCCTGTATGACCGCGGCCTGACCGTGCTGCCTTCCACAACTGCTCCACGCAGCGCATTCCGCAGCCCGTACGTGGCTATGCACACCCTGTCGATGCCGCCGCGGCTGAGGATTGGCGGGCGCGAGACCGTCCAGGTGATCACTGAACGAGCACGTCCACATTTGTCGTCATTGCTGCGGTGGATGAAAGTCTGCCTGCCGGGCGTGGTGCTGGTGCCGCGCAGCCTGGGCATTGCCATCGCGGCCCGGCATGTCGAGCTGAAGGCCTGGACCGCAGTAGCAATTGGCTGGCTGTAGCACGAGTGGACAGGCTTCAGCAGCACTGCACATGCTGGAACTTGTAGCGAATGAGGTACCTATGGATGTTGCGCTTAATCCTGGAATGGATCATCAAATCGGTCATCTCTGCTGGTCGATCTGACTGACCGGCTTTGCCTATCTGACGTTTTACGAACGCAAAGCGCTGGCGCGCATCCAGGTGCGCATCGGCCCCAACCGGGCCGGGCCGTGGCGGCTGGCTGCAGCCGATCGCCGATGGCGTCAAGCTGATCTTCAAAGAAGAGCTGATCCCCGCCAAAGCCGATAAGCTGATCTTTATCCTGGCCCCGATCATCACCGTCATCCCGGCCCTGGTCATCATGGCGGTGGTGCCCTGGGGAGGCACGGTGAACCTGTTTCGGGCGGCAGGTTGACCTGTACCATCGCCGACATCAATGTGGGCGTGCTGTATATCACGGCCATCGCCTCGATCTCGGTGTATGGCATCGTGCTGGCAGGCTGGTCATCGAATAACAAGTATGCCATGCTGGGCGGGCTGCGCTCGACGGCGCAGATGATCAGCTACGAGCTGGCCCTGGGCCTGTCGTTTATCGGCCCGATCCTGCTGGCGGGCTCGATGAGCATGGCGGATATCGTCCAGGCTCCAGAAGCGAGCATGGGCTGGTTCTGTCATCTGTTCCAGCCGCTGGGAGTGCTCATCTTCCTGATCGCCACCCTGGCGGAGGTCAACCGCGCGCCCTTCGATATGCCCGAAGCCGAGCAGGAGCTGACCGCCGGCTACCACACCGAATATTCTGGGATGAAGTTCGCCCTGTTCTTCATGGCCGAATACATCAAGATGATCGCCGTCAGCGCGATCGCTGCCACCCTGTTCTTCGGCGGCTACCTGGGCCCGTTTGTGGATCAGTTTCCCTGGCTGGGCCCGGTCTACCTGTTGATCAAAAGTGTTCGTGCTGCTCTTCGGCATGATCTGGATGCGGGCCACCCTGCCGCGCATCCGCTACGACCGTCTGATGGCTTTTGGCTGGAAAGTGCTGCTGCCGTTGGCGCTGGTGAATGTCTTTCTCACCGCGGTCGGTCTGTATGTGCACGATGGTCCAGGAGTTCGTTGTGGATGCTGCCATCTTGGCCATCCTGTTTCGGTTTTAGTGGTATTTGGCGGCGATCGCAAAGGCGCCGGTCAGGAGGTAACGAATGTTTTCCGAGATTGCTCGTGGTTTGAGGACCACCCTGCGCTTCATGTTCGAAAAGCCGGTGACCATCCAGTACCCGGAAGAAAGCGCCCGGTGAGCACACGCTTCAAAGGCCGGCATGTGCTGCACCGCTATGACAATGGCCTGGAGAAGTGCATCGGCTGCTCCTTGTGCGCGGCCGCCTGCCCGGCGGATGCCATCTTTGTCGAATCGGCCGAAAACACCGATGAAGAGCGCTTCTCTCCCGGCGAGCGCTATGCCAGCACCTACGAGATCAATATGCTGCGCTGCATCTTCTGCGGCTACTGCGAAGATGCCTGCCCGACCGAGGCGATTGTGCTGGGCGATAACTACGAGCTGTCGTTCACCGACCGGCGGGCAGCGATTTATACCAAGGAAATGCTGCTGGTGCCGGTGCCGCAGGACGGCAAGCCCACCCCGCAAAAGGTGGAACCGGGTGTATTCACCCGCTCGGTCCCGGTGATGAAAGACCCAACGGATTGAGGCGCCGATGATGGAAGTACTGATGACCATTCAACTCGTTCTCTTTTTCGTCCTGGCGCTGGTGGCGGTTGCGTCTGCCCTGGGCATGCTGCTCAGCCGCAATGCCGTCTATGCGGCACTGTTCCTGATCCTGAACTTTGCCACCGTGGCGGTCTTCTACCTGCTGCTGGAGCGCCCCTTCATCGCCCTGGCGCAGGTGACGGTTTATGCCGGCGCCATCATGGTGCTGTTCCTGTTCGTCATCATGCTGCTGGGCGCCGAGCAGACCGGGCGCACCCCAGCCGCCTGCGCTGGCATGCAGCCGCTGGCGCTCGTGCCTGGGCGTGATCCTGCTGGTCGAAACGGCTGTATCTGATCGCTCACTGGGGCAGCGCTGCCTGCTGCCGGTGGCGACCGCTGCCAGCACGGTTTTGGCAGCCCGGTGAATGTTGGGCGAGATCCTGTTTACCACAGTACCTGCTGCCGTTTGAAGTCACCTCGATCCTGCTGCTGGTGGCGATGATCGGCGCGATTGTGCTGACCAAGAACGAGCAGGAATGGCGCAACGCCTGGCCGAGATGCATTATGCGGAGAATGTGTATGGTCCCTGTTGCATATTACATTGGCTTTCGGTCATCCTGTTCACCATCGGCGCGCTGGGCGTGCTGATCCGGCGCAACGCCATCATCATCTTTATGTCGGTCGAGCTGATGTTGAACGCCGCCAACCTGGCGTTTGTGGCCTTTGCCCGCGACTACCAGGCGATCAGCGGGCAGATCTTCGTGTTCTTCATGATGACCGTGGCGGCGGCAGAAGTGGCCGTCGGGCTGGCGTTGATCGTGACCATCTTCCGCACCAAGCAGAGCATTGATGTGGACCAGATGAACAGCCTGAAAGGATAGCCATGATATGTTACTTGAACGAAGCTGACAAGTGCAGGACCGCAATTCTTCAACCTGGTGCCCCTGGATTGTTTTCTTCCCGATCATCGGCCTGCTGATCAATATCATCTTCGGCGGGCGGTTGGGCGAGAAAGTCGATCGGCACGATCGCCAGCCTGGCAGTCGGGCCTGGCTTTTGTGGTTGCTGTGCTGCTGGCCATCTCCCTGGTCGGGCACCCGGAGGGCATGGTGCGTGCCCCTGGCAGACTGGATCACGCATCGGCGACCTGCAGCTGCGCTGGGCTTTCCGGGTGGATACGCTCTCGGTGACCATGATGCTGGTGGTCGTCGGGGTGGGCACGCTGATCCACATCTATGCCATCGGCTACATGCACGAAGATGTGCGCCACAACGGCGATCCCAGCCGCTTCCGCCGCTTCTTTGTCTTCTTGAACCTGTTCATCGCCGCCATGATGATCCTGGTCAGCGGCGATAACTACCTGATGCTGTTCGTCGGCTGGGAAGGCGTGGGTCTGTGCTCCTACCTGCTGATCGGCTTCTGGTATGAGAAAGGCAAGGACGGCATCGGCAACGCCATGGCAGCCAAGAAAGCCTTTATCACCAACCGGATCGGCGACTTTGGCTTCCTGATGGCCGCGTTCATCATGTTCTGGCACTTTCGGCACGCTTCGATTTCGAGTACAGTCTTTGACAAAGCTGCCGGCGATGGCGCACGCTATGCCCGGGGTCATCCTGGCCATCACCCTGTTCATGCTGCTGGGCGTGACGGGTAAATCGGCCCAGCTCCCGCTGTATGTCTGGCTGCCGGATGCCATGGCTGGCCCGACCCCGGTCTCGGCCCTGATCCATGCCGCCACCATGGTCACCGCCGGCGTCTACCTGGTGGCGCGCTCGCATGCCGCTGTATGTCGCTGGTGCCGCAGGCGCAGAACATGGTGGCCCTGGTCGGCGGCGGTGACCGCCCTGTTCGCCGCCACCATCGCCGTCGGCGCAGTTCGATATCAAGAAAGTGCTGGCCTATTCCACCATCAGCCAGCTTGGGCTTCATGGTGGCGGCGGTGGGCATGGGCGCTTTCGTGGCCGGCATGTTCCACCTGGTGACGCATGCCTTCTTCAAGGCGCTGCTCTTCCTCTCCTCCGGCTCGGTGATCCAGGGTGTGGAGCGTGGCCAGCATCATGTGGAGCACGACCCGCAGCTGCGCAAGAAGCTCAAAGTCACGGGCAGCACTTTGACCCGCAGGACATGCGCAACATGGGCGGTCTGCGCACGCGCATGAAGACCACCTTCTGGGTTTACCTGATCGGCGCGCTGGCGCTGGCGGGCATCTTCCCCTGGCGGGTTTCTGGTCCAAGGATGAAATCCTGGCTGAAGCGCTAGCACCTGCAATCCGGCGGTCTACTGTGCTGCTGACCATTGCGGCCTTCTTCACCGCCTTCTACATGGGCCGCCAGGTGCTGATGGTCTTCTTTGGCAAGCCGCGCAGCCGAGCCGGCAGAGCATGCCCAGGAAAGCCCGCCCGTGATGACCGTCCCGCTGATGATCCTGGCGGTCCTGTCGGTGTTCGGTGGGGTGCTCAACCTGCCTGGCATGCATACCTTCGGTCACTGGCTGGAGCACACCATCTGGAGAGCCTGAAGATGCGCTGTCAAGGTCGGGCTGGCTGAGCTGCCGCTGAAGTGCGCCGGCGGCTTCAACCTGGCCGTGGCTGGCTTCACTGTCTGGCGCTGATCGCCATTGCCCTGGCCTGGTGGCTGTACAGCCGCCGCATACAAGCCATGCAAGACCTGCCGCTCGCCAAGCGCCCGATGATCCGCTGCGCAGCTGCTTGGCCCGGTCTTCACCGTGCTTGGAGAACAAGTAGTGGGTGGATGAGCTGTACGAGCTGTCATCCTCAAGCCCTATACTGCCATCGCCGCTTCCTGGCGACAGATCGACTGGCGACTTCTGGCACGACTGGTTCCACGACAAGGTCCTCGCCGGCGGCTATCGCGGCCTGGCCGGCTGCTCTCCGAGCCGATCGACCTGGGCGTCATCGACGCCTTTGCCAATGGCCTGGCAGACGGCACCCAGGCGCTGGCGCAGCGCATGCGCCGCATCCAGACCGGCTATGTGCGCAATTATGCCCTGTCGGTGTTTCTGGGTGTGGTCGTCATCCTTGGCTATCTGATCTTGCGTTAGATCACTGGAAGCTTTGCATACGTAACCTGCAAAGGCAAATTCTGAACCGAGGATAGATATGAACTTTGCTCTTTCATCCCCTTACCCTGGTCACCTTCTTCCCCCTGGTGGGCGTGCTGGTGCTGCTGTTCCTGAAGCCGGAGCAGAAGAACGCCGTCCGCTGGGTGGCCCTGATCACCTCGCTGGTCACCTTTGGCATCTCGATTGTGGTGCTGGCTGCAGTTCAAGCCTGGCCAACCCGGCCTGCAGATGGTGATCAACCTGCCCTGGATCCAGTTGGCGGACTGGAAGATCAGCTTACCACCTGGGTGTGGACGGCTTGAGCATCCTGCTGCGTGCTGCTGACCACCTTCCTGACCCCCATCTCGATCCTCTCCACCTGGACGGCGGTGGAAGAGCGGGTGAAGGACTTCATGATCTTCTTCCTGCTGCTGGAAGTCGGCATGGTGGGTGTTTTCCTGGCGCAGGACCTGTTCCTGTTCTACATCTTCTGGGAATTCACCCTGGTGCCGATGTACTTCCTGATCGGCATCTGGGGCGGCGCAGCGGCGCATGTATGCGGCGATCAAGTTCTTCCTGTACACCATGGCCGGCTCGATCCTGATGCTGCTGGCGATCCTGTGGCTGGGCATCCAGCAGGGCACCTTCTCGGTGCCGGAGCTGATCGCCAACGGCGGCATCCCTGCCGGATATCCAGTTCTGGCTGTTCCTGGCCTTTGCCGCGGCCTTTGCCATCAAAGTGCCCATGTGGCCGCTGCACTCCTGGCTGCCGGATGCCCACGTGGAAGCGCCCACCGCCGGCTCGGTCATCCTGGCGGGTGTCCTGCTGAAGATGGGCACCTACGGTTTCCTGCGCTTCAACCTGCCGCTCTTCCCGCAGGCCGCCGTTCAGCTGGCGCCCTGGATGGCGGGGCTGGCGGTCATCGGCATCCTCTACGGCGCGGCGGTCTCTTACGCTCAGAAAGATGTGAAGAAACTGGTGGCCTATTCCTCGGTCAGCCACCTGGGTTTTGTGATGCTGGGCTGTTTGCCCTCAACCCGCAGGGCATCCAGGGCGGCATCCTGCAGATGATCAACCATGGTCTGAGCACGGGCGCCTTGTTCTTGATCGTCGGGATGATCTACGAGCGCCGCCACACCCGCGATATGGATGCCTTTGGCGGGCTTGTGGAAGATTATGCCGGTCTATGGCGCGCTGACGCTGATCGTGACCCTGTCTTCGATGGGCCTGCCGGGTTGAATGGCTTCGTGGGCGAGTTCACCATCCTGCTGGGCGCCTTTGGCTCGCAGGCGATGCCGCTGGGCTCGCCTGGTTTGCCGGGCTGGCGGCCGTGGGTGTGATCCTGGCGGCGGTGTACATGCTGTTCATGTTCCAGAAGATGTTCCTGGGCCCGGTGACCAAAGACGAGAACCGCAGACCTTGAAGGATTTGAACTGGCGCGAGATCGCTCACCCTGGTGCCGTGCTGATCTTGATCTTCTGGATCGGCCTGTATCCCGAAGCCGTTCTTTGACCTGATGGCGCCCGCGGTGGATAAGCTGGTGAGCATGCATCCTGACAGCCGCTGGCGCTGCCGATAGCTGCGGAGGAGCTAAGCGATGACTCTGAAGCATCTGATCGACAATCTCGATTGCCATCCTGCCCCTGGTCGTCCTGGTCGTCTGGGCGTGCTGCTGCTGCTGGTGGACCTGTTCATCCCCAAAGAGCGCAAAGGCTGGACGGCGCTGCTGGCGGCCGTTGGGCTGGTGGTGGCACTGGGTCTGACCCTGGCTCAGAATCGGCCAGCCAGACCGGCGGCTTTCAACGGGATGGTGGTGGTGGATGGCTTTGCCATCTTCCTGAACGTGCTGTTCCTGGCCAGCGGGCTGGCGGGATTGCCCTGGCCTACGATTACCTCAAGCGCATGGGCATCGAACGCGGCGAATATTACATCCTGCTGCTGTTCTCCATCAGCGGCATGATGCTGATGGCCATGGCCGCCGACCTGATCGTGGTCTTCCTGGCGCTGGAGTTGCTCTCCATCCCGCTGTATGTGCTGGCTGGTTTTGCCCGCCCGCAGCTCGAATTCGGAAGAAGCGGCGCTCAAGTACTTCCTGCTGGGCGCCTTCGCCGCCGGCTTCGTGGTGTTTGGCATGGCGCTGGTCTTTGGCGCCACCGGCACCACCGCTCTGGCGGGATCGTCAGCCGCCGTGCAGCGCCGGCACGGCCAACCTGACTGCTGCTGCTGGTCGGCGCGGCGCTGATCCTGGTCGGGCTGGGCTTCAAAGTGGCGGCGGTGCCCTTCCACATGTGGACGCCGGATGTCTACCAGGGCGCGCCCACCTCGGTGACCGGCTTTCATGGCGGTGGGCGCCAAGGCGGCCGGTTTTGCCGCCCTGCTGCGGATCTTCGTGATGGCCTTCCCGGCGCTGGCCGTCGACCTGACCCCGGTCCTGTGGGTGCTGGCGGCCCTGACCATGATCCTGGGTAATGTGGTTGCCATCGCCCAGACGCAATATCAAGCGCATGCTGGCCTATTCCAGCATCGCCCATGCCGGCTATATCCTGATGGCGTTGGTGCCCTATCGGCAAGCCAGGTCAGCGGCGATGCGGTGGCCTCGGCGCTGTTCTACCTGGTGGCCTATGCCCTCACCAGCTTCGGCGCCTGGGCGGTGGTGATCGCCCTGGAAAAGGCCGAGGGCAAGGGCCTGGACTCTGGATGATTATGCCGGCCTGGGGCGCAAATACCCGCTGCTGGCGGCTGCCATGGCGGTCTTCATGCTCTCCTTCACCGGCGTGCCGCCCACCCTGGGCTTTGTGGGCAAGTTCTACCTGTTCCGCACCGTGATCGAAGGCGGCTATCATCGGCCTGGCGCTGATCGGCGTGCTGACCTCGCTGGTCTCGGCCTACTACTACCTGCGGGTGGTGGTGATCATGTACATGCGCGATGGCGAGCCGCAGGTCGCACCGCGAACGTCTGGCTGGACCTGACCGCCGGTGCGGCCGCGGTTGCCACCGTGCTGCTGAGCATCTTCGCCAGCCCGCTGTTTAGCTGGGCTTCGCAGGCAGTGCTGAAGCTCTATTTAACCATATCCTGATGTTCTTACACCCGGCCTGCACGGCAAGCTGTTGTGCAGGCCGGTTCGATTCTTCCACGATAAACCACCAACTGCATTTGTGACATTTGGCACTTGTGTCGCCGTGAGAGAATTGCTATAACGGAGATCGAACTCTACATCATGACACCGGCTATGGGGAGGCTTCCAATGACATTCATAATCGATCAATCCGGGCTGCATTCTTTTTCGTTTTGCTTCTGGCGGTGGTAATGCCGTCCGGGATGGTCTCGGCTGCGCCTGCACAATCGGGCGATTTGCTTGCATTCACGGATATGCAGGCAGAATTGCCAGCCAATGGGAAGAACACATATACCCTGACCATTTACAATCGCAGCGGCCAGGTGATCGATCGCATCACTTTTAAGGGCTCACAGACCTACGTGTTCACCAATGTGCCCAGAGGGCGCAGCAAATATGAGGTCGTCAAAGGCACCTATCGGGTGACGTATCGCACGTATTGTGGAGAAAATATAAATGTTGCCGCAAGGATCAACGGCAATTACACCCTCATCACACCCTATTGTGCGTCATCAACCATTCATTTTGATAACAAGACCGGGGCGGCTTTCGACTTGACGATGGTAGGGGTAAAAACCTACCAGGTTCATGTTCCGGAGGGCAAGAGCAAGTACGTCTTCCTCACCGGCAATTACCGGTTCAGCGCCACCGGGACGTGTGGAACAAGGAATGGGAATTTATGGATTTGCCGTTCGGATGCGCTGGGTGTGGACGTGTAAGTGAAATTGGATTGTGTTGGCCTGTGATGGTCGGGTTTGTGGGCAAGTCAGACTGACATCCATCATGGTGAATAACCCCCAATCCGACCAACAAATTGTTTTACCACTAGCTTGGTCGGTTATATAGCCGTCACCCTCACTCGTTTTCCGCTCCCATCCCTTCCACTCGCCTCAATTTTTGAGCTTTTCTCCGCGCCCTCCGCGTCTCGCGTGACAAAAATGGCTCAATCGAAACCGCGCAGATGCCAGGTTATTGGTGTGCATACGATGACAAAAAGGAAGGGCACGGCCATTGACCGTTGGCGCGCGCGCCGTCCGGTCCCACCGTGCCCTTACCCAGGCTAATAGGGGTGATGATCTTTCGCCGTCTAGCGCCCGTCCGCCGCGGCCCCGTACAGCTTGCGGTGCACAGCGCTCAGCGCCCGCACCTGCTCGGCGGCATGGTACGACGAGCGCACCAGCGGCCCGCTTTCCACCCATCGGAAGCCGATCCCCAGCCCATATTCCTTCATCTCATCGAACTCTTCCAGCGTGTAATAGCGCTCGATCGGCAGGTGCTTCTTGCTGGGCTGCAGGTACTGCCCGATGGTCAGGATATCCACGCCCCAGCTGCGCTGGTCGCGCATCACTTCCTTCACCTCGTCCATCGTCTCGCCCAGCCCCAGCATGATCCCCGCTCTTGCGTCAGCACTTCGGGGTCCAGCTTTTTGGCGTTGGTGAGCGTGGCAGCCGCCCACTCGTAGTGGTCCTGCGGCTGCACCGTCTTGAACAGGCGCGGCACCGTCTCCACGTTGTGGTTCAGGATCTCCGGACGGGCGTCCATCACAATCTTCAGCGCCTCCAGGCTGCCCTTGAAATCGGGGATCAGCACTTCGATCGAGCAGCCGGGGTGGATCTGGCGGATGCGCCGGATCACCATGGCAAAGATCGGCGCCCCGCCGTCGCGGCGGTCGTCCCGGTTCACGCTGGTGATCACGGCGTGCTTCAGGTTCATCGCCTTCACCGCCTGCGCCACGCGCTCCGGCTCCAGCCAGTCCAGCGCGGCGGGCTGTCCGTGCTTGATATCGCAAAAGCCGCAGGTGCGGGTGCACACATCCCCCAGCATCAGGAAAGTGGCGGTGCCGGAACCCCAGCACTCGCCCATGTTGGGGCACATGGCTTCTTCACAAACGGTGTGCAGCTCTTTGCTGCGCATCAGCCCCTGCAGCCACTGGTAAGTCTCGCCCGACGGGGCGCGCACTTTGATCCATTCCGGGCGGCGGCGCGGGGCGGTGTCAATTTCTTCGCTTTTTATCCGGTCTCGGGTAGGGTTAAAAGGCATGTTGTCTCCTCGTTCTGCACCACTAAATCAGAATGCCCCATTTTACCGCTTTTTGTGAGCCGCCAACATTTGCGTTCCATAAAGATTTTCGGCTCTGCATCTGCCTATCAACCGCCCGCCTGCCCCATCGGGATGTGGAGAAAGATCTCTCCCCGTGCAGTTTTGTATTTCTCCGCGCCCTGCGCGTCTCCGCGTGATACTTCCCAGGCCCACGAAGTGCGAATGATTTTTGACGGCGAGGCCTGCTTCAGGCTATAATGGGATGCAGATCTGTCGCCATCACCCTGCGGGTTTCAGGAAGGTGTAAAGTGCGGGCTGTAAAAATTTCGGGTCTGGTCATGTTGAGCCTTGTTGGTCGTCTGCTGGCGGCCTGTATGCCGGTTGAGCCAGTCTGCCCCCACCCTTGCCCCCGAAGCAATCTACACCTCCGCCGCCCACACGATGGAGGCGCGCCTGACCCTTTCCGCCGGTGAAACCGCTGTTGCTCTGTTAACGCGAAATGGCAGCCATCCCCACCGCCACGCCGGGTTTTCCTGCCTCACCGATCCCCTCCCCTGCCTTCACCCCCACGCCCAGCGCTACCCCACCTCCCCCGCTGCCGCCCGCGGCGCCCACGCCAACACTGCTGGCGCTGCCCTGTGATGCCGCCCGCCTGGTGGCGGATGTCACCATCCCCCCGAATACCACCCTTGCCGCGGGTGTCAGCTTTGTCAAGACCTGGCGTCTGCAGAACACCGGCGCCTGCCGTTGGACTCCCGCCTATGCCCTGGTTTTCGATGGCGGCGAAGCCATGAATGCTCCCCTGACAGTCGGGCTGCCCGGCGCCGTTCTGCCCGGCGAGACGGTGGATGTTTCTGTTTCTCTCACCGCGCCGCGTGACCTTGGCTATTACGAAAACCGCTGGCTGTTGCGCAATGCAGCCAGCCAGTTTTTTGACGTGGATGGGCAGGACCAGGGCTCGCTCTGGGTGCGCCTGCAGGTTATGCCCTTTACCACGCCCAGCCGCTACGCCTATGATTTCGTCGCTCAGGCTTGCAGCGCGCTTTGGAGCAGCAATCAGGGTTTTGTCGCCTGTCCTGGCGCCGCCGGTGACTCGGCCGGGTGCGGTCCTCATCAGCACCAACCCGAACCTCGAATCCCGCCAGGAGAACGAGCCTGCTCTGTGGTTGCAGCCTGCCGCCGGCACCAACGGCTGGATCTCAGGCGAATACCCGCCTTATCGCATCGTGGATGGCGATCATTTCGTTTCCGAGATCGGCTGCCTGTACGATAACCCGCAGTGCGACCTGCTTTTTCGCCTGTATTACCGTCTATCCAACGGCGCGCAGTGGAGTCTGGGCGCATGGGAAGAATCCTACGACGGCGATACCACCAGCATCGATGTGGACCTCTCCAACCTGGCAGGTGAAGTCGTGCAGTTCATCCTCACCGTCAACAACCAGGGCAGGCGCGCCGATGCCAATGCTTTCTGGTTTATGCCCACCATCCAGAATGGTTTGCGCTCGGCCAATCTGGTGCTGAGCTGGCACCAGCAGGGCGGTATCCGCAACACCTGTGATGAGCTCAAGATCTATCTTTACACCAACCAGTTTGCAGAGGCGCGCGCCGCCTCCTGCCAGAATGGTGTGCGTGAAATCGGGCGCGCTACGTTAAGCTCGCAGGATCTGCGCCAGCTTTTGGAGTGGATCGACCGCCTGAGCTCGTTTGATGGCGAGGTGCTCACCCCATCGGGCGGAGAGCCGCTCACCTCCTACATTGTTCTCCGGGGGCGCGGCGCTGCTGATGCATCCAGCACGGATATCCAGACCTTGCAGAAATTTGCCGAAAGGATCTATGTGGCAATCACACGCTGAGGAGGCCTTCAATGCCTGCTGACCCGTTCCTGCGCCAGTTGATGACCCTGCCCACCGTGTTGCACGCCCGCCTCTCGCCGGATGGGCGCCGGGTGGCGTTTGTATGGTATCGTGTCCATGAAAATATGGATGTGTTTGTCGCCCCGACCGATGGCAGCGCACCGCCCATTGCCCTGACCCACACCCCCGAGGCCACCTGGCTGGTGGGGTGGACGGGTGATTTGCAGGCCGTGATCGTGCAAGAAGATCATGATAGCGATGAGCATGTCACCCTGTTCCGCGTGGATTTAGCCCGCCCCCTGGCGATGCAGCCGCTCACCGAAGACCGCCCCCCTTATTTTATCCGCGGCGGCGGCCTGCACCCCGATGGCTCGACCCTCTTCTACGGCGCCAATTATGATTTTGCCGCCGGGCAGGTGATCGAGCCGACCTGGATTTACCGTCATGATCTGAACAGCGGCGAGCGCACACCGATTGCCTGTCCGAAAAAACCGGCCTTCACGGAAGTGAGCCTCAACCCCCAGGGCACGCATGTGCTCTACGCCCGCAAAGATCGTCACCCCTCCGGGCGGCAGTTCCACCTGGTGGATGCCGAAGGAGGCGAAGACCGTGAGATCCTGAATTTTGGCGATCAGGTCAAGGTCTTTGCCCGCTGGTTCCCGGATGGCGAGAACATCCTGGTCATCTCCGAATCGACGGGTGGTCAGCCGCAAGAACACATCAGCCTGGGCATCTACCACTGGCCCACCCGGCGGCTGCGCTGGCTGCTGGATGACCCGCAGCGTATGATCGAGGGCGCCTGGGTATCGCCGGATGGGATGGTGGTGGTGGATGAAATCCGCCATGCAGTCCACCGGCCCTCGTACCTGGACCCCCAGACCGGTCTGGAGACCCCCTTCCCGGTTCTGCCCGGCAACCTGATGCCGCTCGGCCGCGCCCCCGATGGCGCCTGGTTGGCTCTGTATTATTCCGCCGTCACGCCGCCCGACCTGGTGCGTCTGGCGCCCGATGCTGCTGCGCCCGGCGATCTGGTCTCGCTCACCCGCCTGTGGGAGCACACCGCCCTGCGTCCGGAGCAGCTCACCCCTGCCGAATCGATTCGATTGGTCATCGCGGGATGGGGCCTCCGTCCAGGGTTGGCTGTACCGCGCCCGCCCTAACCCCGGGCGGGCGGTGATCTACATTCATGGCGGCCCATCCATGCACTCGGAGGACCGCTTCAACCCGCAGATCCAGTACCTGGTCAGCCGCGCTTTCAATGTGCTGGATGTCAATTACCGCGGCAGCACCGGTTTCGGTCTCAAATTCCGAGAGTCGATCAAAGAGGATGGCTGGGGCGGCCGCGAGCAGGCCGATATCGCCGCCGGCGCCGAGGCTGCTCATCCGTCTGGGCCTGGCGGCGCCCGCGCCGGGTGGGCGTCACCGGCACATCTTACGGCGGCTACAGCTCGTGGTTCCTGATCACGCATTACCCGCCGGAGATCATCGCCGCCGCTGCGCCGATCTGCGGTATGACCGATCTGGTGGTGGATTATCAAACCACCCGCCCTGACCTGCGCCCGTACAGCGAGGAAATGATCGGCGGCACGCCGGATGCAGATCCCCGAAAAATACTTTGAGCGCTCTCCGATCAACTTTGTGGAGAACATTCGCGGCAAGGTGCTGATTGTGCAGGGTGGGCAAGACCCGAACGTGACCCCCGAAAATGTGCGCCTGGTGCGCCAGCGGCTGGAGGCCAGCCGGGTTCCCTATGAGCTTCTGGTCTTCGATGATGAAGGCCACGGCATTTTGCGCCCTGCCAACCAGGAAGTGCTCTATACCCGCCTGGCCGAGTTCTTCGCCGCCGCCTTTTAGGCCCGGGTCTGCAGGCGCCGGTAAGCCGGCGAGGCTGCGTACTGCCGGATTTGCTCGATGCGCCGGATGATCATCGGGTGGGTGCCCAGCGCCTCGCCCAGGCTGCCCATAAACGTATCATCCTGGGCGTCGATCTGGCGGTAAGCCAGCTCCAGACCCTGCCGGCTCAACGCCTGCGGCCCGGCTACCAGCTTGATCAGCGCCGTGATGGCTTTTTCGGGCTTGCCGCAGGCCAGCAGCCCGGCGCGGTCGGCCGAAAATTCGCAGGCCCGGTTCCAGGCCAGGAATGCCAGGGTCAGGATGGCGGTTGCCGAAGAAGAGCTGGGAATCCCCGCCATGCCCCCCAGCAGCGAGTTCAGCCGTGTGTGCCCCAGGGCCACATGCCCCAGCTCGTGTCCCAGGATAAAGCACAGCTCTTCCTCATCCATCACCCTGAATAATTCCGAGTACATCACCACCACCCGGGGGGAAGAGGTGCCAAAAGTGTAAGCATTCATCTGCTCGCTGTGCACCACGTAGATCTCCACCTCGCCCGGCTGAAGCCGCTCGATGCACCTTTCTGCCAGGGCTGCCATGCCGGGTGTTTCTTGCTCATTCACCCGGCGGGCTCTGCGCAGCAGGGCCAGATGGTGCGAGCGGGTGGCCGAATAGCCCAGCATGGCAAATGCCCCGATGAAGACCACGCTGGTGCACAGGGTGGCTGTGGCGCTTACGATGATCACCAGCAGCACCAGCAGCAGTGAGCCGGTCAGGGTCAGGAGCTCATGCGGATAGCGGTATTCGCCGGGGGAGATGTTCTTTGCCATAGCTTTTTCCACGCGCCAGCCGGTTCAGCCTGCTTTACGGACGATCAGGCGCAGTCCCTCCACGCTCACCACCTGCACACGTGTGCCGCGCGGCAGGTGTTCTTCTCCGGGCGCCAGTTCGGCCGTCCACAGCTCACCGCCCAGCTGCACGCTGCCTGTGGGCGCAAGGTCGCTGCGCACAACACCGGTCAGCCCGGGCAGCCTTTCCACGCCCATGCGCACCGGCGCTTTCTGGGCGCGCAGTGCAACCAGCAGGATGCCAAAAAACATCAGGCCGCTCAGCGAAGAGGCTGTTACGATCAGGGGGACAGAAACGCGCTGGAAAGTGGGCACGCCCGGCGAGTTGAAGAGCACCAGCCCGCCCACGATCAGCGAGGCCACGCCTGCCGCCGTCAGCGCGCCATGGGTGGGCGCTTTGATATCCAGGATAAAGAGCACGAAGGCCGTCGCCAGGAAGATCAGCCCGAACCAGTTCACCGGAAGGATGCCCAGCCCGTAGGTGGCCAGCGACAGGCAGACTACACCGATAAAGCCCGCCACCCAGCCGCCCGGGCTGGAGATTTCGATCAAAATGGCCTGCACGCCGATGGTGATGAGCAGAAACACGATGTTGGGGTTTGCCAGGGTCTCCAGCAGCAGCTCGATAAACACCTTGGGCAGTTCTTCCACCTTTGCGTTGGTGGTTTGAAGCACACGCTGGCTGTTTCCAATGGTTATGCTGAAACCATCCAACTGCCGCAGCAGGTCTGCCCGGTCCCTGGCGATGAAATCCACCAGGCCCACTTCCAGCGCTTCGCTGGCGCTGGCTGCTTCGGCGTTTTCGATGGTGCGTTCCGCCAGGTCCACCGCCCGCGCGCCGCGCTGCTCGGTCAGCGAACGCACCGTGGCTTTGAGGATGTTCTTCTCCTTGGCTTCCATGGTATCCCCAAGGTCTTCACCCTGAGAGCCTACCGGACTGGCCGCGCCGATGGCGGTTTCGGGCGCCATGGCTGCTGCATGCCCCGCCAGGGTGATAACGGTCCCGGCGCTGCCAGCCATGGCCCCGCGCGGCGTGATGTAGACCACCACCGGCACCTGGCTGGCGCGTATGCTTTCCACCATGTCCTGCATCAGGTCGATGGAGCCGCCCGGTGTGTTCAGCTCAAGTACCAGCAGCTCGGCGCCGCGCTGTTCAGCGATGCGGATGCCTCGCGCCAGGTACTCCACCATCGGGCGCGAGACCACACCGTTGGCGCTGATCACCAGCACCAGCGGAGCGCTGCCCTGCGCCTGTACCGCAGGGCGGGGTGCGTTCAGGAGCAGCCCTGTTACCAACCACAGCAGGAACCACGTGCGTCGTAGCATAAGACCTCGCAATCGGGCAGTTGTTCTTATGTATATTATACCCAGTCTGGCCCGCCCTGACCGGGATGCAGCCCGTCAATATAACCGCCGGTTTGGATGCGGTGTTCGATCCTTGGTGAGCTGCTGAAAAGAACCAGCCGGGCGCGCGACGCTGCCCGGCTGGACGATGCCGATGCGGGTGAGCTTGCCCGGCGCTTAGAACTGGCCTTCCAGATAGGCGCGGGTGCGCTCTTCTCTGGGGTGTTCAAAGACCTGCTGCGCAGGTCCGGCTTCCACCACTTCGCCCAGGTACATAAAAATCACGTAATCTGCCAGCCGTTTGGCCTGCCGCAGGATGTGGGTGACCAGCACGATGGTGTACTGCTGTTTGAGGTCGAACAGGCGTTTCTCAATATGCTGGGCTGAGATGGGGTCGAGAGCCGATGTGGGTTCGTCGCCCAGCAAGATTTCCGGCTCCACCGCCAGGCCGCGCGCCAGGCACAGGCGCTGCTGCTGGCCAATCGACAGCCCCGTGGCGGGTTTGTGCAGCCGGTCTTTCACTTCGTTCCACAACCCTGCAACCTCCAGGTAATGCTGCACCTTTGTATCCAGGTCGTGGCGCTTTTTGACCAGATCGTGGATGCGCATGCCATAAGCCACATTATCGTAGATCGACATGGGCAGCGGGAACGGGCGCTGCGCCAGCAGCCCGACCCTTTTGCGGATTTCGGTCACATCCATCCCCGGGGCGTAAATATCTTCTCCATCGATCAAGACCTGTCCCTTGATGTGCGTGTGATCGTTCAGCTCCAGGAAGCGGTTGAAGGTTTTGAGCAGGGTGGTTTTGCCGCAGCCGGAAGGCCCCATGATCACGGTGATCTGCTGCCTGGGAATTTCAAGGTTGACTTCCTTGAGGGCCTGGTTATCGCCGTAGTGGGCGTTGAGGTTTTTGATCTGAATGTGTGCTTCCATAGGGTTTCCTGGATCGGTGTCTGCTCCGATTATTTGATGGTGTGGCGCGAGAGCCTGCCTGAAAGCCAGCGCGAGCTCAGGCTGATGGCCAGCACGATGAAAGTGAGGATCAAGGCCGAGGCATAGGCGCGGCGTTGTACTTCAGGAAAGGGTGTGCCCAGCTGGAAAAAGACCGCCAGCGGCAGGGATGCAACCGGCCTGAGCAGTGAGGTGGGGATGCGGTCGGTGTAGCCCGCAGTGAACAATACCGAGGCGGCGTCCCCGATGCCGCGCCCGAATGCCAGCAGGATGGCGCTGACGATACCGGGCAGCATCTGCCGGCTGATGACTTTCAAAGCGGTTTCCAGCCGGGTGGAGCCCAACGCCAGCGAGGCCTGGGTCAAATCGAAAGGCACCATGCGGATGACCTCATCCATGGCACGCGTCATGATGGGCAGCTCCAGCAGCGCCAGAACAATGATGCCGCCCAACAACGAGGCGCGCATACCCAGCGCCAGCATGATTGTGAAGCCAAACGCTCCGTAGACGATGGAGGGGATGCCCCATAAAACATCCAGTGAAAGGCGCACAACGTCTGCCCACCAGGTGCGGCGCATGTAGGCCTCCAGGAAGAGCGCCAGCGGCAGGCTGAAAACCAGCGCCAGCAGGGTGCCGCCCCCGGCAAGATATAACGAGCCGATGATGGCGTTCAGGATGCCGCCCTCTTTGCCCAGGTAGAAACCGCCTTTGGGTGTCTGGGAGATCATGGCCCAGTTGAGAGCCGGGAGGCCCTTGACGATTACGATGACCAGGATGAACCCCAGACTGCCGGCAACCAGCAGGAAAGAGGCGATCATCAAGCCCTTCATGATGGTTTCTTCAATGCCAGTGCTTTTTTCATATCAGGGGCCTCCGGATGACGTGGCGCAGAACCAGGGTGGAAATGATATTGAAGATCAGCACCACCAGCAGGAGGATCAAGGCGGCCCCCAGCAGGGCGGCGTCGTAGAGCGGGATGGACATCATCTCGCCGTAGTTGTTGGCAATCAAGGCTGGCAGCGGGTAGGCCGCATCAAAAATGGAGGATGGCACCTTGGCCACGTTGCCCACCACCATCAGCACCGCCATGGTCTCACCCAGGGCGCGCGATGATCCCAGCACCACCCCCGCGATGATGCCTGGCAGCGCCTGCGGGATGACTGCATGGCGTATGGTTTGCCAGCGTGTGGCGCCCACCGCCAGTGAAGCCTCCCGCGCCCCGTGCGGTACGGTGAGCAGAATTTCGTAGGTTACCGAGATAATGAAAGGCGCTACCATCACCGCCAGCACAATTCCGCCGGACAGGATGCTGAAACCGGTCGGGTTGTTGCTGTTGTTGAAAAACGGGATAAATCCCAACGCCTGGTCGATTTTCGGGCCAATCGCCTGCACCCACGGCACAATCGCGACCATGCCCCACACACCGTAAACTACAGATGGAATGGCAGCCAGCAAATCGAGCAGCGGCTTCATAATGGAACGCAGTGCAGGTCTGGCATACTCTGCCAGAAAGATGGCGGTCAGCAGGCAGGGCGGGACCGCCAGCAGCATGGCCACTGTGGTGACCCACACGGTTCCCACGATGAAAGGGTAGAAACCAAATTGGCCCTGGGTGGGCAGCCAGGTGCGGCCTAACAGCAGGTCTGCAATGCTCCTGCCTTCCAGGATGGGCCACGAGCGCTGGATCAAAGCAATCAGGATCGCTAATCCAAGCAGCAGGGGCAGTATTGATAGCAGATAGAAGACCTTTGCGGATAGCTGGTCTCTGTTCCGCCGCTTCTGAAGCGTTTTTTGGCCTTGCCGTGTCCGTCCTGTGGTAGTGGAGAGGTCTGTCTGCATTGTTCTTTGTCAATAAATTCGATAGACCTGATGGGCAATTGCCCGCCAGGTCTATTGTTCTAAATATTTGTCCAATTCATGCTACTGGACCTTATCGAGCGCAGCCTGGATCTGGTCTGGCGGCAGCGTGACATAGCCAGCCTCGCCGACGAATTTTTGACCGTCTACCAGCACCCATTGGATGAATGCCTGCACCAGTCCGGTCGGCTTGCCATTGGTCACCAGGTTGAGCGGGCGAGCGGGCGGGGAGGGATATTTGCCTGTGGCAACCATCTCAACCGCCTCGGCCTTGGTTTCCAGGATTTCATCGGGATCAGCCAGGCCGTTTTGATTCTGATCGACGGGCAGCACGGTCGCCCCGGCGACCGGCAGGCCGCTGGCATTGTCGTACGCGTAGCCCAGGTTGTTATAACCCATCCCCAGCGGATCCTTGATCACGGCGTCCAGCAGACCGGGATCGGCATTGACGCCCACGCCCAGCAGGTTTTCCTGCTTTTTGTTGCCCAGGTACTTGGCCCATACCTCGGGTGCGCCGGCGGCATCGGAGCGGGTGTAGACGTGAATTTCATCGCTGATCTCGGGCCGCCCGACAAGCTGGCCCCAGGTTTTGATTTCGCCGGTGATATACACGCCGATGAACTGCTCCTGGGTGACGCCCTTCTTCATTAAATCTTGCAGAACCGGGTTGCTGGCATTGACCATCGGGAAGACCGCATCTTTGACGACCGGCACCCAGTACGCGCCTTTTGCTTCCTCTTCCGGGGTGACTTCGCGCGAAACCATGCCGATATCCACGGCGCCTGCCAGCGCATCCGACATGCCTTTGCCGGCCCCGCCGGCAGACACATCAAAAAATACGTCCGGGTGCAGCTTGCCAAATTCTTCCGCCCAGCGCTGCATCATCGGGTAGAGCGCAAATGCGCCCGATACGGCGATGGTGCCTTTCAGCTCAGTGTCCGCCGGGGCGGCGTTCTGCTGCCCGGAAGGCGAGGCAGGGCTGCCGCAGCCCGCCAGGAATAGGGCTGCCAAGATAACAATGGAGAGGATATTTCGAAAACGGGTTTGGGTGTTCATGTTCCCTCCTTTTGGAGTAAAGGCGTTGATTCCGATAGTCTATAAAGTCTAGTGTAGTTATATACTTTAGTGGTAAAAATATATAACTCTCGAGGAGCCCTGGTTCTTCTTCTCTAAACCGGCCGCCTATTCACTGGAACTGCCGCCCAGTTCCAGCAGCCCGCGAACTTTGTCGACGCGCAGTGCGACATCGGCCAGTGATGTCTGATCCAGGATATCTGAAATCGCCTTGCGCACATCGAACATCACCAGGCGCAGGCCGCAGGTCTGCTCATCCGGGCAGCCGCAAGGCTCATAAGCGATCTGGCTGACGCAGCGGATGGGCGCCAGGGGACCATCCAACACCCGTACAATCTGGCCCAGGGTGATCTGATCGGCGGGTCTGGCCAGGTGGTAGCCTCCACCGATGCCCATCTTGCTGTTGAGCAGCCCGGCGTTTTTGAGGCTGAGCAGGATCTGCTCCAGAAATTTGGCTGGAATTTTCTCGCGCTGGGCAATCTCTTTGATCTGGATGACGCCGTTTTCTGATCTCCAGGTTGCCAGGTCGATCATGGCCCGCAGGCCGTATTCACCGCGTTTGGATAGTCGCATAGGATTTATTGAAAGTATAGTGTCTCTATAGAAGTTAGTATAGTCATAGGATACTATGCGAAAACAAACCTGTCAAGAGGGTTTTTCAAATTCAAGGCCAGTGCATAACAAATTTGTAAACGCCAGGAACGATATACTGCCGGGCACTTGGATTACAATACTTGCAGCCTATCCTATTGATGCCGGCACAAACATTTTATCCCTGTGATTTGCTTGCCCCCAATCCACACCATGCGTGAAATCATCCAGCGCAAGCGTCTCAATTTGATCTACCCCGTTTTGATTGCCATCTATCCTGCGCTGGCGTTGTACGTATTCAATATGGACCAGCTTCGTTTCCGGGAATTAGCCGGGGCCCTGGCGGTGATTGTGCTTCTGGTGCTCCTGATCTGGTTTGTATTCCACCGATTAACCAACAATATTCACAAATCGGCCTTGCTGACTGGATTGTTTTGTGTGCTTTTCTTTTCCTATGGCCAT
This sequence comes from uncultured Chloroflexia bacterium, assembly GCA_963705155.1. GTDB lineage: Bacteria > Chloroflexota > Anaerolineae > Anaerolineales > UBA4823 > CAVPJC01. The sequence continues at coordinate 189,976 of CAVPJC010000017.1, read as the reverse complement.
GTCAGAAACTCGGCCTCTTTCGTTGCATCCCAGTTGGGTTTGTTGGACCAGGCGGATTACCTCCTGCGAGGCGATTTCTCAGATACGCTCTGGCTGGCCCTATGGGCGGCGTTCTTGCTGTTTGCCCTGTGGGTGGTCTTTAAATACCCAAAGGATTTGCGCTTTGCCAGCAAATATCTGAACGTGGTGGCCGTCATCGCCGTCACCCTGGTGGTGGGGAATTTAATCCGTAATACATTGCGCCGGCCGGCGGGCCAGATTGAAAATTTCGTCGCTGAATGGAAAACGGCATCAGCCCAGGCCGGTCATCCGGCAAGCCAGGCAGCCCCGGGGAATCTACCGGATATTTATTACATTATCCTGGATGGCTTTGGCAGGCAGGATATTTTAGAACAATACTATCAGGCCGATTTATCCGGGTTTTATTCCTATCTGGATCAGGCCGGTTTCTACATCGCCTCGCAAAGCCAATCCAATTATGCCTGGACGGAGTTATCGCTGGCTTCTTCTTTGAACTTTATGTACCTGGATGATCTGGGTCAATGGGGTGCAGAGGTAAGCGATACCTTGCCGCTCGAAATCATGGTTGAGCAGAATCGATTGTTCGCCATCCTCAGATCATATGGCTACCAGGTGGTTACTTTTGCAGACGAATACGATTTAACCGATATTTCCAGCGCCGATGAGTATCTTTCCCCGCAGGCCTGGGTCTTCAGCGGGTATCAAAGTGAGCTGCTGGGGATTACACCGCTTCCCGACCTGGCCCGCATCGTCACAGGACGGTCTCTCTTTGATTTGCACCGGGATCACCTGCGCTTTATGCTCGGCAACCTGTACCGGCGCCCGGACCCGGCTCGTCCCCAACTCGTTTTTGCTCACTTGATGGCCCCGCACCCTCCATTCGTGTTTTCTGCAAATGGCGAACCGGCCCCGCAAGACCGCAGGTTTACTTTTAATTATGTGGATAAAGTGTTGGTGGGAGCCGAACGAGATCGATTCATTCAGGGTTACCGCGACCAGGCTGCCTACCTTACCACAAGCCTGATCCCCGAGTTAGAAAAAATTCTTCGCCAGGAGGGGCGCCCCGCCATTGTGATTATCCAGGGAGATCACGGGCCAGGCTTGCAGTTGGATTGGAACAACCTGGAAAATACGGATATCCGTGAAAGAATGTCTATTCTCAATGCCTATTATTTCTACGACCAGAACTACGAACGCCTATCGCCCGATATGACGCCGGTCAACACCTTTCGGCTGCTCCTGACCCAATATTTTGGCCTGGATTACCCGCTGCTCGAGAACAAAGCTTATTATACGTACGTTTACAAACCCTACGACTTTATTGATGTTACCGATCTGCTCCAGGCACAATATCCAGGCGGCTCGCAATAATGGATGGTCTATGCCAAAAACCAAAAGCAGTTTGATCCTGCATCCATTTTTATTTGCCATCTACGCCGTTCTGGCGCCATTGTCACAAAACATCGCCCATGTGGGTTTCGCGGCAATCCGCTCCCTGGTGATATCCCTGCTGGTCGTGAGTTTGCTGGCTTTCGCTCTCCGCCGGGTGGTGCACGACCGTTTCGCGCAGCCCTGCTGGTGACCCTGGCGGTGATGATGTTTTTCTTGTATGGTCATCTCGATCTCTTAATGAGTAAAGTAACTGCCGGATTCGCAGGGCCTGAGTATCATCCTGTTGGTAGCCTGGGTATTGTTGTTTGTTTTCCTTTCCTATTGGGTTCTCCGCCGGCTGAAGGATTGCGCAACCCTGTCCAATTATTTAAACATTGTTGGAGCCATCCTGATTGTGTTTCCGCTATACACGATGTACACATATTCCAACGATTACTCGAAGGTTGACGCCAGGATCGATGGTTTGAACGAACAACTGTGGCGGAGCAGCGGCGTTTACGAATTGCAGGCCGGGGAAACTCCCGCCAAAGAGGCGCTGCCTGATATCTATTACATTATTTTGGATGGATACACCCGCCAGGATGTCCTCCAGGAGTTGTACGGCTATGATAACTCTGAGTTCATCCAGGCCCTGGAAGATCGAGGCTTCTATATTGCAAAAGTCAGCCGCTCGAACTACGCCGAAACGGTTTATTCGATTTCGTCTGCTTTGAACATGACCCATATCACTCCGTTTTTGGAGAACATCAATCAGGGTGAACCGATCACCGACGAAGAAGTGTTGAAGGATGCTCTGAGTGTTCTGGTTCAGCAAAACCGGGTCAGCGCTTATTTGAAAAGTCTGGACTATCAAATTGTCAATTTTGACAATGGTTATAAGCGGATCAGTATTAAAATCGGCGGATCATTTTGAAAAATCGGCGGATGTGAGCGATTTTAATCCCCAGGCTGCCTTTGAGTTGATGCTGCTGGATACCACCCTCGGGAAAATTTACCTGAACCTGCAGGGCAAAGACTATGTTCCCATGCAGTCCATGTTCGATGATCACCGTTTGAGAATACAATACGCACTTTCCAACCTTCCAAAATTTGCCGACCAGGATGGCAATTATTTTATTTATGCCCATGTGCTTTCCCCGCACGCGCCTTATGTCTTCGGCCCGAACGGCGAGAAAAGGATCGGCGTTGACCCCTATACGCTGCTGGACGGCGTTTCCACCGAGCCCTGGAAGCCGGAAATGTACCGTGACCAGGTGATTTACATGAACAAGCTGGCCCTGAATGTGATTGACGAAATTCTCAGGAAGAGCGATCCACAACCGATCATCATCCTGCAGGGGGATCACAGCAGCCGGGCCTATGGCAACCTGCAGCCCACCGAAGAAGAAAGAATGAAATTGCTCTATCCCATCCTGAATGCATACTATCTGCCCGGCATGGATGCGAGTGGTACGATACCGTCTTCGATAACCCCGGTAAACAGCTTCCGGTTGATTTTCAACCACTACTTTGGCACAAGCCTGCCGGCGGTTGAGGACGCCAGTTATATCATCTCAGCCGAAGATGGGCGCCTGAAATTTGTCAATATTTGTGCGACGCATGCGATATGCGCTCAAAAATGAGATCAGGGGAATCCAACAACACGCCTGGCGCCATCCTTTGATCAGCTGAATGAATGCTCCTCGACGCTTAAGCCAACTTAAAATACGCATCTCCTTGACACCCACTTTTGGTAAGATATAATCCACACATCTTTAGTAATATTACTCTTTAATTGAAAGTTCATTACCGGGAGGACTATTCTATGACCCGTCCGAGTTGGATCGGACAAACTCTGGGTGGACGTTACCGCATAGATGATATCCTTGGCCAGGGGGGTATGTCGGCTGTTTACAAAGCGTATGACCCCAATTTGAAGCGCGTGGTGGCGTTGAAGATGATCCACGCTCATCTGGCTGATGATCCCAAATTTGTGGTGCGTTTCGAAGAAGAAGCCGCGGCTGTCGCCAAGCTCCGGCATCCGAACATCGTCCAGGTCTTTGACTTCAATCACGATAACGATCTGTACTACATGGTGCAGGAATTCGTGGCCGGCGAGACGCTGCAAGAGCGCATGCGCAGGTTTAATCGGACCAACCGGCGCATGCCGCTGAATGAAGTCATCGGCTATATCGTCAATATTTGCGATGCCGCCGGCTCTGCACACCTGCGCGGCCTGGTGCACCGCGATATCAAGCCGGCCAACATCATGATCGATGTCCACAACCAGGCCATCCTGATGGACTTTGGCATCGTCAAGATCACCGGCGGCGAGAAACACACAGCCACTGGCGCCGTGATCGGGACTGCCCTGTATCTGCCGCCAGAATTGATCCGCGGCGAGATGCCGGATCCGCGCTCCGACCAGTACTCCCTGGCCGTCACGCTCTTTGAGGCGGTCAGCGGCCGCCCGCCTTTCGAAGCCGATTTGGCGATGACGCTGATGATGATGCACCTCAATGACCCGCTGCCCGATCTGCGTCAGCTGCGTCCTGATGTGCCCCCCGGGCTGGTGGCGGTCATCGAAAAGGCGCTTTCAAAAAACCGCGACGACCGTTATGCATCCATGGCGGATTTTGCCGCCGCACTGCGTGGCGTGCTGGCTTCTCTCAGCAGCGCCGCCCCGGCTGCCACCCTGGCCGACCAGGCTGCCCCGCAGACGCCCCGGTCAACAGTGGATACGGGCGGCGCGCCGCTGTCTGCGCCGCTCCCGGCGCCTGCTTCGGAACCGCACCGGCGCTTCTCCAACGCCATCCGAACCCGCCCCACAAGCAACCGCCCCTGCCTGGGTTCCCCAGCCTGCCCCAGCGGCAGGGCAGGATGCGTTCGATGGCACCCTCCAGGCCTACCAGCCTGCGGCAGCGGCTGGCGGTCCGGCCTTGCCGCCGGCAGTAACTCCATCTGCCGCCTCGCCATCAGCCGTTGCGCCTGCCCGGCCTCGCCCTAACCTGATTATGTGGGGCGGCATCGCCGCTGCAGCCGTAGTGATCGTTATTGCATTATTCCTTATACTGCCCGGGGCCGGAAATTCCAACATCCCTCCTGCTCAGGCAACGCCAACCATCACCCCCGCTGCTACCCAGGCGGCGCAGGCAGCCGTTGCAACTGCCCCGCCCAGCGCTACGCTTACCCCCACCATTACCCCCACCTCGCCGCCAACCGCCACGCCCACAATTACCCTGTCTCCCACCCCTACCATCCCGGTCGGTGTGCCCTATTCTCGCATCAACGCCATCACGGTCAATGACCAGGGTTTTTATGTGGTGGATTACGAGACCTTTGAGTACACCGAGAAGCTGCCCGGCCAGCATGTGCATTTCTTCTTCAACACAGTATCTCAAGAACAGGCGGGCACTCCGGGCAAAGGCCCCTGGAAACTGTACGGCGGCCCGCGCCCGTTCGACGAGTACCGTTCATCGGACCGGCCGGCCTCAGCCACCCAGATGTGCATCCTGGTGGCGAATTCCAATCACAGCGTCATACCGGATTCCGGCAACTGCTTTATCCTTCCGGACGTGAATGCTGCCGTACCGATCTTCGATGATCCCTGCCTGGCTGGCCCCGGCCCGGCTTACCCCGTCCTGACCCAACTCAGCGCCGGGCAGGTGCTGTTGGTGGCTGGCATCTCACCCGATGAAGCCTGGTGGACGGTGGAAAACCCTGCAAACCCGGGTCAAACCTGCTGGCTGCAGCGCAGCCGCTCCGACTTCTCCGGCGACCTGAGCACCCTGCCGCTGGCTGAAGTCCCGCCGGCGCCCGAGGGCAGCGCGGCCGGCATGTCTGTCCAGATTACGGGGATCACCATCGATGCCCAGGGCCGATATGTGGTAGAATTCACCACCAATGGATACACCCCGGCCTTGCCCGGCACGCATATCCACTTCTTCTTTGATATTTTTACCGCCGACCAGGTGGGCGCGGCCAATATCGGCAACCGCCTGATGTTCGGAGGGGCATCTCCTTTCACAGGCTATGCCGAGGCAGACCGGCCGCAGGGCGCTGCACAGTTGTGCGCGCTGGTGGCCAATCCGGATCATTCAGTGATTGTTGGCAGCGGCAACTGTTTTGCGCTGCCCTGAGTTTGAACGAGGTTTGGCATGGAACAAAGTTTTGGGAAACTCATCCTGCTTTCCGATGGCGGCCCGGAGCAGGAATATGAGCTGGGCAAATCACGTGTTACGCTGGGCCGCGCCACCACCAACGACATCATCCTCTCCGATAACCGCATCTCCCGCAGCCACGCCCACCTGGATTGCAGCCCGGCCGGCTGCACCCTGGTTGATCTCGGCTCCTCCAACGGCAGCTATCTGAATGACCGGCGCGTCGAGCGGATGCTCTTGCATCCCGGCGATTTGATCACCCTGGGCGGCTTTCGCTTTCGTTATGAGCTGGTGAGGCCGGCCCCGGCAGGCGGCCTGACGCTCATTGATGTGGAAGCCGATCTGGATAAAGCCCTGGATGAAGAGGTGCTGCCCGTCGCCATCAATGAAACCAACCAGCCGCGCCTGGTGGTGGTGACGCCGCGCCGCACCTGGGAGGTGCTGTTAGGTGATGATCGATACGCTCAGCATTGGCCGCACCGACGCCAACCAGCTCGTCCTGGAGCACCCCAGGGTCTCCCGCAATCACGCCGAAGTGCAGCGCAAAGGCGGTATCTTTGTGCTGCGCGACCTGGGCTCGACCAATGGAACCTGGCACGGCGAGGCGCGTGTCGACCAGCTCATTTTGCAAGAAGGCGATGAATTCAAGATAGGCGACGCCTCGCTGATCTTCAAAAGCGGCTTCGAAGAAGAATCGCTCACCATGGCCGACGTCAGCCTGCCGAAAAGCCAGGGCCGGCGGATCGTGATCTTCGTGCCGGGATTGATGGGCAGCGAGCTGTGGCGCGGCAGCGAGTGCATTTTCCCCAATGTCAAAGCGCTCTTCACCAACCCGGAGATTCTGAAGTACCCCCTGCCGCTTGAGCCGCGCAAAATTTTAGATCAGGTTGTGATCGTCCCCAACTTAATCAAGCTGGACCAGTACAACCGCCTGGGTGATTATCTGGTGGAATCGCTGGGTTACCAGCGGGGGGTCGACTTCTTCGAGTTCCCCTACGACTGGCGCCAGGATGTGCGCACCTCGGCGCGCCATCTGGGTGCTTTGGTTGAGAGCCTGCCGCGTACCCAGCCGCTGGTGATCATCGCCCACAGCCTGGGCACCATGGTCAGCCGCTATTACATCGAGCGCCTGGGAGGCAAGGGGCGCGTTGAGCGTGTGATCCTGATGGGCGGCCCGCATCGCGGCGTGATACAGGCCCTCACCAGCCTGCTCAGCGCACCCGAGCTGCTGCCCTTTGGGATTATGGGCGAGCGCCTGCGCCAGGTTTCCATGACCTTCCCCGCCAGCTACCAGATCCTGCCGACCTATCCGCTGCAGGTCAATGCCGGTGGGACGAAAGTCAACTTCCTGGAGGATGAGAGCTGGCTGCCCGAGCAGTACCGCCCGCTGCTGCGCGCCGGGCGCGAATTCCGCCGCGAACTGGGCCTGCGCTCCAGCATCCCGGCTGTCTCGATCTTTGGCTATGGATTGAAGACAATTGCCAGCCTGTCGATCCAGAAGAATGCCGCCGGAACGATCACCAAGGTTGACTACCGCACGGAGCCGAACGGCGATTCAACCATCCTCGAGTACAGCACGGTGCTGGAGGGCAGCGAGATCCACCCGGTGCAGCAGTACCACGGCTCGCTGTTTGTGGATAAAGATGTCAAGATGCGCCTGAAGCTGGAGCTGACGCGTCCATTTTCCACCTAGGCGAACAGGCGAGCCGCTGATAACAGGCGCTCGAGCTCCTGGCCTCGCAGGCAAGGAGGCGGGGGAAGCCAGGATGGCTCAGTCCGTTTTCCAGAAACCTTGGTGAGCCTCACGCGCCTCATCCTCGAGCATCGGCCCTATGATTTCGATTGGCTTATGCCCGCTGCTGAAGATATCGCGACAAGGTAGATAGAGCACTTCCTCAGATTCAAACCCGACCATCTCGTACAAGCTTTTCTCGCCCAGGCCAAAAACGACTTTGCGCACGTTTGCCCAAAATATTGCGCCAGCACACATCGGACATGGCTCTGTGCTGGCGTATAGTGCGCATCTTCCGAGAAACTCGCCATTAAACTTCTCAGATGCCTTACGAATTAGATTGAGCTCTGCGTGCCCGGTGGGATCATTCGCGCTGATCACCGTGTTTTCGGCTTCCATAAGGATTTGACCGCTTTCGTCCACCAACACAGCTCCAAAGGGGTGGTTGCCTCTCACGCGGCATGATGTGCGACTTCAAAAGCAGCTCTTAGATATTTTGCGTGATCGTTATTCATTTGCATACCTCGGAAATGATGACGGTTCCTGGTTGAGAGCCTCAATAACAATAATTGTTCTGTCATGCTTGATGACAGATTTTAGAACAAAATGAGGCGGTTTGCCCCAGAATATCTTACTTCATCTCTGCAGAAGGTGTGAGGCAATCCAATTGCTCCCTGGTACGTTTTGCCGCTGCTGCCTTGTGTTGTCCTGACAGAACGCCGATAAAACCAACCGCAACCAGCGATAGAAATGCGGCAATCCGGTAAAGATTGTTCGCCCCGAAGGTATCGATCATAAATCCAGCGCCCGCAAAGCCTAATACACCCGAAACCCAGGTCATCGTACCCAGCCAGGGCAATTTGCGACCCAGCTCGTGCGGCGGCAGGATGTCTGTCGCCAGGGCGGATGCCAGCGATCCGGTGATGCTGCGGGCAACCAGCACGGCTGACGCCACAACCCAGAAATGCCATAACTCCCCGGCTGTTGCAAGGATCACCCCGCTCAGAGCTGCCAATAAGAACCCTACGACCAGGAACAACCTGCGTCCCAGGCGATCTGAGAGCACCCCGAAACCCAATAGAACCGGGATGGTGACCAGGCCGCCGGCCACATTGGTGCCTGCGATGACCGCCGGAGAAAAATGGATCGCTTCCATCGAGAGCGATAATCCCATCCGAACGACACTGACGGTCAAGCCAGACAGCAGCACAGCGAATAGGAGCCAATGGTAGCCCTTACCCTGGCTGAGGTTGGATGACCGGATTGTTTCCGGGCTGGCTGTTCTGGTTACCGGCTTATCCTGCACTTCCCAAAATCCCACCAGCGGCCATAGGGCATACACCAGCCCTGATGCAGCGAACATCGTCGCGTAACCCTTCCAGGCCACCAGCCAGGCCACAACAGAGCCGCCAATGATGGCAGCCAGCGGGTTGGTGAGGGCGATCAAACTGAACCACCTGCCACGGTGGCCTTCGTCAGCGTGCAGACCAATGAAAACGCTCACCAGCGACAGACCAACGCCGCCAGTGAACCACACCACGCTGGTCAAGACAACCACCTGCCACAAAGCCGTTGCCTGCCCGAGCAGGAATAAGGCCGGCACGCCAATCATTCCCGCCGCCACAAAGACAGCCTTGCGCGATGCGCGCCCAGACACCCAGCCGGTCAGCAGGTTGCCCAGGGTGATCGCCAGGTAGGTCAGGGCCAGATAAACGCCAATCAGGCTAGGGGTTGCACCGAATTCGGCAGCATAGACCGGCAACAAGGGGAAGACACCAAAACCGACAAATAATATGGCAAAGTTACACAGAAATAGGGCTGTAAATTTTCGCGTTTCCATACCGTTTCTCCTGTACCTCCAAAATGTTTTATTTCAACTGTACGCAGTATACAGATCGGCCGTCCCCTCAACGCCCTCGCAAGCGTCCCACCTGGCGTCTCATTGAGGCGAAATAAAAAGAAATTGGGGAAATTTTGTCGGAATTCAGGTAAAATGAGGCATGTCCATGCTTCGTTTGAGACTGTCAGGCGCCCCTCATCTTGAACGAGACGCAGCACCCCTGCCAGTTCAACGCCGCAAAACGTTAGCCCTGCTGGCTTACCTGGCAGTTACAGGCCGGCCCCACAGCCGCGAGACACTGGCAACCCTTCTCTGGCCCGAGAACGACCAGTCCAGCGCCCTGGCGAACCTGCGCCGGGAGCTTTCTCGCCTGAAAGACAGCCTGGGTGAGGGTGCTCTGGTGATCGACCGCCAGCAGGTGGGGTTGAACCCACAAGCCGGGCTCTGGCTGGATGTGGCTGCTTTTCAAGATCAGGTGAAAGCTTCTCGGGAACAAACCCATTACCAGGATGGCCGGTGCGGCCAGAACCTGGAGGGTCTCAAGAGCGCCGTGGAAATGGTTCACGGTGACTTCATGGCCGGGTTCACTCTGCCTGACGCCCCCAGGTTTGATGATTGGCAGTTCTTCCAGGCTGAAGAGCTGCGCCGCTCGCTGGCGGGCGCCCTGCAGGAGTTGATTAAATGCCTTGTCACCCGGGGGGAATACGGGCAAGCGATCCCTTATGCCCGCCGCTGGTTGTCTTTAGATCCCCTGCACGAGCCGGCGCACCGCCATCTGATGCAGCTTTATGCCTGGTCAGGCCAGCAATCCGCGGCTTTGCGGCAATTTCAGGAGTGCCAGCGCACTCTGCGGGAAGAGCTAAACATCGAGCCAGACGAAGAGACCAGGGCGCTGCACGAAGCGATCAAGATGAGGCAGTTAGCGCAGCCCGGTGGGGTGGGGAGGCCAAAGCCATCGCTGCCCCAAACTGGCAGCTTCACCCCAGGTGTGCGTTATGTGCAGGAAGAATTGCTGGCTTCAGGTGGGCATGGGGAGATCTATCGCGGTCGAGATCTGCTCACGGGCCAACCTGCGCTCACCCAAACCATCCGCTTTTGCACCGCTGCGGACGGAGTGCGTCTGGCTTACGGCGTCGTCGGTCAGGGGCCGGTGCTGGTCAAAGCCGCCAACTGGCTCAGCCACCTGGAGTATGACTGGAACAGCCCGGTGTGGCGCCACTGGCTGACCGGCCTCGCCAGCAACCACACCCTGGTTCGTTACGATGAGCGCGGCTGCGGGCTTTCGGACTGGAACGTCCGGGAGTTCTCACTCGATGCCTGGGTGTTGGATCTTGAGACGGTGGTCGATGCCCTGGGGCTGGAGCGCTTTCCACTGCTGGGCATCTCCCAGGGAGCTTCGATTGCCATTGCTTACGCCGTGCGGCATCCAGAGAAGGTCAGCCGTCTGATCCTGTATGGCGGCTACCTGCGCGGCCGGTTGCACCGCGCCCTGACTCCTGAGCAAAGGGAAGAGCTGGATTTGATGATCCAGTTGATTAAGATCGGTTGGGGTCAGGAACACCCTGCCTTCCGGCAGGTCTTTTCAATGCTCTTCCTCCCAGAAGGGACGCCAGAACAGCTGCATGCTTTTCCAACGAGCTCCAGCGCATTACCACCTCGCCGGAGATTGCGGCGAAGATCGTCGGCGCCTTTCAGCACATCGACGTGCTTGAATTGGCCAGGCAGGTAACCCAGCCCACCCTGGTTTTGCACGCCAGAGATGAGCTGCGCGTTCCCTTTGAGGAGGGCCGCCTGATGGCAGCTACGATCCCCAACGCTCGCCTTGTCCCGCTCAAGAGCAAAAACCACATCCTTTTAGAGAGCGAACCGGCCTGGCAGCACTTCCTGGAAGAGGTAAACGCCTTCCTGGCTGAGTAGGCATGCAGCGCAGCGTCCCATCCATCCCAAAATAGATAGGCGAAAACAGTACCTGCATAAAGCGTTATTATCTTTCCATGTGGTAAAATATCACTCGCCAGATCCAGAATGCCATTCAGATCGGCCGAGAATGCGGGCGTCGCCAAGTGGTAAGGCAGTAGCCTTCCAAGCTACTATTCGTGGGTCCGAATCCCATCGCCCGCTCCTGACAATCCAGGGCTATTTACCGCCAGCCGGTAAATAGCCCTGGATGATTTATATCATCCACCGCCCCGGCGCACTTTGAATTCAAAGACGTCCGGGCGGGCGTAATGCCCGGTGACATCGAAGTCGAAGCGGGCGCGCACCACCGCGCTCATGTCCAGGTCTGCCAGCAGGATGCCCTCCTGATCGAAGAGCGGGCCGGCCAGGATTTCGCCCACCGGTGAGACGATGGCGCTGCCGCCCCGGCACATCACCTCGGGCTGGCTCTCCAGCTCTTCCAGCATTTCCAGGTCACCCGGGTACATGTCCCGCGTGACGTACTGGTTGCAGCCCAGCACGAAACAGCGCCCTTCGCAGGCGATGTGGCGCAGCGTGGCCTGCCAGGTGTCGCGTGAATCGGCGGTGGGCGCCAGGTAGATATCCACGCCCTGGTTGTACATCGCCATGCGCGCCAGGGGCATGTAGTTTTCCCAGCAGATCAACCCGCCGATGCGCCCGTACTCGGTTTGAATGACGGTCAGCGTGCTGCCGTCGCCCTCCCCCCAGATCAGCCGCTCGGAAGCGGTGGGTTTGAGCTTGCGGTGTTTGCCCAGGTAGGCGCCGTCCGGCCCGAAGTACAGCAGGGTGCAGTACAGCGTGCCGCGGCTGCTTTCCTGGTCGCGTTCGATCACGCCCACCATCACATACGCCCCGGCCTGGCGGGCGGCCTGCCCCAGGATTTCGGTTGCCGGCCCGGGCGCCTCCACCGCGCCGGCCCAGTAGCGCTGCCAGAGCTGGCGGCCCTGCGGCGCTGCGGCTGCCGACCACCGCCCCGAAGCTCAGCCCGCGCGGGTAAGCCGGGATGAAAGCCTCCGGGAAGAGGATCAATTTTGCGCCCTGGCTGGCGGCTTCCTGGATCAGGCGGCAGGTCTTGGCCAGCGTGGCCTCCCGGTCAAATAGCACGGGCGCAGCCTGGACGACGGCGGCTGTGAGGGTGGGGAAGGTATCGTTCATGTTTGGCCTTTCCTGGATGGTGGAATCACGATATGAGCTGGACCGTTCACTTCTGGCAACTCGGGCAGAAATAACATGCCCCGCCCAGGTACTGGATCTTCTCAACCGGCGTCCCGCAGACCGGGCAGGGGCGGCCGGCGGCGTTTTTGTCCATCAGCCGGATGTAACCGCCCGGCTGGTTGTACAGATCGACTTCGTCATAGCGCCCGCCACTTCGGGTGACTTCAGCGACCGTGTCCACGATGGCGGTGTACAGGGCTTGCTTTTGGCCCCGGTTAAGTTCATGGACCGGGCGGCGGGGATGCAGGCGCGCCCGGAAGAGGATATCCTGCGCGATGGCGTTGCCCAGCCCGGGGATGATCTGGTCCTGGGTCAGCAAGCCCTTGGCGCTCTTTTCCTCACCCCGGGTGACCTCATCGATCAGGCTGCAAAAGTAATCGAAGGTGAACCCGGGGTCGGCGGGGGTGGTGCGCATATCTTTGATATACTGGCGGTTTTGTTCCTGGCCCTGCTCGTACAGCTCCATGGCGCCCCACATCTGGGTGGTTGCCGATAGATGCGAGCCGTCTTCGAAGCCCAGGCACAGGTGGTATTTGGCGGGCAGCGCCGCACCCGGCGCATGGTAGAGCAGCCTGCCGCCGCATTCGCCCAGCACCAGCACATAGCCGGGCTGCATTGCCAGCAGCAGCCACCGGCCGTGCGGGCGCGCCTCCCCGATGGTTTTGCCGCGGGTCAGCGCCTCGAATTCGGCGTGCGTGCGGTTGTACCACACGAACTTGTGCGGGCTGTTGCCCAATAGCGCCCCTGCTCACCACCTTGCCCTGCAGGGCCGTATTCATCTGCGCGGCAAGGGTGATGATCTCCGGCAGCTCGAACATGGTCAGCCTCCCCGATGTGAATCTGGGTCGTTCATGGTGATACGACCGCCCATCCGGTTATACCCCGCATTGAATCAACTGTCAATTGCCCCACGAATCGGAGTATGACTGTCACAGGATTGTAAATGTCACTGCGAACCGCCGTTCTTAGCGGTGAAGCAGCCCCCTGACCAGCCGGGGAATTGCGGCAATCCTGCGGATTACGGCAATCCTCAATTGGGCTTCACCCGGCAAGGAACGCCGGGTTCGCAAAGACATGCCTGATGCCCTGAACGATCAAAGAAACATGAGAAAGCCATTGCAGCCGTCAACTTCTGACCAAAGACCGCCGGATGGTAAATATTTAGGTATAATTGCCCCCGAAGGGCCCGTAGCTCAGCGGCAGAGCGGACGGCTTGTAGCAGTGATTTCACTGCACCGGGCTGCCCGGCGAGCAACCGCCGGGTGAATCCTGTCAAATTCGGGGAAGCCTAAACCGGCAAGACCGGCATGGTAATCCCGAGCCAAGCCCCGTAAGCGGGGAAGGTGTAGAGACTAGACGGCAGGCGCCCCACCGGGGCGAAGGGATAGTCCAGCCCGCAAACTTGCCAGAGGCAGCGAAAGCTGCAGCGGGATGCATAACCGTTTGGTCGATGGTTCGAACCCATCCGGGCCCACTCAAGAAAACTCCGTTTTGGCGGAGTTTTTTTGTAATTTTCTAGAACAAGATGGGGATTATGAATTTCCGCGTGGCAGTTGGCGCACAGCAAGACACACTTCTCTATTTCCGCCTGGACAGATTGAAAAGTCCTGTTCGATAAGGAACGCATATCGAGCTTGAAGTCTTTATCAGTTCCATCCGTGTGGTGAAATCTAACGCTGCCAGGTTGTTCTGGTAGCCGCATTGCGAACATTTTCCACCTGCCTGCGTTATCAGTTCCAATTTGCGAGCCAATCCACGCCGTTTTTGAGCTTCATAACTTTGCAGGTCTTAGTTTTTACACGCTCGCGAGCAGAACTTTTTCTGCCTGCCCTGCAATGGCTTGCCGCAGACAAGACAGGCAATCCATGAGTTCGTGAATAAAACCACGATTACGCTCCGTTATTCAGTTGAAAATTTTGAAGAGAATTGGCTTTTCCTAATAATTATCCCACTTAAATCAGCCTTCGACCAGAATTTTAATCTTGCGATCGGATATAATCCATCCTGTTTACTCCACGAAAGGGAAACCTATGCCAAAGGGTAAAACGGGTAATCTCGCCATCATCGGTTGGTCGCTCTCAATTTGACTCTGTGGCTGGTCTTCCCGCCGCAAAACGACGGCCGCCCGGCTTATTGGACCCAGTATCTGGGTGAGATGCTCAGCACCAGCGCCGTGCTCCTGATGACCTGCGGGATCATTCTCTCCACCCGCGCCCGCTTCATCGAGCCCTATTTTGGCGGCCTCGACAAGATGTACATGACCCACAAAAACGTGGCCATCTTTGCCATCCTTCTGATCCTGGCGCATTTCTTTGTCATGACGACCACCCCGGATGTTCAGACCAACATTACCATCGGGAAGCTGGCGCTGATCGGCCTGGTGCTGTCGGTGGGGCTGGCCCTGGCTCCCAGGATCCCCTTCTGGGGACGCATGCTGCGCCTGCCCTACCACGTCTGGCGCCAGGTCCACCGCCTGACCGGCGCCTTTTTCATCCTGGGCATCTTCCATTTCATGGGGATGGATGTGCTGCTCATCCACCGCACCCCGCTGGTGCGCCTGTACGTGTTCCCCATTGTGCTCTTTGGCGCGGCGGTTTATCTTTACAAGGAGCTGCTCCAGGGCCGCCTGAAGCAGCACTTCAGCTACCGGGTCGAGCGGGTGGAGCGGCTGCGCGGCTCGGTGGTTGAGGTCACCTTGCTGCCGCAAGACAGGCGCATGCCCTTCCGCGCCGGGCAGTTCCTGTTCATCGGCTTCCCGGGGGAAAAGAAGCTCAAGGAGATGCACCCGTTTACCATCAGCAGCGCCCCGGCGACGGAGCCGCTCAAGCTGACGATCAAATCATCGGGCGATTTCACCCGTGATCTGCACGCCGGTCTCCAGGCGGGTGTGGATGCCAGGATCGACGGCAGTTACGGCATGTTCGATTACAAGACCGGCGCGAGGCGGCAGGTCTGGATTGCCGGCGGGATTGGCCTGACCCCTTTTTTGAGCTGGGTGCGCGATTTTGGCGGGAGCCTGGATTTCGAAATCGATTTCTTCTACAGCGTGCGCACCGAGCAGGAGGCTTTGTTTTTGGATGAGTTCCGCTCGGCCGCGGCCCGTTACCCGAGTTTTCGATTCCACCCGGTTTTCTCCAATACGGGCGGGCGTCTGGATGCGGCGAAAATCGAGGCTGAGTGCGGCCCCCTGGCGGGGGTGGAAGTGTATATTTGCGGCCCGGTCGCCCTGACCGAAGCGATCGTGCGGCAGCTCGCCCTGAAAGGCGTGCGCCCCGAAAAGATCCATTTTGAAGAGTTTAATTTTCGGTAAACGCGGTCTCCGGTTGGGTCCATACGGATACCGTTTGGCCGGTGGTTCGAACCCATCCAGGCCCACTTCACTTTCGGGCGCGCAAACATCCTTCCTTCATTTTGGAGGGATTTTCTGCGTTATACGGCCTTCTCCCGTTAGCGCTGCACCAGCGGGATGAACAGCTTCGTCTCGAACAGCTCCGGGTTGGCATGCAGCAGCGGCTGGTACTCCTGCTGTGAAGCTGCATCCGGTTCCCGGTTCATCAACAGTGAAAAAATCCTCCTTGACAAAACCCCAAACACCCCTATAATATCGAACATTGTTCAGATTTCGATAAAGGTTCAGTATCAACATGCCCACCACCCGCACCAAACGCCGCCAACGCACCCGCCAGGCCATCCTGGATGCCGCCCGCCAGATCATCGCCGAAGAAGGCCCCGCCGCCCTCTCCATGCGCCTGCTGGCCGAGCGCATTGACTACAGCGCCGCCGGGCTGTACGAGTATTTCGCCAGCAAAGAGGAGATCGTGGCCGCGGTGTGCGCCGAAGGGCAGGGCTATCTGTTCGAGGCCATGCGCCAGGCGGATCTCGACCTGCCGCCGCCCGAGCACCTCTTCCAGATCGGCATGGCTTACATCCGCTTTGCCCTGGAGCACCCCGACTACTTCCTGCTGATGTTCACCGTCGCCCCGCCGCCTGAGATCGCCGGACTGCCCGAAGAGGCCGTCAAGGCCGCCATGCGGCAGGAAGGCTCAGCCTACGGCATCCTGGTGCAGTCCATCCAGCGCGGCATCGAGCAGGGCGTCTACCGCCTGCGCCCAGGCTTCGGCCTGGACGAGATGGCTTACGCCGCCTGGACGCTGGTGCACGGCATCGCCATGTTGCGCATCACTGCCCTGCGCCAGTACCCGGTCGATCTGGCCGCCGTCGACTACCAGGCGCTTTTAAACTTCATGCGCGGCCTGCAAGCGCCATGAGAGGCAAGGCTTCTCTTTTTTTTGGCTGTTATTGCCGAACAATGTTTGGATACTGAAGATGGTTTTATTCTTAAAAGCCGACCGCTCCAGGTTGGCGGTGCAAAAATCGAGATTGCTTCCCTTCGCTCCGTTCTGGGCAACAGCAAAGAGCGCTCGCAAAGACAGCATGTATCAGAAAAGGAGATTTACTCATGACCACCCTCGCCAAATCCCTGAGCGTAAGCAATTCAACCGGCCTGCTGCGCCGCGCCTGGTCGTTCAGCCCGCTCCTGACGCCTGGCCGGTCTGGCCAACCTGGCCCTCATCCCGCTTTTCCTTGTCGCAGCGCTGGTCGATCCTCGCCTCATCACCGGCGCCCCGGCCTGGATCAAGCCGCTCAAGTTTGCCATCTCGATCAGCATCTACAGCGCCACCTTTATCTGGCTGCTGAGCTTCATCCAGGGCCGCGCCCGGCTGGTGCGGTGGGTCGCCGGTCTGACCGGTTTTGGCCTGCTGGTGGAGACCGTCCTGATCGCCATGCAGGTCGTGCGCGGCGCGAGCAGCCACTTCAACGTTGGCACGCCGTTCGATGCGGCTGTCTTCAGCCTGATGGGCGGCTTCATCACCGTCGTCTCGATCTGCACCCTGCTGGCTGCCATCGCCCTCATCCGCCAGCGCATGCCCGACCCGGTCTTTGCCTGGGGTTTGCGCCTGGGTGTGCTGGTCTCCTTTGTGGGCATGATGGCAGCCTTCCTGATGACGTCACCCAACGCGGCGCAATTGCAGGCTGCCCGTGACGGGGCCGGATTGCCGCTGTCGGGCGCTCACAGCGTCGGCGTGGCCGATGGCGGCCCGGGCCTGCCCTCTGCTGGGTTGGAGCACCACCGGCGGCGACCTGCGCGTGCCGCACTTCTTCGGTCTGCACGCCATGCAGGTGCTGCCCCTGGCCGGCTGGCTGCTGAGGCTGGAAAGAACCCGGCGCCGCGCCTCGCAGCGCCAGCGCCTGGGATTGGTTTGGACCGCCGGCCTGGGCTACCTGGGGCTGGTGCTGCTGCTGGCCTGGCAGGCGCTGCGCGGGCAATCGATCATCGCCCCGGATTCCCT
Organism: uncultured Chloroflexia bacterium; assembly: GCA_963705155.1. Lineage (GTDB taxonomy): Bacteria > Chloroflexota > Anaerolineae > Anaerolineales > UBA4823 > CAVPJC01. The sequence goes on along the minus strand of CAVPJC010000017.1, from coordinate 172,327 downwards.
GACCCTGGCGGCGCTGGCTGCCCTGGTTGGCGCTGCCGCATTGTCCGCTGGCCTGATCTTGCTGGCGCACCGTTTTGCCGGGGCAAGGGGTTGACTTCTGGCTGGTCTGGTTGTTACCCGGTTGCTAACAGGTTGCTTCGCAAAGACGTTTCGCAACGACATTCGATAAAAAGAGGAGCCTTTCAAGCATGGACACAATTTTCACCTTGAGCAATTTGTTCGTCATGCCCTTCTGGCTGTTGATGATTTTCCTGCCGCACTGGGGCTGGACGCAGCGCATCCTGCGCTCGCTGTGGCCGGTCGCCGCCCTGGCGGTGGTTTACGCCCTGTTGTTTGTGACCCAAATCGGCGCCGACGCCGCCGGCCTGCTCAACCCCACCCTGGCAGGCATCGCCGCTATGTTGGGCGCCCCGGCCGCGGCCACGCTGGCCTGGGTTCACTTTCTGGCATTCGACCTGTTTGTCGGCCGCTGGGTCTACCTGGACAACCGCGAGCAGGGTCTGTCACGCCTGGCTGGTCTCGCCGGTCCTGTTCTTCGTGCTCATGGCCGGTCCGCTGGGGCTGTTATTCTACCTGGCCTTGCGCTGGTTGGTATTGCGTCGAGGCAGCCAGGCTTAATGAGTTTCCGGAATATTTCGAGAGTTTAGCGACCAGGAGATTGATTATGAAAGCAACCATCCTCAACGGCGCTCTGCCGGATGACAGCTTTGTGGATGCCGCCGGTGCGGCGCTGCAAGAGGCCCTGCGCGCAGAAGGCTGGGCGGTGACCCTCTTGCACGCTGCGCGACGAAAAGATCGCCTACTGCCTGGGCTGTTTCGAGTGCTGGACCAAAATCCCCGGCGTTTGCCGCATTGACGACGCCGGGCGCGGGGTAGCCGCCAGCATCATCAACAGCGACCTGGTGATTTACCTGACCCCTATCACCTTCGGCGGTTACTCGTCGGAGCTGAAGAAAGCCGTGGATCGCTCGATCTGCCTGATCTCGCCCTTCTTCGCCCGCATCGACGGCGAGGTGCACCATCACGCCCGCTACAGCCGCTACCCGGCCCTGATCGGCGTGGGTGTGCTGCCGGCCATCCACACCCGGCCCAGGAGCACATCTTCCAGACGCTGGTCGGGCGCAACGCCATCAATATGCACGCCCCATTTCACGATAGTCTGGTACTATACCGCAGTCAGGAACCGGCCGCAGCCGCGGCGGGCCTGCGCCGCGTCTACGAGTTTTCCAGGAGGATACCCGCATGACATCCACCCAAACCGCCCTGCTGCTGATCGGCAGCGCCAAGCCAACCGGCGAAAGCACCTCCGAAGCCCTGGGTGCCTATTTACTGCAGCGCCTGGTCGAGCGTGGTTTCACCACCGAGATAAGACATGCAGCCCGGGCGATGCGCACCCAGGACCGCACCCAGGAGCTGCTTCAAGCCGTCGACCGGGCTGACCTGCTCGTACTGGCTTTTCCACTCTACGTTGACAGCCTGCCCTATCTGGTGACCCGGGCGCTGGAACGCATCGCCGCCCACCGTCGTGGCGCAGGCCTCGCCCGCTCCCGCCTGCTTCCTGGCGATCGCCAACTGCGGCTTTCCTGAACCCGAACACAACGCCACGGCCCTGGCGATTTGCGAGCAGTTTGCCCTCGGCGTCGGCTTTACCTGGGCCGGCGGCCTGGCGCTGGGCGCCGGTGGGGCGATCTCGGGCCGCGCCCTGGCCGATCTGGGCGGCATGGTCCACAATATCGCGGCCGCCCTCGACCTGGCCGCGGATGCCCTGGCTGCCGGCAAACCGGCGCCGGAAGAGGCCGCCACCTTGCTGGCGCGCCCTATCTTGCCGGCGCCGGCTTACGTTCTGATGGGCGATCTTGGCTGGCTGGTGCAGGCGCGGCGCAACCGCGCCCTGACCCGGCTGTTCGCCCGGCCCTTCAAACCTGCCCGCTGAGAACAGCCGCGTTCACCAGGGGAACACACCTCCCCGGCCCGCTGTCAGCGCTGCACCAGCGGGATGAACAGCTTCGTCTCGAACAGCTCCGGGTTGTCTTCCAGCAGCGTCTGGAACTCCTGCCGTGAAGCCTCCTCCGGCAGGGCGCTGTTCAGCTCTGACAGCATTGGCATCCGGTAGCCGGCGCGGTAGACCATCACCACAAAGGCGAAGAGCGCTTCGCCAGCGGTGAAATTGCAGTGCCCGTAGCGATTGACCGGGATATTGGTAAAATTCCAGGCCGACCCCGCTCGAAGGGTCTTGACCCGGTATAAAAGCTCGTGCCAGTAGGGCACAATCGGGTCGCCCAGGGTGTGCAGCCCCACCAGGGGTACTTTGATGCGCCCGCTGGTGGAATAATACTGCTCGACCCGGGTATTGGCCTCCGGGTCGGGTGCGTAGGCGGTCAATGCAAGCGGGGTGCCATCCGGGTCCTGGAACGTCCGCCCCAGGTTGCTGTAGGGCGAGCCCAGGTTCGTGTTGAGATCCACGGCGGGGTCGCCGGATAGCTCCAGGCGGCCTTCGTTGGTCGAGGTCAGGTTGTAGCCCAGGATGCCCAGCGTGGTGGCGCCAACGCTCTGTTCCAGGTTGCCTGGATCGACAGGCGCCCTGCTGACCGCGATCAGCTTTTGCGCCAGGTCGGGGCGCAGCGTAAGCGCCTGGATCACCGCCGCCTGCAGCGGGCCGGGCAGCGCCGGCAGCGGCTGGGGCTGGGGTGTATTCCAGGCTGCAATCGCCAGCGGGTCAATCTGGATCACCGGGTTGGTCACCAACGGCGGCACAGGGATCACGCCGGGGAAGTAATAATCGAAGAGCAGGCGGAAATCACTCCAGTAGTTGACCTGTTTGAAAAAATCTCCCACCGGGCCGCAGGCCGATACCCCGCCGCTGAAGACGCGTGCCAGGTTTCGCCCATCTTTCTCGAGCGCCAGCGTCGTCACCAGGCCGCCTTCCGAAACCCCCACCAGGAATACCTTTTTGGTGAACGGTTTAACCGCTTTGAAAACGCTCACCAGCTTGAAGACGCCCTCGACGCCCTGGGTCACTGCCAGGCCGTTTTTGCTGTAGCTGGTGACCGCAAAGGCAAACCCCAGCGAATTGATCAGGCCCGGCAGCGAGGTTCCGTCCGGCAGGGCCAGCTGGTCCCAGGGGATGCCGACCGGCATGCGCGCATCCACATAGCCGTGGGCGAAAACCACCAGGTTCTGGTTCCATGCTGCGGGGATCCAGTAGCAGATGTTTGCTCCGTCGCTGTCCACCGTAAAGGTCCCGCCGCTTTGGGCGCACAGGATTTCATCCGCGGAGGTCTCTGCCTGGGCCGCTGCCGGAAGACTTGCAACCGGCATCAACCCTAACACAAGTGCAGAGACAATCAGTAGCCGCATGATCCTGGACATGGCATCTCCTTTCTGGAAAATAAATATGCACCCATAAAACCGTAGCTCTTCTACGCTGGGTGCATTCGGGATGGAATTATGCGCTTAGGATGGTAAGGCTGCTGAATTACTTATAGCAGAATTGCCGGGCGGTGTCAATCAAAAGCGTCCCTGTCCTGTATCCCGGCCCGATTGCACCGGATAATGAGCTTGCCCGTAGAACCAAATCCAGGTAAGATACTTCAAAACCATCGACAACAAGGAGCGATGACCCATGCTGGATTTCAATTCCCCAATCGGACAGGTAATCGAGCGCCGTTTACAGCAGGAGCAAATCATCTGGCTGACCACGGTGGATGCGCAGGGCACGCCGCAGCCCAGACCAGTGTGGTTTCACTGGGATGGTGAAACGGTGCTGATCTTAAGCCAGCCCGGCGCCGCCAAGGTGCGTCACATTTCCCGCCACCCGCGTGTGGCTTTGAACTTCAATACCGATGCGGATGGCGAGCATGTGGGAGTGCTCACCGGCGAGGCGCGGCTTTCTGCTGCAGCGCCCGACGCCCGGCGGCTGCAGGCCTACCTGGGAAAATATGCTGAAGGCATCCAGAATTTGGAGTTGACCCCTGAATCCATGCTGGCTGAGTACGGCGTGGTTCTTCTGGTCACACCGGTCACGCTGCGCGGCTTTTGATCGATGGGGAGTTTCCGCTGCACCCGGCTAAAAACGGAGATGGATAATGATTGACGCTGAGTTGATCGAAAACGTGCAGTTCCTGCTGGATGCCGAGTCAGCCGCCGACCGTTTCTCTGGCGCCGTGCTCGTTGCCCATGCTGATCAAGCCCTTCTGACGACGGCCCGCGGCTATGCGATCCATCCGGACGTGCTGCCCAACCAACCTGACACCAGATTTAACATCGCTTCCGTCACCAAGATGTTGACCGCGGCAGCCGTCATGCGTTTGGTAGCTGCCGGAAAACTTGATCTGCACACCCCTGTTTCGGCTTACAACCCTGACCTGCCGCATGCTGGCGAAATCACCATCCACCAGCTCCTGACACACACCGCGGGTTTTAGCCGCTATTGGAACGACGCCTACCGCGCGGCGCGCTCCGATCTGCGCAGTGTGGCTGACTATCTGAAGTTATTCGCCGCTGCCCCCCTCGATTTTCCGCCCGGCACGCGCCACCAATATGGGAATACCGGCTATGTCGTGCTCGGCGCCCTGATCGAGCATGTGACCGGGGAATCGTACTACGACCATATGCGCCATTCGATTTACCAGCCGCTGGGCATGCAGGATACCGGTCATGATGAATTGGACCTGCCCATCGCCAATCGTGCGGTAGGCTATACGCGGGAGAATTGGTTTGGGCCGGTCGATGGGCAGCGCCGCCTCAATCACTTTATCTACGCTGTAAAAGGCAGTCCTTCCGAACACTGCTTTTCAACCGTGCAGGATCTCTTTCGCTTCTGCCAGGCGCTCCAGACACTGACACTGTTGGACGCCTATCATACAGAGCTGTGTTTTACCCCGCACACCGCCGGTGAACAGCCGGGGGTCAGCTATGGTTACGGCTTCCATATCATCGATGATGGCAGGCACGGGCGCGTCATCGGCCACGGCGGGCGCGCCATGGGCGGAGATGCCTTTGTCTTGATGTATCGTGATCTCGGCTACACGGTGATCGCGTTATCGAATTATGACCGCCCCGCCGCACGTAGGGTTATCGATCGTATTGCCGATCTGCTGATCACCTGACCTCAACGGATCTGCTGCAGTCTCGATTAAACGGCTCACCCCGACGATAATAGGTCGGGGTGAGTTTTTCCCATGATCTTGATACGGAATAATGGGTGGTTTACAGGTTAGAGATAATGTTGCTGAATACGTTGCTGATGGCGGGGCCAAGGATCACAAGAATGACGATCACAACAATCGCGACTAAAACAAGAATTAACGCATATTCAACCAGGCCCTGGCCTTTTTCTTTAGGTGCGAACAACATGGGGTTAACCTCCTTTCTTACGAAGATTCTGAGCAAACGGGGCATCCGTCTGGATGCGACTTACCTAACCATAATAACGTAAACTGGAGGTTAAAATGCTACACCTGTCGCCTGACAATTATGCAAGGAAATCGCAACTATTCTTTAATTGATGGCGCGCAGAAACCTTGGAGAATGATGAGACATCCGCTAATTTGTCCCGGGGGCATCCATTTGGCGTTATAATAATTTGGATAAAACAAGTCTATATACTCAAGGAAAGTTGATGTCTGAAAAAAGTCTTGCAGAACTGGATTTCACGGCGCTCACCCGCCGCTCTTATACCCCCTCCCCTGCCGCCTGGGAAGACCAGGTGCTGTATTTCTTGATGCTGGACCGTTTTTCGGATGGCCGCGAACAGGGCTATCGCGACAACCAGGGATCGACTGGTGCAAGCCGGTGACACCCCGCTCTTTCAGCCGGGCGACGCCGGCAACGCCGTGCAGACCGAAGCGGATGCGCCGCGCTGGCGCGAGGCCGGCGGACGTTGGGTGGGCGGCACGCTGAAAGGCCTGACCAGCAAGATCGGCTACCTGCAGCGCCTGGGGGTCACCGCCCTGTGGGTCAGCCCGATCTTCAAGCAGGTGCCTTTCCAGGATACCTATCACGGCTACGGCATCCAGAATTTCCTGGATGTCGATCCCCATTTCGGCACCCGCCGCGACCTGCGCGACCCTGGTGCGCACCGCCCACCGCCACGGCATCTACGTCATCCTGGATATCATCCTCAACCATTCCGGCAATGTGTTTGGCTATCATCGCCGACCGCTACTGGACGCAGGACCCTGCCAGCGGCGCAGAGCTACCTGGATCCACGCTGGGATGGCGGGCCTTACCATGTGGATGGCTTCCACGATCCCAGCGGGCAGCCCGGCCTGCCATTCGGGCCAGTCGATCTGCAGCCAGCACCGCCGCGCCTGGCCAGACGGCGCCGTCGTGGCCGGCGGAATTCCAAGCCCCGGAAACCTTCACCGCCAGAGGCCGCATCAACAACTGGGATTACGACCCGGAGTTCCATGGAAGGCGACTTTTTATGATCTCGAAGGATATCCACCTGGGCAGCGGCGACCTGGATGATTACAGCCCCTCGCCGGCTCTCTGAGCGCTCTGCCAGGTGTACAAATTCTGGATCGCCTATGCCGATCTGGACGGCTTCCGCGTCGATACGGTCAAGCATATGGATCCGGGCGCGCACGCGTTTCTTCACCTCCGTGATCCACGAGTTTGCCCAACGCATCGGCAAAGAAAACTTCTACCTGATCGGCGAGATCACCGGCGGGCGGCAGCGGCCTTCACCACCCTGGAAACCACCGGTCTGGACGCCGCCCTGGGCATCGACGATATCCCCGACAGGCTGGAATACCTGGTCAAGGGCTACCGCAACCCGGCGGAGTATTTCGACCTGTTCCGCAACTCGATGCTGGTGCAGAAAGAATCGCATATCTGGTTCCGCAACAAAGTCGTCACCCTGTTCGACGATCACGACCAGGTGCGCAAAGGCGGGTACAAAGCCCGCTTCTGCGCCGGCGATCCGCGCTGGCGCAAGCTGCTGCTCAACTGTGCTGGCGCTCAACGCCACCACCCTGGGCATCCCCTGCATTTATTACGGCAGCGAGCAGGGCTTTGACGGCCAGGGCGATAGCGACCGCTATATCCGCGAGAGCCATGTTTGGCGGCGAGTTTGGCGCTTTCGGCTCGCCGTGGGCGGCATTTCTTTAACGAAGACAACCCGATTTACCAGGAGCTGGCCAAAATCCTGGCCCTGCGCAAGCGAAAAAATTGCCCTGCGCCGCGGCCGCCAGTACCTGCGCGAGATCTCCGGCGACGGGCAGAACTTCGGCCTGCCGCGCATGTCATGGGCAGCCGCATGCTCTCGCTGGTGGCCTGGTCGCGCACTTTTCGATGACCAGAATATCCTGCTGGCGATCAATACCGACCCCGACCACCCCCGCACCGCCTGGGTGAGCTTGAGCTCCGGCCAACATCCAGCCGGCGCAGTGCTGACCTGCCTGTACTCCAGCCAGGCAAGCCAGGTGGGCGAACAGCTCACCGTTCAGGCGGCTGGCGACCGCAACGTGGTGCGCCTGACCGTCCCGCCGGCCGGTTTTGCGATCTTCGAATAGGTTTTGACGTATGGAGATATTGTTGCGAAACAGAATTTGCTGGTTGGTGGTTTTTGCACTGCTCGTAACGGGGTGTGCGGTCCCTGGCGTGGGCGGCGGACCTGAAGAACGGGCGGCAACGCTGCCGGTGGAGGCAACCTTCACCGCACCGGCGCCCTCGGCAACCCTCCCTCCGCCGGCGGCGACAGCCACAATGACGCCGGAACCTACGCTCACGCCCACCATCACGCCCACGCCCACCCCAACCCTGCACCCGATGAGCATCCAGGCCATGCGCCAGACGACCTATCCGGGCAGCCCGATTGTCATCGAGCAGGAGCTGGAACGCGGCGCCAATTACTCCCGTTACTATGCTTATTACCTTTCGGAGGGGTTGAAGATCTACGCTCTGCTGACGGTTCCGGATGGAGAAATGCCTTCCACCGGCTGGCCGGCCATCGTCTTAACCATGGTTATATCCCTCCCACCCAGTACCGCACCACCGAGCGCTATATTGCCTATGTGGACGGGCTGGCGCGCAGCGGCTATATCGTCTTCCGCATCGATTACCGCGGCCACGACCGCTCGGAGGGCCAGCCCAGCGGCGCTTATGGCGACCCCGGTTATGCCGTTGACGTGTTGAACGCCGTTGCCGCCCTCAAGGGCTATCCCCAGGCTGATCCGAAGCGCATCGGCATGTGGGGGCATTCGATGGGCGGCTACCTCACGCTGCGCTCGATGGTCATCTCACCTGATATAAAAGCCGGGGTCATCTGGGCCGGCGTGGTGGCCTCCTATCCCGACCTGCTCACCCGCTGGCGGCGCGGCAGCGGGCCCACCCCCACGCCGCCTGGAGGCATCCGCCGCTGGCGGCAGACCTGGCTGGAGATGTACGGCACCCCCGAAGAAAATCCCGAATTTTGGAACGGTGTATCGTCCAATTCCTTCCTGCAAGACCTCTCCGGCCCGCTCCAGCTCCATCATGGCGATGCCGACGAAGATGTGCCGGTGGCGTTTTCTCAAATCCTGTACGACCAGCTACAACAGGCGGGGCAAACCGCAGAGCTGTATGTTTACCCGGGCGATAACCACAATCTGTCGAACTACTTCAGCACGGCCATGCAGCGCACCATCGTGTTTTATAACAAGTATCTGAAAGGCGAATCGTAGAGCAAAAGTCTGTTTTGGTTTTATCACCTGAGGCTCTAAAAGACCCGGATGCGATGATCCTGACATCCGGGTCTTTATATTAATTATTTATGTATAGATTTTGTCAACTTATTATCTAATATTAATCTAGATATATTGACAAATACGATAAGTTTGGTATCATTACATAGACGATAGTTAAACAATACCTACATCATAAAAGGAGCTTCAAATGAACAACAAACTTTCTCGGATCGGTCTGGTACTCACCCTCATCGCCGTATTGGCCGCTGGCCTGGCGCTGGGTGTCTCCCCTGCCAAAGCAGCAGATGGCACCTTCCATATCTCTGTTTATCACGGCATTAACGGCGCTGCCCTGGGCTTATCGAAAGAGCTGCCTGTGGTCGCTTCGGTGTACAAAGATGGAGCCTGGCTGGCCAATATCCCGCTGGAATTCAAGGATCGCTTCAGCGCTGACCTGCCGGCTGGCACCTACACTATCATGGTAACTTCCGCCGAAGCCGGCCCGCTGCCCAGCATGACTCTGAGCAATGTCGCTATCCCCGAAGGTGTGGATGTGCGCATCCAGGCGCAGCTCAGTGCTGGCAAGACCCCCATTTTGAACGCCCGTGTCAAGTAGCGCCGCTGACTTTTACTGGTAGAATTTTGGAAAGCGTGAACAACTGATTATGGGTATTGCGCCCCGGGAACTTCCCGGGCGCACCCATTTAATCGGTTGGGGTTGTCCAAAAAGGAAGTCGTTGCAATTCATCACCGCCACCTGCAGGGGCGAAGCGATGTCCTTTACAGAATATGGGACGGTATTACCACGCTTCGCCCTGCCTTTTGGACAGCCCCGTTGTCAGGCCTGGATGTGTATGATACGATACAGGCGGAGGGATAGCATGACCCTGCGCAGTTATATTGAGTTGCTTGACACCCGGGGCGAGCTGGTTAAGGTGGGTGCACCCGTTTCCACAACCTATGAGATATCAGGCATTCTCAAAAAACTGGAACCGGCGCCAGTCTTGTTTGATAATGTTTCCGGGTCAGGTTTCCGCGTGGCAGGCAACCTGTTCTGCAGCAAGGCCGCCTTTGCCGCCTATTTTGGCATGCCGGTCTCGCACATCATCCCTGCCCTGGTGGGCGCCATCGAAGACCGCTTGCCGTGCCCTGTGGTGGGTGACGCCCCCTGCCAGGAAGTGCTGGCGCCTGCACCTGACCTTGACAGGCTGCCCATACTGCGCCACTGCGAGCTGGATGGCGGCAACTACATCAGCTCGGGAGTGATCATCGCCCGCCACCCACTCCACGGTCAAAACGTGGATTTCCATCGCTGCATGCAGATCTCAAAAAACGAGATGGCCATACGTGTGGTGCGCGGGCGTCACTTCGATGCCTTCCTGCAGGAGTTGGGACAGGTGGATGTGGCCATTTGCGTGGGCGTACCGCCCAACGTGCTGGCCGCGGCAGCCACCTCGGTTGAGCTGGGGATCAACGAGCTGGAGATTGCCAATGCCCTCGAACCCCTGCCGGTGGTGCGCGCCCGCACGGTGGATGTATTCGTTCCGGCGCAGGCCGAGTTTGTGCTGGAAGGCACCGTCTACCGGGACCGCCGCCATCCCGAAGGCCCGTTTGTCGATCTGACTGAAACGTATGACGTGGTGCGCAATGAGCCGGTTTTTGTGGTGAAGGCCATCACTCACCGCCGGGATGCCATCTGGCAGGCCCTGCTTCCCGGAGCGTTGGAGCACAAGTTGTTGATGGGCATGCCGCGCGAAGCCCACCATTTTTCAGAAAGTGAATGAGGTCGTGCGCTGCCTGGATGTGAACGTGGATCCTGGCGGCTGCTCGTGGCTGCATGCTGTGGTGCAGATCGACAAGCGCTCTGAGCAGGATGGTGAAAAAGCCATCCGGGCCGCTTTTGCCGGGCATCGCTCCTGCAAGCATGTTTTCGTTGTGGATCAAGACATCGATATATACGATCCGCAGCAGGTGGAGTGGGCCATGGCCACCCGCTTCCAGGGGGATGTGGACCTGTATGTAAGCAGCAAAGAGCAGGGCTCCAGCCTGGACCCCTCCGCCGAACCCGGCACAAACCTCACCACCAAGATCGGTTTCGACCTGACCAAACCTTTGCAGGCCAGAGGCAAAACCTTTGAGAAGGCCGCCTTCCCGCAGGTGGATTTGAAAAAATGGGGATTGCAGTAAAATAAGCGCATGCAGCTAACCCCTCACGAACAAGCCATGCTGGACGGCGAATATGGCAGAGCCACCCAAAAAGCCATGCAGATCCTGGCGGCGCTGGGCCGCATCTACGCGGCTCAAACGCTGATCCCGGTCGCCTCGGTGCAGATTGCCGGCGTGAGCTACGATAACCTGGGCGAGGCCGGTTTGCAGTTCCTGGAAGAGATGGCCCAGGGCGGCGGGCGCGCCCGCCCGCTCACCACCCTCAACCCGGCCGGCATGGATACCGAAAATTGGCAGGCGCTGGGCATTTCCGCCGAATTTGCCGCCAACCAGCAGCGTGTCATCGAAGCGTTTGCCCGGATGGGCGTGATGACCACCTGCACCTGCACACCTTACCTCACCGGCAATATCCCCCATTTTGGCGAGCACATTGCCTGGGCCGAGAGCAGCGCCGTGTGCTATGCCAACGCCGTGCTGGGAGCCCGCACCAACCGGGAAGGCGGGCCCAGCGCCCTGGCTGCTGCGCTGACCGGCGTGACGCCCAATTACGGTTACCATCTGGATGAAAAACGCCTGCCAGACCTCACCGTGGTGGTGCAGGCCTCGCTGCAAGATACCAGTGAGTTTGGCGCTCTGGGCAGGCTGATTGGCGAAAAAATGGCCGCCGGCGGCAGGAAAGCTGTTCCGTATATTCGCGGCATCCCGCAGGCCAGCGTGGAGAATCTCAAATCGTTTTGCGCCAGCATTGCCACTTACGGCGGCGCGGCCATGTTCCACATGGAAGGTATTACCCCCGAGGCGGGCCTGGTACAGCCGCCCCGGCAGGTCGTGACCGTCACTGCTGAAGAAATCCAGACTGCGCGGTCAGGCGATGACCGTGGCTGAAGACGATGAGGTGGATTTTGTCAGCCTGGGCTGCCCGCATCTCTCGATCCAGGAGATCGCCCGCATTGCCGCGCTGCTCAAAGGCAGGAAAGTGGTTAAGGAATTCTGGATCACCACCGCCCGCCCCACCCGCCAGATGGCAGACCGCATGGGCTATACGGCAATTATCGAAGCTGCGGGCGCAAAATTTGCCGCCGATACCTGCTGTGTGGTCGCCCCCATCCAGGGTCGGTTTAAGGTCATGGCTACCGACAGCGCCAAGGCCTGTTATTACGCCGCCTCAAAACACCGCTTTAAGACGGTGTTGAAACCCTTTGATGATGTGGTCATGGCAGCGGTGGAGAAGGAGCCCGCATGATATTCCACGGGCGCACGATCTATGCGGGTAAAGCGGCAGGCGAAGCGCTTGTTACCCGCATGGCGATCTCGTTCTTCGGCGGCGTGGACCCTGAGACCGGGGTGGTGGTGGAGCGCGGCCATGAGCTGGAGGGCAGTCGATTGCCGGCAAGGTGCTGGTTTTCCCCACCGGAAAAGGCTCCACGGTGGGGTCTTACACCCTCTACCGCCTCAAACACGCCGGTCTGGCCCCCGCAGCCATCATCAACGCCGAATGCGAGACGATCACAGCCGTGGGCTGCATCATTGCCGAAATTCCGTGCATGGATCAGGTTCCGATCGAAAGGCTGGTGAGCGGCAGCCGGCTGGTGGTGGATGCCGGGCAGGGCATCCTCGAGATGGCGTGAGAGATGCAAAGATATTACGTCTTCATTTCCTCTGGCCCGGCGGGTGCACGTGGCCCACATCTCGACATAATCATAGGCCGAGCGGAATAAAGGCGCCAGGTCTTCAGCGCTCAAACCGCAGTTGCGGATATCTTGCAGTAAATCGGGCAGCATACCGTAATGCGCCATGCCGTCGATATTGATATCAAAGTCGCGCCGGGGGCCGGCGGTGGAGCGCGACAGGGGGCGGTTATCGCCATGCATCTCCTGCCACTTTTCCCACATCGCCCGGATGTCCTCCATCAGGTCCCGGGTCTTTTCATCCAGAGTTACCCCGGTCACGTCCAGGCTGCCCCGGCTGGCAAAGTAAGCGGCGCGCTGCTCGCGCGGCCAATCATCCATTTGCTCCTCGGTGAACATCTCGTCCGATTCGGCCAGCCAGAAACCCTGGGTGATATGGTCGATCCAGTCCTGGTCCAGGTACAGATCGATAGCTTCCAAAAACTGCTGGATATTCAGCTCGGGGTAATCGCTTTTGGGGTGTTCGTGCAGAGCGGGGTTGAAACCTGCCGCGTACTGGGCGATGGCATGCCAGATATCGCAGCATTTTTCATTATATCCGCCCGCCCCGCTGGGCTCGAAGCGGTGCCAGCGGTAGTCGCGGATCGGCTCGTTGTAAGCTACGCCGTTGGTCTGGTGGTCGATTTCAGCGCGGCGCTGCGGGGTGCGCCGGGCGTCGTTGTGCGCCCCATAGGCGGCAAACGTGCCGAAGCGCGGCCCGGGCAGGCAGGCGGCCCCATTGATATCCGTTCCCATCGCCACGCCCTTGCCGCCCATCTTGACCAGCGCGTACAGGTAGGCCTCGGCCCAGGCTGTGCTCGTTCCGGCGCAGGAGGCGCGAATTTTGGTCGCCAGCTCGGGCATGGCCTGGCGCAGGCCGGCGATATCACCCTGGTTCAAGATCGGCGAGACCAGCCCGCCCAGGCGGGCGATGCGCTCGATCTGGTCGCCGCGTTTTCCGGCTTCGTGGGCTACCTTGTGAACGTCGCTGGTGGCGTAGTTGTTCTCTTCTTCCGGGCGAAACTCCCCGTCTGCGCTGTAGAGCAGGTCGCGGAACCAGGAGTGGGAGGTCATCACGGGATATTGGTGGGCTTCTGCCAGGGTTAACGCTGCATCCGTGGATTTCTCGGACATGTGGTCGATATCGATCAGCATGCCGCGTTTCATCATTTCTTCAAGCAGAATGACCCCGTATTCGTTCAGGCTGCGGGTGTTGGCGTGACCACCGCGCACCTTCGGCGCGCTGATTGCTTCGATCAGGGTTCTGACCCCGGGAATATGGTCAACCAGCGTGTGTCGGTGGACGGCCCGTTTGCGCCCGCCGCTCATCGCCACGCCGCGCTGGGCTTCATCCACCGGGTCGTCGCCGTCCTGATCCATGCGGTAGCGCACACCGGTCTGCCAGGCATCCTCCACCGTCCAGGTCTCGCCGGTGATGAACACATTCACGGTTTCCAGAAAGCGCATGTAAATCGCCGTGCCGCCAAAGGCATTGTTTGTCAGGTGGATGGGCGTGATCTGGCGCACCCCCAGGGCGTACAACCAATCCAGCTCCAGGCCGATCAATAAACGCGCCTGGGCCAAATCGCCATGACAGGCCTCCTGCAGATCTTCCAGGCGGCGCCAGTTGCCCAGCGAATCGACTTCCACACCCAGGATGACCGCCAGTTTGTTATCGCCAATGATCTTACGGGCCTCATCGGGTGAGCCGGCGATCTGCATCCAGCCCTGCCCCGCACCACCGCTCTGCCGGTCGACATATTCGACCATCGCTCGCATCCCGGCTACCTGAGCCTGGATGGCGCTGCGATCATCGGGCGGCAGGCGTGGATCCGATTTGGTAGCCAGCAGTTCGTTATTGACTGCCAGGCAGGTCACCAGGCGCAGCCCGCCCTGGTAAGCGCGGTAGATCCAATCGATGTAGGCCTGCTGGTGAACCATGGTGGTAAAACGCGGCCAGACGATAAAATCCGGCCAGCCGCCCCCGGCCGGGTGGCCAAATTCGGGATTGATATCAATTAAGCCACCGTGGATTGGCTCGCAAGAGCCCATCACATATTGCAGGCCCTCTTCACCGGGGTGAGCCGGGTCAAAAGGCTCACCCCAGAAAGCATTCCCGCCAAAAGCCAGGTGGGCCATCAAATGGGCGTGAGGATCTGCAAAACCCCAGAGCGGGACGCCCGGGTCAGCTTCCCAGTAATCCCCGCCAAGCGGGACGCGGGGTGCAGCACCGGCAGGTTGTTCAGGTTCAAGCATGGTCTTTTACTCCTGGGTCAATCGAATGCGCAGGTTTTCCACCACATATATCGAGTATAGCACACGCTTGGCTTGAAGTTTCTGACCATTTTCGCGTAATCAGGTAAAGGATGGGCGGCTAGATTGGGAATTGGAGAGAAAATGGACTACAATAGGGCTATAAAACTGCGCCTCACTGCCGACAAACTAAGAATCAATCCGAAAATTGGATGATTGGCGTTTTTGGGTGTGCTGCGGCGAAGCTGCAGCACACCCAAAAACGACTTCCTCCCGAATTTCAGGATACTAAATATCTCCGACGACGTTTTCTGCTGGGCCGAGCTGCCAGCCCGGGAATAGCGCAGCCTGCAGGATAGACGCAGGCAAGGAGGAAAAATGACCAGTCAAGCGCTGGACTATTCCAATTTGATCCAGGCGAAAATCAAAGATTTCACTGGGAGAGAGTGGTTGGACCGGGAATTCAACCGGTTCTTGCAGTCCGGTCAGGAACGGTATTTTTTGCTTTGCGGTGAGCCGGGAATTGGCAAAACCTGTTTTGCTGCCCACCTGGTGGCGCGCGATGGGTATGTGCACCACTTCATCAGCGCCCAGGATTTGGACTGGCGCAGCCCTCTGGCCTTTGCTCACTCCGTCGCCGCTCAACTCTCCCGCCGCTATGGCATCTGGGTGCTTTCTGAGGACAGCCCGCCGCCCAACTTTAATATCAACATCCCGGTAGGGAGTGTCGAGGGGGGAAGCAGCGTGATCGGGGCGGTGATTGAACAGTACGTGGGTATGTCGATTGAGGAGGAGTTCCGCCGCCTGGTGCTGCGCCCCTTGCAGCGTCTCTCTAAGGCCAGCCAGGGTGTGATTACACTGGTTATCGATGGCCTGGATGAAGCCGCCGCTTACTCTGGCGCTCCCACCATTCAAGACCTGGTCAGCCGCCTGGGGAGTGCGCCTGGCGCCAGGCTGCTGATCACAGCCAACCCGGGTCCGGTGCTTGACGCTGTCCGCCGGCAGATAAATCCCACAGAACAGGTTAAGTTCGACATGGATGGGAGCAGCCCCGACAACCTGGAAGACTGCCGCCGCTTTTTGGAACAGGCTGTCCAGTCCCCAGAGATCGCCGAACGCTTGCTGGCTGGTGGTCTCGATCCACTCCAGTTTGTCGAACAGGCTCTGGCGCACAGCGAGGGCAACTTCCTGTATCTGGCTTACCTGCTCGATGCGCTGCAGAAGGGAGTTGCTATAGATCTGGATGATCTGCCTGCCGGCCTGGAACGCGTATATGAATATGTGCTGGCCCAGGTGGTGCGGCCTGATGACCCGGAATGGTTTGACCTGTATATGCCGGTTCTGGGTATTTTGGCGATTGCTCCAGCCCCTCTCACAGAAGTGGAAATTACAAAGAATACCGGCCTGAGTACCGGTCAGGTGCGCAAAGCGCTGGGAGTCCTGCGTACTTTCCTGGAAGTAGACGAAACACTTCCGCTCAACCAGCGCACCTACCGCCTGTATCACCGCGCTTTTGCCCGGTTCCTGCTAGATGCTGCCAAAGCCGGGGATTACTGGATCGACGCTCAGAGCATACACAGCCAGGTTGTCGACAGACTGCTTCCAACCGGCGCTGACCCCGCCAACCTGGAAGATGGGTACGCTCTGCGTTTCCTGGCTTACCATATGCGTCATGCCGGAGGAAAACAGCAGCAGACTTTGATGACGATGATGACTCCGGAGCTGTGCCGAGCCTCACGGCAGCGGACCGGGAGCGATCTGGCATTTCACCTGGATCTGGGAGAAGCCATTGCTGCTGCCCTGGAGCAGCCGATGCCAGATCGCCTGGTGGACGCTGGCGCGGCTCGGGCTGGTCGACGCCACCCTCGGCTCACGCGTCGCCAGCCTGCCGCCGCGGCTGCTGGCTGAGCTGGCCCAATCCGGCCAATGGCGCCGGGCCGCCGAGTTGGCGCGCAGCAGCGCCGCTGGAGAAGCCGCCGGATTTGAGGCTGTGGTGGAAGGCATGCTTGCCATCCGGCCGCAATCGCCCGTGGATGCGGCCCTGGAGTTATCCGGCCAAATCCCATCTGATGGCGAGGCGGCTTACCATCGCGTCCGCGCTCTGGCCCGGCTCGGCGCAGCGCTTGGACGTGGGAATGATCCGAGAGTACCGGGATTATTTAAGGCCGCCTATCAAGTGGTGGAAAAAGTAGCTGGAGCAGACCAACAGGCTCGTTCACTGGCCTTCCTGGCGCGGCTGGCCGCGCCCTATCAAAATGTTAGCGTGTGGTTCTCTAGGGCCCGGCAGATCGCCTCCGATATGCCTGCCGAACTGGATCGGGACACTCAGGAGGCTATGATGACTGCCAACCTGACTGCCCAGACCGCCATGGAGGCAGACTGGAACATGCAACGCACTCCCTATGATACCCTGGGGGCCAGGGTACGTGCCATTGCCGATGTGGCCGCTGAGATGATTGCTGCAGGTGTCAAGGCTGAGGATGTTTTTACCTACGCCGAAGTGCAGGCCGCGACGATCACCGGACGGCCGATGGATGAAATCTACCGCCAGCATACGTTGGAATATATCGCTGCTCGCCGTACAGCTCCTGCGGATGAGGCCCTGCCAGCACACCCGCGCCCCCTCCCTGAGCTGGAGGTTGAACTGCTCGCCCACGAGCGGGTGCCCCCAGACCGAAAGGGCTACTATGCCCGCCTCCTGGTGAACGCTGCTCACCCGTTGGCGGCAGCCGGCGACCCGCGCGCCGCGCAGGTGCTGGAGCAGGCCGCATCCAGCCTGGATGAGGTGGAGGGAGGCTATCGAGCCCAAATCTTGCTGGAGATCGCCCGTCTGGAACGTAGAATCGGCCGGGAAGATCGTGCTGGTCAACTGGAACAGCAGGCTGAAATTGTCGCCCGAAGTGATCCCGGTCTGTTGGGCGGTTATCCAAAATGGCTGGCGCAGGTAGGGCGCACACACGCTGCTTCACTGAGAGAGATTGGCAATATGGGAAAAATCCTGATGAAAAGCAGGTACTTCAGCGACCAGGCCCTGGCCAATCTCGCCATCACCCTGGCAGAAGAAGATCTGGAAGGAGCCACCTTGTTAGCAAACGAAATTCAGGATGATTTACAGAGGGCGCGCGCCTATGCGGGGATTGCCGCTCAAGCACCGGAAGACCGCGTAAAGGAACTGCTGGGTCGCGTCTCTACCTTTCGGCGGGAGTTGGACGAGCGGCAAGCCAGTTTCGTGCTTTACGAAGCTGTACTGGCAGCCGCTCCGCTCAAACGTGAGACAGCCCTGGAGCTTGCCCGCTCGATCAAACCTGCGGACCTGCGCGCCTCGGCTCTCGTGCAGACCGCCCGAGCCGCTGAAATTGCAGGGCAGCCCGCCGGACAGCTCTGGTTTGAGGCGTCGGAAGCAGCCCGGCAGGCGCTTGAACCGGTTGAGCTGACCGGCGCCAGCCTGGCCTATGCGTTGGCCGCCCTGGGAGAACACAGCGTTGCACAGCAGCCGGAACAGGCCGAGAGCTATTGGCAGGCGGCAGTCCGGGCAGCCAACAGCGAGACGGGCGATTTACTGCGGGTCAGCGCCTTGACAGAAATTGGGTCTTCCATGCGTGCCGCTCGCCCCGAGCAGGCTGTTGAGCTGCTGGATCAGGCTGCCCGCCTGGCGCGCCAATTAGAAGGCCTGCGTGATTGTGGTCGGGCAATGAGCGCTATTGCCGCTCTGCTCCTTCCGATCCATGAAGACGCCGCCCTGGAAAACCTGGCCGGTCTGCGCAGCCTGGGCAGGGTGAACTTCCTGGACGGCCTGGCTGAGCTCCTGCCGCCTGCCGTTGAGCGGTACGGCCCCGACCTGGCATGGCAGGTGGTGCAGGCTGTGGGGCAGGCTGAAGCTTTTTTTTAGGAACCTGTATAACCTGAGTTGCTACCTAAATGAGAATGTTCTAATATCTCGCAAAAGGCAGATCAATTTAAGCATGCCTTAATTACCATTGACTCGTACTGTGACGTAATTATAATTATTTCATTACAGTATTGATATTTATTTCCTGCCAACTTCACCACCACACATTTATTGCATCTAATTCGTCGCCATGGTTAGTCAGTGGGGAAGAGCATCTATAGAGCTGACAGATGAAATCAGTCTTGAAGGGATTGAAATCTCCATATTTCCTGATCCTGACCATAACTTGTCTGGCCGTGTTGCTGCGCCTGTACAAGCTGGGCGAATGGAGCTTCTGGAAAGATGAGATCTTCACCCTGAGCAACAAACAGGATGGCTTGCACCTTGCAATCCTGGGGGAATCGTTCGCCAGATACCTCATTCAGTGGACCGTTTCGCTCTTAGGTACAAATGAGGCAACAGCCCGCCTCGCCCCTGCCATGATTGGCGCATTGAGTGTGCCGGCGCTGTACTTTCCAATAAAAACTTTGTACGGCAGCGGGGTCGCTCTGTTATCGAGTGGAATGCTGGCGGTTTCACCCTGGCATATCTATTGGTCACAAAATGCACGCTTTTATGTGCTGCTGCTGGCTTTTGGCTCTCTCTCGCTGTTGACCCTGGCAATCAGCCTGGAGAAATCCCGTTCATGGCTGGCTGTTTTGTCGATCCTGTTTTTGTTCCTGGCCGGGCGCGAGAGCCTCGTGGCGCTGTTGTTGGTGCCAATCATGGCCGGTACTTTCATCATCCTGGGTCTGACATCCGCCAAAAACAAAGCCTACTGGCATAACCGCAGTGTGTTCATCCTGCTGGCATTGCTGGTGCTGGTTAGCGTTTATTTTGCGGCTCCTTACCTGAAAGATTTACCATCCTGGCTGTCCGCTTTTGGCAGGATCAATAACACGCCGGTCTGGATACTGGCGGCTACCACTTACTATGTTGGTGTACCAATCATGTGCATTGCTGCTTTTTCTGCAGTCTCAATGATCTTTCACCGGGAAAAAACCGCTTACCTGCTCATCCTGTGGGCATTTCTACCTCTAACAATCATAATAATAGTCTCCTTTTTTCATTACTCCGCCAGCCGGTATATATTTATATCACTTCCAGCCTTTTTCATCCTCGCATCCCAGGCTGCCAACCGTCTTTGGGAGCAAACCAGAGCATCACAGGCTTTTCTGACTTTCGGGTTTATTGCCATCCTGCTCGTCACGCCGGTTAGCGAAGATGCCCTCTATTTTGCTTCCCAAAACGGAAACCGCGAAGATGGCCGGGCTGCGTATGGCTATATCCGTGAAAATTTTCAGCCGGGTGACCTGGTTGTATCCAGCGATCCCGAAGTTGGTGATTACTACATGGGCGCAAGAACTTTACCTATGTCCGAAATGGCAACCGGGATTTTCAAACGATACCAGCGCGTCTGGTTCGTGGAAAATATGGATGGAAACGAGCTTTATCCTGACCAGATGACCTGGATTCGTGATCATTCTGAACTGGTTGCGAATTTTGATGTTCATGCCTCAGCCAGAATATTCATCATGCGGGTATATCTTTACGAGGTACCAAAAAGCAGTGGACAATAAATTTCGTGTTTTGGTACTCAGATTAGCGGTGTTGGGCGGCTTTGCCAGCCTGGGCTATTATTTATACTGGTGGTTTGAAGGCGATAAATTACGCTCCCCATGGTTGATATTGTGGTTGATTGCCGCTGTTCTGTATGCTGGTGTACAGATGGCAGGCAACTGGCTGCTCTATCTGGTTGCGCGTGTTCCACAGGTCCCGCCTCTGCCAACCAACAATTTGAGCATTGATGTCTTCGTGACCGCATACAAAGAACCACCAGAAATTGTCAAACTATCTTTGCAGGCTGCCTGCGCAATGCGCTTAACTCACAAAACCTGGCTGTTGGACGATGGAGCGGATCCTTCCCTGGCTATCCTGGCTTCGTCGCTGGGTGCTGGATATTTTAACTCGTCTTGACCTGAAGAATGCCAAGGCCGGGAATTTAAATGCAGGTCTGGCCCGTACGCGATGGGGATATTGTGGCAATATTCGATATCGATCACGTGCCTCAACCAGACTTTCTGGAACGGACAATCGGCTATTTTGAAAACCCGAAGATTGGTTTCGTCCAGGTAATGCTGACGTTCTCCAATAATGCTGATACCTGGGTAGCAAAAGCGGCCGCCGAGACCAGCCTTGATTTTTACAACCCGACATCCCTGGGCGCCTATGAAATCGGCGGAGCTACTTTGATGGGCAGCAACGCATTGATTCGTCGCAAAGCGCTTGAGTCAATTGGAGGCTATCAAGCTGGTTTGGCAGAGGATCTGGCAACCTCTCTGGCGCTGCACGCTGCAGGATGGCGTTCTGCTTACGTAGCCGAGCCGTTGGCTCCCGGGCTGGCGCCGCCAGATCTGGTTGCGTGGTTTACACAACAGTTAAAAGTGGGCCAGAGGTGTATTCGAGTTGCTTTTGACCACCTATCCATCAAGTTTCTACCGGCTGACCTGGGGACAGAGGCTTTCGTATGCCGTTCGCATGACCAAATACTGGATTGGACCGGCGGTTTTTTTTCACCTGCTGGCGACCATCGTTATTTTGATTTTTGGTAATTTTGGAACACGGGCGATCTTCCACGAATACTTAATCCATATCACCTTTCTTGTTTTTGCGGATGTCCTTATCCGGTACGCCGCGCTGCGGGTTTACCGGCATTCGGAGGCTGCCAATACATCCCTGCTGCGTGCCGTTACACTGGTATATGCCACCTGGCCTGTTTATCTGATTGCCTGGATCATGGCTATGTTACGTCTTCCCCTGCGCTTCAGGCCCACTCCGAAAAGTGTTTCGGGGGGGCTGAACCCACTCTGGCTGCTTCCGCAGATTTTCGCCCTCATCTTCCTGATTTTTGGATTGGTTTATACGGTCTTTGTAGCCGGCCATCCCATTTCTTTACTGATGACATTTGCTGTTGTTCAGGGAACCCTTCAACTGTTACTGCTGCTAAGATGGCTGCACCTGGAATTTAAGACCCGAAAAAAGGTCAATGGCCAGTTCTCTAACTCAAAACAAAGCCACTCCCAATGAAACACCTGATTTTATGCAGGGAATATTCTCTATCGCCAGGTGGGGGAATTGGTACATATGTATTCAACATTTCCAATTTGCTGGCGGAGGCGGGTGAGACGGTACATGTAATCAGCCAGGCTTGGGAAGGCGCACCTCCGGGGGCTGCATCTGCCTTGGATGGTCGTTTGAATATTCACCGGCTTCCATTTGAAGATTGGAGAGCCATCTTTCCTCCTAAACCACACCCTGCTCTGGTCGATCCAATCGGGCTGGCCCTCTTCCGCTCTGGTTTCTTCCCGCAGTGCTTTTCCTGGCAGGCCAGCCTGCTGGCAGAAGAACTGATCGAGCAGGAAGGCATCGATCTGATCGAAGCGCAGGAGTATGAGGCGCCGCTATATTATTTGATGCTTCGACGCGCCCTGGGTCAGGGACCAACCCGGAAACCGCCCTGCCTCATCCACCTGCACTCACCGACAGAATATATTGCCCGATACAATGATTGGGATCTAAATTCAACCTGGGTACAAACGGCAGCCGAACTCGAAAGTTACTGCATCCAGGCTGCGGATGCCCTGGTGTGCCCCAGCCGCACATTTGCCAGCCGAGCCGAAGCGCATTACAAGATAGAAAAGGGTACAATTCACGTGATCCCGCTCCCCATCAGTGGCGATCCGAGTCTCAATAGAGCGGAGCATGTATGGAAAAACGGGCGAGTTTGTTATATCGGCAGGTTGGAACGCCGTAAAGGGGTTGTCGAGTGGCTGAAGGCATGTGTTGCAGTTGCGCAAGATGTACCGGATCTTGAATTCGAGTTTATCGGAACCAATATCCTGGAAGCGGACCGCATCAGCAGCCAGGTTGTCTTGGATGAAATGATACCCACCCACCTGCGTAAGCGATTTCATTTCCGGGGTGGTCAGCAGCGCTCGGCGCTGTCGCGCTTCTTGCAGCAGGCGCGGCTGGCGGCGGTTCCCTCCAGATGGGAGAATTTTCCAAATACCTGTATGGAAGCTTTAGGCTCCGGTTTGCCCGTCATCGCTACTCGTCAGGGTGGTATGGTCGAAATGATTGAAGATGGACAGACTGGTTGGTTGGTGGATCATGCCGATGCGAAGGATCTGGCTGAAGCGCTGCATCAGGCTTTGGAAATTCCACCATCAAAACTTGCAGAGATGGGCCGTCTTGCATCGATCTCCATCAACAAATTATGTGATCGTGAACGAGTCCCTCGCCCGCCACCTGGAACTTCGCCGCAGCCTGGCTGACCAAACAGCAGGGCGATCCACCCGGATTCCCGATCACCCACTCCGTCCTGAATATCGACAGCTTGCTGAAACATCTGAGCTACCCCAAAGTTTCACAAAGGTGAAAAGCCGAAGGACAAATGTGAATGGCCCCTGGGCACGCAGGGTCAATCTACTTATCATTGCGCGCCATCCGCTTAAATCCTTATCCGTTCTGTTTTCGCTGGCTTTCCAGGTAATTAAAAAATTGGGTCTCAGAAATTCTCCAGGCAACCTGATTGAGGGTTACAGGGTACGTTAAACGCTATGAACTCAACAGATAATTTTCGTAATAATATGACGGAGGCAGAAGGCGCGCATCGCAGGCAGCAGACCGGTGAATGGTTGATCGACGTGATCGAAGACGCACTCACTCATAATGACGACGCTTTCAAGCAGCTTCGGACGATTAGTTTCGGTATTCTGACCCTGGAAATCCTGGGAGAACTTCAACAGGTTCCCATCGAGACCCGATTGATCTGGGAGCAACATCTCCAGGCATTCCAAAATCCAGACGATGGGGTCTTCAGCAGATCGCCGGTTGTTGAACGCACAGATACGAGTTCCATCGATTTTCACCAGGCTTTTATCGAAACATTCTTTGCGACTCAGGCGTTGGCCGCCCTCCATTCACGGGCCATTCACCAGGTCAAACTTCCGCCTGAATTTCTTGATATTAAAATCGGTCGATAACTGGCTGGACAGGCTGGATTGGTCAAACGCACACCTGGCCAGTGAACAGGTGATGGCATTTTTAGGCGTTCTTATTTACCTCGTGGAGAAACAGGGAGATATCGATTCTGCAACACTCTACCATGCGACGCTGGATAAACTTCAAACCCTCCAGGACCCAAAGACCGGGTTATGGGGCTCTCAAAATGGCGATTCATTAAAACATGCGTTGGTTACAGGCTTTCACTTGCTCGCTTTCTTCAGCTATGTTCACCGGCCGATAAGGCATCTATCAAGGATTATCGACTGTGCTTTCCATTTACTGTTGTCAAATCCGAAATTATTTAACACGTGTGATGAAGATCTTTATGCCGGTCTGGCAGCAACATACCTTTTGTCTTCATTCGCCACGCAAACCCATTACCGTCACGACGAAATCGGCCGGTTATTACCAGAAATTAACCATACTTTGCGGAATGGGCAGCAAGAAGATGGCAGTTTCCAGGGGTTTGATCATCGATGGAGTCAATCAAACCATGATCATCAAAGCCTGGTTGAAATGCTCGGACCGGACATGGTGTTTTGCACCTGGCTGCACGAGATTGGGCTGGCAGCATCAGGAACTGTTGGGGAGATGCCATCCCAATACGAGTTACGGCAGGGTCAACCGGTATTTGGCCGCCAATTTCACGGGGTGCATCTAAGCGATCATCCCGGAGGAACGGATCTTCTCTGGCTGCGGCCTTTTCATTTCAAGGACACAGATACTGAAGATACTGCCAAGGCAGATCAACCTGTCATCAGCGTCGTCATTCCTGTATATAACCAGGGTCCATACCTGTACGAAGCAGTTCAATCTGTTCTGGATCAGACCTATCAAAATTTCGAGATCATCATCGTAAACGATGGCTCCACCGACGCTTACACCAATTTATTGCTCTCAAATATTCACCTGCCAAAGACCAGAGTCGTTCACCAGTCCAACCACGGACTGGCGAGTGTGCGGAACTCTGGCATACGGCAGGCGCATGGGATATATATTTGCTGCCTGGACGCAGATGACTATTTGCGGCCCACTTACTTCGCATCTGCTATCCCACTCTTGGATACAGAACCGGAAACCGGCATCGTTACCGGCTTGTTTGAGGCATTCGATGATGCTGAGGGTGTATTCCAGTGCCAAGAATTTGACCTGCCGGATCTGCTCGCAGAAAACCGGGTGATTGAACCAGCGATCTTCCGCAGAGAAGCCTGGGAAAAGGCGGGCGGTTACTTTGAGACGTTTTCCCATTCGGGGATCGAAGACTGGGATTTGTGGATCAGAATTTATGAAGCAGGCTACCGCGCCCATTTCCTGGATGAGGTGCTCTACGATTATCGTATCCGTACAGATTCCATGTCTGCGGCGATGTACAAACCGCAGATCTGGAGCCAAATGATCCTTGAATTGGTCAACCGCCATTTGCCCTCATACAATCAACACTTTGGCGCCGTGATATCGAGATTGGGAGGTCGCTGGGTTGAACTGAGAAACTGGGCTCGGTCCCGCGAGGGAGCGGCAGCCTGGTGGGAAAGACAATCGGGTACCTGGCAGTATGCAGCAGAAAAAAAAGACCAGGAAATCCTCAATATGCAAGCCTGGATACGAGAGCTGGAGAACAGGATTGCTGAATTGGAGACACAAGTAACCAGTTCAAATGACCGGCAAGGGATTGCCACCGGGCTGGATGAGACTCTGCCGGTACAAATTCACGATAAAACGACCCTCCAGCGGGTAAATCCTGAGCAATCAGGTTTGTTCAACAAAATCTGGTATGCATTGGGGAAAAGGCTTGGGTTTTTTATTAGCGGTATTAAGGAAAAGGGCAGACAGAATGATTGATCCTTCGAATCCGGATTTCAACTTTACCCCGGTTTCGTCTGACCGGCCAAGTTTTGGTTATCTGGCAAAATCCTCGTCTGTCCAGCCTTGTGTTACTTTGGTGACCCCTTTTTACAACACGGGCGAAATCTTCCATGAGACCGCCCGTTCAGTGCTCGGACAGTCCCTGCAGGAATGGGCCTGGCTGATCGTGAACGATGCCTCCGATGACCCACAATCTCTGGCGATACTGGCTGAATACCGATCCAAAGATGCGCGCATCCGTGTGATCGACCTGGAACAGAATTCGGGGCCGAGCACGGCGCGGAACCTGGCAATCCGCATGGCGCAGACGGAATATATCGCCTTGCTGGACAGCGATGATATGCTCGAGCCGACGACCCTGGAAAAATGGTTCTGGTTCCTGGTATCGTATCCGGAGTTTGGTTTTGTACGCGGCTATACCGTAGGATTTGGTGCCCAAAAATATCTCTGGAAGCTGGGTTACCATACCCCCAATGAGTTTTTGCGTGATAATCAAATCGACAGCGCCAGCATGATGCGCAAATCGGTTCATGAAAAGGTCGGCGGGTATGACGAGAGCGAGCGCCTGGGACTGGAAGACTGGGAGTTCTGGATGCACTGCGCTAACGAAGGGATCTGGGGCGATACGATCCCGGAATACCATAACTGGTACCGGCGCCGTGAAAATCATTCTGAGCGCTGGAAAAACTGGGACTACGGCGAGAAACAGGCTGCCTTTCGCAACCGGTTGAAACAACGCTACCCGCGCTTATGGCAGGATGGTATGCCCGGCATCTCCCGACGTGGGACGATTCCAAATGACAGCGTGCCCGACGAGCTTCCCAGCCGGAACCTGCTCCGCAAGGAGAAACCCCGGCTGTTGATCATCGCACCCTGGATGACAACCGGTGGAGCGGATAAATTTAACCTGGACCTGATCAAGCAGCTGACCCGCCGCGGTTGGGAAATTAGCATTGCGACCACCGTGCTGGCTGAGAACCACTGGCTGCCGCAGTTTGCGCGCACCACACCTGATATTTTTATCCTGGATAATTTCCTGCATCTTACCGATCAGCCGCGGTTCTTGCGCTACCTGATTGCCTCCCGGCAGATGGATGTTGTGATGGTTACCAACAGCGAAATGGGATACCATCTGCTGCCTTATCTGCGCTCTCATTTTCCGGAGCTCACACTGATCGATTTCTGCCATATCGAAGAAGAGTATTGGAAGAATGGCGGCTATCCGCGTATGGCGATTGAATACCAGAAGTTTTTGGACCGCAACATTGTCGCCTCGAAGCATGTCAAAGATTGGATGGTAGCCAGGGGCGGAGATGCATCCCGCATCGATGTGTGTTATATCAATATTGATCCGGTTGAGTGGCATCCTGATCCCGAACGGCGTACGATCGTACGGCGGGAACTGAACGTTAGCAACGATGTGCCACTGATCCTGTTCGCCGGGCGGATACTACCGCAAAAGCAGCCCGAGGTGCTGGCCAAAACCATGTTGTCGCTGACAAATCTCGGCGTTCAATTTATGGCGGTCATCGCCGGCGATGGCCCGGATCTGGAGTGGCTGCGAGCGTATATCAAAAAACACAACTTGCAGGGTTGTGTACAACTGCTGGGTGTGGTCTCCAATCAGCGCATAAAAGAGCTGATGAACGCAGCCGATATTTTCTTTTTACCATCCAAATGGGAGGGGATTGCTCTGGTCATCTACGAGGCTATGGCGTGCGGGCTGCCGGTGGTTGGGGCAGATGTGGGCGGGCAGCGCGAGCTGCTCACGCCTGAGTGCGGTGTTCTGGTCAACCCGGGAGATGAAGATAACCAGGTGCGGGATTATTGCAACGCCCTGGCTGACCTGGCGCAGAACTCTGAAAAACGGTGGTCGATGGGAGCGGAAGGCCGTAAGCGGGTCAGTACTCATTTTTCGCTGGACCGCATGGGTGAGCAGATGGTCGCTTTGATCGAGACCGCCAAGCAGGAGCATAAACGGCAGCCGCTCCCTGTGGTTGACCCTCACCTGGGGCGTACCGTTGCCACGCAAGCGGTTGAATATGCCCGCCTCACGCGTTTTGCGGACTGGTTATGGGCAGAACGCGGCAAACCGCTCTTATCAGGCGAACAACAAGGTGGTTTGAGATTACGCGAAAAAATATACGCACGGCTCTACCGCTGGCATGAGCCGATTTACCGCTGGTATTCGAAGCGCGGCTTCGGTTGGCTGGCGCCCCTGCGAGATGGGATTAAACGTGCCCTGATACGCTGAGGTAACTGGAAGTATGCTTGATCCTGTCCCCGGTCATAAACAAATAAAGATATCCGTCATCATCCCGGTTTATAACGCCGCGTATTCTCTTGCAGAGACGCTCGATTCGCTCCGTTCACAGACCTACCCACACTGGGAAGCGGTCATCGTGGACGATGGCTCAAGCGATGGGAGCAATGAACTGGTGCAGCATTACGCGGCCCAAGATGGGCGCTATCGGTACGTGCGGGGCGACCATGCCGGGGTTTCGGCAGCCCGTAACACCGGTATCGCCCAGGCCAGAAACGATTGGCTTCTGTTCCTGGACGCCGACGATTGGATCAAAGCAGAATATCTGGAACATATGACCGGCGTGTTGGCGGCCAATCCCGGTTTGGATGGGGTACACTGCGGGTGGGCGCGCGTCAATCCCGAAGGATGGGCCTTTGATGAGCATCCTGGTGTTGGCGAAGGAGATCTATCCGGCTATTTTCTGGCAACGTGCTACTTCACCATCCATGCCGTCCTTGTTCGCACCGCGCTCGTTGTGTCTGTTGGAGGCTTCGATACATCCTTACGAACCTGTGAAGATTGGGATTTATGGTTGCGCGTGACCACCGGCGGGGCACGTTTCGGGGTCGTGCCCGAGATTCTGGCACTTTACAGGACATCTCCAGGTACGGCCTCTTTCGATGCACTCCAACTCATGAGAGATGGTTTCACTGTTCTTGAGCGCGCCCACAAAGTGAAGCGAAAATCCGATGAGACGGGTATCCCCGGTGTATCACTGTCCGAGGCAGAGTTGGAGAGGCTGTTGGTTATCCGGAAATACCTTTTCGTGTGTTGGTGCGCGGGCATCCTGATTGGTAATCATCTTCAGGCGAGGCCTTTACTCGACGCGTTACCTCTCCATCCTCCTGCCGATCTTGATCCAGTAGAGATATCCTCCCGAATATTCTCTTCTGCATTGATCCCGGAATGCCGGCCAGCAGACACGGGCACAGATTTCTGGATGGGTATTGCCCCATATATCCACGAATTCCTGATAGGGTTGGAATCACAAGTACAGGTAAATGGCCTGGCGACCCAGACCATGCGTCAGTTGTGGTGCAGCATTTTGAAGGCGTCGGCTGAAATCCTACCCGGTGAATATGAAAATATAACTGTAGTCAAAATTGATATCCTGCAGCCCATCCCGCATCTAAGGTTTCCTCTGGACGCCGAGCGGGTCTTTTGCTTATGCACAACAGGAGGCGAAAAACTGGGTGTGGTGGAGCTGCCGGTCTTTGATGGCCTGGTCCCGAATTGGATTCTGGCTGATGCCATTGCAGCCGGGTTTGCCTGGGAGATCCTGAAGCGATTTTTTCAGGCTGCAATTTATCCCGGACTGATGGTGGTGAAGATGGAGAATGGTCTGGCTGTCTGGCGAGGTGAGACACGTGTGGCTGAAGGCCTGCCGGATGAAGACCACGCCCTGAATAAATATCTGTTTGAAAGATCGGGCTGGTTCCTTTTTCTACAGGAAGTCTGGGGGCAGCCTCAAAAACCGCTGGATTGGTTTTACAATCCGCTGGCTGAAGAGGCAGGAATTGCCCAGGTCCACAATGAAGACAGCTGGCTGCAGGTGGATGTATCCGAGGCGTTTCCAGACGTGGAGTGCGCGGGCGAGCAATTGCAGGTGGCAGTTTCTGTTGGCGGCGCCGCCGCCGGTGTGCTGAGTGTGCCCGTGCAACAGGGGAAGGTAAGCGCGGCTGCCATTCGCAGTCAGGTTACCCGGGCATGCGGGTTCGAGCTGTGCCGGGTAGCCGTGCGTGAAGGTATTCTGGGAAGTAGTTTCGACGAACCGGGCTCGCTTCATCAACGCCTGGGAAACGCAAGAATACGGGTCGTGAATTAACTTTCCAAAGCTCTGGCGTTGGGCCTGGCAGCAGATGCGCCGTTACTGGATGGTTGGCAGTACGCCGCATCAATCGTCCTGGAGTTGTTTGATCAGGCCGTAGTTATTCCCATGCGGGGTGAGATTGAAATCGACAGCAGCGCTTCCCGCCGTGTTCTCTTTCCTGCCGGGCTTCGCCAGGAGTTGACGGAGACGTTCTCTGCAATGGGAGAAAGAACGATCACAATTGGAGCCAGCACTAAACCGGCCGTTCCAACCGTTTACCTTCCTGACCTGATGCAAAAAACAGCCAGCAAACGAACCCAACCGGACCTTGATAAAGGGTTGGAAACAGGATACAGGGAATCTGTTTGGCAGTATGGGCGGGATGTATTCGAGGGACTTTTCGCGACGCAGCCCGATCCCTGGTTGTACACAAGTCCATACGAACAAATCAAGTACGAACAAACCCTATCTTTGCTGCCGAAAGAACCCATTCCGTCTGCGCTTGAGCTGGCATGCGCGGAGGGTCATTTCACCGTCCAACTGGCTGGACGGGTGGAGCGCCTGGTGGCGGCGGATATCTCGCATGTAGCCATCGAGAGGGCAGCCCAGCGCTGCGCTGCTCATCAAAACATCACCTATCTGGCGCTTGACTTTGCCCGCAATCCAATCCCGGGGCGTTACAATCTGATCGTTTGCAGCGAAGTTTTGTACTATATTGGCAGCCGCTCTGACCTGCAGGTCATCGCACATAAGTTGACCGAGGCTTTGCTGCCGGGTGGATATTTATTAATGGCTCACGCTCATCTGGTGGTGGATGAGCCTGATAAGGCAGGTTTCAATTGGGATCATCCCTTTGGCGCAAAGACGATCAGTGACGTGTTCGGCGCCGTAAATCAACTTCGCCTGGTCAAAGAAATTCGCACACCCCTCTACCGCATCCAGCTCTTCAAGCGCATCGGCAGAGGCTGGGCATGGTTGAATTTCCGGCGTCCTCAGATTGACCGATTGGATCGCCAGCCTGCACCTCCTCCACCTGGAGCAGATGCCCAGGTTTTGTGGCAGGGCGGCAAACCTGAAATCGACAAATCGAATCAGGAGGTTGTCACGGGGCAGTTGCCGATTTTGATGTATCACCGGGTTTCACCCTCGGGATCGCAGGCCTTATCTCGATATCGTGTCACTCCTGAACAGTTTGAAGAGCAGATGCGCTATTTGCATGACACCGGTCATTACAGTATTACCATCGAAACATGGCATGCCGCCATGCGCGAGCATAAACCGCTGCCCGGGCGGGCCGTCCTGCTGACTTTCGATGACGGCTACCGGGATTTCTACGATTACGCCTGGCCGGTGTTGAAGAAATTTGATTTTTCAGCCCTGGTGTTTCTGGTGACAGATGAAATTGGAGGCAGCAATCGTTGGGATCATCGTTTTGATGAGCAGGTGCCCTTGATGGGATGGGATGAAATCCAATTCTTGAGTAAAAACGGCATTCAGTTCGGCTCCCACACCGCCACCCACCCCATGCTGACTGCCATCTCCCCCCGGGATGCGGTCCTCGAGGCCGTCCGTTCACGCATGCTCCTGCAACGCGGCCTGCAGAAACCGGTGCATTCAGTCGCATATCCTTTCGGCGCCGAAGACCCGGTTGTACGCCATATTGCCGGTGGCTGTGGCTATGTCTACGGTTTCACCTGCCGGACGGGACGCAGCAGCCTGTGGGATGGGCTGCTCGAGCTGCCGCGCATCGAAGTCGACGGTTCCCAGCATTTTACCGATTTCGTCAGGAAAGTGGCATGACGGGTTTATCGAAGTTATGACAAAAAGTGTGTAGGATTAAAAATCATTGGCAAAGATCACGAGCACCAGCCTTCCAACGGCAAGTTTCACGAAAAGTTTCACCTATCTGCTCGACCTGCTGAGCGTGCTGGTGGCGCGTGATATGAAACTGCGCTACAAACGTTCAACGCTTGGTTTTGCCTGGTCTCTGCTCAATCCATTGGCTCAGATGCTGGTTTTTAGCTTCGTATTCAGCCGTGTCCTGCCGCTGAATATCGCCAACTACTCATCCTTTTTATTCAGCGGCCTGCTTGTCTGGAACTGGTTCAATGCTTCACTTTACCAATCGACCGATGCCATTGTCGGGAACCGAGATCTGGTACGGATACCGGGTTTTCCGGTCGCCGTCCTGCCGATTGTGAGCATAACCAGCCAGATGGTGCATTTTATCCTGGCGCTGCCCGTTCTGCTCGTATTCCTGGCTTTGAATGGCATCCTGCCGAGTGCCGCAATCGTTGTGCTGCCGGTCTTGATCGCCCTGCAGTTTATTTTTACCTTGAGCCTGGCCTACCTGGCGGCGACTTTCCACGTGACTTTTCGCGATACCCAGTATTTACTGGGGATTGTTCTGCTGCTGGGATTTTATGTAACACCGGTTTTTTACGATGCCAGCGCCATACCCTCCCAGTACAAGGCCTTTTACGACCTCAACCCAATGTTTGTGTTTATCGAGAATTTCCGCCATATCCTGATCCAGGGCGAATTTCCACCCGCGGCTCCCCTGGCCTGGCTGGGTCTGATCTCCACGGTTGTACTATTCTTCAGCTACCGGATCTTCAAAAAAGCCAGCACCCACTTCGTGGAGGAGCTCTAATATGGGTGGAACCATCCACGTCCATAACCTGTCCAAGAAATTTCATCGCTACCCGGCAGATCGACCTTTCACGCTCCAGGACGCGATCCTGCATGGTATGCGCGGGCTGAAACCGGTTGAGTACTTTTGGGCCTTGCGCGATGTAAGCTTTTCGATTGAACCGGGCAAGATGGTGGGTGTGCTGGGGTCGAACGGCGCCGGCAAATCAACGCTGCTGCGCCTGATCGGGGGGGTGGGCCTGCCCGATGAAGGCCGCCTGGAAACCCGGGGCCGCATTGGCGGGTTACTCGATCTCGGAGCGGGTTTTCATCCCGACCTCACCGGCAGGGAGAATGTTTATATCAACGGCATCATCTCAGGTCTGACGCGCAGCGAGGTCGCTGAGCGCTTCGATACGATTATTGAATTTGCCGAGCTGGAAGAATTCGTTGACAGTCCACTACGTACTTATTCGACCGGAATGCAGATGCGCCTGGGGTTCGCCATTGCCGTACATGTTTACCCCGACATATTACTGATCGATGAGGCGCTCTCTGTGGGTGATATTGCCTTCCAGAGAAAGTGCATGCAGCGGATAGATCATATTAAAGCCAGTGGCTGTACCATCCTGTTGGTATCACATGATCCGGCTTTAATCGGCGAACAATGCGATGATGCCATGTGGCTGCGCGGAGGCAGGCTGGTGGCTTATGGACCTGCCAGGCATATCGCCGATCAATACCAGGGAGAAGGGAAAAACGAGACGGAACGGCGCACGCCCCGCGAATGGCCAGTATTACATACAACCATGGGCACGGAGCTGCGCATTAACGAGAACCGCATCGGCTCGATGGAAATGGAAATTACCGATGTTCGTCTTTTGGATCGTGGCGGAAAAGTTCTTGCTGAAATGGAAAGTGGGGAACCGCTGAATGTTGATGTCTCCCTGAGCTGTTCCCAGGTGATTGAAACACCCTTTCTTGTAGTCACGCTCATGACCCATGATGAACAGACGGTTTTCGAAACCAGTTTTCAGTTGAATGCATCAGAACCTGGACTTCCCCCGGGAGAGCAGCACATTTCGCTTGAAATTGATCGATTAGATTTGCATGCCGGAGTCTATACTTTTACGGTAGGTGTGTATACGAAAGACTGGTTATACGCCTATGATTATCACTATATGGCTTATCCGCTGACCATTCGCTCGGATCACGGGGCGCCTGGACTTTTATTGCCCCCTCATCAATGGAAACGATAATTTTTCACTGATTGGATCAGGCGATGGGTGCCATAATTAAAAAAACCTCCCCCAGTCATGGGGGTTTATGAGCGTGGAAGGGCTCGAACCTTCAACCAATGGCTTAAAAGGCCACTGCTCTACCATTGAGCTACACGCCCGTCATTTTCAGCGGAGTGCATTCTATCACGCTCCCGGCTGAGAGTCAACATCGTCAGGCGCGGCTTCAGCCGCCCTTCCCTCGGCTCGCACCAGCGCCAGGCTGGCCAGCTGCGCGGCCACCAGGAGCAGTTCCAGGTCCTTTTGCGTAAAGGGAATCCCGCTGCGCGAATTAACCACCTCGATCACACCCAGAGTGCGCGGCCCATCGGTGAGCGGCACGCACATCAGCGAAACCGTGCGGAACCCCGTGGATTGATCCACCAGCGGCGAAAAGCGCGGCTCCTGGCGCACATCGGCCACCAGCTCGGGCTGGCGGTGAGTTGCCACCCACCCGGCAATCCCCTGCGAAGCCGGCATGCGGAAACCGAGCAGCGCCTCCCGGCTGGCCCCATGCACATCCACAAACACCAGCTCACCCTTTTCTTCATCCAACAACTGCAGAGAACCGTCTTCTGAATCCACCGCCTCCAGGGCCGCTTCCAGCAGGCTGTTGATCAACGCGATGGCGTTGGTTTCCGGTGAGATCGTCTCCAGCCGCTGCTGAATATTGCTCAGGGCGCGCAGCGCCTGCTGCAGGCGCTGCAGCTCTTCGCGCAGGGAAGCATTCTCGTCCTTCAGTCGGGCGTTGTCTTGCTGCATGGTGCGGATGGCGGCATCTGGGCTGATTGACATGGTTCACCTTCCTGGATAGTTAACCGGGTATCTGTTGGGTCTCAACCTGTTCACCTGTGTCACTTAAGAGCTCCTGCAGGCGCGGGTGGTCGGCGTAAATGCCCCGATAGGCCGGCGGCAGCATCGCCGCGATGCGGCACATGATCTCGTCGATGTGGCGCTGCAGGGCGGCGTCTCGCTCGCTGCGGCCCACCGGCGGCAGCCTGAACGGCAATCCAACCCGAATGCTGATGCGCGGGCGGCGCAGGCGCAGCCAGGAGTGTACGGCCCGCTCGGTGCCGGTGATTGCCACCGGGATCACTTCGACCCCGGCCTTATCCGCCAGGTAGGCCGCGCCGGTTTTGGCGGTGGTCAGCGCTCCGGTCAGGCTGCGCGTGCCTTCCGGGGCAATTCCCAGAACCCCGCCTCCCTGTAAAAAAGCGCGTGCCTCACGCAAGGCGCGAATATCGAAATCTTCCCGGTTGATCCAGATGCCCTTCACGGTGGTCACCAACCAGTGGAAGAAGAACCTGTTCTTGTATTTATCAGCCACCAATGCGGTCAGGTCATCGCGGTCTACCAGCGCAAATACCAGCGCTGCATCCAAACGCCCCAGGTGATTGGTCGCCAGGATGTACCCCCCCTGGGGGGGCAGGTTCTCCAAACCGGTGGCTTCGATCCGGCTGACCAGCGCAAACAACTTTCGGACGATGACGCGCAGCGTATTGCGATCCATAAGGTTAATTCCCCGCCCGCAGGTGAGTTCTAAAGCGATTACAGGCTTTTGTCAATTGTAACCAACCTTTGCCAAACGTACCATAAAAAAACGCAAGGTCAGGCCACAGCTTGTGAAAACGGGTATAATCTGCCAGATGATGTCTTATTTTCCTGCCCCGATCCGTTTCAGGGTCGCACTGGGCCTGGCCCTCCTGATCGGCCTGGCTCTGCCGGCCTGCAGCCGCAGCGTTGGCGATGCCACGCCCACCTTGCCATCCCCGACCCTGGCGCCCCCATCCAGCCCCACCCCTTTCCAGCCTTCTCCCACACCGGAACCTGCCGTTGCCATCGTCAATGGCGAAGCCATTCTGATGGCAGATTACCAGGCTGAGCTGGCCCGCTACCAGGCGGCAGTTGGCACGCAACTGGCAACAGGTGATCAGCAGCGCGTGCTGGACAGCCTGGTCGATGAGCTGCTGCTTGCACAGGCGGCCGCCAATGAGGGGTATGTTCACTCCGAAGACGTGCTTCAAGAGCATTACGACCGCCTGGTGACCCGCCTGGGAAGCGCACAGGCCCTGAAGGATTGGATGGCAGCCAACGGCTACACCGAAGAGAGCTTCCGCTTGCACCTGGCTCGGTCGATAGCCGCAGCCTGGATGCGTGACCACATCACCGGCGCCATCCCCGCTACGGCAGAACAGGTACACGCACGCCAGATTTTGCTATATAATTCCGAAGAGGCGGCTGCCGTCCTGGCGCAGCTTGCTTCAGGGCAGGATTTTAACACACTGGCGGTGCAGTACGATCCTGTTTCAGGCGGCGACCTGGGTTGGTTCCCGTCTGGCTATCTGCTGGACCCCGGCCTCGACCAGGCAGCCTTCAGCCTGCAGCCGGGTGAGACCAGCCCGGTCATTCAGACGGCAGCGGGGTTTCACCTGCTCCAGGTGGTGGAGATTGATCCCCAGCGCTTGCTCGACCCGCAGGCCCGCCAGGCCCTGCAATTGCGCAGCCTGCAAGATTGGCTGCAGAACCGGCGCAGCCAGAGTCAGCTCCAGGTCTTGTTGCCATAACAGGCTGGATGGGAAGAGGATGTCATGGACAGTTTTGATTACAACGAGAAAACGCCGCACGGCAAAGAACTCGCTAACCTGATCTATAATGTACTCACCATCCTGGTTTTATTTGCGGTTGTGGGTGTGGTTGCCGTCTTCCTGATCATCTTCACCAACCCGGAAACCGGCATTAACCCGTTCAAGCCGCCGGTGCTTCCCACGGCTGTCTCAATGCCTACGGCAACCGTCACGCCTCGCAGCTTTTTACCCCCCACCTGGACACCCGAGCCTACCCAGCCTCCAACCGAAGTTCCCACGCGTGCGCCATCTTCCACACCATTGCCCTCCGAGACCCCTTTCAGCCTGTTCACACCGACATTCACTCCCACCGGCGATGGCAGTGCTGCAGCCCGATCGTTCCCATTTGATGTCGGCAAAGGCACGCCCGTCAGCACCGCCAGCCTCACCTTCCACCCCGAGGCCGGCTGCGACTGGATGGGCGTCGCCGGTCAGGTCTTCGATCTTTCCGGGGCGCCGGTTTCCGGGCAGCAGGTTAAAATCGGCGGCACGCTGGGCGGCTCTGTGGTGGAGCTGCTCAGCCTGACCGGTTTGACCAATGCCTATGGCACAGCCGGGTTCTACGAGTTCAACCTGGGCAATAAGCCGGTTGCCTCCAAACAAAGCCTGTGGGTGCAGCTCCTCGATCAAGCCGGGCTGCCTATGTCGGATAAGATCTATTTCGAAACCTTCGACAGCTGCGACGACAACCTGGTGTTCGTCAACTTCCAGCAGGTGCGATAAGCCTGGCATACCGCCGGTTCTAAAAATCGGCGCTTTCCCCGCTGACTTCGCTCCACACCTGGCGCATGTAGATGGCGTCTTCTTCCATTTTGGGGCTTTCGCACAGCATACGCCCGCCGCAGCCAAAAGCGTGCAGCGCCTGGAACAGGGCGCGCAAATCAAGATCGGCCTCTTGCAGCGGCAGGTGCTCTTTTTCCCCTTTTTCACCATATTCGATGCCCGAAAGGTGGATGTGCAGGCTGCGCAGCGCCTCTGCGCCCAGGGCTTTCCCATACGCATCCAGGGCGTGCGCCCACTCATCATAACTGTTCATCGAGCCATTCCCCGGACGGGCATGCAGATGGGCAAAATCGATGCACGGTGTCACACCGCCAATTGCCTGGCTCATCTGCAGGGTGTCATCCAGTGAGCCAAGCATGGCCGATTTGCCCATCGTCTCGGGCCGCAGTGTGACCGGGTTGCCGGCGCTGCGCAGCTCATCCACGCAGCCCTGCAGGCGCTGGATGGCAAGCGGCAGGACTTCATCCGGTGGGCGTTCAAAGTACGATCCGGGGTGGAAGATGATATCGGTGGCGCCTGCCAGGTCCCCGTAATGGGCGGCATCCATCAGACGCTTGCGCGAATTCGGCCATTCTTCGTCAGTGGCGTTGAGATTAATAAAATAAGGCGCGTGCACGCTGATCAGGACACCTTGCGCCTGGGCGGTTTCTTTGATTGCCGCGCAGGTCTCTTCAGAAACCCGCACCGAGCGCACCCAGCCAAGCTCCAGGGCCTGCAGACCCATGCCCGCCGAATGGATTACGGCGCCCACGCTGCCTCCCGGTTTTTTAGGGGTGGAGATTGGCGAACCAACCGTGCCGAAACGAAATGAAATCGAAGACATAGGACGCCTCCACAGGGAGTTCTGTGATCAGTTGGCAGGAATTAATAATTTTGCATCAAAAGCTGGATTCGTTCCCACAAAGGAGGACCCAGGATCAGCAGGCCGATCAAGATTGAGCTGCAGGCTGCGATGAGCACTGCCGCTGCGCCCACGTCTTTGCTCACCCGGGCCAGGGTGTGCTGCTGGTGCTGGCTGGCCAGATCGACCACGGCTTCCAAAGCGGTATTGATGAACTCGGCCGTCCATACCATGGCAATTGCGATGACGATCACGGCCCAATCGCGCGGGGCGAGCCCCAGCCAGGCTGAGAGAACTACCACGCAAATACTGATAACAGCATGGATCCAGGAGTTGTGCTGGGTGCGGATGACATGCCACCAGCCGGCAAAGGCATATTGAAATGAGCGGGCTCGAGATGACAGGAAAGTTGGCATGGCTCTCTGCTGGATGGGTTCTATTCCATTGATCCGTTGATGGCGCAGCCCAGCTCAACCAGCGCCTGCTTCTGCACGGCCCACATGTGCGCTTTCTCATCCACGCTGGCGTGGTCATGTCCCAGCAGGTGCAGCACCCCGTGCACCACCAGGAGCTGCAGCTCATCCAGAACGGAGTGCCCTCCAGCCGCGGCCTGAGCGGCCGCTCGGGCATACGAGATGACGACATCCCCCAGGTAAGGCTCCCCGGTTTCCGGGTCGATCTCGTCGGCGGGAAAGGAAAGCACGTCGGTGGGGGCGTCGATATCCAGGAATTGTTTATTGAGCTCTTGCAGCTGGTCGTCGCCGGCGATGACAATCGTCACATTGGCATCCTGGGGCTGAGAAGCCAGGCGCAGCGTCACGTTTACCGCGCGTTCCACAAAGGCCATGTCTTGCAGTTCCGGCAGGGTAGCCGGGTGAATTTCTTCAGCAACCAGTATGTTGATCATGTTGTTATCGGGGGTTTTTCCTCCTGGGTTTCGGGCGGGGTTGGGCTGAGGCTTTCGGCAAGGGCGCGTCCCGCAATAGGTACGGTGGGGTTGGGGTCTGGTCGTACCACCGGGGGTTTATCCAGGTGCGGGTATTCAATTCGCGGGTGGTAAATGCCCCGCAGCGTGGTCGTGAACGAATTTGCGATTATTTCCAGGTCTCGCAGCGTCAGGTTGGTATCACCCAGTTGGCCGTCGGCTATCCGGTCGTTGATTACGGTTTTGATTAATCCCTTCAGTTCAACCTCGTCTTTAGGGCGTCCGGCGCGCACGCGTGCTTCGCTGCCATCGGCCAGCATCAAAATTGCCGTCTCACGGGTGCGCGGCCGCGGGCCGGGGTAGCGAAAGAGCTCCGCATCCACCTGACTCTCATCGCCTCCAGCAGCCTTGACGGCATTGACAAACTGGTAACGGGCCAGCATTGTTCCATGATGCTCCAGGATGAAATCCTGGATGGGCACCGGCAGCCGGTACTTGCGCGCCAGCTGCACACCATCTGACACGTGGCGCAGGATGATCTCAGCGCTGGATAAGGGATCCAGGAGGTCGTGAGCGTTGCTGCTGCCAGGCAGTTGGTTTTCGATGAAAAAAGCCGGCGTCAGCGCCTTGCCAATATCGTGGTAGAGCGCCCCCACGCGGGTCAACAGGGTATTGGCGTGAATGCGCTCGGCGGCCTGCTCTGCCAGATTTGCAACCTGCAGGCTGTGCTGGTAGGTGCCGGGAGAATTGCGCAAAATCAACTGCAGCGCAGGGTGGTCGGGGCGTGAGATTTCCAGCAGTTGCAGCGCGGTGGTCATTCCAAGGAACTGCGCCAGGAAGAATTGCAGCAGCACGGTCAGGCTGGCTGAGGCGATGCCGTTGAGCAGGGCGGCGCCGGTCAGCGTGGCGATCTCCAGCAGGTCGGTATTGGGTTGGGGCAGGCGGTAGGCTACGGCGATGAGAGCCCCGCACCCGGCGACCACCGCGCCGGCCCAGAAGAAAGTTACCAGGCGGCGGGCGCGTCCCAGGGTGAGGATGCCAAAAAAGCTGCTCAGGGTGTAATACAGGGTCAGGTCCAGCGAATTGGGCAGACCGTAGGCCACCAGAATGGAAAGCGAGAGGGTCGAAATCAGGGCTGGCTCAGCGCCAAACAGTGCCGCTGTGGTCAGGGCGTAGGCTGCCAGAGGGAAGATATACGAGATGACAATATTGCTGCGGATTGCCAGCCGCGCCGATATCAGAAATACAAGGAACAGGATCGCAATCAGGGTCAGGGCGCGGGCGTCTTTGAGCAGGCGTGTGTTGCGCCGCAGGTAAAAGAGCGTGAAGGTAATCCCCAGGAACACCAGGGCGGCCGCGCTTGCCAGCTCTTTCCAACTGATAGCCGGCTTCACCAGGCCCATCTCCTGCAGCGCCTCAAGATCGGCTTCGCTGAGCACCCGCCCGCGCTGTACAACGGTTTCGTTGGCCTTGAAGGTGCGCATCACCGGTGTGATGCTGTCGCTTGCCTTCTGGCGGGCTGCATCGGTCAGCGACTCGCTGTAAAAACTGTTGGGGGTCACAAAGGCCGCAACCAGCTCAGAGACGATCTGGGCCTGCTCTTCTGGCAGTGAAAAACTCACCAGGGTGGGCGCGTTGCGCCGGGCGTCTTCCAGGCGGTCCTCGCGGATCGTGCTGCGCATCAACTGCTCCAGCACCACAATTGCTTCCTGCTGTACAATCTGCCAGCGCGAATCGTTGAGCTCCAGGATCGCTGTGGCGGTTTCCTTGCCAAGCTGCACGTTTTCCAGCGCGGCCAGGTCGGCCAGTTTTTGTTCATCCTTCGCAAATGCATCCGACCGCACGCTGGTAATGAAGACCAGGGCTGTACGCAGCTCTTCGAGCTGCCGGCGGGCAATGTTGGTGTCGGTGGCGGTGTAAACCCTGGCTACGGCTCGGGCTGCGGCTTCGCGCTGAACCTGGGTCAGGGCAGCGCTCTCATAAGAAATATCTCCTGGCGCCAGGAAATCCTGCGGCGCCACCTGCCCGGCCTGCAGGGCTGGATTTGAAAGTGGCGCGAGCGTAGGCAACACCAGGGCTGCCAGCGATATGCCGGAAGTGACGATCAGGAGTAGAAAAAAGAAAAATCTTCGCCTGCCAGCGGAAGGGTCGTTCATTGCAATAGTTTACGCACCACCTGGTTGGCCTCGCTGCCGGTGGCCCGCCCCTGCAGGCGCGGCACCAGCACCTTCATCACCTGGCCCATCTCTTTGGCCGAGGTGGCCCCCACTTCGGCAATCGCTTCACGGGCCAGCTTCTCCAGGTCTTCTGGCGTTAGCTGTCATGGGCAGGTAAGCTTCCAAAATGGATATTTCTGCATTCGCCTCCAGCGTTGTACCCGGGCGACCAGCGTGTTCGGCATCTGCAATCGTTTCGCGGCGCGCTTTGATCTCTTTTTGTAAGATGGCAATGATTGCAGCATCGTCTAAAACGGTGCGGCCCTCAATTTCTGCAAATTTTATCGCTGCCAGCGCCAGCCGCAGGGTATTCTTTCGCTGCTCGTCCCGGGCGCGCATAGCGTCTTTTACGTCATTTTCTAACTGTGTCTTTATTGGCATAGCTCTTCCTCGATCATGGCAGGGTGCCTGCTTTTGGTGAGT
This sequence comes from uncultured Chloroflexia bacterium, assembly GCA_963705155.1. Classification (GTDB taxonomy): domain Bacteria; phylum Chloroflexota; class Anaerolineae; order Anaerolineales; family UBA4823; genus CAVPJC01. The sequence continues at coordinate 130,879 of CAVPJC010000017.1, read as the reverse complement.
ATACCCCAAAATGAATGCTCCGTGACCCAACCATCACCAGCCTGACACGATTTCTTCGCCCCGCCCGTGATTTTCCTGTTAAAATAATACTTTGAGCAAGGTTCACCGGTCAGGCAGATAAAGGAAATCGATATGAGTTCAAAAAGAGCCCATCCGCCTGGTTGTCGCCGACAGCCGGGAGATCATACGCCGGGGGTTGGGGGCCATCGCTACCGCGCATGCCGATCTGCGCCTGGTTGGTGAAGCCGGTGATGGCGCTGAAACCCTGCAGCTCTGCCAGATGCTCCAACCCGATGTGCTCCTCATGGCGGCTAATTTGCCCGATGTGGAGCCTGCTGCCCTCATCCGCACCGTCCGGCAGAACTGGCCTAAAATCAATATTCTGGTCTTGAACGGCATGGGTGATACCGACCTGGTGGAAGCCGCCTTGGAAGCCGGCGCCACTTGCTGCCTTTCTGTACACCTGTCTGCGGCTGAGGTTGTCGAGGCCATCCAGCGCGCCATGCTTGGTGAGCGCCCGGTGGTCGCCGAATTGGCGCGCGACATTCTCAGCGCCGACCATCTGGGCAAGCTGGGCGATGAAATGCGCGCCGAATTGCCCGTCGTGGCGGATCTCACCGACGCCCTGGCGTGTCACCTGCCGTTCATATTCCCGGAATGGAACATCCAGGTGCGCCTGTTCCCTGGCGAAAACCTTTATATTTATCCGCAGCAAAGCCACCAGCTTGTCGCCGAGACCTGCTGGAGATGGCTGCGCAGCCAGGAAAAAACCGCCAGTTTTACCTCCGGCGATTCCCTGCCCTGGGGCGGTGAGCAGGCTTCCGGCAGCTGTCTCATCCTGGCGCCTTTTCCGGCTTCTGGCGGCAGCCAGCCCGCCGGCGGCATCGGCTTGAACCAATCTCGGGTGCCAGAAGACCTGGACGAAATGCTCCCCATTGTGCAATCGGTGGCTGCTTTGCTCGCCTCGGCCATGAAAAAAGCCCAGGTGCAGGAGGGCCGCCTCTACCAGCAGACCACCGTTCAGGAATTGAAGATGGCCGGACGTATCCAGGCTGGCATTCTGCCTGAAAAACCGCCTGTCCTGCGCGGCTGGGACCTGGTCTCCCGGCTGATACCCGCCCGGGAGACTTCGGGTGATTTTTACGATTTCATTCCTCTTGCCAATGGCAATTGGGGCATCGTTACCGCAGATGTCACCGATAAAGGCCTGGGGGCGGCTGTCTTTATGGCCCTCACCAGCACCCTCATCCGCACCTACGCCGCCCAATACCAGACTCTGCCTGCCTTTGCCATGGCCTCCGTCAACGAGCGCATCCTTTCGGATACGCGTGGCAGCATGTTTATTACAGCTTTCTACGGTGTGCTCGAGCCGGAAACCGGCCGGCTGCGCTATGTCAACGCCGGTCACAACCCGCCTTTTGTGCTCAGCACCCAAAAAGGCAAACCGGTGGATCGTTTGTACCGTACCGGTATGGCCCTGGGTATTCTGAAAGAGGCCTCCTGGCAGCAAAAGATCATCAAGCTGATCCCTGGCGATATGCTCCTGCTGTACACCGATGGCGTTACCGAGGCTCAAAACCGGCGCGGTGAGATGTTTGGCGAAAAGCGATTGTTGGAAGTCATCCGCCCGCTGATTGGTCACCCTGCAAAAGACATCCAGGAAGCGGTGGTCAGCGAAGTGCAGCGCTTCACCGGCGACAGCGCATACCAGGACGATATCACCCTGGTGGTGCTGGCTCGCAAGAGCTGAGCCAGTGTTTCAGGTACACGGTTTACAGGCGTTGACCATCTTGTCGATTTGTGGGATAATCCCCATTCATAATCCATAAAGGCTGTGATGGAAACGAGTAAGCCTGGTCAGGGCCGGCAGCGACCCCGGGAATGGTGAAAGCCGGGGCGGACCAACAGGCTGAAAATCCTTCCGGAGCCGTAAGCTGAATTGAAAGTAAGCGCGCCGGGTTTGCCCCCCGTTATCCAGGGCTGCTGAATAGCCTGTGCTGTTCAGCCTGTGAGGCGCCCGCCATCTGGCGGGAACCAGGGTGGTACCGCGGGAGTGATTTTGCTGCTCTCGTCCCCGGGAAGCGGGACGAGAGTTTTGTTTTAAGGAGATGGAGGTAACATGGTGTTCAAAGAAGTACCCACCAAGGTGGATTTTCCCGCTCAGGAGCGTGAGCTGCTCCAGCACTGGAAAGAGAGCGGCGCATTCCAAAAGCTGCGCCAGGTTCACGATCACGACCCTCACTGGTCATTCATTGACGGTCCCATCACCGCTAACAACCCGATGGGCGTGCATCACGGGTGGGGACGCACCTATAAAGATCTCTTCCAGCGTTTCTGGGCCATGCGCGGGCGTAAACTGCGCTACCAGAACGGCTTCGACTGCCAGGGCTTATGGGTAGAAGTGGAAGTCGAAAAAGAAATGGGCTTTTCCTCCAAAAAAGACATCGAGGAATTCGGCCTGGAACAGTTTGTCCGCAAGTGCAAGGCGCGTGTCTTGCGCTATGCAGCCGTGCAGACCGAACAGTCCATCCGCCTGGGGTATTGGATGGACTGGAATGACACCGTCATGCTGCGCGAGCTGGCTGACCTGCTGGAAACCGATCCCGACCGGGTTATCACGGTTCAAGGTCCGCGAGGACCGGTTACCGCCACCGTGGAGCAAATCGTCGGGCAGCTGGGTTTACCCGAGATGGGTGGCAGCTATTTCACCTTCTCCACTGAAAACAATTACATGATCTGGACCTTCCTCAAAAAATGCTGGGAGAAAGGCTGGCTTTACCGCGGCGCCGACGTTATGCCCTGGTGCCCGCGCTGCGCCACCGCCATCAGCCAGCACGAGATCGTCACCGATGGCTACGCTGAGCTGACCCACCGCGCCGTGACCCTTAAATTCCCCCTGCGCGGCCGCCAGAATGAAGCCCTGCTGGTTTGGACCACCACCCCCTGGACGCTCACCAGCAATGTCGCCGCGGCTGTCGGGCCAGATCTCACCTATGCCAGGGTGCGCCAGGGCGACCAGGTGCTCTACCTTTCCAGGGGTACCCTGCACAATCTTCAGGGTTCCTATGAAGTTCTGGGTGAGCTCAAGGGCGCCGAGATGGATGGCTGGACTTATGACGGCCCATTTGACGATTTGCCTGCCTCGGTGAAACCCGGCGGGCATACCCATCTCACCGAGCTGACCGCCAATATCCAGCTTTCCGCAGTTCAGGCCCATCGTGTCTTGCTCTGGGATGCCGTCGGCGAGACCGAAGGCACCGGCATTGTCCACATTGCTCCAGGCTGCGGCGCGGAAGACTTTTTACTCGGCCGCCAGTATGGTCTGCCCCTGGTGGCGCCTCTGGAAGAGGAAGGCCGCTTCGTGGATGGTTTCGATTGGCTGTCAGGCATGCATGTTTCGGAGGTTGCCAGCCCAATCTTCAAAGACCTGGAACGCAAAGGCCTGCTGTACAAGGTGGCGTCGTATACCCACCGTTATCCCACTTGCTGGCGCTGCAAGACCGAGCTGGTCTTTCGCCTCGTGGATGAATGGTTTATCAGCATGGGGCAGTCCTATGATAAGCCGCGCGAACAGCTCACACCCGAAGAAAAATCCCGCTCGCTGCGCTACCAGATCATGGATGTGGTAGACCAGATCAAGTGGATCCCGGAGTTCGGCTATTCCCGGGAGATGGACTGGCTGCGCAACATGCACGATTGGATGATCAGCAAGAAGCGCTATTGGGGTTTGGCCTTGCCCATCTGGACCTGCCAGGCGTGCGGTCATTACGAGGTGATCGGCGATGAACACGAGCTGCAGGCGCGCGCCGTTTCTGGCTGGGATAAGTTTGAAGGCCACACACCTCACCGCCCCTTTATCGATGAGGTGAAGCTCACCTGCGGCGAGTGCGGCGGTGAGATGCGCCGTATCCCCGATGTGGGCAATCCCTGGCTGGATGCCGGCATCGTTTCCTTCAGCACGCTCAGTTATCGCGCCGATCGTGAATACTGGCGCCAATGGTACCCCGCCCATTGGATCAGCGAATCCTTTCCGGGTCAGTTCCGCAACTGGTTCTACAGCCTGCTGGCCATGGGCACCGTGGTGGATAACAGCCCGCCTTTCCTGGAGAACTTCGGGTATGCCACCTTGCTGGCCGAAGACGGCCGCCCCATGCACAAGTCGTGGGGTAACTCCATCGAGTTTAACGAAGCCGCCGATAAAATGGGCGTGGATGTGATGCGCTGGCTGTATTGCGCCCACAAACCGGAAAATGAGCTGCTTTTTGGCTACCACCGCGGCGATGACGCCCGCCGCCGCTTCATCCTTCCCTTGTGGAATGTTTACAGCTTCCTGGTCACCTATGCCAACCTGGATGGTTGGACGCCGGGTGGTGATGGTTTTAACCCAACTACCCCCGAAGGTCCCACCCCCAACAGCAGCAGCCTGTTAGACCGCTGGATTCTGGCCCGCCTGAACCAGGTGGTGGCAAGCGTTACCGCTGCCCTGGAAAATTCCGACCCGCTCAGCGCCACCCAGGTGCTGGAAGCCATGATGGATGACCTCACCAACTGGTATGTGCGGCGCAGCCGCCGGCGCTTCTGGAAGAGCGAGCATGACGCCGACAAAAACGATGCCTACGCCACACTCTACCATGTCATGGTCAAGCTGGCGCGCCTGCTGGCGCCCTTCATTCCCTTTATCACGGAGAGCATCTACCATAACCTGGTATTATCCGTGCAGGCGGGCGCCCACGAAAGCGTCCACCACACCGCCTGGCCTATGCCTGATCTGAGTGTGATCGATGAAACCCTGCTGGAGCAGATGGCCCTGGCGCGGCAGGTTTCTAGCCTGGGTCTGGGCGCCCGCAACACCGCCGGCCTCAAGGTGCGCCAGCCGCTCAGCAAGGTGATGGTCTATGCCGGCGGTACACGCAGCCTTTCTCAAGAGCTGGTGGATATCGTCACCGATGAACTGAACGTCAAAGCCTTCGAATTCGTCCAGGAGGCTCGCCAGCTTGTCACGTATCGAGTCATGCCAGACAACAAACTGCTCGGCCCACGCTTCGGGGCGCGCTTCCCTGCTCTGCGTACTGCACTGACGGCTGCCGATCCCTATTTGGTCGCAGGCAGCGTTGCAGCCGGTGCGCCTGTGGTTTTGCAGGTGGATGGACAGGAGGTGGAGCTGGCCCCCAACGAAATCCTGGTCAGTACCCAACCCGCTGCCGGCCTGGCGGTAGCTGCTGATAAGCTCATCACCGTGGCTGTGGATGCCACGGTCACACCTGACTTGCGCGCCGAAGGCCTGGCGCGTGAGACTGTGCGCCGCATCCAGTCCATGCGGAAAGACGCCGGTTTCGATATCTCCGACCGGATCACCACCTGGTACCAGGCAGCCGGTGAGTTCGCTGCCGTTTTCCCGCTGTGGGCTGAGTACATCCAGGCCGAGACACTGACCACCGCCCTGGTGGCTGGCGCACCTCCTTCCAGCGCTTACACGGAAACCCACCAGGTGGAAGGCGAAACTTTACTGCTGGGCGTGCAGCGCAACTAAACGATCTTTGCTCTTGCACCCCAGAATAATCCACCCACCTCTCCGGCTTACCCGTCCGGGCAGGTGGGTGGATTTTTACGGTGCGGCACGAACCTTGCACCTCTTGAGCCGGGTACTCTCAACCTGTGGTAAAATTTGCGTGTAGATAAAAATGCCCGCTTGTGCTCGCCGCCCCCTCTCACGTCTCTGGTTCATCCTGGCTGCGCTCTGCATTGCAGCGCTGGCGTGTTCCCGCTCCGCTGAACCTGAAGACGAGCCCGCCTGGCGCGTACCCGGGCAGGCTGTCGCAACGCAGGCGGCTGTTGGAACTGCCACTCGCACCCCCTTTCTGCCGCCCACCCGTATCCCCGGCTCCCCCATCCTGACTCCCCACCCCCGATGATCCCCATCGTCTGCCTTCCACACGCACAGAGCCTGAGGCTTATGTGGTGCAAGGCGGCGATACTTTGGGTATCATTGCCCAGCGCTATGGCGTCAGCCTGGAACAGTTGACGGATGCTAACCAGCTGGCCAACCCCAACTTGCTGGAGGTCGGGCAAACCCTCACGATTCCGGTAGCCACCCCGCAAGGTCTTGCCCCTGCCTTCAAGATCATTCCAGATTCGGAGCTGGTCAACGGCCCTGCTTCGATTGGCTTTGATACAGAGGGTTTCATCCGCACCAGAGGCGGTTTCCTGGCTCAATATACCGAGGAAGTGGATGAGAAAACCCTCACCGGCGCCCAGATTGTTGACCGCATCGCCCAGGATTACTCCGTGAGCCCGCGCCTGCTCCTGGCCGTTCTGCAGTACCAGAGCGGCTGGCTGGACCGCACTGATATTAAGGAAGGCAAAAAAGACTTCCCCATGGGGGTGCGCGAGGAGTGGCGCAAAGGCTTGTACCGGCAGCTGGCCTGGGCAGCCAATAACCTCAACCGGGGTTATTATTTGTGGCGAGCCAACGCCGCGGCCACCTGGCTGCTGGGCGATGGCAGTGTCACCCAGGTGGATCCAACCATTAATGCCGGAACAGCCGGCGTGCAGGCCATGTTTGCCATTTTGAATGGTCGCGCCGATTGGGAGCTTGCCGTCGGCCCGGATGGCGTGTTTTCCACCTATAACGCTTTATTCGGGTATCCTTTTGATTATGCCATCGAGCCGCTGCTGCCCGGCGGAATTCGCCAGCCGGAAATGCACCTGCCTTTTGAAGAGGGTGTGGTCTGGTCGTTCACCGGCGGCCCGCATGGTGGGTGGGGAGATGGCTCGGCCTGGGCCGCCCTGGATTTTGCTCCGCCCAGTAAGATTTTGGGATGCGTAGATTCAAACGAATGGGTGGTGGCCGCCGCCGCTGGTTTGATCCTGCGCGCCTCCGACGGTGCAGTCATTCAAGATCTGGACGGCGACGGCTTCGAGCAGACGGGTTGGGTGCTGCTGTACATGCACATCGAAAAGCGCGACCGCATCAAGCCTGGCGCCTATGTGATGACGGGCGAGCGCATCGGGCATGCCTCCTGTGAGGGAGGTGTCTCCACCGGCACCCATGTGCATCTGGCGCGCAAATACAACGGCGAGTGGATCCCAGCCGACCAGACGCTGCCTTTTGTCCTGGATGGCTGGGTCTCACGCGGCACCGGCAAAGAATACGATGGTTTTCTGGAGCGCAACGGTCATTCAATTGAAGCCTGGGAAGGGCGGGTGCCCCAAAATGATATCCAGCGCTAAAATACGGCTATTCTTGCCGGTGCTTATGCTGGCATTGGCAGTCCTGGCCTGCAACCGGCCGGATTATTTCGTGCCGCCGCGGGCATCCAGTACGCCGGCGCCAGAGTCTTCCGCCTCAGCGACCGAGCCCTCGCCTCTCGCAGCGCTTCCCCCGGCCGAAAATAACCCTGATGCTGTCAGCTCTGAATTACAGCTGGCGCAGGCTTCGCCCACCCAGTCGCCCGCCCAGCTGCCCACCTCCTCCCCGCCTGCCGTGAACACCGCCCCCATTTTGTACTACACCCAGGCAGCCGATACGCTGCCCGTGTTGGCGGTGCGCTTTGGTGTCCGCCCTGAGGAGATCACTTCCCCCGACCCCATTCCAGCCACAGCGCTGCTCTCACCCAACCAGTTATTAATCATCCCGCGCCGTCTGGCCAATACCACCTCCTCCCAACACCTGTTTGCTGATAGCGAAGTGGTTTACTCACCCTCGGCAGTGGATTTTGATATCGAGGCGTATGTCAACCAGGCCGGCGGTTATTTAAGCACCTATAAAGAGTGGCTGCAGAGCACCAAAACCACTACCGGCGCAGATATTATCAAGCGCGTTGCGCTGGAAAATTCGATCAACCCCCGCCTGCTTCTGGCTTTGTTGGAGTACCAGGCTCACTGGGTGTATGGGCAGCCGATGAACCTGGCCGAGACCAATTACCCCCTGGGTTTGGTGGACCTGGGGTCAAAGGGTTTGTACAAGCAGCTGGTATGGGCGGTGAACCACATTTCTACCGGTTATTACGCCTATCGTGAAGGTCGCCTGACCGAGCTGCGTTTCTCCGATGGCACCTCGGCCCGTCTGGCGCCCGATCTGAACGCCGGTACAGCAGCCCTGCAGTACTACTTTGCCCAGATCTACAGTGTTGAGCGTTGGCTCCAGGCGATGGATCTTCAAAACGGTCTCCCGGCGCTTCATGAGAATATCTTCGGCAGCGCCTGGATGCGCGCCCAGACGGTGGAGCCGCTTTACCCGCCCGGCCTCACCCAGCCTCAGTTCATCCTGCCCTTCCAGATGGATCGTCTGTGGAGCTTCTCCGGTGGACCGCACGGCGCCTGGGAACATGAAGGCTCTTATGCCGCCCTGGATTTTGCCCCTGCCAGCTCTGAGCCGGGCTGCCAGGATTCCAACGCATGGGTTACCGCCATGGCCTCCGGGTTGGTGGTGCGTTCGGGCAACGGCGTGGTGGTGCTGGATCTGGATGGGGATGGCTTTGAGCAGACTGGCTGGGTCGTGGTTTATCTCCATGTTTCCTCATCCCAGCGCGCCCCGGTGGGCACCTGGGTGGATGCCGGCGATGTGCTCGGGCACCCATCTTGCGAAGGCGGATTGTCAACCGGCACCCACGTGCATGTGGCCCGCAAATACAATGGCGAGTGGATCGCGGCTGCCGGACCCATGCCCTTCAATCTCAGTGGCTGGACGGCGCACGCTGGAGAAGCAGCCTACAAAGGCTTTTTGACACGCGGCGACGAAACCGTCACTGCCTGCACCTGCGGCTCCTTCGAGACCCGCATTATCCGTATTGTTGACGATCCATTTGAAGCAGGCAACTAACTATTCCGGGTTATAATTCGTTTCGAGGCGAGGGTGACCGGCTGGGCGGTCATGTCAAAATTCTCGAACAAAATGCTCTTGAAGTTCATCACCCACAAATTTACCGGCGTGTTCATCATTTCAGCCCTGTTGTTTTCAGGCTGCAGTCCACAGCTCATCCCGGGTTCTTCAGCAGCCGTTGAGATGCAGCCTCAGGCCTCGCCGCCGGTTGAAACCCAGGTTGCAATTCCCACCAGTTCCCGACCAGCCTATGCCCCCGGCGAGCTGGTGGATTACACCGCCCAGGCCGGTGATACTTTACCGGTGCTGGCTGTGCGCTTTAACACCACGGTTGATGAGATCCGCACTGCCAATACCTTTATTCCACAATCGGCCACCACCATGCCGCCCGGCATGCCCATGAAGATCCCGATTTATTATGCGCCATTCTGGGGCACCTCTTTTCAGATCCTGCCAGATGCCTTGTTTATCAACGGCCCGGCCCAGGTGGGTTTTGATACCGAGGGGTTTATCGCTGCCCAGCCGGGGTGGTTAAAGGGCTACACAGAATATGCCGCCGGAGAGAACCGCAGCGCCGGACAGATCATTGATCTGGTGGCGCTCAAGTTCAGCGTCAGCCCGCGCCTTCTGCTGGCGCTGTTGGAAAACCAATCGCAGGCCCTCAGCGACCCGCTGGGTTCTGCAGCGGCGCGCACCTATCCGCTGGATTATCCGGCTGCCAGTCGCAAAGGGCTTTACCGCCAGCTTCTCTGGGCTGCCAACCAGCTCAACAACCACTATTATTCGTTCCGCATGGGCAGCCTAATAACAATGGAACACGAAGACGGGCGCGTGGAACGCTTTGACCCCTGGCAAAACGCCGCCACAGTGAGCCTGCAGGTGTTCTTTAACACCCTTTATCCCAAGCAGCGCTATCTGGAGGAAATCTCACCCCAGGGCCTGGCGGGTGTGTATGCCTCCCTGTTTGGCGACCCCTGGGCCGGCGCCCCTGCCCATATTCCGGGCAGCCTGGAACAGCCGCCTCTCAACCTGCCCTTTGAGACCGGCAAAATCTGGGCATTCACCGGAGGGCCTCACACCGCCTGGGGCAGCGGTGAACCACTCGCTGCCCTCGATTTTGCACCGCCCCTCACGACCCAGGGCTGCCAGATTACACAGGAATGGGCTACCGCTGTAGCCGGTGGTGTGGTGGTGCGCTCGGAAACCGGTGAAGTGGTCCTGGATCTGGATGGTGATGGTGATGAGCGCACCGGGTGGAACATCTTCTATCTGCACGTCGCCACCGAGGGCCGCGCCCCGTTAGGGGCGGTTTTGAAAACCGGTGACCCGGTGGGACATCCCTCCTGTGAGGGTGGTACCAGCACCGGTACGCATGTGCACATTGCTCGAAAATATAATGGGGAATGGATCCCGGCCGAAGGAACACTGGCCTTCAATCTGGAGGGGTGGGTTGCTCATAACGGCAGTCAGCCTTATCAGGGTATGCTGACGCGCCTCTCGCGCACGATCACTGCCTGTGAGTGTTCCAATCAGGCCAGCTTCATCGAGTCCGATAAGCGCTGATCTGGGGTTGTGGTCTCCTGGCCGGGGCAGGCAGGTGTTCCGGGCGCTCTGGAATCCCCCGGAATTTCGGTCATGTTCCTCCGGCAAATTCATGTATAATCCTCCTGGCTATGCCTATCCTTGACCCGCACTCCATGGAATTTATCAGCCGCAGCCCGGAACAGACCCGCCGGGTGGGTATGCGCCTGGGCGCTTTGCTGCGCAGCGGGGATGTGGTTTGTTTGGTTGGCGACCTGGGATCCGGAAAAACCACTTTTGCACAGGGGATTGCCTCGGGCTGGGGCACACTGGATGCCGTTTCCAGCCCCACGTTTGTTCTGGTGAATGTTTACCGCGGCCCCAAAGGAGCGCGCCTGTTTCACCTGGACGCTTACCGGCTGAGCGGAGCCGCAGAAGCTGAAGACCTGGATATCGATGCCATGTTGGAAGGCGGCACGCTCGTGGTGGAGTGGGCTGAACGCATCCAGGCGGTGCTCCCCGGCGAACATCTGTGGGTGTCGCTGCAGTATGTCAGCGAAGAGCAGCGCGACCTGGTGTTTTCAGGGCGCGGCAAGCGCTATGAAGATGTGCTTGCTGCCCTGCGGCGGCAAATTTTTGGAGTTGTTTGATGTTACTGGCATTGGATACATCGACTCGCGTCGTGGGGATTGCCCTGTATGATGGCGTCCAGGTCGTCAGTGAATCGACCTGGACGAGCCGCGATTATCATACTGTGGAGCTGGCGCCTGCTGTGGTGAGCGCCCTCGGGCGCAGTGGTTTGACCGCCGCCCATTTGAAAGCCCTGGCTGTGGCAACCGGCCCGGGTTCTTTCACCGGTTTGCGCATTGGGCTGGCGCTGGCCAAAGGCCTGGCGCTGGCTAACAGCCTGGCGCTGGTGGGCGTTCCAAGCCTGGATGTCCTCGCTGCGGGACAGCCGCCGCGCCCCGAGCCAATGGCGGCAGTCCTGCGCGCCGGCCGCGGCCGCCTGGCAGTGGGCTGGTATGAATTGCGCAAAGGCGCCTGGAAATCCAGCGGACCAGCCGAGTTGATGACAGCCGAGCAGTTGAACGAGCGCATCCAGTCGCCTACCCTGGTTTGTGGTGAACTCACCGCAGAAGAACAGCGTTACCTGGCCCGCAAACGAAAAATTGTCCTTCTGGCCTCGCCGGCTCAATCGGTGCGCCGGCCGGCGTGCCTGGCTGAGTTGGGTTGGCGGCGTTGGACCGCCGGTCAGGTGGATGATCCGCGTTTGCTGGCGCCGATTTATTTACATTACAACGACCCGGTAACCGGATGATGGTTGTTCAGGTGGATACTCCAGGCCAACAGGCGCGCATCCAGCCGGTCGGGATAACCCTTCGCCGCATGCGGTTGGAAGATATAGATCAGGCGCATGCCATCGACCGGCTATCGTTTTCCTTGCCCTGGCCGGCTAATTCTTTCCGGTATGAGCTCGAACAGAACCTGTCTTCCCTGCTCTGGGTGGCAGAGGCCCGCTTACCCGATGGCAGCTCGCGTGTGGTCGGCACCATTGTGGTCTGGATGATCCTGGACGAAGCCCACATTGCCACGCTGGCGGTGTTGCCAGAATACCGCCAGCAGGGCATCAGCCGCCGCCTGCTGGCCGAAGCCCTGGTAGAAGCGATCGATCATGGAGCCCTCTCTGCCACGCTTGAAGTGCGCGCCAGCAACCAGATTGCCCAGGTGCTGTATCACAAATTCCGCTTCGAAGTGGTTGGGATACGGCGGCGTTATTACCAGGATAACCATGAAGATGCCTTGATCATGACCGTGACAGACCTGGGCAGCGCATATCGTGCCTGGTTGTTAAGCCGCGATTGGGAACGGTGATCGGAGGTGCTGTTTGAAAGCAAACGAAGTCTTAAATCAGGTGGCTCAAGAAGTGTCTGGGTGTACGAAGTGCGTCTTGAACTACTCGCGCAAAAACGCTGTGCCCGGCGAAGGCCCGGTCAATGCCAGCATCATGTTTATTGGCGAAGGGCCGGGCTTTCATGAAAATGAACAGGGGCGTCCATTCGTGGGCGCAGCCGGAAAGTTCCTGGATGAGCTCCTGGATGGGATTGGCATGAAGCGGTCGGATGTTTTTATCACCAATGTGGTCAAGTGCCGCCCGCCGGGCAACCGTGACCCGCTGCCTGAAGAACTGGATGCCTGCGGCGAGTACCTGGATCGCCAGATCCAGGCTATCAACCCCCGGGTGATCGTCACACTGGGCCGTTTTTCGATGGTGCGCTTTTTCCCAAGTGCCAGGATCAGCGAAGTGCACGGGCATGCTACCCAGGTGCGCGGGCGGTTGATTGTTCCCATGTACCATCCTGCAGCAGCTCTGCATCAGGCCTCCCTGCGGCCTGTCCTTGAACGTGATTTCGCTTTGCTGCCAGAGCTCATCATTCGGTCAGAAGAGGCTCCACAGCATATTGAAGAAGAGCCGGCCCCGATCGAGGACAAATCAACCCCCAGACAGCTCAGCCTGTTTTAGGCCAGAGCAAAAAACTCCTGAAGGGTAAATATAGCACAGTTTTAATCCTGCGACTGAAGTTCACTGCACACCGGCAGGTGCTTCAGACGCTCAACCACAAAAGAGGCAATATGAGCAATACGGTTAAACAAAATTTGTTGGAACGTCTACAAAACCACACCGCCACCGTGGCCATCCTTGGCCTGGGATATGTGGGCCTTCCGCTGGCGGTTACCTTCGCGGATGCCGGATACACCGTGATTGGCATCGACCCGGATCAAAGAAAAGTGGATACTATTCGCAGCGGCGTCAGCCATATTCCCGACGTACCCTCCGAGCTTGTGAGGCGCCTTGTAGCAGATGGCAAGCTGCTAGCCACTGGCGATTTTTCGGTGTTGAAAGATGCCGATGCCGTCAGTATCTGCGTCCCGACGCCCCTGCGCAAGACAGGCGATCCCGATCTTTCCTTCATTCTGGATGCCGCTACCGAGAACTGGCCAAATATATGCACCCGGGTATGGTGGTCGTGCTCGAATCGACAACCTATCCTGGCACCACCCGCGAGATTTTGCTGCCCAAGCTGGGCGACGAGAAAGGTCTCAAGGTAGGCGAGAACTTCTTTCTGGCTTTCTCACCGGAACGGGTTGACCCGGGCCGCCAGGATTGGACCACTTTGAACACCCCCAAGGTCATCGGCGGGATTACGCCGGATTGCAGCGAAGTTGCGGCGGCCTGGTATGGGCAGGCCCTGCAGACCGTGGTCCCGGTTTCTTCGGCAGAAGTGGCCGAAATGGCCAAACTGCTGGAAAATACCTTCCGCATGATCAATATTGGCCTGGTGAATGAGATGGCCTTGATGTGCGACCGCCTGGGTGTGGATGTGTGGGAAGTGATCGACGCAGCCGCCACCAAACCTTTTGGATTTATGAAATTCACCCCCGGCCCCGGGCTGGGTGGGCACTGCATCCCCATCGATCCGCTGTATCTCTCCTGGAAGCTGCGCGCCCTGAATTACACGGCGCGTTTCATTGAGCTGGCCTCGGAGATCAACACCAATATGCCGCGCCACGTGGTCGGACTGGTACAGGATGCCCTCAATCAGCAGGGCAAGGCCCTCAACGGCAGCCGGGTCCTGGTGCTGGGCGCTGCGTATAAACCCGATATCGACGACCTGCGTGAATCCCCGGCCCTGGATGTGATTGGTCTGTTGGAGCAGAAAGGCGCACATGTTTCGTACCACGATCCCTACATCCCGCGATTGATGCACGAAGGCTGGGAGATGAACAGCGTGCCCGACCTGGAAGCCGCCGTGCAGGACGCCGATTGTGTCGTGATTGTAACCAACCACAAGACCTACGACTACAACTGGCTGTTGCAATCGGCGCGCCTGATTGTGGACACACGCAACGCCCTCGGCAAGGCCGGGAAAGAAAGCTTGAAAGTGGTCCGGTTATAACATGGGGCATTATCTGGTAACCGGCGCAGCGGGTTTCATTGCCAGCCGTGTGGCAGAGCTTTTGCTGGATGGCGGGCACAGTGTGGTGGGCATTGACAATCTCAACGACGCCTACGATGTGCGCATGAAAGAGTACCGCCTGCGCCGGCTTACAGGCTTACCCCCAGTTTTGAGTTCCAACGCCTGGATATCAGCAGCCGGGATGCGGTTCTCGCCAACCCCCACCTGGGTGTACAGGCTGTCGATGCTGTCATCAACCTGGCAGCCCGCGCCGGCGTGCGCCAGGCAGTTGAAGACCCCTGGGTGTATGTGGACACCAACATGACCGGTACGCTCAACCTGCTGGAGTTCTGCCGCAGGCAGCATGTGCCCAAGTTCATTCTGGCTTCCACCTCCAGCATCTACGGCGCTGACGCCCCCTTGCCCACGCCTGAGACCGCCAGCAGCGATCTGCCCTTGCAGCCGTATGCCGCCAGCAAAAAAGGCGCCGAGGCCATGTGCCATGCCTATCATTTTTTGCACGGCATCGACGTGACCGTGTTGCGCTATTTCACGGTGTATGGCCCGGCAGGGCGCCCGGATATGAGCCTGTTTCGCTTCACCCAGTGGATCAGCGAAGGGCGCCCCCTGCACATGAACGGCGATGGACGGCAATCGCGCGGTTTCACCTATGTGGATGATATCGCCCGCGGCACCATCCTGGCCTGAAACCCCTGGGCTATGAAATTGTCAACCTGGGCGGGCATGAGTCGATTGAGATGATTGAGCTGGTGCATCTGCTGGAACAGGCTACTGGCAAACAGGCCCAGGTGCAGTACCATCCTGCCAACCCTGCCGATATGCTGGCGAGCTGGGCCAATGTTGAGAAAGCCGGGCGTCTGCTCGGTTGGGAGCCGCAGGTGCCATTGAGGGAGGGTGTGGCCCGGCTGGTGCAGTGGTACAACACCGAGCGTGAGTGGGCGTCTCAGATTAACACCGAGTAAAATGCTTGCCTCCTGGTTTCAACATTTGCTGGAAAACCCGATCACCCGCCGGGTTGTGAAAAACTCCGGCTATCTGTTCAGCGCCACCGGCATCAGCGCCGGCCTGAGTATGCTGCAGAGCATCCTGGCAGGCCGGCATGCTGGGTGTGGCGGGTTTTGGCATTCTGGGGGTAATCACCATGTTTACCAGCGTGGTGAACAAATTTGCCTCGTTCCGCATGAGCGAACTGGTCATCAAGTATGTTGGCCATTTTATGGAGGCTGGCGATCATCTCCGGGCAGCAGCGATCTTCAAGGCGGCTGCTCTGGTGGAGATGCTGGCTTCGCTGGCGGCTTTCGGTTTAGTCTGGCTGTTGGCGCCTTTTGGAGCGAGGTTTTTTGCCAAGGATGAAAGCCTGGCGGGCGTTTTTATCATCTACGGCCTGATCGTCCTGGCAAACCTGATTGCCGAAAGCTCAACCGGGCTGCTGCAGATCTTCGACCGCTACCGCCGGATGGCGTTTCTAAACGTCATCGCCAGTTTTTTTACGCTGCTGATCATCTTTTACGCTTATCTCACCGGTGGGGGTTTGCTTGAGGTGCTGTTGGCCTACCTGGGGGGCAAGATCATTGGCGCCCTGGGGCTCACCCTGGCGGCCCTGATCGAAGCCGGGCGCCGGTGGGGGGCGGGCTGGTGGCGCGCTCCCCTGCGGCTGCTGCTGCCCCAGGCCCGCGAGTTGGCTCACTTTGCCTTCAGCACCAACTTGAGCGCCTCCCTCAGCCTGATTAACAAAGACAGCGATCTGCTCTGGGTATCCATTTTCCGCACACCGGCGGAGGTGGGTTATTACAAGACGGCGCTTGCAATCGTAAACCTGGTGCAGCTGCCGGTAAGCCCGCTGCCCCAGGCGACCTACCCGGAGCTCTCCCGCGAGGTGGCCCGCAAGAACTGGAGCAACCTGCGCTACATCCTGCGCCAGGGTTCGATCCTGGCGGGCGGTTTCACCCTGGCTGCCGGGTTAGTCCTGGCGCTGCTGGGTAAGCCTCTGATCCTGCTTTTGTATAAAAAATCTGAATTTCTCCCGGCCTATCCAGCGCTGCTGATCTTGCTGGTTGGGTTCCTGTTGGCGAACACGTTTTACTGGCACCGCACGGTGCTCCTGGCTACCGGACATCCAGATTTCCCGCACGGGGTCAATCTGGTGCTTGCAGTTTTAAAAATCCTGGGTGTGCTCCTGCTGGTGCCGCGTTTCGGTTACCTTGCCAGCGCCGCCTTGTTGTCAGGCTCTTATATTCTGGGCGTGACCGTCTCGGTCATAAAATTCCGCGCTGTACTGGCGCAGGCTGAGCGATCGTGAAAGTGGCCTATGTGCTCCCCTCGCTGCAAAAACCCTCCGGCTGGCGCAGTCATGCCCGCGATTTTTTGCGCGGCATGCGCCGGTTGGTGGACCCATTTTTATACGTTGCACGTGAAGACGCCCCTGAGGCGGCCCGCCTTTTTCCCGATCTTCCGCTGTTTACCCTGCCGGTGACCCAGCAGGCCACACTTTCTACCCCCGCTGGCCTGTCCAGGCTGGCAGCCTGCCGCGCCGTCATCGCCCGCGGAAATTTTCCCCGTGTAGACCTGGTTCACTCGTTGGAAGCCTATCCAACAGGCCTGGTGGGCAGCTGGCTGGCGGATCGCCTGGGCTGCCGGCATGTGCTCACCGCTCATGGCACCTACGCAGTTGTCTGGCAAACCCACCGCCTGGACCGATTGCAGTATAGGCGCGTGCTGCGCGGCTGCCAGATGATCTGCCCTGTTTCACAGGGCACTGCCCGCCTGATGCAGCAGTATTTCGGCGCAGAAATGGCCGGGGCCTTATTGAGACTGGTGCTCAATGGCAACGATTTTTACCGGCGTGTGCCGCAATTGCAGGCCTTCCAGCACACGCCGCCGGAAATCCCCACCTTGCTGTCAGTTGGGGAGGTAAAACCACGCAAAGGCTATCATCTCAGCCTGGCGGCATTTGCGCAGGTAAAACAGCATATCCCGGAGGCGCGTTACTGGATTGCAGGCACTTACCGCAAGACCGATTATTACCTGCAGCTTCAGAATTTAATCCAGAAATACCGCCTGGAGGCGGTGTCATTTCTGGGGGCTGTCTCTGATGAGGCCCTTGCCGGGCTATACGGGCAGGCCTCCCTGTTTGTGCTCACCCCCGAGCAGCAGGGTCTCCATTTTGAGGGTTTTGGGCTGGTTTACCTGGAGGCCGGAGCCTACGGCCTTCCGGTTGTTGGTACTCGTAGCGGCGGCGTGCCAGATGCAGTCAAGCATGGCGAGACCGGCTTATTGGCCGATTCCGGGGATGTGGATGGGATCGCCTCGGCCATGCTGCGCCTTCTCCAGGATGCGGCCCTGTCGCAGCGTATGGGGCAGGCTAACCGGCTGTGGGCCGAAACACTCACCTGGGACCGCAACGCCCAGGCGCAGCAGCGTGCTTACCAGGAGCTTCTGGATGCCCGCTCTGGATCGGGACGTTGATGGGGTGGGGATGAAGATCGCAATTGCCGCTCCCACCCATCTGCCGGCGCGCCGCGCCAACACCCTGCAGGTGATGAAAATGGCCCAGGCAATGGCTGCCCTGGGGCACACGGTGCGGCTTGCGATTCCGGGCCGGCTGTCCGAACCGGTTGCCTGGGAGGCGCTGGCAGCCCAGTACGGTTTGAGCCGCCAATTCCCAGTGGATTGGCTGCCAGCGCGGCGGCTGTTGCGCAGCTACGATTATGGTCTGCACACCCTGTTGTGGGCGCGGCAATGGAACGCCGATCTGCTTTACACACGTCTGCCGCAGGCTGCCGCCGCCGCAGCTCAGTGGGGAATGCCTGTCATCCTGGAAGCGCATGATATGCCCCATGCAGGCATGGGCGGATGGCTTTTTCGTAAATATTTGCGTGGGCGCGGGGCGCGGCGCCTGGTAGTGATTACGCACGCCCTGGCAGACGACCTGGCCAACCGGTTTGGTTCCCTGGCGGGTGCGCCTTTCACCCTGGTCGCCCCCGATGGAGTGGATCTGGAACGCTATACCGACCTGCCCGCCCCTGAGCAGGCTCGTCTTATGCTTCCCGCCTTTCAGTCAGGTTTCACCGCCGGGTACACCGGGCACCTTTATCCCGGGCGCGGCGCAGAGATTATCCTTGAAATGGCTGCGGCTGTTCCAGACATGAACTTTTTGCTTGTGGGGGGTGAGCCGGGCGATGTGGAACGGCTGCGTAGCACAACGCAGGCAAAAAACCTGTCCAATGTGTACCTGGTCGATTTTGTGCCCAACGCCGAGCTGCCGCGCTGGCAGGCCGCCTGTGATGTACTCTTAATGCCTTACCAGCCGCACGTATCGGCATCCTCCGGCGGCGATATTGGCCGCTATCTCAGCCCGATGAAGCTGTTTGAATACCTGGCGTGCGGGCGCGCCATCCTTTCCAGCGATCTGCCTGTGCTCCGCGAAGTGCTCAACGATGAAAACGCCTTGCTGCTCTCGCCTCAAGATATCTCAGCCTGGGTGCATGCCCTGCAGGCTCTCCGTGCCGACCCTGAGCGCCGCGCTGCTTTGGGCAGCCGCGCCCGCCAGGATGCCGTCCGTTACACCTGGGAAGCCCGGGCGGCGGCTATCCTGTCCGGGTTGGAGCTGCCGTCCCGGTCATGAAAATGCTTCGGGTTTTCATTTTCCCTCCGGTGCTTGCCACGCTGCTCACAGGCCTGGCCCAGTGCTTTGAAGATTTCTTGTTGGATTATGCCGATCAAAACGGGTACAATCCGGTTCAGATTAGTGATGATCTGATGCTATGGCTGCCTTGATGAAGCCGGATAAATCTTTATCTCCCCACGTTCTGGCTGCCGCCCTGGGATTGGCGCTGGCGGCGCTGGCAGCTCTGGCGCTGCTTTTGGCGTGGGTTTCCACGCGCTTCCAGTCTTTCCAGGGTTGGGCGTCTTTCCTGGCAGCGCTGGTGCTGAGCGCGGGGTTATTTTTGGGGGTCTGGTTCTCCCTGCGCACCGAGCGGCTGCCTCGCTGGCTGGCCGGGCTGGTGGTGGGCGCTGTTCTGCTGCGCCTGGCAGCCGGCGCATTGTGGTATTCAGTGCTGCCGGTGTGGGGGTATGCTTCGCCCGCCGAGCAGGGTGGCTATGTCATGGCAGACGCCAGCGAGCGTGACCGCACCGCCTGGGATCTGGCGCAGTCCGAGAAACCCCTGCTGCGCGCTTTTGAAGGCAGCTACCACAAAGCTGATCAATACGGCGGGCTGCTTTTCTTGAGTGCGGCGCTTTATCGCACCCTGGGTGGCGCGCTGCACCAGCCTCTTCTGATGGTGGTGGTAACGGCGCTCTTCTCATCGCTGGCTGTGTTATTCGCCTGGGCCTTTGCCCGCCGGGCCTGGGGCGAAACGGCTGCCTGCCTGACCGCCTGGGGACTGGCGCTGTACCCGGAGGCGGTGCTGCTGGGTAGCTCTCAAATGCGTGAGGCCTTTCTGATGACGCTGGCTGCCGCTGCCTTTTACGGGCTGCTGCGTTATATCCAGGATCGCCGCCCGGCCGGCCTGGTGTGGATGGCTGTCATGTTATTGCTCAGCCTGCCGTTTTCGCCTCCTGTCACGGCCCTGTTGTTTACAATGCTTGCTATCACTGCCCTGCTTGGCAGCCCGGGTTTACTGAACCAGGGCCTGTTTCGCTCGCGCTGGTTTCGCCTGCTGCTGATTGTGATCGTCTTATTGGCCGCGGTGGGTATCTGGTCGGCCTGGCAGCGTTTCATCCCGGAAGACGGTGCTACCGATTTAATCTCGGTGGTGAACTTTTGGGTGCGCAAATCGGCCGATTTTCAGGCTCACCTCACCGAACGCGCTTCCGGTTGGGTTCAGAAAATTTTTGATGCCACCCCAGACTGGCTGCACCTGCCTCTGTTGATCCTTTACGGTGTAGTCCAGCCGCTGCTGCCCGCCGCTCTGGCGGATATTACCGGGGCGCCCATCTGGCGCGGCATTGCCATCTGGCGCTCGTTGGGTTGGACGCTGCTCCTGCCCTTGTTGATCTATGCGCCGCTGCGCTCCCTGGGCGGCAATGGCTCCGGCGCCGGTTCCCGCCGCCTGGCCCGGGGGCTCAGCCTGGTTACCTGGCTGGTGATTTTGGTTGCATCCTTCCGCAGCGGCGGCGACCCCTGGGATAACCCGCGTTATCGGGCGATCTTTACCGCCCTGCAGGTGGCTCTGGCAGCCTGGGTCTGGGTGGAACACCGCCGCCTCCCGCATCCCGGGCTGCGCCGTGTGATCTTTGGCGCCGGGCTTGTGTTGGCCTGGTTCATGCCCTGGTATCTGCGCCGCTACGTGTACCTGCCCTGGCCCGTCGAAGATCTCTTTAAGACCATCGCTCTTGGCCTGGCCAGCGCTGCCCTGTATTGGATTTGGGATTGGGCCGGTTACCGGCGGGAATGAGACTCCGCATTAACCTCCGTCCTGCCTGCAGCAATGACACGTCTCTCCTGGCTCGCAACAGCGAGCTGGTTGCCCGGCATGCTTGCCGGGCTGATCACATCCAGGCGATCGGGCGCGCCCTGGTCGTTGCGGCAGCCAGAGAACCGCACAGGCAGGGGTGCTCATCGAAGCTGTTGTGGGTTCTGCCCGGCAATCCGGTGGTTATTTTAGTGGTGAGGCGGTGATTATGAAATCAACGGTAGATCAAATCCGGCAGCGTTTCGATAACGATGTGGAACGTTTTTCCAGTCTGGAGGCAGGGCACGCCGCGGCCATGGATGCGCGGCTTGCCATGGATTTGATTGCCCGCTCAGCCGCCGCCCTCAACCCCGCCGCGGACTGGGTGCTGGATATCGGCTGCGGGGCAGGCAATTACACCCTTAACCTGCTGAAATATTTGCCGGGCTTGAATGTCATGCTGGTCGATCTGAGCCTGCCGATGCTGGAACGCGCCGCCGGGCGCATCCAGCCTGTCACTGCCGGGCAGGTGCTCGCAGTCCAGGCCGATATCCGTGAAATAGCCCTGGAGGCAGCTCGTTTTGATATCATCCTGGCGGCGGCGGTTTTCCATCATTTGCGCACAGAAGATGAGTGGCGCGCCGTCTTTGGTAAGTGTTTTGCAGCGCTTAAACCGGGCGGCTCTCTCTGGATTTTCGATATGATTGAACATGACGACCCGCGCATCCAGGCCCTGCTCTGGCAGCGTTACGGCGAGTACCTCGAAACTCAGAAGGATGCAGCTTACCGTGAACGGGTCTTTGCCTACATCGAGCAGGAAGATACACCGCGTTCATTGTCATTTCAAATGGATTTGCTGCGCGAGGTGGGCTTCGCGAGCGTAGAAATCCTGCATAAAAACGCTGTCTTTGCTGCTTTTGGCGCTTTTAAAAAGCTCGACCCGCCCACAGCCGCCGGCGCGCGGACCAGGCTATAAGCCAGCGGCAAGCCAAAAAGGATGGATGAAATGCAACTGCAAGAGGGCTATCCCACCCCGCAACACGCACAGGCTGCCCGGGCGATCGTCACCCACTTCTCTAATCGTTTTGAGCTGGATGATATCCTTTTAGTGAATTCTTGCGCTCGTGGCAAAGCCACACCCGATAGCTGCCTGGATATTATCGTCCTGGCGCGCCCCGAGAAATTGGCGTCACAGCGCGCCGCTCTGGAAAGCGAGTGGGAAGCCTTTTACCAGCGTGATGCAGTCTTCAACCGGTTAAGACTGGTGGGGCGATATTCCGAAGTGCATCTGGATTTTGTGGATGGGGTTTTTGTGCCCTATGAGCAGGATGAGGCTGCCGGTCCCGACGATTTTGAGGTGGGCGTTGGCAACTACCTGGTTTACAGCGTTCCGCTTTGGAAGGGCAGCGCCTATCTCGAAGACCTGAAGGCGCAGTGGCTGCCGTATTACGGTGAAGACCTGCGCCGCGCCCGATTGAGCAGGGTGCGGCACTTCTGCCTGAATAATCTGCACCATATCCCGCTGTATGTCCGGAGGGGGTTGTATTTTCAGTCTTTTGACCGTTTATACAATGCTTACCGCGAATTATTACAGGCGCTCTTTATCGCCCGCCGGGTGTATCCCATTGCTTACAATAAATGGATTCGCGAGCAGATCGAGGATATTTTAGGGCTGCCCGAGTTGTACGCCCGTCTGCCGCCTCTGTTCGAGATCAAACACTTCGAGAGCGACGAAATCACCGGGAAGGCGCTCGAAGTGGAAGCGCTTTTGAACCAGTATGCTCCCGAGCCAGACCAACAGCCAGCCGGGCCCGAAGCTCGACCTTTGTAGTAGCGACTTCAGTCGCTTTTGTCTGGAATCTACTCCCACTCGATCGTCGCCGGCGGTTTGCTGGTGATATCGTAAACCACCCGGTTGACGCCCGCTGACCTCGTTGACGATGCGGTTGGCGATCTGCGCCAGCAGATCGTGCGGCAGGCGCGCCCAATCGGCGGTCATGAAATCTTCGGTGGTCACCGCGCGCAGCGCCACGGCTTCCTGGTAGGTGCGCTGGTCGCCCATCACCCCCACCGAGCGCACCGGCAGCAGCACGGCGAAGGCCTGGGCAGTGCCGCGCCTGGCTGCCTGCCCGGCTTCCGGATGACCATGCGCAGCAGGCCGGCCGCGGCCAGCTCCTGGGTGAGGATGGCATCCGCGGCGCGCAAGCGTTCCAACCGCTCCCGGGTGATCTCGCCCAGGCAGCGCACGGCCAGCCCGGGTCCCGGGAATGGCTGCCGCCAGACCAGCTCGTGCGGCAGCCCCAGGGCTTCGCCCACCGCGCGCACTTCATCTTTGAACAGGTAGCGCAGCGGCTCGACCAGCTCGAACTTCATCTCCTCGGGCAGGCCGCCCACATTGTGGTGGGTTTTGATGCGCTGGGCCTTGGCGCGGTCCGGCGCGCTCGATTCAACCACATCCGGGTAGATGGTGCCCTGCACCAGGAAGCGCGGCAGTCCCAGCTGGCGCGCCTGCTGCTCGAAGATGCGGATGAACAGCTCGCCGATGATGCGCCGTTTTTGCTCCGGCTCGGTGACGCCGCGCAGCGCCGCCATGAACTGCATCCACCGCATCCACACGTGACCAGCTCGATCCCCAGGTTTTCGCGCAGGGCTGTCTGCACCTGGGCAGCTTCACCCTGGCGCAGCAGGCCGGTATCCACAAACACCGCCACAAGCTGGTCGCCCACGGCGCGCTGCACCATGGCAGTTGCCACGCTGGAATCCACGCCGCCGCTGACTGCCGACAGCACCGCCTCGCTGCCCACCTGGCTGGCGGATGCGCTCCACACTTTCTGTGATGATCGAATTCGGGCGTCCAATCGGGCGCGGCGCCGCAGATCTCCACCACAAAGCGGCGCAGCATTTCTTGCCCCGCCGGGGTGTGGTGCACTTCAGGGTGGAACTGCACCCCGTAATAGCGCCGCTGCCAGGTCGCCCATGGCGGCCACTGGCGAGTTGTCGCTGCTGTGCCAGCGCGGTAAACCCGGGCGGGAGGTTCTCGATGCGGTCGCCGTGCGACATCCACACCGGTTGGGTGCCGGGGATCAGCAGATGGGTTCGGCTGCAGTGGTCTCGACCTGGGCCGGCCCGTATTCGCGCTCGTTGGAAGCGGCCACCTGGCCGCCCAGGGCGTGGGTGAGGGCCTGCATGCCGTAGCAGATGCCCAGGACGGGCAGCCCGCTCTCCAGCACATAAGCCGGGAATAGCGGCGCCCCCGGCTCGTACACCGAAGCCGGCCCGCCGGATAGGATGAAGCCCTTGGGGTTGCAGCGCCAGCACCTGCTCGGCAGGGGCGTCCCAGGGGAACAGCTCGCAGTACACCTGCGCCTCGCGCACCCGCCGGGCGATGAGCTGGGCATACTGCGAGCCAAAATCAAGGATGGCGATGGTATCCATGCTGGATCAATCGTCGGTCGAACACGATCTCGATCGCCTTCCATCGAGATGATGCGCGCCAGGCTCTCGATCGGCACGCCCAGTGAGGTGAGAGCGCTCGCGTCCGCCTTCGAAGATCTTTTCAACCAGCGCGCCGACCCCCACGATGGTAGCCCCGGCAGTTTGCGCCAGGCGCACCAGCCCCAGGATGGTGGCGCCGGTGGCCAGGAAGTCGTCGATGATCAGCACGCGCTCGCCGCCTGCCAGGTATTCGGGCGAGACGATCAGCTCAACCATGCGGCCCTTGGTGTGGGAGGGCGAAAGGGTCAGGAACACCTGGTCGGGCATGGTGATGGGCTTGTGTTTGCGGGCATACACCACCGGCAAGCCCAGGTGCAGGGCGGTGGTCAGGGCCGGGGCGATGCCGGAGATTTCGGCAGTCAGCACCTTGGTGGCGCCCAGATTTCTGAAGCGGCGGGCAAACTCCTTGCCGCAGGCGTCCATCAGCATTCGGATCCACCTGGTGGTTGATAAAGCCATCCACTTTCAAGATGCCGTTGCCCAGGTTTTTCCCTTCGCGCAGGATGCGTTCTTTTAATGCTTGCATATTCCACTCCAGGTTAGATTGTCCAATGATTCTACAACGGCTTTGAAGAATGGCATAGGGAGAGTGTGTTAAAATCGCTGCATGTTTTTATTGTTGGCTTCCAATTCTCCCCGGCGGCGCCGGCTGTTGGCGCTGGGAGGTTGGGATTTTGCGGTGCAAGCCGCCGATGTGGACGAAAGTCTGCGGCCCGGAGAGCCGCCGGTTGAGTATGTGCTCAGGCTGGCAAAAGAGAAGGCTCTGGCGGTTGCTCAGTACGCACAGGCTTCCGTCGTCGTGGCAGCCGATACAACCGTGGTGGATGGCGCCGATATCCTGGGGAAACCCCTGGATGCAGATGACGCAGCCCGCATGCTTCGCCGCCTGCGCGGCGGCGTCCATCAGGTGTACACCGGCCTGGCGGTTTACCTGCGTTCGGGCGAGCGGCTGCTGAGTGATTGGTGTGTCACCGATGTTCCCATGCGCCTCTATTCGGATGCTGAAATGGAAGCCTACATCGCCGGCGGCGACCCGCTGGATAAAGCTGGCGCTTATGCCATCCAGCATCCGGAGTTCAGACCGGTGGAGAATTTGCAGGGCTGCTACGCTAACGTGGTTGGCTTGCCGTTGTGCCATCTGGCGCGCATGTTGATTAAGATTGGTTTGCCCCCACACGGAGACTTGCCTGCCGCCTGCCAGGCTGAGCTCCAGTATTCCTGCCCGGTCTACCGGCAAATCTTGCAGAGTGCATAACGAGCCTGATAGAAATTCTTTATGAAGTACTGGCCTCTGTTTTTTCTGATGATCTTCTGGGCGCTGGCAGCGGGTTGTAATCCGGCAGTTACCGCCACACCGTTGCCCAGCCTCCAACCCACCCACACCCCCGCCCAGCCTCTGTTGAGCACCACCCGCGTTCCCGATGCTGGCGCTGCCGCCCGGGCTTTTTTGGATGCCTGGCGCTCCGATGATTATTTGGGCATGTACGCCCTCCTGACCACCATCAGCCGGGATGCCATCACCACCGATGAGTTTGAAAAGCATTACCGCGGGATTGCCACCGAAATGGCTCTGGCAGGCATCGATTACGAAATCCTTTCTGCGCTGGTCATCAGCCCGCACACTGCCCAGGTCAGCTATGAGGTCATCTTTCACAGCACCCTGGTGGGCGATATCCGCAAAGATACCCTGATGAGCCTGAGTCTGGAACAGGGCAGCTGGCGTGTGCAGTGGGATGATACGCTGGTCATGCAGGAATTGGCGGGAGGCAATTACCTGGGGATGCAGCGCACGGTGCCGGCGCGCGCCAATATCTACGATCGCAACGGGCACGCCCTGGTGGCGCAGGCCGATGCCACCGCAATCGGGCTGATCCCCAACCAGGTTCTGGCGGAGCAGGAAGTGGAGCTGTTTAGCTGGCTCGAGCGCCTGCTGGGTCTGACCCCTGACCAGATTCGCGCTCGTTATGCGAGTTTCCCCCCCGGCGAAGATTGGTACCTGCCGCTTGGCGAAATACAGGCTGATACGATTGCAAAGAATTTTGAATTCCTCAGCGGTTTCAAAGGCCTGATATTGGAACCCTACAAAGCGCGCTATTACTTCGATGGGGGGGTTGCGCCGCATGTCATCGGTTATGTCACGACCATTCAGGCCGGGGAAGAGGAAGAGTACCTGCGAAAAGGCTACCGCCGCGATGAGCGCGTCGGCCAATCGGGCCTGGAGAAGTGGGGCGAGGCTTATCTATCGGGTCAACGCGGTGGCGCCCTGTATGTTTACAACTCAAATGGCCAGATCGTCACACGCCTGGGAGAAAAAAGCGCCAAGCCCTCACAGGCCATCTACACCACTTTGAGTCGTGATTTTCAGACCGGTGTGCAGCGCGCCTTATCGGGCTTCCGCGGGGCGGCGGTGGTGCTGGAGCGGGATACCGGTCGGGTATTGGCGATGGTCTCCGAACCCAGTTTTGACCCCAATGCCTTCGAGCCTACCAACCGGAACTTCAGCTATCTGCTTGAGCAAATCTTCAGCGACCCGGCTACCCCCACCTTCAACCGCGCCACGCAGGGCCAATATCCTCCTGGCTCTGCTTTTAAGATTATTACCATGGCGGCAGCCATGGAAAGCGGCGATTACACTGCCGAATCGACCTACCAGTGCGGCTATCTCTTCACCGAGCTGCCGGGCGCCACCCTGCATGATTGGACATACGATTATTACCTGCAAGATGGCAAAACCATCCCCAGCGGGTTATTGACCCTCCCGCAGGGGTTGATGCGCTCATGCAACCCCTATTTCTGGCATATCGGCCTGGATCTTTACAACCAGGGTAAAACCAAAGCGATTGCGGAGATTGCCCGCGGGTTCGGGCTGGGCAGCCTGACCGGAATTGAAGGTGTTGGCGAGCTGTCCGGGAATATTCCTGAACCTGCCAGCCAGGTGGATGCCGTCAACCTGGCGATTGGTCAGGGCGACACCCTGGTGACCCCGCTGCAGGCGGCTACATTTGTGGCTGCCCTGGGAAACGGCGGCACACTCTATCGACCGCAGTTGGTGGAAAAGATTGTCCCGCCCGATGGCAATCCGTTTATGGAGTTCAAGCCTGAGGCGCGTGGAAAACTGCCCATCAGCCCCGAAACACTCAAGGCGGTCCAGGATGCCATGCGCGGCGTGGTGGTCAGCACCAAGCCTTATGGCACAGCCTGGCATCGTTTCACCGGTCTGGATATACCCGTGGCTGGCAAGACCGGCACCGCCGAGTCGGGTTCAGGCGCACCCCATGCGTGGTTTGTGGGTTATACATTTGCAGGAAAAGAGGATATGCCGGATATTGCTATTGCCGTGGTGGTGGAGAATGCTGGTGAAGGCTCGGATTATGCCGCCCCAATTTTTCGGCGCATCGTAGAGCTCTATTTTTACAGCCAGCCGGCCCGCTTGTACCCCTGGGAATTGGGTTTTTATTCGGTGAAGACGCCCGAACCCTCCGGAACCGAGACACCTGTTCCGTGAGCCACGTATTTTTCGCCATCTGGATGCACAAAACATAATGCTGCCTGATCTCTCGCCCACCTCCGTGCCCATTCTCAACAACCCGGCCTCAACGGGGTTTGTGATTCGCACGCAGTCTGGTTTTTACACCGTGGAGGTGGGCGAAAAACGGATTACCTGCCGGCTGCGCGGTATTTTAAAGCGCGGCCGTCGCCGGGGCGATGTGGTGGCGGTGGGTGACCGCGTCCGGGTCACCCTGTTGGATGACGGCAGCGGTGTCATCGAAGAAGTGCTGCCGCGCCAGCGCCTGCTTTCGCGCCTGGCGCCCAACCCGCAGGGCGCTTACCACCAGATCATCATCGCCAACCCCGACCAGGCGGTGTTTATATTTTCTTGCACTCACCCTGAACCGCATTATGGTATGCTCGACCGGTTTCTTGTAATTGCCGAGAAGCAAGCCATACCTGCCATTGTTGCAGTGAACAAGGCTGATCTTATGGGAGCCAAAGCTGCCCTGAGCCTGTTTGAGCATTACCTGCCGCTCGGGTATCCGGTGATGGTGCTTTCCGCCCGCACGGGGCTTGGACTCCAGGCGCTGCGCCAGGTGCTGTCTGGCAAGATATCGGTGTTTGCGGGGCCATCGGGTGTGGGAAAATCCAGCCTGTTAAACGCCCTGTTGCCCGATTTGAACCTGGATGAGCAGGAGGTCAGCCAGGCCAACCTTAAGGGACGCCACACCACCGTGGTGCGGGAGCTTTACCCCCTGGCTGAGGGCGGCTATGTGGCCGATACGCCCGGGTTGAAAGCGTTGGCCCTGTGGGATATCCAGCCCGAAGAACTGGACGGTTATTTCCCGGAGATGCGCACCCGTGTGATGGAGTGCCAGTTCAATGACTGCACCCACCTGCACGAGCCGGGCTGCGCCGTGCGCGCCGGGCTGCTCAGCGGGGCCATACACCCGCTGCGCTATGCCTCGTACACACGCCTGCGTCTGGGGCAGGAAGATTAGGTGACTGGTGGATGAAATTTGCCTCCGTGGTATTTGTAAGAAATGCAAATGAACCCGACCTGTATGTTTTAAGTATTAATAATGGCCCTTAAACCACCTATTGCAAGATGGAAAGAGTTAAGTTAAGATATTCAGGTTACTTGCTTTTGTAAGGATCGCCTGGGGCAGGTTTCTACGCCGGCGTATATCTCTCTCGTAACTTGGTTGCGGAGGCAAATTTGGCGGAAAAAGTAATTCTGGAGATTCGAAACTTACGAACCGATTTTCACACACAAGACGGGGTAGTGCATGCCGTCAACGGGGTGTCCTATTCACTCCGTGAGGGGGAAACGATAGGGATTGTTGGGGAGAGCGGCTGTGGTAAGAGCGTATCCATGCTTTCGGTCATGCGCTTGCTGCCCATCCCTCCCGCCAAGATCTACGCCGATAAAATCAATTTCTTTGACCGCAACCTGCTGGAATTTAGCGATGCCGAGATGCGCAACATTCGCGGCAGCCAGATTGCCATGATCTTTCAAGACCCGATGACATCCCTGAACCCGGTGCTCACGATCGGTTTTCAATTGATGGAGCCGCTCAGGCTGCACCTGGGGATGAGCAAGCAAGACGCGGAGAAGCGGGCGATCGAGCTGCTCCAGATCGTGGGCATATCGGATGCCCGAACTCATTTGAAAGATTTCCCCCACCAGTTTTCGGGCGGAATGCGCCAGCGTGTGATGATCGCCATGGCGCTTTCCTGCAACCCGGCCCTGTTGATCGCCGATGAGCCCACCACCGCCCTGGACGTAACCATCCAGGCACAGATTGTGGACCTGG
Organism: uncultured Chloroflexia bacterium; assembly: GCA_963705155.1. Lineage (GTDB taxonomy): Bacteria > Chloroflexota > Anaerolineae > Anaerolineales > UBA4823 > CAVPJC01. The sequence continues at coordinate 101,361 of CAVPJC010000017.1, read as the reverse complement.
TGAAGCAGTTGCGCACCCAGTTCGGCCAGGCGCTGATCTGGATCACCCACGATCTGGGTGTGGTTGCCGGGCTGGCGGAGCGCGTGATTGTCATGTATGCCGGTTTTATCGTTGAAGATGCCCAGGTGGATGAGCTGTACAAAAACCCGCGCCACCCATACACCAAAGCCTTGCTGCGCTCCTTGCCCCGTGTAGATGGCACGCGCAATGAAAAACTGGATACCATTGAAGGCCTGCCGCCCGATCTGATTTCTCTGCCGAAAGGCTGCCCGTTTGCGAAACGCTGCACCTTTGTCCAGGATGTGTGCCGGGAGACGAACCCGGCGCTGGAAGAGGTCTTCCCCCGCCACCGGATGGCGTGTTGGATCAATGTGGATACGGGTGAGCTGCGATGACGAAGAACAACAACGAAATATTGCTGCGGGTGGAAAACCTGACCAAGCATTTTCCCATCATGCGCGGCATCATCATCCAGCGCCAGGTGGGCGCCGTGCAGGCTGTCGATAAGGTCTCCTTTATCATCCGCAAAGGCGAAACCCTGGGGTCTGGTGGGCGAAAGCGGCTGCGGCAAATCCACCACCGGACGCACCATCGTGCAGCTTTACCATCCCACCTCCGGTAAAGTGTATTATCGTGATCAAGACCTGACCCTGGCAAAAGCCGAGACTATACGCCTGATGCGCCGCAACATGCAGTTCATCTTCCAGGATCCGTATGCCTCGCTCAACCCGCGAATGACCGTCGGCGATATTGTGGGCGAGCCGCTCGAAGTGCACGGGATCACCAAAACGAAAGCCGAGCGCCTGGAACGCGTCCGGGAGCTGCTGCGCCTGGTGGGATTGAACCCGTATTTCGTGAACCGCTATCCCCATGAGTTTTCGGGCGGGCAGCGCCAGCGCATTGGCGTGGCGCGGGCCGTGGCGCTCAACCCCGAATTTATCGTTTGCGATGAACCGATCTCGGCCCTGGATGTGTCCATTCAGGCCCAGGTGGTCAACCTGTTGGAAGAGCTGCAGGATAAGCTCGGATTGACTTATCTGTTTATTGCCCATGACCTGAGCATGGTGCGCCATATCTCAGACCGCACGGCAGTCATGTACCTGGGTAAGATCGTCGAGCTGGCCGAGCGCGAAGAGCTCTACGATCATCCGCTGCACCCTTATACCCAGGCGCTGCTATCGGCAGTGCCCATCCCCGACCCTGCAGCAGAACGAAAACGCCAGAGAATCATTTTGAAAGGCGATGTGCCCAGCCCGGCAAATCCACCCAAAGGCTGCCGCTTCCACCCCCGCTGCCCGCTGGCCCAGCAGGTTTGCCAGCAGGTGGAGCCCGAGTGGCGCGAAGTGGGCGCCGATCACTGGGTGGCCTGTCACCTGGTGTAGCAACGTCCTACCAGAAAAGGAGGTGTAAAGGGTTCGAAAAATTGTCTGCACGTTCAGTCTAACCGTAAACTTAAAATTGCTTATCTGTTCGGAGGAGAACCAATGAAAAAAGCTTATGTACTTTTCGCAATCCTGGCCATCGTCAGCATGCTCCTGGTGGCCTGCCAGCCACAGGTGCAGGAGGTCGTCAAGACCGTTATCGTGACGCAGGAAGTTGTTAAAGAAGGCGAGACGGTGATTGAGACCGTGATCGTGGAGGTAACTCCCGAACCCGTGGTTGAAACCAAGGCCGCCGTCCTGCGCAGTAACCTGGGCACGTACCCGGATGTCATCGACCCGCAGAAGTCCTCGTTCGTCAACGAGATTGCCCACCTCAAGCTGATCTACGAAGGTCTGACCAAGTTCAATGAGAAGCTCGAGACCGTTCCCGGCGCAGCCGAGTCGTGGGTTTACAACGACGACGCCACCGAGCTGACCTTCACCCTGCGCAAGGACCTCAAGTACTCGCGATGGCAGCCTGTTGAATGCCAAGCGCTTTGAATATGCCCTCACCCGCAACGTCAACCCCGAAACCGCTGGTGAATACGCTTCCATCACGGATGAAATCGTTGGCGCTCCCGAGTGGCGTGGTGCTGATATCGCCGCCGCTGACTACGACCCCGCAGCCTTCATCGCTGCCCTGGGCGTCAAAGCCCTGGATGCCGCCGGCAATCCCTGCGCCGATTACGAGCAGGCCGACTGCCTGACCCTTAAGATCAACCTTTCCAAACCGGCGCCCTACTTCCACACCATCATGGGCATCTGGGTGGCTTACCCCGCTAAAGAAGAGTTGATCTCCGAAGGCGGCGAGAACTGGTGGAACAGCTCCAAGTATCAGATCGGCAACGGCCCCTTCATCCTGCAGTCGCTCGAGCCCTTCGTGCGCGGTTACTTCACCCCCAATCCTAACTACGCGGGCGACCAGGTAACCTACGACCTGGAATTCTCTTACATCACCGACACCGCCGTGGCCTTTGAAGCCTACAAGAACAACGAATTTGAAATCATCGATCTGGTAGGTGAAGACCTGTCCACCGTGATGGCCGATCCGGTGCTGAGCAAGGAAGCCCTGGTCTACCCCGGTTCCTGCACCATCGTGATCAAGCTCGGCCTGGCTGCCAAATACCAGGATCCCAATGGCAACGATTACGATTCGCCCTTCCTGGATAAGAAAGTGCGCGAAGCCTTTGCCTACGCCTTCGACGCTGAAGGCTGGGCCCGCGACGTGGACCAGGGCCTGAGCACCGCTACCTGGACCTGGATCCCGCCCGGTTATCCTGGACACGACCCCGCTTCCCCGCTCAAGTTTGACGCCGAAGCTGCCAAGGCTGCCCTGGCGGCATCCACCTACGGCGGCCCCGAGGCTTTGAACGCCCTTGGCCTCAAGCTGACCTACGGCGATTCCCCGCGCAACCGCCAGCGCTCTGAGTGGCTCGTCCAGAACTACAAGGAAAACCTGGGCGTCGAAATCGTCCTCGACCCCGTGGATAACACCACCTTCACCGCCCTCACCAAAGACCCGGCGACTTTCCCGCTCCTGGGCCGCCAGGGTTGGTGTGCAGACTACCCCGATCCCCAGAACTGGCTCAGCGTCTACTGGCGCTCCACCACCACCTTTGCCCAGCGCCAGGGTTATGTCAACCTGGAATTTGACAAGCTGGTCGATGAAGCCGATGTGACCCTCGACCCTGTCAAGCGCATGGAACTCTACGCCCAGGCGCAGCAGCTCTTGCTGGCAGATATCCCGTCTGCCTTCGGTTACAACACGGCCAATGCCTACCTGGTCAAGCCGTGGGTCAAGGGCATCCTCACCACCCCGCAGGATTCCGGCTGGCCTGGCGAGCAGGCTCCGGCTACGGTCACCATCGATACAAGCATGATCCCGTAACCAATTTAATACTGTGTCTTCCCAAGGGGTTAGCCGGGCAACCGGCTAACCCCATCCTTCCAAAGCAACCCTTGCGCAGGTGCCTATGACTACTTATCTGATCCGCCGTCTGTTGTGGATGATCCCAACTCTGTTTATGGTGGCTGCCGTCACCTTTATCATCATGCGCAATGCCCCGGGAGGCCCGTGGGATACCGATGCCGACCGCCGCCAGGTGGATGCATCGACGCAGAGATCCCTGAATGAATATTACGGGTTGAATAAACCCCTCTGGCGCCAGTTTGTGGCCTACAGCATTGGCGATTTCAACCGCGATGGCAAGTTTATCTGCGGCGCTGGTCTGCGGCAACCTGGGACCTTCTTACCGCACCCGTGGCCGCACCGTGCAGGATATTCTGTTCTCACCGCCCGAAGAAAAGCCCTTCTGGTACAGCCGCTTTGGCTACTCGGTGCGCCTGGGCCTGATCGCCCTCTCGATGGCGATCTTTGTGGGTATCCCCATCGGCGTGATAGCTGCTCTACGCCAGAACACCATCGTGGACTATGCCAGCCTGTTTATAGCTACCCTGGGCATTTCTGTGCCCAGTTTTGTCATGGGCATTCTTTTAATTATCGTTTTTGCTTCCTGGTTGGGTTGGATCGATGTCGTCCCGAAAAAATGGGATACCTTCCGTCCCTGGATAGTGCCAGCCGCCGTGCTGGGTTTTGGCACCATGGCTTATGCCGCCCGCCTGACGCGCTCGTCCATGCTGGAGGTGCTGAACCAGGATTATGTCCGCACCGCCCGGGCCAAAGGCCTTGCCGAGCGTGTGGTGGTGGTTGTGCACATGATCAAAAATGCTTTGATCCCGGTGGTCACCATCCTGGGGCCGGCTCTGGCTGCGCTTGTCACCGGATCATTCATTATTGAAACCATGTTTGGCTTTCCCGGCATGGGCCGGGCTTATGTCCAATCCATCGGGCAGCGCGACTATTCGATGATCATGGGCACCACCTTGATCTACGCTGTTCTGGTGGCAGGCGCAAACTTAAGCGTGGACCTGGTTTACGTGCTCATCGATCCACGCATTCGCCTCTCAGATTAATGGTCAGGAGATTCCTATGGCTGCTGGTGCAAGTGTTTCCCCCACTCCAATTTTAGACCTGGATGATTTGACCAGCCCCAGCCGGAGCCTGTTTTCCGATGCCTGGTCGCGCCTGATCCGCAACAAGGGCTCGGTCGTCGGCATTTTCATCATCATCATCTTTCTGTTGGTGGCAGTTTTTGCGTCTGCCATTGTGCCTCATGACCCGCTAAAGATTTATAAAGGTAAGGGTTATCTGCCGCCGGCCTGGGCGGAGAAAGGCGAGCCGGCGTTTCTGTTGGGCACCGATACCCTCGGCCGGGATGTTTACAGCCGTGTGATTTACGGGGCGCGGGTTTCCATGGTGGTCGGGTTTATCCCCACCATCATTATCATGCTGCTGGGCACGACCATCGGCCTGGTCGCCGGCTTCTTTGGCGGGCGCTTGGATAACCTGCTCATGCGCCTCACCGATGTCATCTACGCCTTTCCAGACCTGCTCTTTTTCATCATCGTTATGGTCGCCATGCGCGATACTGCCCTGGGAAGGATGATGAACGGGCTGCTGCTGCTCTTCATGGCTCTGGCCATTGTGAACTGGGTGGGCATAGCCCGGATTGTGCGCGGCCAGGTGCTTTCGCTCAAGGAGAAAGAATTCATCGAAGCCGCCCGTTGCATCGGCGCCAAAGAACTCGCGCATCATGCTGCGCCACCTGCTGCCCAATTCCCTGGGTCCGCTCATCGTTTCGGGCGCCTTCCTGGTGCCTCGTATGATCATCACCGAAGCCATCCTGGGCTACCTGGGTGTGGGTATCCGTCCGGCCTCCAATTCCGATTCGTTCTTCATCACCAGTTGGGGCACCATCATGCTGGATGGGCAGGCGTCGATCAATTCTCAGCCATATTTGCTCCTGGCGCCGGCGATTTGCGTGGCTCTGGTAGTGCTGGCTTTCACCTTCCTGGGCGATGGCCTGCGCGATGCGCTCGATCCTCGTATGCGCGGCACGAGCTAATTTGTTATAATATATCGGATGGAAATATTTGAACCTTCCTTCCAGAGTTCAAGTAAGGTAGATGTGACCGTGGCCAACGATCACGATCTTGTTGTGCTGCTGCAGACCGGCGACCTGGATGTTCTGGGCGCTTTGTACGACCGCCACCGGCGCCTGGTCTACCGCACCGCCCTGGTGATCACCAATGACGCCGAAGCCGCGGCGGATTTGCTCCAGGATGTCTTCCTGCGCCTGTACCGTTTTGCAGCCAATATCGACCCGCTGCGGCCTCTGGAACCCTGGCTCTACCGCATGACGGCCAACCTGGCCTATGACTGGGTCAAACGCCGCAGCCGCTGGCCTCGACCACTGGAAGACCTGATCGATTTGATTGCTGGCGCCGCCCGCAACAATCCGTCGGATGTGGTTGAAAAGAACGATGAATGGCAAAGGGTGCAGCGCGCAGTTTCTGCCCTGCCGCTCAACCAGCGCATTGTGGTGGTCTTGTATTATCTGAATGATCTTTCTTTGCAGGAGATTTCTGATATTCTGACCATCCCTGTGGGAACGGTAAAATCCAGGCTGCATTATGGTCGCCTGGCGCTCAAGAAACACCTGGGTTTGCACGAAGACCTGCTGCCAGACTGGAATTTTGAAAGTTCTTAACTCGTTTTTAAGAAGATGCGGGCTGCATTGCCCCATCTTATTGAGATAATTGGTTCTTAAGTTGAAAATGGAAATGGGTGATTCGTTGGATGCCAATATTCGAAATGGCTTGAAGAATTGGGCCGCTGAACAGCCGCCTCCCAAAAATGGCCGGGCAAGGCTGTTGCTGGTTGCCGCCCGCATGGCGACGGCCCAGGATTTGACCTCCACCTATCACGATGCGCAGGGGCATGTCAACCTGATTGCAATTTCAGACCGGTTGCCGCATGTCCAGGCCCAGGGATCTTTTTACCAGCCTTTCCTGTGGGTGCTGCAGCTTCACTTCACCCCCATTAAAAACGTTTTCTAATGCCCTTTTTTAAAAATTCACCGGCGCATCACCGGCGCCATCTCGTTTTGCTTGTGGTATTGTTGTTTTCACTTTTCCTGGTTTCCTGCAATTATTCCACTGTAACACCCCAACCAGTTCAAGATACGCAACAACCGCCAGCCACGCCAACTCTCGCGGTAGCGCCCTCCCCCACACCCCTGCCGCCGCGTTTGCTCACCGTTTGCCTGGGCCAGGAACCTACTTCGCTTTTTCTTTACGGCGATGCCTTCCCGGCTGCCCGTGCAGTCCGGTCGGCCATTTATGATGGCCCGCTGGACACGCTGAGCTACCAGATGCAGCCCGTGATATTGGAGCAGGTGCCAGACCTGGCCAACGGCGGTGTCCTGATTGAGCCGGTTCAGGTTGAACCCGGTTCAGTGCTGGCCGACCCCTCCGGCGGGCTGGCGACCCTGCAGGAAGGCGCTCTCTACCTGCCCGTTGGCTGCCGGGATGCCGCCTGCGCGCAGACCTACGCCGGCGCCGAGCCCGTTACAATGGATCAAATGGTTGTGCGGTTTACGCTGCGCTCCGGCATATTCTGGTCAGATGGGCAGCCGCTCACTGCCGCCGATTCGGTCTATTCTTATGAGCTCGCCCGGGCTCTCTTCCCGCGCTACCGTCCTGAGCTGCTGAATTACACCGTTTCTTATACCGCCCTGGATGAAGTCACCCTGGAGTGGCGCGGTCTGCCGGGTTACCAGGATGCGCTCTACCGCACGTTTTTCTTTTCACCCTTGCCCATGCATGCCTGGAACAGCCTGCCGCCCGCCGAATTGATGGCGTCTGAGCAGGCCGCACGTTCCCCTCTCGGATGGGGCGCCTTCATTATTGAGGAGTGGGTCGCTGGCGATCACATCGCCCTGCGAAAAAATCCGGGTTACTTCCGCTCTGCCGATGGGCTGCCGCATTTCGACCGCCTGGTGTTCCGATTTGTCTCCTCCGGGCCAGATGCCCTGGCTGCCCTGACCGCCGGAGAATGTGATTTGCTGGATGAAACCGCCCTGGCCGATGTGCAGCCTGCCGACCTTCAGCCACTGCAGGATGCGGGCAGCCTGCAGGTGATCAGCGGCGGCGGCTCTGCATGGGAGCAAATCGCCTTTGGCATTACCCCCGCTGATCCGGCCCGCCCCGCTATTTTCAAATCCAGGGAGATGCGCCAGGCCGTGGCGTTCTGCCTGGACCGTGCCGGGTTGGTGAGCCAGTTGTTTCCGGGCCAGGCTGCCGCCCTGGAAAGCTATGTGCCGGGGGATCATCCTGCCTTTAACCCGGCTGCGCCTCGTTACAGCCTGGACCTGCCCGCCGCCGCCAGCTTGCTGGATGCTGCCGGTTGGTTGGATGTGGACCAGAACCCGCAGACGCCGCGGCTGTCGATGGGTGTGCCCGGGCTGGCAGACGGCACACCGCTGGAGATCGGCTACCTGACGATTGCTGGAGCGCTGCGCCAGCAGGTGGGGCAGTGGCTGCAGACCTCCCTGGCGCAGTGCGGCATCTCCGTGCGCCTGGAACAGCAAAGCTGGGAAGACTTGTTTGCTCCAGGCCCCGATGGCGCTGTGTTTGGGCGCAAATTTGATCTGGCCCAGTTCGGCTGGACGATCGCCCAGGAACCGCCGTGCTTCCTGTTCACCAGCGGGCAAATCCCCGGGCCTTATCCGGAATTTCCCGAACGGGTGGGGCGGCGGGAATGCCTCAGGGTACAGCAGCGCCGGGTTCGACGCCGCCTGCAGCCGGGCGCGTACCACCCTGCCGGGTACGGCGGAATACGACGAGGCCCAGCGCCAGGCGCAGCTCATCTTTGCTGACGATCTGCCGGTTTTGCCGTTGTATATGCCCCCCGCCGCCTGGCGGCCCGCCCCGATCTGTGCGGCGTGCAGTTGATTCGTCGGTCGAGAGCGCCCTCTGGAATCTGGAGGCCTCTGGATTACGGCGCAGGCTGCGGTGGATAGCGTTTTGCAGCGCAGACGGTTAACCTATTCAATTTTTATGGTATAGTTTCCGGCGAGTCTATCTCGGCAGGCAGTTGATACCCGGGTTCGCTTGAACCTTTCGGCGATTGGGGAAGTATACATGTATTAGCATACGTGTAAGAACACAACAGCTCGATCTGCTTCAAGTGTGCATCATAGAAAAGTGTGATATTTTGAGAGGAGGTGGTTTATCGAATTAGCAGGCTCTCTAAACGGTTCGTTTACCATAGATCAAAATTTGTACGTATCAACCCCAATTTCTTCTGTAAGGAGGAGAAACTCTTATGTCTACCCGTAAAAACATTTTGGCAGTGCTCGGTATCCTCTTGATCGCTGCGATGGCTCTGAGCGCCTGCCAGCCAACGACCGTTGAGGTCATCAGAACCGTCGAAGTTCCCGTGGAAAAGACGGTCGAGGTCGAGGTCGTCAAGACCCAGGAAGTAACCGTCGTCGAAACCCAGGTGGTTGAAGTGGAGCGCAAAGGTTTCACCACGCCTCACCCCATCCTGAGCGACCTCAAAGTTCGCCAGGCGATTGCCTACTGCACCAACCGCGGTCGAATTGATCAAATCGGTCTACCCCTGGTTGCCCGAAGACCAGCAGGCCAACCTGTTCATGGACACCAACATCCCACGCGTGAGCTGGGCAGCCTACTATGGCGACGAAGTCCAGAAATACCCCTTCGACCCCGAAAAGGGCAAGGCCCTGCTCGAAGAAGCCGGCTGGACCGGCGAGGATGGCGGCATCCGCAGCAACGCCAATGGCGATCGCTCTCAGCCTCAAGTTCACCACCACCACCGCCGAATTCCGCAAGACCTGGGCGGCAGTGTTTGAAGCCCAGATGGCTGAATGCGGTATCGAAATCCTGCGCCTGCACGCCCCGGTTCCTGGTGGTTCGGCAGCTCCACCGGCCTGCGCCATCGTGACTTCGAGCTGGGCGCTTACGCCTGGGTAGGCGAGACTGACCCCAAGGGCCAGACCCTCTACGCCTGCAACCAGATCCCGCTCCCCGACAACGGCTGGGCCGGCCAGAACTACATGGGCTGGTGTAACCAGACCGCCAGCGATGCCATCAACGCCGCCAACAACAGCCTGATCCGTGAAGAACGCATTGCGCAGTACAAGACCTTCCAGATCGAGTTCGCCAAGGACATGGTCAGCCTGCCGGTCTTCCAGCGCGCTGAAGGCAATGCCGCCGTCAAGGCGATGGAGAACTTCAAGCCCGGCCCGACCGAATACTATTCCTGGAACTCCTACGAATGGGGCCGCACCGATGGCGGCGATACCCTCGTCCTGGCTCTTTCTCAGGAACCGTCTTCCATGTACACCGTGGTTGAATCTGCCGCCGTCCAGCGCGTTGTCAACTGGCTGGTAGCCGAGCAGGCTTACTCGCAGGTGGACTACGACTTCCAGCCGCGCCTGGCCGAGCTCTCGACCGTTGAGAGCGGGCTGGCGGTGAACAATGAGGTCGATGTCAAAGAAGGCGATCCGGTCGTCGATTTCAGCGGCACCCCCACCGATGCTGACGGCAACCTGCTCACCCTCGTCCCCGGCCTGAAAGTTGCCGCCGCCGATGGGTCAGTTGTAGAATTCGCCAGCGGTACCGTCAAGATGAAGCAGCTTGTGGTCACCTACAAGTGGCAGCCCAACCTCACCTGGTCGGATGGCACGCCTGTGTCCAAGGCCGACTTTGAGCTTGGCTACAAGAACGACTGCGATCCGGCCTCTGGCGCCGTGGATTACTCGATCTGCCAGTCGATCCAGAGCGTGGATTTCACCAGCGACAACGAGTATGTGGTCACCTACAAGCCTGGTTACCAGGCCGCCCTGTACTTCCTGCCCCCCATTGGTATCTACCCATCGCACCAGGTTCTCTCCGATGGCCGCAAACTGGCCGATGTCCCCACCACCGAGTGGGCTTCGCTGCCTGAGATCGCTGAGCTCCCGCTTGGCGTTGGCCCGTACGTCCTGAAGAGCTGGGAAAAGGGCGTTAAGATGGTACTGGAAGTCAACCCCTACTACTGGAAGGGCGCTGACACCCTCAAGATCAAGAATATCACCGTCGTCTTCATCCAGGACACCAACCAGGCCGTGGCCCAGTTGCTGACCGGCGATGTCGATGTGATTGGTTCCGAGACCCTCGGCGCCGGTCCTGAGGTCCAGACCGTATTGGATAACCAGGATAAGCTTCAGGTTCTGATCGAGCCCAGTGCAACCTGGGAGCACATCGATATGAACCTGTTCGTGCCCTAGGTTCCAATCCACAACACGATCACGGATGAATCTGCGCTTCACTCATCCCTGATGACCGTAAAAAACATGCAGGCGTAAAGGAAAAGCTTTGCGCCTGCATGTTCCTCAATTTATCCATATCCAGACGATGAGAGGGTTGGTATGATTAATTATCTCATTCGCCGCATCATCCAAATGGCCATCGTTTTGTTTTTTTCGGCGGCGGCGTCTTACACGCTGCTGAGCCTGGCGCCGGGCGGGCCGCTAGCTTCCTCGGATCGGTGCAGAAGCGGCTGAATACCGAAGATATTGCCCGCATCCGCGCCTATTTTGAAATGGATTTATTTGTGCCATACCGCTTTTCGCGTTGGCTCACGGGCCATCCACGCGGGCCGGTTACCATTGGCAGTCTGACGTTTTTAGAAGATTTTGTTGTGGGCTGCCGCGTGCCCATCGAGCAACAGGCGGTCTTATCCAACGGTAAAATACGAATCGAAAATAATCGGCTGCAAGCCCGGTCAGGATGTCACCCTGGCCAGCCTGGTGGGTCGCAAGGTCAGCAAGGGCGTCATCTTTGGCGATCTTGGCCCCTCCTGGCAAATCACCCGCGACCGCCCGGTCAGCGCCTTGCTGGCCTCGCGTCTGCCGCGCACGCTGGAATTGATGCTGCTTGCCTACGGCGTTTCCATCCTGCTCGGCGTGCCTCTGGGGGTTTATGCCGCCGTCCGGCAGTATTCAAAGTTTGACTATATCGTCACTATCGCTGGCGTTTTTTGGCACCTCCATGCCGACTTTCTTTTTTGGTTTGTTGATGATCCTGGTCTTCAGCATTGTATCTAAAAACCTGGGCTGGCCCTACCTGCCGCCCGGCAATGCCGAGGCGATCAAAGCCTATACCATGCCCATCCTGGGCACCATCCAACCTGAGTCAACGGCCGATGTCATCCTGCATTTGATCATGCCGGTCACGGTGCTGTCCATGGTCAATGTGGCCGGTTGGAGCCGCTTTGTGCGCACCCGATGCTCGAGGTGCTGCGCCAGGATTACGTCCGCACCGCCCGCGCCAAAGGCCTGATTGAAAGAATGGTGATTGCCAAGCATGCCCTGCGCAATGCGCTGATCCCGTTTATTACCCTGGTGGTTTTTACAATCCCGGGCCTGTTCGCCGGTGCAATCATTACCGAGACGGTCTTCAACTGGCCGGGGATGGGGCGCCTGTACTTTGACGCCCTGGGCCGCAATGACTATCCCGTGGCGATGGCGTTGATCTTGATCACGGCTCTGCTCACCGTGATTGCCACGCTGCTTGCCGATATCCTTTACACGTGGGCAGATCCGCGTATCCGGTTGAGCTGATCGCTCACCTTATCGATGGGAGTTTAATCCTATGGCTACAACGGCGCCATTAAAACCTGTTGGTGCAACCCTGATCTGGCCGCGGCCGAAGCCATGCCGGAGGAAGTAAGCCTGTTCAAGGTGGTGTTACAGCGCTTCCTGCGCCACAAACTGGCAGTCGGTCTCGATGATCGTCATGGGCATCATTTTGTTGATCGCCCTTGCTGCGCCGATCATTACTCCATACAGTCCAACAGATATCGAGGTTGGCAACGATTTTGTTTCGCCAGGCACGGTGGGTACGGATGGCCGCATCCACTATTCTGGGCACCGATGACCTGGGAAGAGATTACTGGGCGCGCATCACCTATGCCGCCCGCATTTCGCTGACGGTGGCGTTAACCGCCCAGTTCATCGTGACACTGGTCGGCATCTTTATCGGTTCCATTTCGGGTTACCTGGGCGGCGCGGTCGATGCGGTGATCATGCGCACGGTGGAATTTTTGCTCACGATACCTGCCCTGCCTCTGCTGCTCATTATTTCCTCTCTGGTGCTGCAAAACCAGGATGCCATCCCGGTGCCGGAATTCGTAAAAGTGCTCCTGGCAAAGCTGCTGCTGATCCAGCCGCGCGATGCCCAGCAGGTTTTTCTGCTCATCATCGTGCTGGCCGGGTTGGGCTGGATGGGCGACGCGCGCCTGATGCGGGGTGTGGTGCTTTCTCTCAAAGAACAGCCATTTATCGAGGCTGCGCGTGCCTGGGCGCTTCGAACATGAAGATCATCCTGACGCCACCTGGTGCCGAATGCCCTGGCGCCGATGATCGTCAGCGCCAGCCTGGGCCTGGCCGGTTTTATCATCTATGAAGCTGCCCTCAGTTTCCTGGGATTTGGCATTCAGGACCCGACCCCCACCTGGGGCAATATGCTGGCAGCCGGGCAGAGCTACATGTTCCAACACCCCTGGCTGCCGTTGGTGTCTGGCACCCCCATCTTCTTATGCGCCCTGACGATTCAACTTCATCGGTGACGGGCTGCGGGATGCGCTCGATCCAAGACTAAAATTATAGCTGTGCCGCGAGGTAATCAGTGGCAGAAACCGTAACTACTCCCCTGCTTGAGGTCAAGAACCTTAAGACCTATTTTTTTACCGAAGACGGCGTCGTCAAAGCTGTGGATGGCGTTGATTTTTATGTCCGCCCGGGTGAAGTCCTGGGCCTGGTGGGCGAATCGGGCTGCGGAAAAAGCGTCACTTCGCTTTCCATCATGCGCCTGATCGGCATCCCTGGAAAAATCGTCGCCGGCGATATTTATTTTCGAGGGCAAAGAACTGCTCAAGCTGCCCGAGTCCGAGATGGTGCATATGCGCGGCAACCGCATGTCCATGATCTTCCAACAGCCGCAATCCAGCCTCAACCCGGTGTTTAAGGTTGGTGACCAGGTGGGTGAGGTGCTCCAAATTCACCAGAAAATGGGCAAGGAAAAGTCGTGGAACCGGGCGGTGGAGTTGCTGCGCCTGGTGGGCATCGCCGATCCGGAGAAAAAAGCTCACGCCTACCCGCATGAGATGTCCGGCGGGCAGGCGCAGCGCGTGATGATTGCCATGGCGCTGGCGCTCAACCCGCAGCTGCTGATTGCCGATGAGCCCACCACCGCCCTGGATGTGACCATCCAGGCTCAGATCCTGGACCTGATGCGCGATCTGCGCACCCGGATGAATACCGCCGTGATCCTGATTACCCACGACCTGGGCATCATTGCCGAGATGGCCAACCGCGTGGCGGTGATGTACGCCGGGCGGATTGTGGAGCAGACCGATGTGAACACGCTCTTTGCCCAGCCCCATGCACCCTTACACCCAGGGGCTGATCGCCTCCATCCCGGTCCTGGGGCTGGTCAAAGAACGCTTGGATGTCATTCCGGGCTCGGTGCCAAACCTGGTGAACCTGCCGCCGGGTTGTCGCTTTGCCCCGCGCTGCCGCTCCCGGGTGGAAAACAGCCTGACGATTTGCACCGAGGCTGAGCCTGATCTGCTTACCGCGGTCGGAGAACACAAGGTGCGCTGCTGGCTGTACCATGACAATCCCGAGAAAGGCTTCATAGCCCCCTTGAAGTTGGCCCCGCAGGTTTCCTGAACTGCTGCCGGTGAAACGGCGCGAACTGCTGCTAAAATTACCGCTATCGATAAAGAGGCGATCGTATGAAAGAACAATTCATGGCAACAAAAACACCTGCCGGGGAAAATGGAAAGTGGGACCTGGTGCAGGTTAAAAACCTGGTCAAATATTTCCCGGTGCGCGGCGGTGTCATGCAGCGTGTGCAGGCCTGGGTACAGGCGGTGGATGATGTCAGTTTCTTCATCCGCCAGGGCGAGACGCTTGGCATGGTGGGTGAATCGGGGTGCGGTAAAACCACGGTGGGGCGCACCATGCTGCGCCTGCTGGAGCCTACTTCGGGCAGCGTGACCTTTGAAGGCACGGATGTTTTCAAGCTGCGCGGGCGCGAGCTGAAGGAAATGCGCCGCCATATGCAGATCATCTTTCAGGACCCCTACGCTTCGCTGGATCCACGCACGCCGATTGGTGAGTGGATTGCTGAAGGCCTGAAAATCCATAACATTGGCACTTCTCGCGAGCGTTTTGAGATCGTCATTGAAATGCTGCGCAAGGTGGGCATGGAAGACTACCACGCCCGCCGTTATCCGCACGAGTTCTCAGGCGGCCAACGCCAGCGCATTGGCATTGCCCGCGCCCTGGCCCTGCGTCCCAAATTCATCATTGCCGATGAGCCTGTTTCTGCCCTGGATGTTTCGATCCAGTCGCAGGTGTTGAATATTCTTAAAGATCTGCAGTCTGAGTTCGGCCTGACTTATTTATTTATTGCCCATAACTTGAGCGTGGTGGAGCATATTTCAGACCGGGTGGCAGTGATGTACCTGGGCAAGATGGTGGAGCTTGCCGGGCGGGACGAGCTTTTCCGCAACCCGCTGCACCCTTATACCCAGGCGCTCATGTCAGCCATTCCCATCCCCGACCCAACTTTGAAACGCGAGCGCATTATCTTGCAGGGAGATGTCCCCAGCCCGCTCAACCCGCCCAAAGGCTGCCGTTTTCACCCGCGCTGCCCGGTGGCGTTTGACCACTGTTCGGTGCAGGAGCCGGTCTTCCGGGAGGTCAGCCCCGATCACTGGGTGGCCTGCTGGCGTGTGGAGTAGGCCTGCTCTACGAATGGATGATCCTTTGGGAGTTTCAGACGGCCGCAAGGTCTGAAGCTCCCAAATTTTTTTATGATAAAATCTCATCCAAACATGTCCACTTATCACGTGCTAATTGTAGAGAATTCTCGCGAGCAGCGCAGAACCCTGCGTACCGAGCTGGGTTCCCTCGATCATCGCCTTGAAGTCTACGATGTGGCCTCTGGCGAGGAAGCGCTGCTGGTACTGGCTCGACAGCCCCTGGACCTGCTGGTCTCGGGTTCCCGCCTGGCGGGTATCTCCGGCGTCGAATTGAGCCAGAAAGCCCGCCAGCGCAAAGCCGGCCTCAAGGTGATCCTCCTGGGGGGCAAAGCCGATTCGGCTGAGTCGATTGGACAGCGCGGCTGCAAGCAGCCCGGTGGCTGGTACGGATTTTGATTTTTTCTTACCCCGGCCGGTGGACCGCGCTGATTTCCTGGATGCCGTGGAGCGCTGTCTGGGCCTGGTAAAGGGCAGCCGCCGGCCGCCTGCTGCAGTGGAACCGGTCACCCAACCGGTTCCGGTACCGGCGCCGGCTGAGGGCGCACTGCCGGGGCGCCTGTCTGCCCTGCGAAAAGAGCTGGGCGCGGCTGCTGTGCTTCTGCTCGATAAGACCGGTCAGGTTCTGACGCAGGTGGGTGAGCTCCCGCCCACCGGGCTGGATGAGGCCCCGCAGATCGCGCCGCAGACCGCGCTGCTGCCTGCCGTTGTAGCCGCCGTGAATGCTGCCGGCCAGGTCTCCCGGGCGCTGGGCGCAGCCGAGCCAACCGGGTTTCAATATTATCACGCCCCCGGTTACGATGCCGTCAGCGTACCGGTAGGCCCGGCGCTGGCCCTGCTGGCCCTGCTGGATAGCGCCTCCGGTGGTCTGAACTATGAGCGTGCGGTTAGTCCGCTGCTCGCCGCGGTGGAAAGTTTGCTCCAGCTGGTGTCCATACCAGGCGCACCGCCGTCTCAGGCTGGAGGCAAAGTGAAGTCAAAACCTGCACCGCGTGAGCAGTCGCCAACCCCCGTCGAGCCTGACCCCGCTCTTGAGAAGATTTTTAAACGATCCTCCCGAAAGCTGAAACCTGCCGATGTGGATGAATTCTGGGACACACTGGCGCAGCAGCCTGATGCCGGGAATTCCGTAAATGCAGGCGCGATTTCCTACGAGCAGGCGCGCCGGCTTGGCCTGACCCCGGGCGATGACACCCCATGACTATTGCCAGCCCGGTGAAGCATATGTTACAATAGCCTTCGCCCGTAGCCCGGGCTGCAGATTGGGGCGTGGTGCAACGGTAGCACAGCGGACTTTAAATCCGTATATCCTGGTTCGAATCCGGGCGCCCCAGCCTGATCGTTATGTGTTTGAGTATAGTTTGTGTCAGACGACGACCCGCATCTAGATAACCTGTTAGTTGTGCTCTGCAACGAGCCTTTCTTCGCCGTTAATCAGGCGCTGTGGCTCGTTATTTTTATTTAAACGATTGGGGATGATCATGAATACCAATGCTGTTATCCTGGCTGCCGGTCACGGCACTCGTATGCGCTCAAAGCTGCCCAAAGTGCTGCATCCCCTCCTGGGCGTGCCCATGCTGCTTTATTCCGTGCAGGCAGCCCGGGCAGCCACAGGGCGCCCTCCGCTGGTGGTCGTCGGGCACGGCAGCGATCTGGTCCGCCAGGTTGTAGGCGAGGCTGCCTCTTTTGTTGTCCAGGAGCCGCAGTTAGGCACCGGGCATGCCCTCCAACAGGCAGAAACACTGCTCAAAGACCAGCCCGGCCTGCTTTTGGTGCTGACCGCCGATATGCCTCTTCTGACTTCCGAAACTTTCACGAGCCTGATCCAGGCTCAACAGGCGCATACCACCGGCCCGCTTACCATGCTCACCGTCGTAGTGCAGGATCCGCGCGGTTTTGGCCGTGTCATCCGGGATGCTTCCGGTCGGGTTCTGCAGGTGGTGGAGGAGGCGCAAGCCACGCCCGAACAGCTTGCCATCCGTGAGCTCAATGCCAGCGTTTACTGTTTTGATGCGGCATGGTTGTGGGGAGCCCTGTCACGCGTTCCGCTATCTCCCAAAGGTGAATACTACCTGACGGATGTTGTAGAGATTGCCGTATCTGAAGGTCTTACGGTGCAGGCGTTGGTTGCCAGTGATGCAGATGAGGCGATTGGTATCAATACCCGCGTCCAGTTGGCCGAAGCCGAGGCCGTTCTGCGCCAGCGCATCAACATTCAATGGATGCTCTCGGGCGTGACCATCGTGGATCCTGCCACCACCTACATCGAGGCGGGTGTGACCATCGGTCAGGATACCGTCATCCACCCCAATACGCACCTGCGCGGCAGCACCATCATTGGCCAGAACTGCAGCATCGGCCCCAATACCTTGATCGCAAACTGCCGCATCGGCGACCGCTGCGAGGTGCTGGCCTCGGTGCTGGATCGCGCCGTTTTGGAAGACGATGTGGACATGGGGCCTTACGGCCATTTGCGCAAGGGCGCCCATCTGGCGCAGGGCGTGCACATGGGAAACTTTGGCGAGGTAAAAAATTCGTACCTCGGCCCGGGCACCAAGATGGGGCATTTCTCATATATTGGCAATGCAAATATTGGCGCCAATGTGAATATTGGCGCTGGCACCATCACCTGCAATTATGATGGCGTCAAGAAAAACCCAACCGAGATTGCCGACGGGGTCTTCATTGGCAGCGATACGATGCTGGTAGCTCCTGTTAAGTTGGGGGAGGGCGCCCGGACGGGCGCCGGCGCTGTGGTGACCAAGAATGTACCCGCATACACTCTGGCGGTAGGCGTTCCGGCGCGCATAATTCGCAAGTTGGAGAAACGTGACTGAAACGCAGCTGGTATTCATCGGGCTGACTGCCCTGCTGGCGTGTGACCTGGCGCTGGTTGCCATGCGGGCGGCCTTGTTAAACGCCAGCCTGGGGCGCTTGTTGGGGCGTGGTTCACAGGCCGATCCGCGCTTGAAGAGCACACTGGCGCTGCTGCGCGCTCCGGCGCGGCTGCAGGCAAGTTTGAACCTGGTGCAGATCATTCTGCGCTTTCTGTCCGCCGGCCTGATCCTTTTCTGGTATTCGCGCCTGCCGGTGGGGGCAAATCTATGGTTGGCAATCATCCTGCTGGTCTTCATCGCGCTGGTTGTGTTCTGGCTGGAATGGCTGGTGCGCGGCGCTGTCTTGCACCAGGCCGAGACCTGGGCGCTGCGCCTGGAACCGGCGGCGCGGATTTTGATGCTGTTGCTCACCCCCCTGGTGGCGCTGCCCATACTCATCTCTGGCGAAGGGAATGCGCATGGCGAGGGCGCCAGCAGTGAAGTGGTGGATGAGCTGAAAAGCCTGGTTGACGCCGGACAGGAGGAAGGTGTGATCGAGAAGGGGGAGCGCAAGATGTTTTATTCCATTTTTGAGCTTGGCGATACCCTGGCGCGTGAGATCATGGTGCCGCGTATGGATATCCTCGCCCTGGACGTGCTCACCCCTTTGCCGCAAGCCATTGACGCCCTTTTGGAAACGGGCTTTACGCGTGTGCCGGTTTATGAAGACACCGTGGATAAGGTCCTGGGGCTTTTGTATGCCAAAGATTTACTGCGTGTCTGGCGGCAGGGCACCCACCTGGAATCGCTGAGCGAATTGCTGCGCCCGGCATATTTCGTGCCCGAAGCCAAAAAGGTGGATGAGCTCATGACCGAAATGCAGAGCCAGCGCATCCACATGGCGGTGGTGGTGGATGAATATGGCGGCGTTGCCGGTCTGGTGACGCTGGAAGATATTGTCGAAGAGGTTCTGGGCGAAATCCAGGATGAATTTGACCAGGCCGAAGAACTTCCCTACCAGGAGCTTCCCGGGGGCGAGTACATCTTTCAGGGCCGGGTGGATCTGGATGATTTTAATGAGGTCATGGGGAGCAGCCTGTTGAAGGAAGAAGCCGATACACTTGGCGGTTTAATTTTCAGCCAGGTGGGCCGTGTTCCATCCAGCGGCGAGCAGGTGCAGGTAGATAATCTGTTGCTCACTGTGGAACAGGTCAGCGGCCGGCGGATCCACAAGGTGCGCGCCAGGCGCATTTCCACTCCCCCACTCGATGAGGAAACGATAACCCATGTTGACGGATAAAATGCGATTGGAACTGGTGCAGGCTGCACTCGAAGCCCGCCGGTGGGCGTATGTCCCCTACTCGAATTATCCTGTTGGCGCAGCCCTGCTGACCGCCTCAGGGGTGGTTTACGATGGCGTCAATGTGGAAAACGCCGCCTACCCGACAACGATGTGTGCAGAACGTGTGGCGATCTACAAGGCGGTCTCGGAGGGCGAGCGCTCCTTCGAAGCCATCGCCGTGCTGACCAACAACGGCGGTTCACCCTGCGGATCATGCCGGCAGGTGCTGGCAGAGTTTGGCCTGGATACTGTGGTTTTGATCGCGGATGCTTCCGGGCAGATTCGCCAGGAAATGACCGTCAGGGAACTGCTTCCGGACGCCTTTGGCCCTGAAAATCTGTCGGTTAACTCTTAGGTAAAAGCATCATGGCCCCCAGTTGGGGGCAGGGGTCGCGGTAGCCAGCAGATTCTGTACCATCCAGCCCTCCAACCCGTCGGGAGCGAGCACGCGCACCCATACCACGCCGTTCAAGGTTTCAACCCCCGGCAAAATTTCCATCAGTGTGCCATCAAAATAGCTGCGCAGGACTGTGCCGGCTGGCTCAGCGCGCAGCAATGCGCCCTTATTATCGGCGCTCACCAGAGCATAGAGGGGGGTGGGCGTGAGCGTGGGCGTTTGGGTGGGGGTCAGCGTGGGCGTGGGCGTCTCTGTGGGTGTAAAAGTTGCTGTCGGCGGCACAGGTGTGGTGGTGCGGGTTGGGGTCAGGGTCAGGGTGGGTGTAACCGTTGGGATCGGGGTGGGCAGGGCAATTTGCCCGCCAAAGGCCGCGCCCGTACTGCTGATTCCCACCAGCAGCAGCACACCCAACAGCGTAACCGCGCCCCCCAGGGTATAGCCAAAGAAGGTGATCGGGCGAAAGCCCATCAACGCCAGGGTCAAAGCGCCCAGCACAGCCCCCCACGCCAGGTGGATGGCAAATACCACCAGGCCATCTGGCCACAGGTGGGGTACGCCGCTGGTGAGGCCAAAACCGGCGACCACCAGGGGTACATACAAGGTGTACGCCAGGGCCACGCTGGGTACGGCTGCATTGCGCTGGTCGTGGGTCATCGTGGCTGCCGTGAAACTAGCCGCGATGCCAAGCACCAGGAAATTGGACCAGGAAAGCTGGGCGTGGTAGTGCGCCTGGATGAGCGCTGGCGGCGTCCAGAAAACGGCCACCATACCGGCCGCGCAGCCTGCCAGAAACGCCAGCATGCTGCCGATCCACAGACCGAACAGGCTGCGCAGGAAATAGCGCGGCGAGCCGGTGACGGTGCCCAGGGCAATGCCCACTGCCGGCGCCATGAGCGGCGCCAGCACGGCTCCTAACAGCAGGAGGGCAGGCACGTCCAGCAGCAGCCCGATGCCAATAATGGCTCCGGATGCCAGCGAAAACATGAAAAAGTCGAAGGATGGCGAGGTGCGGTGGGCCACCTCATCCTGAAAGGCGGCGCGTTCATCGGCCTCCATGGGCGCCAGCAGGCGGCGCGCCCGGCGCCGGCGTGCAGGCGGCAGGCGGTCGGGGTCGTCGGGAAGATGTTCGGATGGGTTGAGGTTCATCAATCAGGTCCGTAAACTGGCAACGATGCGCAGTGGTTTTTCCAGCAGTTCCAGGGCGGTAAAGATATCCGGCACAACCAGGTCGGCCGCCAGCAGGGTTGGCACGGCTGCGCCCTCTTTGGAGAGCACACAGATACCCAGGGCTGCGGTTTTTAGCATGGCGGCGTCGTTGGCGCCCTGTCCTATGGCGATTACGCTGTCTGCCCCCAGTTGTTGCAAGAAGTGCGCCTTCTGGGAAGCTTCGTCGCCAGGCTGGATGCGCACCGCCTTGAGCCCTACCTGAAGGTCAATCGCGGCCTGCCGTCCATGCGTATCTGCGGTGACCAGGTGGATGGTCAGGCGGTCACGCAGATTGCGCACGGCGCGCGCCACGCCCTCGGGCAGCTGCCCGTCCAGCGCCAGCGTTCCGTTCACATCGATTACCAGGTGTTCAAGCTTGAGGGTTCCCCTGCCGGGTATGTTGAGTTCGATCATACGGGTTTATTATACAGGATTATCGGTGCACGGTTCTCACATCACCCTGGTGTAACTGCCCCCGGCGTAGGTTGAGAGCAGCCCTTGCAGATCCTGCATGGCCCGGGTGACGGCAGCCATGCCGGTTGAGTGTTGGGCTTCTATCGTAAAGAGGGCGCTGCGGGTATCTTCACGCGCGGCGCTCTCCTGGCTCTGCCGCCAGCACCAGCGCCGGGCCACCACCAGCCCGGTTTCATCCGAGAAGATCACTTCGCCCGGCTCAGGGTGTTCGGCGGCATCCCCGCCCAGCGGCCTGAACTGCTCGCCCCCGCTGGCAAAGTGGACGCGGATCGTCCCCTGCACCTGGCGCAGGTCAAAGGCTGCCACCGGAAGAGCATAACGAATGCTCACCAGGTTACAGGCATCTACAATGGTGTTGATGGATGGGATATCGCCCTTTTTGGTCAGGCGGCGCAGCAGCGATTCGGCTGCGCTGCGGTATTGAGTGGGGTCCACATTGAACAGGCGAAAAGCAGCCCGCCAGCCTGCCAGTGTCTCCAGTTCGCTCAGCGCAGTGCTGCCGATACGGGCCAGAGCGTGCTGTTGTTCTTCCAGAAAAGCCTGGCGCAGCGCCGACGGCGTGGGGCCATTTTCAAGCTCCTGGCCCAGCATTGCGCCGCCTGCCAGGTGTGGAAAATGTGACAGGACATCCGGGTGATATTGAAAGGTATTCATGCTGGCGATTATACCAGCAGCAGGAATGAGCCCCGCCCGGGTGCAGTGGAGAAAAGTTCGCCTGGAGGGCAAATGGCTGCCAGCCTGCCTGAGTAGACCGGTGAGATATAGTAAAATTGGGCTACACCCATTATGGACAACTCACTGTGAATTCCTCATTCCAGCACGCAAGACGCTCCCTGTTGATTCTCTTCCTGGCAGTCTTCGTTTCGGCCTGTTCGCTGGCCAATCCAGTGCCCACCCCTACCCCCACGGCAGAGCCAGCGCCTTTGCCCACCGCTTCTCCCAGTCCAGAGCCATCGCCAACCCCGCTGGCGCCGCGCGTCGTGCTGCTGGCCCCGCCTGGAGCCGACCCGGCCTGGGTGAATACACTCCAGCCTGTGTTGAGCGCGCCGGCAGATCAGGCCGGGCTGCGTTTCCAGGTGCTGCCCGCGCTGGCGCCCGCCGAGCTGGCTGACGTACGCGCCGTGGTGGTGCTGCCGCCCGACCCCGGTGTGGTTGCCCTGGCGGCCGCTGCTCCGGACGCCCACTTTCTGGCGGTGGGCATACCCGGGTTGACCGCCGGCGCAAACCTGAGCGTTATTGACGCCTCCGGCGGCAGCCCCGATCAAACCGGCTTTCTGGCTGGCTTTATTGCCGCCGAAATCACCACCGATTGGCGGGTGGGGATTATCACCGAGAGCGGCACCGCCCAGGGCGCATCCGCCAGCCAGGGGTACGCCAATGGGGTTACATACTTTTGCGGCCTGTGCCTGCCGGCTTACCCGCCTTTCCCGGCTTCTGGCTACCCGATTGTCGTGGAGCTGCCGCCCTCCGCCGGCCCGGCAGATTGGCAAGCAGCCGTGACATACCTGTCTTCCTGGCAGGTGGAAACAGCCTATATCGTTCCCACACTGGCGCAAGAGCCGCTGCTGAACGACCTGGCACAGGCGGGTATCCACCTCATCCTGCCCGACTCACCGCCGGCGGATTTGCAGGAGAGCTGGGTGGCCTCGTTGGGTAGCGGAGATGTGCTTGAGCCCGTGGCGGAGGTCTGGGGGAAGATCCTGCAGGGCGGCGAGGCTGTGTATGTGGCCCTTCCGCTGGGGATCAGCGGCGCCAATCCCGCCTTGCTCAGCCCGGGGCGGCAGCGCCTGGCTGAAGAAATGCTGGGTGATTTGATGGCTGGTCTGATCGATACCGGCGCCAGCCTGGTCACTCCGGCGCCATAAATTGTTGGTTAAAAACCCAAAAATGATGAATGACATAGTTGCTTTTTAGTAAGCTTCATGCTAGACTTGTATGGAAAGGGATGGAAACCGGGCGCACCGGTTGGCAGGTTTATTGGCAAATTAACCGGGAGAAAGCCCAATTGAATTTTCACTTTTGAATAAGGAGGTTCTCTAATCAGACAGATTGTGCGCTTTCTTTTTTTACCGCTCCCAAACTATTTCGTGAAAAGAATTCCCCAATTTCTCTTTGAGGAGGAGAAAATAAATGTCTAAGAAACTGTATACACTGATGGCGGTACTCGTGATCGCAGCCATGCTTCTGAGCGCCTGCGGCCCCAGCAAGCCCGATTGCTCCAAAGCGGAGGTCTTCTGCGTGGGTCTGGTAACCGACGTCGGCAAGATCGATGACAAATCCTTCAACCAGTCCACCTGGGAAGGCGTGAAGTTGGCCGAGAAAGATCTGGGCGCCATCGTTCAGTATATCGAAACTACGGATGCCAAGGATTACGACAAGAACATCGCCACCTTCGCAGATGAAAAGTACGATGTGATCGTCACGGTTGGCTTTGCTCTGGGTGAGGCCACGATTGCTGCTGCCAAGAAATACCCGGATGTCAAGTTCCTCGGCGTGGATCAATTCCAAACGGATGTGGTTGCCAATCTCGCCGGTTTGAACTTCCCTGAAGATCAGTCTGGCTTCCTGGTGGGCGCACTGGCTGCGCTGATGAGCAAGAGCGGCAAGATCGGCGCCGTCTTGGGCACCGATGCTGTGCCTCCGGTGTGGCGCTTTGGTGAAGGCTACCGCGCAGGCGCACTGTATATCAATCCCGCTGTCGAAATCAACGTGATCTACCACAACGATGTCGGTTTCGATAAGACCTTCGTTGATCCTGAGTGGGGCAAGACCACCGCCATCTCCATGATCGACAAGGGTGTCGATATCATCTTTGGCGCCGGCGGCAAGACCGGCAATGGCGCTCTGTTGGGCGCAGCTGAAAAGGGTGTATACGCCATCGGTGTTGACACCGACCAGTACTTCACCGTGCCCGAAGCGCAGAAAGTGCTGCTCTCCAGCGCCATGAAGCTGCTCACCCCCGGCACCTTCGACCTGATCAAGCTGGCCAAAGACGGCAACTTCCCCAGCGGCAACTACTTTGGTCAGGCTGGCTATGCCCCGTTCCATGATCTGGACAGCCAGGTGCCTGCCGACGTGAAGGCCAAGATGGAAGAGATCGCCGCAGCCCTCAAGGACGGCTCGCTCCAGACCAACGTCGCCCCCGTCAAGCCCGGTTCATAATACCTGTTTCTGTTGCAAAAAGGGAAAGGAAGCCAATCTTCCTTTCCCTTTTATCAAAATCATGTAGGGAATCGGAGTGCAGAGGCTTTGCTTCTGCATTCTGTCTAATGAAGGTCTTTTGGGCAAACCGCGATAAGCATCCCTATTTGGGATAAAAGCGGGTTGCGTCACCTGAAGTTCCCCGATAAGGGTTTTCTCTACCCGGGTAGGAAGACTCTAAAACATGAGGTTTCATCCTATGGAAGAATCCGAACAGCAAGAGGGTAAAACACCCGGTAAAAAAGCTGACAGCAATACGCGCTCGTCGGTAAATGCCATTCTGGTGCCATTCCTCGCTGTATTAACTGCCATGATTGTTGGTGGAATTGTGATTGCCCTGGCAGGCGGCAACCCGTTTGCTGCCTATGCCGGCCTTTTTCAGGGCGCTTTTGGCTCGCTCAATGCCATCAGCGAGACGATGGTGTGGGCTTCGCCCTATATTTTTGCGGGGCTGGCGGTGGCGATAGCTTTCAAGGGCGGGCTGTTCAATATTGGCGCCGAAGGCCAGCTGGCGCTGGGTGCGGTGGCGGCTGCCTGGGTGGGCTATGCTCTCCCCGAAATGCTGGGTGTGACCCTTCCTGCCATCATCCACATTCCACTGGCGATTTTTGCGGGTCTGCTGGCAGGGGCCATCTGGGGTGCAATTCCAGGCTGGTTGAAAGCACGTACGGGCGCCCATGAAGTCATCAACACCATTATGATGAACTATATTGCCCTGAACATCGTCAGCTTTCTTTTGAACGGCCCGATGAAAGACCCTAACCCGCTCAACGTGATCGCCCGCACACCCGAAATTGCTGCAGGCGCCCGCATTCCGCCGCTGTTTGAAGCTTACCGTGTTCACTGGGGCTTCATCCTGGCGCTGGTCATGGCGGTGGTGATCTGGTGGCTGCTCTGGAAGACCACCCTGGGATTTGAAATCCGAACCGTGGGCGCTAACCCGGATGCTGCCCGTTACGCGGGAATTAATGTGCCCTGGATCACCGTGGTGACCATGGCCCTTTCCGGGATGATGGCAGGCTTTGCCGGTGTCATTGAAGTCACGGCTCTGAATTATCGCCACGAATTGGGTTTTTCCGTGGGGTACGGCTTCGACGCCATCGCTATTGCGCTGCTGGGCAAAAACCACCCCCTGGGTGTGGTTCTCGGCAGCCCTGCTGTTCGGCGCCATGCGCAACGGGGGTACACGCATGCAGTTCCTCACCCAGATCCCGGTGGATGTGATTTCGATCATCCAGGCGCTTATTCTGCTTTTCGTGGCTGCCGATGCTATTGTGCGTTACATCTACCGCATCCGCGCCCGCAGGAACGCGTGGTGCTCACCCGCGGCTGGGGGGGATAGGAGGTCAATATGGAACTGAGACGCTTTGGCTTCATCGCTTTGATTATCATCGTGCTCATCGGCGTAGTGGTTCTGATTGGCGGTGGGCAGGTTTCCCCCGCGGTAATCATCGTCAGTATGTTTGCTACCACCATCGCTGTGGCTACCCCGTTGACCCTGGGAGCGCTGTGCGGCATTTATTGTGAACGGTCCGGCGTGGTCAATATCGGCATCGAAGGGATGATGCTGGCTGCCGCATTCTTCGGTTGGTTTGGCGCTATCTATTTCAACACAATTCTTAAGGTTGCACCCCTTCCCAGCCTGATTTTTGGGTATTAATTGCGATGCTGACCGGCGGTCTGCTGGGGTTGCTGCACGCCGTCCTCTCGATTACCTATAAAGTCGATCAGATCATTGGCGGAACGGTGATCAACATCCTGGCGATTGGCGTCAGCGGTTTTCTCAACCGGCAATTGTTTTTTGAACAAGGCAGCGTCTTCGGCGGGCAGGTGCCGCATGCACCCGGCGTGCTACCCCGCCTGGCGGTCCCATTCCTGGTGGATATTCCGGTCGTCGGTAAAATATTCGAGCAGCAGCCGATAGCCATTTCGGCCATTCTCCTGGTTGTGGTCACCCATTATGTTCTTTTTTATACCCGCTGGGGATTGCGCACGCGGGCTGTCGGCGAGCACCCCCGCGCAGCAGATACCGTGGGCATTAACGTTTACCGCATGCGTTATGCCAACGTCATCATCGGCGGTATGATCGCCGGCCTGGGCGGCGCTTACTTCACCCTGGAATTGGTGCCTTCCTTTGAGCCGTTGATGACCAATGGTCGCGGTTTTATTGCCCTGGCAGCCATGATCTTTGGCAACTGGTCGCCGTTTGGGGCCTGGGCTGCCGCCCTGGTTTTTGGCGCGGCACAGGCCCTGCAGATCAACCTGCAGTTTTTCCGGGAATATATCCCGGCGCAGTGGGCTTTCTTGCAGCAGTCGTATGTGGTCGGCCTGGTGCCCTATATTTTGACCATGCTGATCATGACCGGTATCATCGGCAAGACGACACCACCCGCCGCCGATGGTCAGGCGTATGAGAAGTAACGCGGAATTGTTGGAGCGAACAATGACAAGCGTACTCGAAGTTCGTGGCATTTCGAAGAGTTTCCCCGGGGTTTTGGCCAACGATAAGGTGGATTTTGACCTCAAGGCAGGCGAGATCCATGCCCTGTTGGGTGAAAACGGCGCTGGCAAGACCACCCTGATGAATGTATTGTATGGGCTGTATTCCCCGGATGAGGGCCAAATTTTATGCGACGGGAAACCGGTTACCTTCCATTCCCCCAAAGATGCGATTGCCGCGGGAATTGGTATGGTGCACCAACATTTTATGTTAATCCCGGTATTCACAGTTACTGAGAACATTATGCTGGGCTCTGAGACGTTGCACAACGGGCGGCTAGACCGTAATGCGGTTTCGCAGAAGGTGCGGGATGTTTCCAGTCAGTACGGATTGGATGTCGACCCTGATGCTTATGTTCGCGAACTCCCCGTTGGGATTCAACAGCGTGTGGAGATCGTCAAAACCCTCTACCGCAACGCCCAGATCCTGATCCTGGATGAACCGACGGCTGTGCTTACCCCGCAGGAGGTGGAAGACCTCGTCCGCATCATGCGCGAGCTGACCAGCCGGGGCGTCTCGATCATATTTATCACCCACAAGTTGAAAGAAGTGCTGGCGATTGCCGACCGGATTACCGTGATGCGCGGCGGTAAGGTCGTCGGAACGGCCATCCCCTCGGAAACCGATGAAGCGCACCTGGCTGCCATGATGGTAGGTCGTGAGGTCATCCTGACGGTGGATAAAACCCCCGCCAAACCTGCCGCTAAAGTCCTCGAAGTCCATAACCTGGTGGTGACCGACCAACGCGGTCTGAGCGCGGTGCAAGATCTATCTCTGGATGTGCGCGCCGGCGAGGTGTTGGGGGTTGCGGGTGTTCAGGGCAACGGGCAGACCGAGCTGGTGGAAGCGCTGACCGGCTTGCGCGCGGTGCGCAGCGGGCATGTGCTGTTGGAAGGCAACGATGTCACCGGCAAACCTTCCCGCCCGATGATTGAAATTGGCCTGTCGCACATTCCTGAAGACCGCCAGAAACATGGCCTGGTGATGCCCTATCCCATTGCCGATAACCTGATCCTGTGCACCTATTACCGGCCTCCCTTTGGTGTGCGTTTTGTGATCCGCAACCAGGCTGTGGATGCCAATGCCCGTAAACTGGTCAAGGATTTTGATGTGCGCACGCCCAGTCCGTATGTGCCCACCTCCACCCTCTCGGGCGGCAACCAGCAGAAAGTGATTGTGGCGCGTGAGTTGAGCCGCCCCGTGCGCCTGTTGATTGCCAATCAGCCCACGCGCGGCCTGGATGTTGGCTCCATCGAATACATTCACAGCCAGATCATCAGCATACGCGATCAGGGCGCCGCCGTGCTGCTCGTTTCCGCCGAGCTGGATGAGATCATGGCCCTTTCAGACCGCATTGCAGTGATGTATCGCGGCCAGATTGTGGATGTCGTCGAAGCTGGCAAAGTGACCAAAGAGCAGCTGGGCTTGCTCATGGCGGGTGTGGCATCCGAGAAGGTGTTTGCCGCTAAATGACCATCCTGAAAACCATGCAGGTGCCGGTGCAGGGCATGGACTGCGCCGAATGCACACTGCACGTCCAACACGCCATCGCAGCACTGCCAGGGGTTGAAACCGTCAGCGTTTACCTGGCATCCGAAAAAGCGGTCATCCAGTACGACCCGGCCCGGGTCGATCTTCCCGCCATCCGCAAGGCGGTACAGGGCGCCGGATACAGCCTGCCCGAGACACAATCCTCGGAGCAGGCTGTTGCATTGCAGGGCTTCAACCGTCCCGTCTTGACCCTGCTGGGTGTGGTCTTTGGAGCGGTGCTCTTTGTGGTAGTGGTGGGCGAGTGGTTCGGGCTGTTTGAGGCCATCACAAAACAGGTGCCGTGGCCCATCGGGCTGGCGGTTGTGCTGGCAGCCGGTTATCCCGTATTCTTGAATGTGGCCCGCGCCGCCCTCAAACGCCAGGTGATCGCCCACACGCTTGATGACGGTCGGCGTGCTGGCCGCCCTGGCTGTGGGCGAGTGGGCTACCGCCGCGGTGGTGGTCTTCTTCATGCGGG
Organism: uncultured Chloroflexia bacterium; assembly: GCA_963705155.1. Lineage (GTDB taxonomy): Bacteria > Chloroflexota > Anaerolineae > Anaerolineales > UBA4823 > CAVPJC01. Next base: position 72,255 of record CAVPJC010000017.1, on the reverse strand, counting down.
TGGGTGATTACGCCGAGCATTTCACCACCGAGCGCGCCCGCCGGGCGGTGAAAGACCTGACCGCCCTGGCTCCGCAGATGGCGCGCCTGCTGCGCGGGGATGACGAGGATGGAAGTGCCGGTGGCTGAAATTCAACCCGGTGACACGGTGGTGGTTCGCCCGGGCGAGAAGATCCCGGTGGATGGCGAGGTGATCGCCGGGCAGGCCACCATCGATCAGGCGGCCATCACCGGCGAAGTCCATGCCGGTGGAAGCCGGGCCGGGCGGCCGCGTTTTCGCCGCCACGCTGCTCAGCCTGGGCAGCCTGCGCGTGCGCGCCACCCACGTGGGCGCCGATACCACCTTCGGCCGGGTCATCCGGCTGGTGGAAGAGGCCGAAGCCCACCGGGCTGCCGTGCAGCGCATCGCCGACCGCTTCTCGGCCTATTATTTGCCGGTGGTCGCCGGGGTGGCCCTGCTCACCTTCTTACTGCGCCGCGACCCGCTGGCCACCGCGGCCGTGCTGGTGGTGGCGTGCTCGTGCTCGTTTGCCCTGGCTACCCCGATCGCCATGCTGGCCTCCATCGGTGCGGGGGCCAAACGCGGCTTGATGATCAAGGGCGGCAAATACCTGGAGACTCTGGCGCGCGCCGATGCCCTGCTGATCGACAAAACCGGCACGCTGACCCTGGGCAAACCGGAGATCACGGATTTCACCTGCTGGCAGATCGGCCGGACAGTGATCTTGCTATCGTGCTCAAAAACTGATTCTTCACTGGCGGCATCCGCCGAGCGGTATTCGGAGCACCCGCTGGCGGAGGCGGTGCGGCGCAGCGGCCCGCCGCGCGGGGTCAGCTCTGGCTGAACCGCACGAGTTTGAAGCCCTGCCCGGCATCGGGGTGCGCGCCTGGTGCGAGGGCCGCCGGGTGGAGGTGGGCAGCCGGCGCCTGGCGGCGAACGGCCACAGCAGCCAGCCGCCGTTGCGGAGCTGGAAGCGCAGGGCAAAACCCTGCTTGTTTGTCAGCCCTGGATGGCAGCCTGGCGGGTGTGCTGGCTGCCGCCGATACGCTGCGCCCGGAGGTGCCGCAGGCCATCCGCGAGATGCGGACATTGGGCATCCGGCACATCGAGCTGCTCACCGGCGATCATCGAGCGCAGCGCCGCCGGCCCTGGCAGCGCAGCTTGGGAATTCGCTTACCGCGCCGGCCTGCTGCCGGAAGATAAGATCGCCATCGTGCAAGGACTACCAAGCTCAGGGCCGCACGGTGGTGATGGTGGGGGATGGCGTGAACGATGCGCCCGCCCTGGCCCAGGCAGATGTGGGCATTGCCATGGGCGCAGCCGGCAGCGACGTCGCCATCGAGGCTGCCCATATCGCCCTGATGCGCGACGACTGGAGCCTGGTGCCGGAGGCCCTGCGCATTGCCCGGCGCACCCTGGGGGTGGTCAAGATGAACATCGCCTTCACCGCCGTCTATAACGTGGTGGGCCTCAGCCTGGCTGCGCTGGGCTTTCCTGCCGCCCATTCTGGCCGCCGCCGCCCAATCCCTGCCCGATCTGGGCATCCTGGCCAATTCTTCCCGCCTGTTGCGCCAGAAGTGACCGCTCCAAAAAAATGGAGGCTGTCCAAAAAGAGAGTTTCAATTCATCACCGCCGCCTGTAGGGGCGAAGCGATGTCCTTTGCACAATATTGGACGGTATTACCACGCTTCGCCCTGCTTTTTGGACAGCCCGCGCTTTTGCGTCATGATCTGAACAAGCCCTATCTCATAACTGCCGGCAGGTAAACACCATATTCCAACACCTGGTGACCACCGGCGGCCCACCGGTGACGCCGACTTCCTCGCTGCGCACGCCGTACTGGCTATTGATCACCGATCCGCTGGCGTCAGGCGCAGTTGAACCACGAGCTGCACGCTGTGGGTTTCGCCGGGCCCAGGCTGGAGAACTCCCAGCGCAGCGTCGAGCTATCCAGTGTGTAGGGGGGCGTTGCGCTGAGCAGGTTGAGCCGGCAGGCAGGGTGTCGGTCAGGACCGTGTTGGTGGTTGCCAGGCCGGGATGCATGTGGGTGATGGTGAGCGTGTAGGTGATGGCTGACCCCGGGGCGATCACTGCCGCAGATGCGCTCTTCTGGATGGTCAGCTCGTGCACCAGGCTCTGCATGGCAGCCAGGGCATCGATGCGTCCCCAGCCATAGGTGTTGTTGGGAATGCTGGTGCCGGGCACGCCGCCGCAGGTCTGGGCGGTGGTGCGCTCCACGGCGCTCTGCTCGATCACGTCCTCCATGAGGTCCACCTGGCCTTTTAGACCCGGTTCGAAAGACAGCAGCAGCGCCGCCAGGCCGGCCACGTGCGGCGCGGCCATGCTGGTGCCGCTCCAGCCGCCCTATAGCCGCCTCCGGGCACGCTGGAGCGGATGTTGACGCCGGGGGCAGAGATTTCGGGCTTGAGGCGGTTGCTGCCGTCCATGGTCACCGGTCCGCGGCTGCTGAAGCCGGCGATGTTATCACTGCTGTCGGTGGCGCCCACCGAAAAGGAAGCCGCGTAAATCGCCGCCGGGTCATCTACCGTGCTGCAGGCCGATCCACTGTTGCCGGCTGAGTGCACCGTCAGGATGCCGGCGGCGCGCACGTTTTCGACCACCGCCTGCAGCGAGAGTGCAGACAACCCTCGCTGGGCGGGCAGCCCCACGAATTGTTGATCACATCCGGCGCTTTGCTGGGGTCGCCCTGGTCCGGGGTGCCGCCCACCGGGTAAGGCGCGATAAACCACTCATAGCATTCGGTGTATGTGGCTGGTGTACCCACGCCGTCGTTCATATTGCGGCAGCCAATCCAACGCGCCCCGGGGGCCATGCCGATCTGGTTGCCCAGGCCGTCATCGCCCACCATGGTGCCCATGGTGTGGGTGCCGTGGTCATCGTCGTCGCAGGGCTCCGGCGAATTGGCGCCGCAAATGCTGCCAGTAACGTGGATGGCGTCGTGCCAGTTGTAGTCATGGTCGGCGCTGGCGCCGTTCCAGCCGCGGTACTGGTTTTTGAGGGCGGGGTGATCCCAATCGTAGCCGGTATCCTGCCCGCCGATGACCGCGCCCTGGCCCGTGTAGCCTGCAGCCCACATATCGTCGGCGTTCACTTTGAGTGATGTTCCACTCGATGGCTTCAGCCGCCCGGGGGGTTTGGGTCTCAGATGAGACAATCGGGCGCTGCAGGCGCACGCTGGGGTTGGAGTAAATATGGGCCACGTCGGCACGCTGGGCTACAGCCCGAACCGCTTCTGGCCCGCCGCGCACCCACACCATATTGGCGATATAGTAGGAGCGGTAATCCACCCCCAATCTTTCCAGCGCATTGAGCACAGGCCGCTGCGTACGTTGTGCGTGTTCCAGCAGGGTGCGGTAGACGAACTCGCCTTTTTCCAGCTTTGTGGTCAGGCTGGCAGCCGGGCTGAGGTCCGCCTGCTCTGCCAGGAAGACCAGGAACTCGGTCTCGCCCTGGGCGGCAGTCTCCAGCACCCAGCCATCCACTTTGGTTTGCCAGGAGGCTGCCACGGCTGCCGGGGTGGGTGTGAAATTGCCCAGCAGTAATCCTGCCAGCAGACAGCCATGTCAAAAATGGGGATTCTTGTCGCATGAACACCTCCGAGTGCAATGATCTATCGATTGGATGTTGTTCATCCTGTTGAGCCGATGGCCTGCACCAGCTCCCGGCAGAAATCCGGGATATCTTCCACCACCCGTCCCCATACCAGGTTGCCATCCCGGAAAGCGGGCTCATCCACCCACACTGCGCCGGCATTCACCAGGTCATCTTTGATGCCCAGCGAGCCGGTGGCGCGGTGGCCTTTGACGATGCCCGCCGAGATCAGCACCAGACCCGGCATGGCAGATAGCCGCCACGATCTTGCCTTGCTGGTAAATGCCGCGCACCAGGTTGAGCACCGCCGGGTAGCGGCGCAGCTTATCTGGCGCCCAGCCGCCGGGCACCACCAGGGCATCGAAATCGTCCGCACTGACGTCTGCCGCGGATGCATCGGCGCGCGCCTCCAGGCAGGCCTTCCCGTGGAATATTTCAGCTTTGCCGCTGCCCACCACCGTCACCCGGGCGCCTTCTTCACGCAGGCGCATCAGCGGCACCCAGAATTCCAGGTCTTCATAACCTTCCTCGATCAGATAGGCAACCCGTTTTCCAGATAGTTTCATGCGTTCCTCCTTACAGCCTTGTACCAGATGTTTTAATCTTCGGGCCAGATCAATGGCAGCGCCACCAGCCCGCCCAGGGCCAGCGCAATCATGTGCCCGGCAGCGCCGGCAGCGGCAGGAAGCGCATCAGGGCATACGCCAGCGCGCCGCTTGCCGCGGCTGCAATCCCGCCGCGCAGCAGGGTATCGCCCACCCGCAAGATGCCCGGGTGGAGCCGGTTGAGTAGAAAGAGCAGCAGCAGCGCCTGCCCGGTAAAAGACAGCGTATCCGCCAGGGCCAGCCCGGTGTGCCCGACCAGGCGCGAAAGCATCATTGCCAGCAGGATGTAGGTCACCGCCTGCAAAAAGGCCGCCAGCAGCGGCGTGCGGGCGTTCTGCTTGGCGTAAAAGGAGCGCACGCCACCTCCAGCCAGGTGTGACCCGATCAGCCCCAGCAGGAAAGCGCGCGTGGCCCACACCACCAGCTCGGTCTCAGCCGGATCGAAGCCGAAGGCAATTTGCACCAGCGGGCGGATGGTGACCGCCAGCAGTGCCGCGATTGGCAGCGTCAGGGCCAGCATCGCCCGCAGGGCGCGGTTGATCGTCTGGCCAAAGGCTTCCGTCTCGCCGCGCACGATGTGCTCGGAGAGCGATGGCAGCAGGGCGATGGCAATCGCCGTGCCGATCAGCGTTTCGGGCACCTGCTGAATAAACCAGCCGTTGTTCAGGGCCGAGACCGCCCCCTCGGCAAAGAAAGAGGCCAGGCGGTCACGCGTGCAGGAAATAGGTTTGCAGGCACAGCATGGTCAGCACGCGCGGACCCATCAGCCGCAGCACCTGCTGCACACCCGGGTGGCGCAGGTGGATCGCCGGCGCCCAACGGAAGCCGTAACGCAGCAGGCCGGGGATCTGGATGCCCAGGTGCAGCAGCGCCCCCAGGATCACCCCGTACACCAGACCGTAAATGCCAAAGCGCGGCGCCAGCACCAGGATGCCGAAGATCTGCCCCAGGTTGTACAGGCCCGGCGCCATGGCCGGGAGCAGAAAGTGCTGGTTGGCCTGCAGCCCGGCCATCGCCAGCCCGCTGATCGAGAAGATCAGGATCGCCAGCAAATCCAGGCGCATCAGGCTGGCGGTCAGCGCCCATTTCGCCGGATCGTTGAACCCGGGGGCGATGACGTAGCGCACCAGCGGGTGGGCCAGCAGGATGATGACCGCCGCGATGCCGGCGGTGACCAGAAAGGCCAGGTTGACGATGCGGGCAAACAACTCCCAGGCTGCCGGGCGCCCCTGCCGTTCCAGGTACTCGGTCAGCACCGGGATCAAGGCGATCCCCAGCGCCCCGCCGGAGATCAGCGCCGAAAGCAGGTCGGGGATGTTGTTGGAAACGAAGAAGATGTCCCGCTCGGCGGCGCCAAACTGCCGGTTGAACAGCACCTGCCGCAGCAGGCCCAGTACTTTGTCCAGGCCGAAGAAGATGGCGATGATCAGGGATGATTTGGCGATATGCGACATGCAGTCCGAGTCAGTCAGTTGCGATAAAGGTCGGAAATTTCAGGCCGGTGGTAGATCTGTAATTACGCAAGTATAGCATGAAGTTTAGCGGTATCCGAGGGCATGCACCAGACCTGTAAGCACCCTGCGGCTGAAACCGACAGGCATTAACATTCTCATTTAGGTGACAACCGCGAGAAGGGCATCAGCAGGGCAAGCCGAAAAGTGGCGTCTTGCTTGGGCGACATTCGAGCCATGTACACGCAAACATAAACCGATCACCAAGTTGTTCAAGGCCGCCATGATCCGTCCAGCATTCCCCAGGGTTAGGCGAGTAGCATCTTCATGAAAGGTGACATCTCGGCGATGATGCAAGCCATTTTCAATCCCCCAATAGGCGCGGGTCAGCTCGAGCAAATGCTGCGGTGAAGAGCGCTCCGGAGGCCGGCTAGTCAGCCCATAGATCACCTGGCGTGTTCTGCCGCGCAAATGCGGATGCCAACAAATCCGCTCCAGGCGAAAGACTTGCGCGACATGCGGCCAATCCAAATAATCATTCAACAACGTGCTGACGAAGATGGTGCGGGTTTCCAAGCGCCCATGCCCCTTACTCACCTGGACACAAGTTTGGAAGTCCTTGTCCAGAGAAGCTCCCTGACGCAGGTTACACATTTCATGCACAAACAGCTTCTCAATAGCCCACTCGGTCCGGGCCTCGTTTCCTTTGACAAACCAAACATAATCACCACCCGCCTCTACGATTTGGCGGGAGGTCTCTCGTTGAGTATGCATGGCATCTCCCATCACAATTGCACCCTGCAGGTTCACCTGCTTCAAGACGTGTGGTGCGACCACAATCTCGTTCTCCTTGTGATCCACTTGGGCTTGCACCAGCGCCAATCCTTCGTCAGGCACATAGACGGTCAGCAGATGCGTGCCGCGTGTTTCCCCACGCGGGATCGTGCCTCGCAGCGTCTTCCCATCCATTGTCAGGATGATCTCCTGCTCGGTTTTCAGGCGCTGCTGATGGTAGTCGTGCAGCAGTTGGTCCCATTCATCGGCCAGGATGATCGTTTGCATCACCCGCCGGTAGGTCATGTGACAGGGGGCTTGCGGACGCTTGATGATTTTCATCTCGCTCAGCATCCGCACCCGCCTCCTGACCCAATCGCAGATCCCACTCGGTTTGTCTTCTCCACACAGCTTCGCCAGGATCATGACCAACAACAGGGTCGCCAAGGGATAGCGCTTGCCCTTGGCTTGCCGTATATCGGTGATGTTCCGCAGATACTCGTACAAGCTGCTGGTGGTGAAGATCAGCCCATTCTCATCGACGGTGCGGTTGGGGGCGTGACTGTTATAATCCATTTGGGTCTTCTCCGGTTCTTGATGTTTGAGCGCAACAAGTATACCGAAGAAGACCTTTTTGTCTCATTATTCAGATTATAATGTGTAATGCCCTGGCTGAAACCGAGCCAACCATGTTGCACCTGTTTCTACTCTGTGGTAAAATCGGCGCGCCTGGGAGGGATGCCCCTGGCGGGTACTGGAGGGATGGCCGAGCGGCCTATGGCGCCTGTCTTGAAAACAGGTGTGGGTTTACTCCCACCGGGGGTTCGAATCCCTCTCCCTCCGCTCCACATTGAAGGTTTAGAGTGGTTCCGAAATCTTCAATTGCCAGTTTGAATGGGAAGGTGCCAGAGAGGCCGATTGGGCTCGCCTGCTAAGTGAGTGCTGGGCTTTAAACTCAGCCGCGGGTTCGAATCCCGCCCTTCCCGCCAGAACACAATCAAAACCCGCTGCTGAGCGGGTTTTGCGTTTATCCGGAAATAATCCGGCTGCTGACTGCGTGATTAGTTTGTTCCTTGACAACACCTGGTCAGTATGTTATTAATAACATATGTACAATATAACCCTTATAAAGGAATTTCAATGGACCTGCGTTCTGCTATTCTTGGCCTGCTGAGCTGGAAACCATCTTCAGGATATGATCTAAAGCGGGTCATCTCTGGTTCGCACATCTTTTACTGGTCAGGGAATAACAACCAGATCTATAAAAGCCTGATCGAGCTCCAGAAGGAAGGGCTGGTGACCCATCAAGTCCAGTCTCAAGAGAGTCTGCCTGCAAAAAAGATTTATTCCATTACCGAGAAAGGCTTGTCTGACCTGCATCAGAGTCTGCTGGCAGCCCCGGAGGTCCCCGAACTGCACAAGAGTTTCCTGATCCAATTGGCGTGGGCAGAGAGCCTGTCTGACGAGGAAATCCTGACCTTGCTTGAACAATACGCAGACGAAATCGCCAATCTCCTCCGTTTGTTTGAGGGTCAGGCTGCACGACCTGGCGGCGCCCCAGACCGTTCGAAGCGGGAGACGTATTTGTGGAAGCGCATCAAGGATAATTTTATCGCCGCATATAAAACCGAGCTCGATTGGGTGCGCCAGACTCAGCAGGGGCTGCGTGAAGGGAAATTCTCGGACTGAACAAAGGTAAAGAGGTGGACACAATGAACGCTACGATTGAAGTCATCAAACAACTGCGCGGCGAAACAGGCGCCGGGGTGATGGAGTGCCGGAAAGCACTGGAGCAGGGCGACCAGAATTTTGAAAAGGCGCTTGCTTACCTGCGCGAAAAAGCTGCCGTCAAAGCCAGAAAGCAGATGGACCGCGAAACGCTGGAGGGGACAATAGAGCTGTACTCGCATAATCATGGGCGCATTGGCGTCATGGTCGAGATCAACACTGAGACCGAATTCGCCAGCCGTTCAGAGGTCTTTCGCCATTTTGCGCATGAAATTGCGCTCCAGATCACTTCAGCCTCTCCGCTTTACGTGCGCGACGAGGATATTCCACCACAAGCCCTGGACGAGCAGGCGCGGGCGGCAATCCAAAAGGCGCATGCCGCCGGTAAACCCGATACGATCATTGATCAGATCGTGGATGGCGTTTTGGAAAAATACAAAAACAAGCACGTCCTACTACGCCAGATGTACATCCGTGATGAAATCCGTCACCGTTGCCCAGTTGTTAAGCCAGGCGGTCGGTCACATTGGAGAGAATATTGTTATCCGTCGTTTTGTGCGCTGGGAAATTTGCCCGGAACCGAAAACGATAACACCCATACCATAGCAACTTCCGTTTACAGTGTCAGGGGCGTAAATACACCAATTAGTTTTCATTGACAGTGAAAACTAATTGGTGTATTATTTCATTGTGAATGAAAACAATTGGAAATCTAAATTGTCCAAAGATCAGATCAAGGCAATGTTGCTGGAACAGCAGCAGGCTTTCTGGCACCGCGAGACCGGGGTAGAGCGGAAGCGATTGGGTGAAATTGAGCGCGCTATGCCGCTGCCGCATGCTGTGGTCATTTCCGGCCTGCGGAGGGTGGGTAAATCCACGCTGTTGGCGCAGTTCGCACATCGTTTAGGAGAAGAACTCTTCTACTATGTCAACTTCGAAGATGACCGCTTCCTGGGATTTCAGGCAGAGGATGCTAACGACCTGTACCAGATCCTGGTGGAGCTCTTTGGCGAGCGCGAGGTGTTGATAATCGATGAAGTTCAAAACGTCACCGGTTGGGAGCACTTCGTGCGTCGTTTTATGGACCAGGGGATCAAATTCTTCATCACCGGTTCCAACGCTTCACTGCTTAGCCGCGAGCTGGGCACCCGCCTGACCGGACGTTACGTACCAGTAGAGCTATTCCCTTTTTCCTTCGCTGAGTTCCTGCACTTCAAGGGATACACCATCCCTGATCTGACACGCCTTACAACAGTCGAGACAGCCCATCTGCAACAGGCTCTTCATGAGTACCTGCGTATGGGCGGCATACCTGAGCCGCTGAAGTACCCGGAACTACCGCTGCTGCGCACGTTGTATGACGATATTCTCTATCGTGACATTGCCACGCGCTACCGCATCGAGGAGGTGCGGGCGTTGAAAGAGCTGGCTTTCTATCTGATGAGCAATCCTACCAGCCAGGTTTCATTCAATAAGCTCAAAGAGCAGTTCCGTCTGGGCAGCGTCAATACGATCAAGAATTACATCGATTACCTGGAGAACAGTTGGCTTATCTTTACCATGAACGTATACGACTATTCGGTGAAGCGCCAGCAAATCGCGGCAAAGAAAGTGTACAGCATCGACACCGGGCTGGCCAATGTAATTGGTTTCAATTTTTCTCCCAACACTGGCAAATTGATGGAAAACGCGGCTTTCCTGGCATTGCGGCGTAAGACGCACGAGATCTATTATTTCACTACCCCGGCTGGCTATGAGGTGGATTTCTACTTGCCAGAGTTAGGTCAATTGGTTCAGGTGGCTCAAAGCATGGATAATCCCGCTACACGGGAACGAGAGATACGGGCGCTGACGGACGCGATGAGTGCTCTCGGCCTTTCCTCAGGATTGATCTTGGCTGATTCGAATACCGAGACAATAACAAGGAATGGATTTACGATAACAATCCGTTCCCTGGCAGAATGGCTGCTAGAGAGCGAATAACACAGGCTTTGCATGAGTTGCTGAACCCATATTCCGAAAACAAAACCACACCAATTCAGTAAGCCAGGTTCTGGTTAAATTCTATTTATCCACCGTGGGTAAGCGGCCCACCCTCTCCGCAGGTCGTAAGATCCTCCTAGCAGCGAAAGCTGCACATTATTGCCGGCCTCAATCGTTTGGTGATATGGTCCTAACCGACCGAGGGCTTACGACAGAGATCGCTCAGTTCCAGCTGGGCGATCTCACTTTTTAGGTGCAGTATCCTCATTGTACGTACTCCTATGGGATTGTCAAGTACCTTACGGCGCCGGCGGGCAGGTCTGCGTATGCAGGAGTTTCTCGCATTCATCAGCAGCCCACCAGCGAAACAGGCGCTTCTGGGCCAGGGCGATCAGGTCGTTGACATCCAGGTAAAAACCGTGCGTTATTCCATCAGCGGTCAGTCAACAGATACTTCCCATCCGGGCTGAAACCGACATTTACGCCAGGCAGGACAAACATTTCCTGCCCGGAAGAGATATCCAATACATGCGCCGTTGAATCGGCACAGCCAGCCGCGACCAGGGCGCCATCCGGGTTAAATTTAACATTCGACCACGACACAGGGCACCTTGATCGATGGGCCAATTTCAAGGCCAGTTGCCGGGTCCCAGACCATCACTTTCCCGTCCACACTCCCCGTTACCAGGCGTGTCCCGTACTGGTTGAAGTCAACCGATCTAATATTCAATCCTGCGATCGCTGCCGGTTACGTCCGCAGCATTGTCCCGCTAGTCATATCAAAAATGCGCGCCACACCATCCCCTTCGCCTGTGGCCAGGCGCGTCCCATCCGGGCTGAAATCAACAGCCCTGATTTCCCAATAGGGTCCGGATGTTCTTCCACCACATCTACCAGGTCCCCGTGAGCAGGTCCCACATTGCGGCTCTTGCGTAACATAGCGCCTGAAGTTACCACCAACTTTGTGCCATCCGGGTCTGATGGCATCTGTCGATTATCCCGGTTGTGGGATCGCTGAAAAACATCAGCCAGAGAAAAATGGAAGGTTTCCTGGCCAGATGCAGTATCCCACACCCGCGCTGTCATATCCTCACCGGCCCTCGCCCCACCGTGACCAGTCTCTTCAGGTCAGGATCTGGTACAGCCGTTTAGGTTGTATCTGGACCGCCAGGATTGAACTTGAAGCTGCCCATCGGCTTGAGGCCGGTGGGAGAATGTTCCCAGAATTGGGCAATCCCTTGCGATATTGTCCACACTCAGCCAGCGCTTTCCATCCGGACTGAAATAAAACTAGTTTAGGCCGGGCAGGTTAAACAGCTCTCTGATTGCCGCTGGGAGAAATATCCCAGATCTGGAGCTCTGCATGAAGAAGTTATCAGGCGGTTTCCATCCGGGCTGAGAGCCGCGTAGTTTGTCTCACCAGCCAGGGTATACTGTTCCAGGCCGGTCTCCGCATCCCAGATTTTGGTCCGATTATTGCCGGGTGTATTATCGCCGGCTGCGGTGACCAGCCTTTTCCCATCCGGGCAAAAAGCTATCGAGTGTATATTCCCTTGATGGCCGATCAAGATTATACAGAAACCTGGCCGGAGCCGCCAGGGAAAAATCGAGCTCATATACATAGCCGGTTTCACCAACGCCGATCGCCAGGCGCTTTCCATCCGGACTGAAGGCTATAGCGCCAGGCGTTCCTGTTCCAACAAAGGAAAGCGTATAAAATACGCCTCGGCTCGCCGCCTCCGCCAACCCATGCAGATCCCAGAAGATGGCTGTTTGGTCAGCGCTGCCCGTCACCAGGGTATTCCATCCGGGCTGAAAACGGCGGAATTGGTTACTTCAGTATAACCGGTGAGGGTAGCCCGCACCTTGCCAGTCTTCACATCCCATAGCTTGACCGTCCGGTCCTGGTTGGTAGTAGCCAGCCATTGGCCAGCCGGGCTGAAAAAGACGCCATTTACGAGATCTGTATGTCCTTCCAGGGTATGTAATAGATTGCCCGTGCGGGTATCCCATATTTTGGCAGTATGCTGATCCCCATCGACGCCACCAGGCTGCCATCCGGGCTAAAAGTGATCATATTCCCATAAGTGGAATATTCTGGCACTTAAGGTGACGGGGTCAGTCATCGTGATCAGTGGCTCCGGGCCAATGTCCGCCAGGCTATCTCCCAATCTTCCAGATCTTGACCGCTGCTTCCTCTTCGATGTCAAAAATAGCAAAACTGTCACCCATCCGGGCTGAAAGCCGAGCCGAAGAGAATGGTGCAGTCGTTAGGCAGCCAGGCACGCAGGCGCGAGGCCTGGAGAACCTGGTGCAGAGCGTTTTGCGCCTCGCGGGTGTTGCTGGTTTTGATCGGCTTGCAAAGCCAGTAAGAGGCTGAGCTGCGTGGTCCAGCGGCATTTTGTTCATCGCTTCGGCGGACAGGGCGCGCGACTTGGCGATGGCGGCCTCTTGCACGGTTCCCGCTTCGGAGGTGGCGCGCAGGCTCGCCTCGCCGACGGCCTGGGTGCTGGCGGCCTGGGCCGTGGCTTTTTGCGTCTGAAACAGGAGGCTGGCAGACTCCGCCGTAGCTTGCTGGGCGACGGCTTGCGTGCCTGCGGACTGTGCCGCGCTCAGGTTCTGGCCGGCCAGGCGGGCGTTGCGGCTGGCCTGCTGGCCAAAAACGATGGCCGCCGCGCCATGCCAAGCGCAATCACCACCATCAGGCTCAAGTAAAGAGCTCGACGGCGTAATTGTCTTGCAGCGCGGCTTTGCGTCTCAGCCAGCTCCTGGGCGGCCTTCAGCTCGCGCTGGCGCTGCGCTTCGCGCTCCAATTGCGTCGTGCTGTTCCTGCTCGATCGAGGCGTCGAGAAAGGCGTGTTCCAGTGCGTTCAAGCGTCCTTCGTTAGCCGAAGCCCACTCGCTCGTTTGCGCCAGGCGCGCCCCGCGATATAGCTCCGCAGCATCCTTGCCGCGCGCTTCCCATTCGAGTGCCGCATCGGTCAGATGACGGTGCAGAAGCAAGCCTTCGCGATCCTGGGACAGCCATTCGTGTAGCCGCTGCCACTCGCGGATCAACGCCTCGTGCGCCACCTCGGCGGTGTCCTCGTTTAATGTGATCAATCTCGCTTCAGCCAGCGTGTTCAGCACCGCCCGCAACTGGACGGCTTCTTCCGGTTGATGCGCCAGCTCATTCAATGTTGCACGCCGGCGGGTATCTTCGGTGCCTTCGCCCAGTTCTGTCAGGCGTAAAAAAATGTCATGCGCAACTTTTGCTGTGAGTGATTGAGCTGATCGGTGAAGACGCTCTCCGCCGTCTCGGCAATGGCGCCGCGCACACCGCCCGAAGCGTGATAGCCATAGAGGGTAAAAGTCCGCCCACGACGGCGCTCCCAGGTAGCCAGCAGGGCGTGCGAAAGCAAAGGCAGCGCACCGGGCTCCGGCTGCCCCATCCCGTCCGCGCCGATGTCACTTAATAAGATGTCTACCAGACCGGGCTCAAATTCCCAGCCGCCGCGCCTGGCGGGTTCTTCGATCGCGCGGCGCAGTTCGTCGGTTGTCATCTGGCCGATATATTCCTGCTCGGCGGCCACCGCGGCGCGCAAAAGCGGATATTGGGCGCAGTGCGAATAAAAATCGGCGCGCAGGGCGATCACCACGGTTGTCTTCACAGCTTTATCGCGGGCGATGGAAAGCAATCTTTCAGTAAATGCCGAACGCTCATTCTCGTCCCGGCACAGGGTGAATGTTTCTTCGAATTGGTCCACCAAAACCAGGTGATTCTGGCCGTTATTTGTATCGGTCGAGTTGTAATTGGCCGCCAGAATTTTCAACGGGTCCGCACCGGGCGTGAAGACGTGGATTTCCCAGCCTAGGCGCTGAAGGCCAACGGACAGCCCGGCGCGCACGAGCGAGGATTTACCGCTGCCGGAGGCGCCGACCACCGCCAGGAAGCGGGACGAAGCGTCCATGGCGAGATCGGTAACCCGCTCCACGAGATGGGCCGTGAGGGCTTCGCGGCCAAAGAACAGGTCTGCATCCGCCTGGTCAAAAAACAATAATCCCTTATAGGGAGTTACGCCTGGGGCAGGCGCATCTTCCTGGCGAGCAGAGCGAGCTAATTCCAGGAGACGTGTGGTGAGATCAGGCTCATCTTCAAGATGTAAAGCAGGAATGAATAATGCCTTGACTGTTGTGAGGTCGGGCTTGCGCTGGTTTTGTTCCAGCCGGCCGATCTGCGCTTCGCTGTAGCCAACGCTGATGGAGAGCTCCAGCTGGGTCAGGTGTTCTCGCCGGCGCAGAAATTTAAGCAGGTCGCCAAAGGTTTGGAACGATTCAGGGATAAAAATTGGGTTGACATATTCCTCCCAGCGACACCGATCAAGGAACCGCAAATCTCGTTTCAGAACATCTATTTTTGCGGCGAATTATAGAGTATTTTACCCCAATTTATCTATTTGGCGGGAAATGTCAGATATTTTTCTGGCCAGGGTGCTACGATACACGAAAGAGCAGTCCCAACCAGCTCAAACCCAAGATAAAGGAGAGAAAAATGTTCACTAACCGTTTGTCCAGCTTGTTAGGCCGCCAGCTCCAAAGAGGTATGTCTCACGTACGATCCGCCCGCATGCTGCTGGTCAGCATCATCGCACTGCTTGCAGTCATTACGCCTCAAACAGCCCTCGCGGCTCCGCCGCAGTTTTTTACATTCCTTGATGAAGGCTCGAACATCATAGATTGTGGCAGCTTCATGGTTCAAGAGGATTATTCCATTCCTACGAAGGTTATTGTGTTCGCCTCTGACCAGGACGGCAATGCAATAAATGGGCAGGCCCACCAAGATCTTAATGGCACATTTACCAATTTGACTACCGGCTATTCTTTGCCTGAAAACGGTCATCGTACGATCATGTTCGATAACCAAGCAGGCACTCGCAAGGAAGTCGGATTGTTCGTTCGCGTCAGCCTCGCTGGCGGAGGCGTTGCTATTCTCCAATCCGGGAATTTAACCATTGGGCCAGATGGCGTTAAGTTTTCTGGTAACCACCATTGGGCTGACGGCCCAGATCTTCTCTGCGCAGCGCTGAGCTAAGCAAGGCCGGAATAAGTAGGGTGTGGGTAAACCCCCGCACCCTTCCCTAGGGAAATAGAGGAGAAAGAAGGATCATGAAAAAAAAGAATTTCGGATTGTTATCCATTTTGAATTTATTGGTCATTACAGCGCTGGGATTGGCAGCGTGTGCTCAAGCCACACCGGCCTTGCCAGCTACCAAAGCCCTTTCGCCAACCCAGGCTCCTGTTAGTAACAAAAGCGCCTGTTCCTAAGGCCACTGCTGCTCCGACAGCTACTACAGCGCCAACAACTGCGCCCACAGCAGTGCCTACAAGCAGTATCCCAACGGTCGGACCTAATCCGCTCACAACCAATGACGCGACACAAGCCCGCCTGCGGGTGAGCCAATGCGTCCCCAATGAGCCGGACATGGATGTCTATTTGAACGGCAAGGTGCCCGTGACTGCCGGCATGCCCATTTCTCTAGGGGCGGGTGATTTAAGCCGGTATGAATATCTCCCGCCAGGGACCGTTAGTGTGGCCGTTGTGCCCAGCGGGATGGGCATCGACCAGGCCTTGCTCGCTCCGCAAGACTTATCGCTCGAAGCCGACCATCGCTACACACTGGTTGTATTGGGGCAGCCCGAGGACAAACGCACACATCGCTCTTGATCGATGAGACGCAGGCGTACCAGCAAGCCGGATCAAATTCGAACACCTCGAGCCACATCACCGTCAACAATGTCAAAGGCGCCGCTACGCTCAGCTTCTTGCACGATGGTGTGGGAGAAAAGGATGTTCCTTACGGCGGATTCGCGGCGTCGGTCCAGCCCGAGAAATACAAAGACTTCACCATCGAAATCAATGGTAAGACCGTTGAGAATAATGGCTCTGGTACCATTGGGGGTGCGGGCGATGATTTGTTTGACTGCTTTTTCGGCACCACATTCAGCCACGATACTCACTCAGGAGCAGTGACGACCGGTTTGAATACTATCGACTACTTGCAGGGAATAACCGCCAAAAGTGCCAGGATCGGCGGTACCCCATCATTTGCCATCTTCCTGGCTGCAGTCAAGTCTGCCGGACTCACGGATCTACTCAGCACCGGCGGGCCATACCTCGTGTTCGCCCCGACCGATGCGGCGTTCGCGGCGCTTCCCAAAGATCAACTTGACGTGTTCCTAGCCGACCCCAATGCACTGCGTCCTATATTGTCGAAGGGTATTATCCTACAGGTACTCTGGGGCATGGGACCTTCGACCGCACCGTCACAAATCTGTTGGGAGAGCCGCTTGTGCTCCTTGGCGACGGGGATGATTTCAGCATCAACGGCATCAATGTGAGGTTGATTGATTTCGCCATGGCAGCTAATGGCACCCGCGTGCTCTTCATCAAGAGGCTGGCGAATCCGGCTGCTCCGATAGTGTTGGGCACTGTATCCGGCCGCATTGCCTTTCAAACCAACCGGGATGGTAACCTGCAAATCTACGTCATGAACGGCGATGGCAGCGGATTGACCAACCTGACACAAAACCTGGGAGGTGGCGCCCAGCCTGTGTGGTCGCCGGATGGAAAGAAGATTTTGTGACCGATCGGGATGGCAACGATGAAATCTACGTAATGAACGCGGATGGCAGCAACCCCACCAACCTGACGACCAACCCGGCACAGGATGATACCGCAGACTGGTCGCCGGATGGAAAGAAGATCGTCTTCATGACCGACCGCGACGGTAATGCCGAAATCTATGTGATGAACGCCGACGGCAGCGGCCAGACCAACCTGACAGACAACCCGTCAGCGCAAGATTCTTTCCCGGTTTGGTCACGAGACGGGAAGCAGATTGGCTTCACCTCCGATCACGACAATGGGGACCCTGAAATCTATGTGATGAACGCCGATGGCAGCAACCCGACCTCCCTGACCCATGGCCCAGAGGAGGATACTTTCCCGCACTGGTCGCCGGACGGCCAAAAGATCGTTTACACGTCTGGCCTTGGCAGCGGGATGTGGGACAATATTTTGGGCAATGGCAGCTACGAAATCTATCTGATGAACGCCGACGGCAGCAACCGTGTCCAGCTGACCGACAGCCCCGGGGTCGATAATATGGATCCTCGCTGGTCGCCGGATGGGACGCAGATCATCTTCTGGTCCAGCCGGGATGGCAACAAGGAAATCTACGTGATGAACGCGGATGGCAGCAACCAGACCCGCCTGACCAACACCACCCCTTCAAATTCGTCCTGGTCTTCCTGGCGTTAGCCGGGGTGGTGACGAACCTGATTTTGCAGGCGGAGAGGGCACCCCCCTCTCCGCTCATTGCTGATCGAGGTCGCGCAGGCGGGGCCGGGCGATTTTGACTTCCGGCGCAACATGCCGCAGATCTCCTTGCACACGGTCTGTGGATAAGGTTTATTCTGTTCGTCATGCGGTAGATTCTGTACATCCTCTTCACAGACGGCAGTCAACCTCAGGAACAGTATTGAAGCAGCAACCTGTTCATCCGGCCTGTCAACGTCAATGCTCTGGCCCGGAGTTCAGCGCCTGCTCTTCAGCGGCATTACCAGGATCGACCGCGCGTGCCTTCTCGGTTACGACCATGGCAAATCCTAAAGACACAATAAACGAAGAGTCTATTGAAATATTATTTTTAAGTGCTATATTATTAAGGACAGTATCATATGAGCTGGCAGCATACACAGAAGGACTGGAGCAGTCACGTGAGGTAAGTATAGTTCTGGTCTGGGGGTGGTCTGCCAGCTTTTTTTCTGGGGAGGGAAACATGCGTACGCGAAACTTTTTCCATGGGATTGCACTCCTGGTTCTGGCCGTGTTTGTCCTTGCGCCTGTTCCAGCAGCGCTTTCAGACGAAGGCGCCATTATCAATGTGAACACCACGCTAGACGAGGTTGTCGATAACGGCAACTGCACCCTGCGCGAAGCGATCATTGCTGCCAACATCGACCAACCGGTCGATACCTGCCCTCCGGGCAGTGGGGCAGATACGATCTTACTGCCAGAAGGAAACTATCCTTTGCAGGTAACTGGAATCAATGAAAATGATTCCCTACGGGGCGACCTCGACATCCGGGCTCCTGTCACCATCGAGGGGCTCGGTGCGGGTGCTTCAATCCAGGGCTTTGGCGAAGATTTCCCGCCATCCGATCGTGACCGCGTTCTAGACGTCTTGTTTACGGCAGGCAGTGTGCGGCTGGTGCGCCTCACCCTTACAGGCGGCTTCTCCGGGATGAGAGGGGTCGGTTTAACCAACAGCGCCGACCTCACCCTCGAGGACTGCGCGGTGACAGATAACCGGTTTGACGAAAACTATAGCTTTCCGGGCGGGGGTTGGGCCGGGGGTATCTATAACTCCAGCGACTTGCACTTACTGCGCAGCCGGGTCAGCAGCAACTATGGTGGAATCGGCGGTGGGGGGATCTACAACGTGGGCCGGGTCTGGGTAACAGAGAGCGCCATCAATGAGAATACTGCCGGATTGGGAGGTGCTGTAATCAATATTGGGAGCATGTGGATTGAAGCCAGCGCGATCAACCAGAATACGGCCGCCGACACGGGCGCGATCCACAACGGCGGCAACCTGGTGATGACCAATAGCCAAATGGATGGCAACCGGTCGCAGAACGTCGTTGGGGCGTTCGGGAACGGTGGGACAGCGCGTTTGGAGAACATCTCGGTGCAGTCCAACCGGTCGGAGGGTGAAGTTGGTGCCATCCGCAACAGCGGGTCGCTCATGATTATCGGCAGCCAGATCAATGGAAACTCCAATGGCAACGGATTGGGAACAGTATACCAGGGAGAACTGGGGACACTCATCATTGAAGACACCAGTATCAACGGCAATTCCTCGGCGCGGAACGGCGGCGCTGTTGCAGGCTACTTCGATGGCGAGATCCTACTTCGCAGGGTCGAGATGAAGGACAACCGCGCCTATAATGGCGGAGCCATTTTTACCGGTACGAACCTGACGCTGGAAGATTGTACGATCACAGGTAACCAGGCTGTCCAGTACGGCGGCGGAATTGGCCTGTTCGGCGGCCAGGCCACGATCTTGCGCTCATTAATTCAGGACAACACCACTGGTGAAAAAGGCGGCGGGGTATACCAATCGGGCGGATCACTCTCTATCCAGGACAGTAATATTTCAAAAAATGAAGCCGGATTGTGGGGAGGCGGCCTTTATCTCGCCGGTCAGGCTGAGATCCTCAAGAATATGGTAGCGGAAAACTCGTCGGAATATGGGGGCGGTCTGTATAGCCAGGGCGAAGTTCAGGTGCATGATTCCGACTTTCATCGCAACAATGCAGAGAAAGATGGCGGCGGTATTTACAGCACCGGACAGATGGAAGTGACCAACAGCCAGATACACGAAAACTGGGCTCAGACATTCAATGCCGGTGCTATGGGCGGCGGTGGGATCGTAAACACCGGAAGTCTGGACCTTTTTAATTCAGCCATCGATGGCAACTCTGCGAATGCGCGCGGCGGCGGTATTTCTAACAGCGGCAGCCTGAATCTGGCTGACAGCAGCCTGATCGCAAATATCTCGCAGGACTTTGGCGGGGGAATTTGTAACGAAGGGGCAATGACGGTCACCAACGGCACCTTCAGTCTCAACAGTGGTAAATTCGGCGGCGGGTTGGGCATCACAAGTGGTTCGACCAACCTGCTCAACGTCACCATAGTTGATAATATTGTGGTCATGGAAGAGGGAAACGCCGCCGGTGGAGGGGGAATAAACTTGTGGAACGGCGAGCTTACCATCCAAAACAGTGTGATCGCCGGGAATCGTTATGATTCAGGAGAATCCGGTCCCTTCCAGGACTGTATCCTGTTCACCGGGTATGCCACCATTTACAACCTCGGTAATAATCTGATCGGAATCGCCGATGGCTGTGAATGGCCGTCTGCCTCGGGTGACCAGACGGGCACCCTGGCCAATCCATTGAATCCGGGTCTTCTCCCGTTGCAAAATGCCGGAATCACCCGCTTCTATGAGCCGATGCCAGGCAGCCCTCTCCTGGATACCGCAAACGCGGCTGCCTGCCCGCCGGCTGACCAGCGCGGTATCAGCCGCCCCCAGGGGCCAGGCTGCGACATCGGTGCGGTAGAGTTTGAGTCGACCATGATGTTGGTGCAAATCGATATTCAGCCCAAGCCAGGTAACAACAGGGTAGATATTAGCCGTCCAGGTCTGGTGCCGGTGGCGATCCTCTCGACCTCGGATTTTAATGCCCCCGCTTTTGTGGATCGCGCTGGACTGACTTTTGGGCGCACCGGAATGGAAGACTCACTGTGGCGGAAACCGCCCGGGGTGCCAGCCTGCATTGCAATGGATATAAATAACGACGGACTGCCAGATTTGTTATGCAGCTACCGAGTGGAATTGACTGGCTTCCAGTGCGGAGATACTACAGGCTACTTGTTTGGCCACAACAAAGATGGCGAGACGTTTGCCGGTCAAGATTTGGTTGTCCCGATTCCGTGTCCATAATGGGTATTTATGGTCGTTGCTTGAGTGGCGCCAGTTTCCGGCTACCGGTGCTAAGTTGATAAAGGAGTTCACCTGATCGGAAGTCTGGTTGGGTGACGACGTCTCGGGCATCGAGGGGTGCTGTCCGGGCAGGAGGCGCTTGCCCGCCACACCATCAACAGTTTGCCACCCAGCGCCTATTGCGCTTGCGGCTTGATGCACCTGCTCAGGATGGAGAGCGCCTATGGGCGGAAGGCAAGCAGGCAATGGTACTCGAGTTGACTAGAGCCTTTCGCCAAACTCCCACCTGGCGATGTGGATGAAATAAGCTTCCTGACATATTTGTGAAATTTGTCTCAAGTACTTGTGCATTATTGCACAATTTGCTATAATTTATCTATCATCGCGTCACAGCCAGGGGGATGAACCAAAGCAGCATCTTGCACTCTTCACTGTCTAGTCGTTAGGAGATTGCTTGATGAAATCAACATCGCCACCCCTCACCAGAGGATCTCATCGCATTGGCGTTTATATTTGCCATTGCGGCACAAACATTGCCGGCATGGTGGACGTGGAAGCAGTAGCCAGGTTTGCTTCCACGCTGGATAACGTGACGGTTGCCCGCCATTACGCCTACATGTGCTCCGACCCAGGTCAGGCCCTCATCCAGGATGATATCCGCGATGAGGGCCTGACTCGTGTTGTAGTGGCTTCGTGCTCGCCGTTGATGCATGAAGCCACCTTCCGGCGGGCGTGCGCCGAAGCAGGGCTGAATCCCTTCCTGTTCCAGATGACCAACATCCGCGAGCATTGCTCGTGGGTCTCAGACGACCCGGCAATGCCGCTACCCAGAAGGCAAAGGCGCTGGTTTCTGCAGCCGTCCACCGTGTGGTTTACCAGGACCCGCTGGAAATGCGCCAGGTGGCTGTGAAGCAATCGGCGCTGGTGGTGGGCGGCGGGATTGCCGGCATCGAGGCTGCCCTGCGCCTGGCCGATTCTGGCAAGCATGTCTACCTGGTCGAGCGTGAGCCGTCCATCGGCGGGCACATGGCGCGGCTGTATAAGACCTTCCCAACCCTGGATTGTGCGGCCTGAATTCTCACCCCCAAGATGGTGTCCGTGGGACGCCACGAAAACATCACCCTGCTGAGCTACAGCGAAGTGGAAAAGGTTGCTGGATATGTGGGCAACTTCACCGTCACAGTGCGCCGGAAGCCACGCTATGTGAATGAAGATCTCTGCACTGGCTGCGGAACCTGCGTCGAAAAATGCCCGTGGAAGAAAATCCCCTCTGAATTCGATCTGGGGCTTGGGTAAGCGCCCTGCGATCTATTTCCCCTTTGCACAGGCGGTGCCGCGCGTGCCGGTGATTGACGTTGCCAACTGCGCTTATTTCAAAACCGGCAAGTGCCGCGCCTGTGAGAAATTCTGCCCGCGCCAGGCGATCGATTTCGACCAGCAAGAACAACGGGTTGAGATCGAAGTTGGCGCGATCTTCCTTGCCACCGGTTTTCACGATTTCGACCCTCAACGCTCTCCACAATATGGATATGGCGACCTGGACAATGTGCTGACCAGCATGGAATTCGAGCGCCTGATCAACTCCGGCGGGCCAACCACCGGCAAAGTGCTGCTCAAAGATGGGCGCAAGCCCGAAAAGATCGCCATCCTGCACTGTGTCGGCAGCCGAGGCGACCAACACGAGTATTGTTCACGGGTGTGCTGCATGTATTCGCTCAAGCTGGCCCAGCTGGCGCGTGATTATGTAGACGCTGAGGTGGTCGAGTTCTACCGGGATATGCGCACCTTTGGCAAGGATTATGAAGCCTTCTATGAACGAGTGGTCGGCATGGGGTGGATTTCGTCCGCTTCGACCAGGATATCCGTGTCGCAGCGCCAGGATGGCACGGCTGGCGGTCGTCAGTACCGATGTGTACACCGGCAAGCCGATAGCAAACCTGGTGGATATGGTGGTATTGAGCACCGGCATGGAGCCCAATCTGATGCGCCGGAGGTGGCCAGGACTTTTGGCATCAGCCTCAGCCCGGACGGCTTCTTCCTTGAGAAGCATCCCAAGCTGGCGCCAGTGGAGACTACCACCGATGGAGTTTACCTGGCAGGCGCCTGCCAGAGCCCCAAAGATATCCCGGATAGCGTCGCCCAGGGCGGCGCGGCGGCTGCGGCAGCCTCTCGCTGATGGACGCTGGTTCGGTCACCCTGGAGCCGTTCACCACTTACGTTATTGCCGAAAAATGCGGTGGCTGCCGGACTTGCGAAGGGTTGTGCCCCTACTATGCCATCACGATGGTGGATTTCAACGGCAGCAGGTGGCCTACGTCAACGAGGTGCTGTGCAAAGGCTGCGGGGCCTGCGCGGCAGCTGCCCGGCAGGTGCGGCAACCCAACATGGATTTACCAATGAGCAGATCATGGCTGAGATCGAAGGTATTTTAGAGGCAGCCTTGATGGGTTAGTCGGATCACGCAAGTAGTGTCCAGGCATGGGTCGGCCCCACTCCGTATGATAAAGGAGGCTCTCCAGATGAACCTTTCAAAGATAAAAACCGGCGTCTATGTCTGCCACTGCGGCACCAATATCGCCGCAACGTGGATGTGGCGGCGGTGGCGGAGTATGCTCGCGGGCTGGATGGTGTCGTGCTCGCGCGTGATTACACCTACATGTGCTCCGACCCCGGCCAGGATCTGATCAAACAGGATATCAAAGAATATGGCCTGAACCGGGTTGTGGTGGCTTCCTGCTCGCCTTTGATGCACGAGCCCACCTTCCGCCGGGCATGCCAGGAAGGCGGACTGAACCCGTTCTTCTTCCAGATGGCCAACATCCGCGAGCATTGCTCCTGGGTGGTCGATGACCGCCACGCAGGCAACCAATAAGGCCAAGAGCATGGTAGCGCAGCCGTGCGCCGCGTGCACCATCACCCCCCGCTGGACATGCGCCAGGTGAAGATGACGCCTGCCGCGCTGGTTGTGGGCGGCGGCATTGCCGGCATGGAGGCAGCCCTGCGCCTGGCAGATGCCGGCAAGCAGGTCTACCTGGTCGAGCGCGAGCCATGCATCGGCGGGCACATGGCTCAGCTCTATAAGACCTTTCCAACCCTCGACTGTGCGGCCTGAATACTCACACCCAAAATGGTGTCCGTTGGACGCCACGAAAACATCAGCCTGCTGAGCTACAGTGAAGTCGAAGCGGTCTCCGGTTATGTTGGCAACTACAATGTACGCGTGCACCGCAAGCCGCGTTATATTGATGAAAACAAATGCACCGGTTGCGGCAACTGCGCCAGCGTGTGCCCGATCGAGGTCAGCAATCCCTTCGACCTGGGCTTGAGCACGCGCAAAGCCACTTACCGCTTCTCGGCCCAGTCTGTGCCTGGCGCATATACCATCGAGAAAAAGGGTATCGCCCCCTGCCGCATGCCTGCCCCACCGACCAGCGTGCCCAGGGCTATATTGCCCTGATCCACCAGAAGCGCTATGCCGATGCCTATTGGGCGATCCGGCGCGAGCATCCCTTCCCTTCGGTATGCGGACGGGTGTGCAACCACCGCTGCGAAGACGCCTGCTCGCGCGGCAAGATATGACGAGCCCGGTGAATATCATGGGGCTGAAGCGCTTCGTCTCCGATTGGGCGTATGAGCACCGTGACGAGCTGCCCAACATGCGCGATAAATCCATCGTTGGCACGCCGTTCCAGCACAACCCGCAGCCCACCGGTAAAAAGATCGCCATTATCGGCGCCGGACCAGCCGGTCTCACCGCCGCTCTGGACCTGGTGCGCCTCGGTCACGCGGTCACCGTCTTCGACTCCCTGCCCGTAGCGGGCGGCATGATGCGGGTGGGTATCCCGCCTCACCGCCTGCCAACCGAGCTGCTCGATTGGGAAATCCAGCAAATCGTGGATGAAGGCGTGGAACTACGCCTGAATACCTGGGTGGACGATATCCCCGGTCTGCTGGAGAAATGGCTACCATGCCGTGCTGATCGCCACCGGCGCCCACGTCGCCAAAAAGCTGCCCATCCGCAACGCCAACCATCCCGATAACTGGATGAGCCTGGATGTTCTGCGCAAGGCCTGCCTGGGCAGAAGATCGACCTGACGGTAAAAAGGTGGTGGTGCTGGGCGGGGGCAATGTGGCCCTGGATACATCCCGCACCGTGCTGCGCCTGGGGGCAGAGGAAGTGCGCATGGCTTGCCTGGAATCGCGCGGCGAGATGCCGGGCTTCGAGTGGGAGGTGGGTGTGGCTGAAGAAGAAGGTGTGCAGATGTTTCCCGGCTCGCACCTTCAAAGAAATTGTCGTGAAAGACGAGAAAATCGTCGGCGTGCGCTGCATGGAAGTGATCTTCCGCGGCTTCAAGCGCGGCCGCCCCGATATTACCGAGATCCCCGGCACCGAGCACATCTTACCTGCTGACATCGTCGTCTGGGCTATTGGGCAGGGTCCCGACTTCTCGTTCCTGCCGCAGGATGGCAGCATTAATACCCGCTTCCCGGTGGGCGTTCAATCCGATGAAGCGATGAAAACCACGCTGAAAGGCGTTTTCGTCGCCGGTGATGTGCACCGCGGCGTGACCTTCTTTGTGGTGGATGCCATTGGTGAAGGTCACATGTCTGCCCGGAGCATCGACCGCTACCTGCGCGGAGAGAAGGGTTTGAAAGAGCCGCGTAAATTCCCGGTGGTGACTCTCAGCCCGGAGGATATCGAAGCCAAGTTCAGCACCGGGCGAAGCTGCCCAAAATGGGCGCGTTCCCATCAAGTCTATCCCCCTCGAAGAACGGATCCACAACTTCCACGAGGTGGACCTGGCTCTGACAGAAGAAGAAGCCATTCAGGAGAGCGGAGCGCTGCCTGCGCTGCGGCATCTGCTCCGAATGCCTGGAATGCGTGGCAGCCTGCGAGCGGGGTGCCATCAACCATGAAATGGCAGATGAGTGGCTCGATCTGACCGTTGGCACCATCATCCTGGCAACCGGCTTCAAGGATTTCGACCCCGTCCAGAGCCCCCGAATTGGGCTATGGCAGGCTGGACAATGTGATCACCGCCATGGAATTCGAGCGCCTGATCAACGCCAGCGGCCCCACAACCGGAAAGTCCTGCTCAAAAACGGGCAGCCGCCAAAATCCGTCGCCATTGTGCATTGCGTCGGCTCCCGCGATAGCAGGTACCACGAATACTGCTCGCGCGCCTGCTGCATGTACTCGCTCAAGCTTGCGCAGCTGGTGCATGATTATGTGGGCGCTGAAGTCCACGAGATCTACCGCGATATGCGTTCCTTCGGCAAGGGCTACGAAGAGTTCTACAACCGCACCGCAAAAACGGGCGTGCATTTCTATCACGGGCGGGTCAGGGACATCAACCAGCAGGATGGCAAACTGTCGTCACTGGGATGAAGCCTTTCACAACCAGCCAGATCATGTGGCAGTGGATATGGTCATCCTGTCCACCGGCTTTGAACCGCAAGCAGATACAGCCCAGGTAGCAGCAACCTTCGGGGTCAGCCGCAGCCGCGATGGATTCTTCCTCGAGCGTCACCCCAAGCTGGCTCCGGTCGAGACGACCACAGAGGGCATCTACCTGGCGGGCGCCTGCCAATCCCCAAGGATATCCCCGACAGCGTAGCCCAGGCCGGGGCCGCTGCGGCTGTGGCTCTCTCGCTGATCGACCAGGGCACGATCGCCCTCGACCCCTCCATCGCCGAAGTAAATCTTATGCGCTGTGCGGGCTGCGGACAGTGCGTTGAAGCCTGCCCATACGATGCAATAACCCTTTCCAACGGCGCAGCGCAAGTCAATGGTTACCTGTGCAAGGGCTGCGGCACGTGTGCGGCAGCCTGCCCTAACAAAGCCATGACGCTGATCCACTTTGATGACCGCCAGCTTGTCTCGGAGATCATCGGCGCGTTATCGGTGGATTTTCCTGCTGAGGTGGCGTGATGTACGAGCCGAAAATCATCGCTTTTCTATGTACCTGGTGCTCCTACACCGGCGCAGACGGCGCCGGGATCGCCCGGCTGAAGTCACCCGCCAATATCCGGGCCATCCGCGTCCCGTGCTCGGGGCGGGTCTCGCCAGAGATCATCATGCGCACCTTCGATCAGGGCGCCGATGGTGTCCTGGTGCTGGGGTGTCACATCGGCGAATGCCACTACGATACCGGCAATCACCGTACGGCCAAGCGACTGCCTGTCGTGAAGGCCCTGATGGAATTTGCCGGTTTGGAGCCACAACGCCTGCGGCTGGACTGGGTATCGGCATCTGAAGGCGAGCGCTTTGCGCACATCGCCAACGAATTTGTGGATGGGGTTCGAGCTCTGGGACCGGTAAAATGGCGAATAGGGAGGAATGAATTGGGCGCGGCATGCGACCTGGTATTGCCTTCCACCGAGCCCGTGGAATATACCGCATCTGACTGCGCCGGGAAAACGGACGCGATCCGCGCCAGGGTCTTTGATCTGCTCGCCAGTGGACAGGTTGGATGCGCCATCGGTTATGAGGTGGGTCCACGCGGTCGCACGCGGCCGGCGTTTATCTATCAGCCTGACGACGTCGAACGATTGGTCTGGAATCCAGATTGCACCCACAACCTGACCACCTACCTGCGTGACAAGCTTCACCCGGTGAAGGACAATGAACCGTCTAGGCCGGTGGCAGTGATCGTCAAGCCGTGCGATAGCCGCGCCATCAATGTGCTGGTGGCAGAGAACGCCTTCGAACGCCAGCAGGTGCATGCCATAGGGGTGATTTGTGATGGCATCCGCGCTGAAGGCGGCGACCTGCAAACCCGGTGTGCGACGTGCAGCGAGCGCCTCCCGCCCGTGTACGACACCCTCATTGGCGACCCTTCCATGCGTGTCGATCACCTATCACCGCCGGTTGTGCCCGGCATCGTCCAACTCGAAGCAGCCGAGCCGGCCGAACGGATGACGTTCTGGTTGAGCCAGTTCGATCGTTGCATCCGTTGTTATGCCTGCCGCCAGGCTTGCCCGCTGTGCGATTGTCCCACCTGCCTGTACGAGCGCGACAACTCGACCTGGGTTGGCATGGGGATCGGGGTAAACGAAAAACGGACCTTCCACCTGGGGCGCGCCTATCACCTGGCTGGACGCTGCATCGGCTGTAATGAATGTGAACGTGTCTGCCCAATGGATATTCCCATCAGCTACCTTAACCAGAAGCTGGCGCTGGAGATCGAAAAAAACTTCGGCTTCCGCGCCGGACTGGCTCCCGTCGTATCGCCAATTGTCACCATCCTGGCGGGTGAGTACAAAGAGGCCTGAATGAACCTCATCACACAAGCACAACTTGTTGGTTGGTTGGACAATTTAGCCCGGGAGCGGCCCCTGATTGCCCCAAAGAGTGTTGCCGGTGTGGTCCTGTACCACGCGGTTGAAAACAGCGGCGATATCGCCTGGGGTTCCACCCGTCCGCGGATGTCTGTCAAGGATGCCTTCTTCCCGCCCACCGAGCGCTTGCTGACCATCGAAAAAGTGGGTCAGCAGGTAAAGCTGACTGAAACTACTTCCGAAGGGATGCCAGTGATCTTTGGTGTGCGCCCGTGCGACGCGCGGGGTATGCAGGTGCTCGATGCTGTGTTCATCGATAGCGAACCTGTTGATCCATACTACTCCCGGCGGCGAGAGAACGCCACGCTGATTGGTCTGGCTTGCAAGGAAATGGAGCCGAGCTGCTTTTGCACCAGCACCGGCGGCGCGCCTGATGATAAAACCGGTCTGGATATGTTCCTTACAGAAGTCGAGGATGGATTTGTTATCGAAGCGATAACTGAGAAGGGAGAAGCGCTGCTCCAGGGGTTATCGTTGGCGGATTTCAACGGTGAATTGCCGGAACCGCCTCGCGGCCAACCCCTGCCGCTTATTGAATCGAGAAACCTGGCCCGTCCATTTCAATGACGAATACTGGGAGCGCATGTCTGAACGCTGCCTCAGCTGCCGGATCTGCGCTTATGTGTGCCCAACCTGCCGGTGTTTCGCCGTCCGCGATGAGGCGCTGCCCACACCCGGGCAGTTTGAGCGTATTCGTTGTTGGGATAGCTGCGCCGGCGAAAACTATCGTCGTATTGCCGGAGGTCACAAGCCTCGCGCCGCCAAAGGCGAACGCCTGCGCAATCGCTTCCTGTGCAAGTTCTATTATTACCCGGAGCAGTATGGCCTTGACGGCACCGTAGCCTGCACAGGCTGCGGGCGCTGTGTGGACGCCTGCCCGGTTAACATAGATATAACTGAAGTGCTGATGGAAATTGGGAGGCGGTCATGATCGAGTCCACCCATCCAAACCCAATGCTGCCTTACCTGGGTGAAATCTCGGAAGTCAAAGACCTGGCAGCCGAGATCAAGCTCTTCCGCGTCAGGTTGCTCAATGGCGGCAGCCAGGCCTTTGCAGATTACAAGCCGGGCCAATTTGCCTTCGTATCTGCTTTTGGCTACGGAGAAGCGCCTTTTGGAATTGCCAACATCCCGCAGCGGGGACCCTACCTGGATTTTGCCGTCAACCGCCTGGGCAACGTCACCACGGCTTTGCACGAACTTGGGGATGGTGATATCGTCGGGGTGCGCGGCCCGATGGGTAATTGGTTCCCGATGGACGAGTTTAAAGGCAAAAATCTGGTCGTTATCGGCGGCGGGATCGGCGGTGCACCACTGCGTCCGGTTATTCAGTATGTGCTCGATCACCGCAGCGAGTACGGGCACCTCACCATCCTGTGGGCGGCGCGGCACCCGACACTGCTGGTGTTCACCGATGAGTATGAGGAGTGGAACGCGGCTCCCGATACTGAGCTGCACCTGACGGTGGATAACCCCGATCAAGAGTGGGATCGGAATGTGGGCTTGATCACCCAGTTGCTCGAGAGAGTGGCTCCCTCGCCAATTAATACTGTAACCATCACCTGCGGTCCGCCCATCATGATCCACTTTGTGGGCAAATTACTGGAGAATATGGGTTTTGACCCGGCGCAGAACTATGTCACGCTCGAAGCCCGCATGCACTGCGGTCTGGGAAAGTGCGGGCGCTGCAACCTGGGCGAAAAGCTGGTGTGTGTGGATGGCCCGGTTTTTACGATGAAAGAAGTGGCAGGGTTGTTGGAGAATTTCTTGTAATTGAAAAATTTGGATCTTAAAAATCTGTGGGAGAGCAGGTCGAAATTCTTGTTAGCTGTTTGATAAACTCTAGATTGAAGACAGGATATAAATAGCCGTACACTGGTCAGTGCCGGATTGCACCTAAGACGAATCAAACACCACACTCTGGCGGGATTACCCCGGACAGGGTGTGGTGTTTGTATTAACACCCCGCACTGGCGGAAAATACGCAGGGTTACGCTTGCCATCCAATCCACTTCAATCTTGTCATTGCAATTTCCAGTGTGTCAAAAATCAGGAAATTTTCCTGTACAATGCATTATATAGAATAGGATGGAAATGCTCAGAACTGATATAGATCATCTTATCGGCAGTTGCGGAGTTGATGATCCGGCTGTCAAGGAGACCATGGTGAGCGAATACAGCGCGCCGGTCTATCGCCTGGCGCTTTCTATTCTGCGTGATCCTGCAGACGCCCAGGATGCGGCTCAAATTACCTTTGTCCAGGCTGCCGCTGCTCTGAAGCGTTACCAGGTGGGCAGCAATTTCAAAGCCTGGTTGATGACGATTGCCGTTAATAACTGCCGTATGATCCTGCGCAAGCGCGCCGCCCGCCTGGCTTTGCAGCAGGTATGGGAGTCGCTCATCCGCCTGACCCCTCGCCAGCTCGACCCGGAAGCGCAGGTGGTCGAAGACGAGACCCGCCATGAATTGTGGGATCTGGTGGACGGCCTGGACGAGAAGCACCGCCTGGTGGTTGTGCTGCGCCTGGCCCACGACATGCCGATCAGCGAGATCAGCCAGGTGCTTGGGGTCAAAGAAAAAACGGTCTATACCCGCCTGTACAACGCTTTCGCCCGCCTGCGCGGCCAGATCCGCACCCGCCCTGAATTTGCCCACCTGCGAGACGAGGTGCAGCCGTGAGTGATATCCACCAAAGCATTTTTAAGCTGTATTTGATGGAGCTCGACGGGCGTACGCTCAACACAGTGCAGCGCGCCGAGTTGCAGGCGCACCTTTCTGCCTGCCCGTCCTGCCAGGCTGACGTGCAGCTCTACCAGGGGCTGCGCGCGCAGGCCTCCCGGCGCTGGATGTCGGCTCCAGCCCCCTTATCCATGGATAATATTGTTCAGGCGGATCAAAGCCATACCCGCCTGCGCTATTTGACTCTGCCACTGCGCGCTGTGTTCTGGGCCGGGTTTGCCGTGCTGCGTTCTGGTAATGGTGGAGTGGATCTTTACCAACCTGCGTCCCGCCCCGGCTGTCCTGCCGGTGGGCACCTCCACCCCGCTAGCTTTAACCCCGACCCCCACGGCTGTTCCAGCCAGCAGCGACCCAACTCCCAGGGTATATGATTCTCCATCTGAAACGATCCTCGCCGGCCAGCTCCTTCCATCGCAAGGACGGGAAGATTACGACTACTTTGGCGGCTCGTTGGATATGGATGGCGATGTGCTGGTAACCGGTGCGCCCCTGTGGAACAGCCCTGGCGTAGCCGCAGGCAGGGCATACATTTATCGCAAGTCGGCTGCGGGAGAATGGCTCAGCGAGGCCACCCTGACGGCCAGCGACCGTGAGGATGCATTCCAGAACGACCAGCATTTTGGAGCATCGGTGGCAGTCAATAGCACGGATCAACTGTTTTCACCGGTGGTTGCGGTTGGGGCGCCGGGCGCTGACGATCCCCAGGCCGGGGATAATACCGGCGCGGTTTACATCTTTGAATTTGATGGAACAAATTGGGTGGAAACCGCAAAACTCACCCCCAGCCGGACCCCCGGCGCAAAAATCGGCCGGGAGCTGGTCTTATCTGGAGACGTTCTCGTCGTCTCCGGGTCTCCCGAGGCCGGAGAGGTGTACAGCTTCCGGCGAGAGGCGGGCGGGTGGCGCGAGCTGGCCCCTGTGATCGTGCCTGCATCTCCAGACGGCGAGCCGTCCTCGATCCTCCTGGACCTGTATGGCAAGACCCTGGCTCTCAGCACGTTCACGGTGCAGCCATTGAATCAGGACAATTATGACCAGCCGCATCTGAGAACGGGGATCGTCACCCTTTATGAGCTGTCCGGGGATCAGTGGGAGCAGGTTTTTCAAACCCCACCGCAGGAGGCATTTGCACCCATTGCCTCCGATGGGTTTACTGCACAGGATGAAAATCCGTTTGGTATTCAGGTATCGATCGGCGGAGAAGAAGGGCAGGCAAGCTGGCTGGCGGTTGGGAAACCCGGGTACACCGGGTTTCTGAGCAGTTATGGCGGCAAATTTGTGATGGACCCGGTGAATGGATCTGTGCTCCTGTATCAGCGCGGGGATCGCGGGTGGGCAGTCCAGGCAGAGCTGATGTTGGCTCCCGGGGATCTGGCGCCCGGCGCCTTGCCTTTCTTCAGCTCCGACCCGGCTGCAGCCTTCTTTGGATCATCCGTGGACATCGAGGGAAACCGGCTGGCAGTGATTTCAACCTTCGCCAATACGGTGGATGTTTTTGAGCACCAGGGCCAGGAGTGGGTGTATCGGTTCAGGCTCAGCCCTGGCACCGATTATATCGATGATTTCCAGCTCCGCACAGTTGCCATGAGCGGCAGTATCCTGGCGCAAGGCTCACCCGGCGAGCTGGGGGGTGGAGAAATTTTTATTTTCGATCTATCGCAATGAGTTGAAGAAAGTTATTACGCGCTGCTCGTACTCATCTGGATAAAGGCCGAATGCCGCGGTGTGTGCAGCTTCTGAGGCGACCCACAGCGCCGCCCGCCCGCCAATCGTTTCGGCGAACATCTCGTTGAAATCCACTTCCAGCGCGTTGGCGCCGCCTGCAATCAGCAGGAAATGTGTCGTTTCTGCCGCCAGCATGGAGTCCAGCAAGGGCGCAGGCGGGTTCTCGCCGCTGAGCGCCTGCACCGCCGCGTACATCACCCGCGCCGTGAAGCTGCGCACCAGCGGCCTCTCCGATGGCAGCGCCAGCAGCTCCTCGGTGCAGCGCCGTGTGGCGCCATCCGTCACGATGCCTCTCATTGCCGGAAATTCCGAGGCCGCTCCCAATAGAACTTCACCGCCCATTGATAGTCCCAGCCCGCCAATCCACTCCACGCCCTCCCGGCCTTGCAGGTAAGCCATGGCCGCCTCTACATCCCGGGTGCCTTGCCACCCGAGCCGGTTGATCTTGCCGCCGCTGGCGCCGTGCCCGCGGAGGTCCATCGCCAGCACGCCATAACCCTGTCCTGCAAGCATCCGGGCATAAGGGCGCACATCTTCACGCGATCCGCCTGCGCCATGCAGCAGCAGGATCACCGCACCATTGGTGGGCGGGAGGTACCAACCCTGCAGGGTCATCCCGTCTCCGGTACGCATTTGGACGGCCTCAAAGCCCTCCGGTGGCGCTCCGACGGTGGTTTTGCCGGGGAAAAGCGCCGCCACGCTCAGGCTTGCCGGAAACACGATGTACAATCCGATGATGGCGATCAGGACAAGGCCTGCAATCCATCTCACCCGGCTTCTGCGTTTGTCTGGTTTTTGTTCCATCGCTCTTCCTACGTGCGCGCCAGCAGGTAATGGATGGCTGCGTTCACCACTTTGGCTCCTGCCAGGACGGCGATTGCGATCAGGGCCTGGCGCTCATCCTGGATTAAGGGCAGCTTCCACCCGGCAAAGACCGCCAGTGTGACCAGCAGGATCAACCCACCCAGCAGGTAACCGATAATGGACAACGGGTGTCCCCAGGCGTTGGCAGCCGCTACCCGCCCAATGCCGCCCTGCGTGCAAATTGCCATCCCCAGCGCCACCAGAAGGACGATATCCACCCGCAGGTTGGAGAGCACGGGCACTTTCTTGCCGGTCAGCCCGATGAAGAGCACGGCTGCCGCCAGCAAGCCTAAAACCAGAATACCAGGTGTCATGACCGATGTTTGAGAAATGGTTTTCATGGCAAGGTTCCTTTTATTCAGATAGATTGCGGAAGAATTGAAATGTCAACCCGACAGCGATTGCGCCCATCGCCACCCACGAGCCGATCAGCCCGATGAACTGCCCGGTGCTGAAGATGATCCCGGCGCGGAGCTGGAAAATCGTCTGGCCGATAACCGCCACGCCCACCAGCGTGCACAAAATCATCACCACCGGCGCCATCAGGTAACCCAGGGGCTTGCGCTGCAGCAGCAAAACGCCTGCCAGAACCGCGCAAGGCGTGATCACCGCCAGGTCAAAAGCGTAGGTGAAGACGGTGGTGTAGCTTGCCAGTACAGCCGGCACGCGGCCGAGCTGCATGGCGGGCACCATATCGCTCAGCCAGATGAAAGCCGTAGCAATCCCTGCAAAACACAGGAAGGCGGCAATGCCACGCCGGGGCATGCGGGAAAGGGCGTGCGCCGGCAGGGCGGGCAAATCGACGGCAGTGCAGGCCAGCACGAAGGCAAACAGGCTGGCCGAAAAAGCGGCGATGTACACGAAGACCAGGTTGTTGTAAGCCACCGAAAAAGCCATCGTAGTAGCGTTGTAGAAAAAGTATGACAGCACACCTGCCAGCAGCAGCCCTGCCTTGCGTGAGCCGCGCTGGTAAAGCAAAATGGCGGTTACCAGCAGCGGCAGAGCCACGAAGAGTGTCACGGCATCCGTGCCGCGGTTGCCCGCCGCGGCGAGGACCGTATCATAGCGGTACACGCCCCGCCCATTGATCTCCGCCGTTTGACCATGCAGCGTGGTGAAGGTGAACGGAGTACCAGCATCGAGCCAGAACAGGCCAATCGCGGCGTATATCAGCGCCAAAACGGCAACCAGCCAGGAAAGCCTGATCAATAGTTTTGACGTTTTCATGCTTTGGCTCCTCCAACTATTTGCGGAAATGCTATGTGTTTATCTTATCCTGCCCCATCTGGCCCTGCCCCTCGCCATGGTCGGGTTTCCACCTGTCCGGTTGGACAGGATATAGCTTGCCTGACCGCCTGAAAATAAACACAAAACCCGCTGGATGAGCGGGTTTTGCAAATTTCCTGAGTTCAGAGGATCCGGCGGTTAACCCACCAGCCCCTCCAGTCGCTCCACCAGTCCGGCCAGCACGGCAAAAGCCTGCTCCACAGGTTCCGGCGTGGTCAGGTCGACGCCTGCCATCTTGAGGGCCTCCAGCGTGTACATCGAGCCGCCCGCTTTGAGGAAATCGAGGTAACGTTCCACCGCCCCGGGTTTGCCTTCCAGCACCCCCTGTGTGAGGGCGTGCGCCCCGGAGATGCCTGTGGCATACTGGTAAACGTAAAAATTCATGTACATGTGACCGAACTGCGCCCAGGTGATCCCGATCCGGCTGCGATCAAATTCCACCTCATCGCCGTAGCCTTCGCGGAACAGATCGGCCATGCGCCCGATCATGATTTCGGCGTGAATTGGGGCTCCCTGCTCGGCCAGGGTGTGCATTTCCAGCTCGAAGCGCGCCAGGGTGGGCATGATGAAGAAATAGCGATGGTAGTTCGACATGGCTTCTTCGATCAGCGCAACCTGGAATTCGCGCTCGGTTTGTGTGCGGAAGAGGTAGTCGCGCACCATGGCCTGGTTGAAGTTCGACGCCACCTCGGCCGCAAACAGTGTGTAGCGGCTGTACAGAAAACGCTGGTTGATCCGGCTGTAATAAGAGTGCAGCGAGTGGCCCAGCTCGTGCGCCAGGGTGCTCAGACTGAACAGGTCATTGGCGTACGACATCAGGATGAAGGGCCGGGTGCCCTGTGAGCCGCTGGAGAAGGCTCCTTCGCGCTTGCCCCGGTTGCGCGCCCAATCCACCCAGCGCTCTTCCAGGCAGCCGCGCCGCAGGATGCTGACATATTCCTCGCCCAACGGGGCCATGCCTTCCGAAATCCAATCCACTGCCTGCCGGAAGGGAACCTGCGGTTTGGCTGTGGTCAGCGGCGCCTTGATATCGTAAACATGGAAACGCTCCACCCCCAGCGCCTTTTTGCGCAGGCGCCAGTAGCGCTGCCAGGTGGGCAGGTGTTTCTTGAAAACATCGATCAGGTTGTGGAAGACCTCCGGAGGGATATGGTTTGGCGCAAGGGAAGCGTGCAGCGAAGACGGGTAGCCGCGGCTGCGCGCATAGAATACATCCTGCTTCACGGCCGCGGTCAGTGTGTTGGCCAGTGTGTTCTTCAGAGCCAGGTAGCTGTCGGAGTAATTTTCCCAGGCCGTGCGGCGCACTTCCCGGTCGGTGTGCGTGATCAGCGCCCCGATGCTGGCCTGGCCCACCTCCATCTCGGTTCCATCTGCGGCGCGGGCCGGTTTGAAGGTCAGGTCGGCGCTGTTGAGGGCGTTGTAGATGTTGGCCACCGTGCCGAAGGGGTCGCCTGCCATCGCCAGCGTTTCTTCCACCTCGCCCGAGCGCACGTGCGCCTGGCGTTTCTCCAGCTTATCCAGGTAGTGCGCCAGGAAGCCCATCTGTGGCGCTTCCGCCAGCCAGCGGCGCAGTTTATCAAACCCAACTGCCATCAGCTCGGGGTCGGTGAAGGCCGTCGCTGCGCCGAGGCGCGCCATCAGGCTGCGCGCCTGTCCGCTGCGCGCCGCCGCACCCTGGTCGCCTGTGTCTGCTGCCGAAGCGTTACCGGCATACACAAAGATCATGCCCAGTAAACGCCCGGCGTCTTCGTAGCGCTCAAAGTATTCCACCAGCCGCTGCGGGCTCTGGCCCAGGCTGCCCTGGTAGCCCGCCAGCACCGGCAGCCGCCCGGTCAGATCAGCGCAGGCCGCCTCCCAATCGGCGTCTGTCGCAAAAATGCTGTGCAGATCCCAGGTTTGCTCGACTAGCACTTCGCTGCGGGTGGGAAGGGTGGTCGGATCGGTCATTCGTGGCTCCTTATTGATTTGTATGGTTATTTGCTAAACATTTTTACCGCAAAGACGCAAAGGACGCTAAGTTAATTTCACAAATTGTTCACCATTCGTTTGATGCCATCTTTGATTAGGGGAACATGCCAGTTGATCAAATATCCTAACCGGCAATTTCGCAGCCGCAAGTAGGTTAGCAGTTGGGCTTCGTGAATAGGCAAAAGACTTTGCACCGCTTTATTTTCAATAATCACGCTGCCTTCGACCAACATATCCAGGCGATACCCTGTTGCGATTTGGTGCCCATCATAAACGACAGGTTGATCAAGCTCGCATTCCACCTGGAGGCCTCGTTTTCGCAGCTCATAAGTCAAACAAACCTGATAAGCCGACTCTAGCAGCCCAGGCCCCAAGGTCCGGTGGACTTTGATAGCAGAATCTACGATTTGTTTGCCAATCTCTTCGATTTCCATGTAACTTTACATTCTTTGCGCCTTTGCGGTTCAAAGCAATTAATTTTCACCGCCAAGACGCCATAACCGCAAAGACATTCCCAATCCGTTAAATCTTAGCGTCCTTCGCGCCTTTGCGGTTCAAAACCATTATTTTTCACCGCCATGACGCCAAGAGCGCAAAGTTGTTCCTACTCCAAAAAATCTTAGCGTGCTTTGCGCCTTCGCGGTTCGCAGTGCCCGAAAAACTTACCGGTTCTGATCAGCATACTTCCACCACAGGTACGTTGCCATCATGCCTCCCAGCCCGGTCAAAAACACGCTCCAGTAGCTGGCCGGCGGCAGCGCGCTTTGCCCCTGCGCATATAACATTGGCACCGCCCAGGGAAAAATTTCTCCCCACCCCAGAACCACCGCCATGTTTGCCGCCAGCAGAATAAAAACCATCATCCCCATCGGCAGCAGGTAACCCCGCCCCACGCTGGCAAAGAAGGCAAAGGGCGTAACGATCCCGATCACCAGGCAGGCGGTTACCAGCACCAGGGCGCTGTTCTGAATGATGACGCCGGTCGAGCCTCCCGGGAGCCGGAGGGCCGCACCCATAATCAGAGTGGCGATGAATATGACGATGGTCAATCCAACCGACCAGAGCGCCGCCACAATAAACTTTGCCAGAACGATGCTGGTACGGGCAACCGGCACCGCCAGCATATCTTTCAGCGTGCCATCGGCAAACTCGCGGCCAAATACCCAACTTATGGCCAGGACAAACAAAAAGAAACCGCCGGCGCCAACCATCTGGCCCGACAACCCCAGGTAGGTGGGCCAATCGGTCGCCGAATAGGCGATCAGGTTGGCTTTGGCGCTCACCAGGCCAAGCTTTTGGGAGATCTCCGGATTTTTGGAGACGAAAAGCAAGAATCCAATCCCCATAGGAAAGAACAGCGACCCCACGGCGGTCCACAGCGGCATTCCGGAGCGGATGGCTTTTCTCAGCTCGATCCACAGCATGTCTGCAAGGTTATTCATTTTGACGCCCTCCATCCATACCAACCAGCCGGAGGAAATACTGCTCCAGCTCCTCTTCCTCAATCAGCAGCTGGGTGGGCGGGGTGCCGGCATTGACCAGGAGAGCGTTGATGTCATCCGGCCGTTCAATCGCAGATGCGTTTTTGAGCTCGATGCTGCCGTCATCCTGAATTTCGGCAGGCTGCCCGGCTGCCAGCAGGGCGCGTTGGGCTGC
The DNA here is from genome assembly GCA_963705155.1 of uncultured Chloroflexia bacterium. Classification (GTDB taxonomy): domain Bacteria; phylum Chloroflexota; class Anaerolineae; order Anaerolineales; family UBA4823; genus CAVPJC01. The sequence goes on along the minus strand of CAVPJC010000017.1, from coordinate 33,971 downwards.
CTCTACGTCCCGTGCACGCAGCAAAAGCCGCCTCCTGCGGTTGCGTTCCAGCTCGGCGACATTCAATTCCTGCAGCAGACGCCCTTTGTGGATAATGCCGATCCGCCCGGCTAGACGCGAGACTTCAGCCAGGATGTGGCTCGACATGAAGACCGTCCCGCCATCACCGCCGGTCAGCTCGAGCAGCAGCTCGCGGATCTCGACGATCCCGGCCGGGTCCAGGCCGTTGGCCGGCTCGTCCAGTATGAGCAGCCTGGGGCTGTGGAGCATGGCTTTGGCCAGACCCAGCCGCTGGGCATTGCCGTGCGAGAGCGTGCCGGTCCGCCGGTTGGCGTAAGCGCCCAGCCCAAGGCGTTCGATAATTTGCCCCACCGCCCGGGGCGGGGTGCCGGGGTGCAGGCGCCGGGCGACCTCCAGGTTTTCGATGACGGTCAGTTCAGGGTAGGCGTGCGGATCCTCGACCATGTACCCCACCGACGCCCAGGGTTCCCGGCTGCCCAGACGCACCCTGGTTTGCAGCACCCTGGCAGTTCCGCTGGTGGGCTTGATCATCCCCAGCAGCATCCGGATGGTGGTGGTTTTCCCTGCGCCATTCAAGCCCAGGAAAGCATAAATTTCTCCCTCGGCGACCCGCAGGGAAAGGTGCTCCACGGCTCTGACGTCTCCGTAGTGTTTGCCAAGATCTTCGGTTTCAATGATCATGGATGGCTTTGCTGGCGTGTTCATATCTGCTTCCCTTCATCTGGATCAGCGGCGCGGCTGGCCGGCCCCGAAAGCTGGAGCTCGACTTCACCCAGGCAGAAAGCCGCGGCCAGCTCCAAAAACAAGTCGATCCCGCCGCCAATGTTTTTGCGCCCCAGATCGTCCTGGTGCAAAATAGCCAGAACGAGCGGGTACAACAGGCCGGCGATCTGCTCCGGCTGCGCCCGGATGGGTATGCCTGCCTCCCGGCAGCGGGCGATCAGCTCTTCTAAGAACGCCCGGTCGCTGGCGAGGTGCTCCTGGAGCACTTCTGCCGGGACCCGGCGAAAGAGCAGGTCATAATCACCCCCTGTGAAAAACTGCAAAACTGGCATCGCTTCAAAAAGGGCAAAAGCCTTCTTCAGAACAGCCAACAGGCGCGCCCGCGCAGACAGCCCGGGCAGGTCGATAACAGCCAGAACTTCCTGGCGCAGGCGCAGCTCGGCCTGTTCGACAACATCCATGAAGAGCGCTTCTTTGGACTGGTAAAACCCGTAAAACGCTCCTTTGGAGATCCCGGCGGCCGTTGCGATCTCTTCGATGTTGGTTTTCTTGAGCCCGTAGGTCGAAAACAGCCTGTCACCCTGCTCCAGCAGCCGCTTGCCGATCAGTTCTTTTTCGTTCTCAGAAAATGCTTTTGGCATGCTAAATCTCTGTATCTGTATGACCATTTTAGAATTACAGTCATAGTATATTATAACACCAAATCCGCCGCTGAATACCCGGGTGATATCTGCTCTGATATAATAGGATAAGAATAATCTGAAATAGAAAATTTTGGTCAAAGAGAAAATAAGGATCAGGAGACGTTATGCAAAAAATCACACCATTCTTGTGGTTCGATGGCAACGCCGAAGAGGCGATGAACTTTTATGCCGGTATCTTTAAAAATTCAAAGATCGTGAGTGTTTCCCGCTATGGCGAAGGCGGTCCGGCGCCGGCGGGGATGGTGATGAGCGCCACATTCCAGCTCGAGGGACAGGAATTTTTCGCGCTGAACGGCGGACCAGGGTTCAGCTTCTCGCCGGCAATTTCCTTCTTTGTGAACTGCGAGACCCAGCAAGAAGTAGACGATCTGTGGGAGAAGCTTTCGGCGGGCGGGGAAAAGCAGCGCTGCGGCTGGCTGAAAGACAAATTTGGTCTGTCCTGGCAAATCATCCCCTCGGCTTTGGGCGAGATGCTGCAGGACAAGGATGCTGCAAAATCGCAAAGAGTGATGCAGGCCATGCTCCAGATGGATAAAATTGACATCCACATGCTAAAGCAGGCCTACAACCAGCAGGTATCCAGCATAAGTGGAACTCAAATCTCATGCAAATCAACAGGAAAGCGACCTGCCGCCCGGACTGGCCCAACCGGCACGCCGGGCGCTCGCCGGGGCTGGCATCCAGCGCCTGGAGCAGTTGACCCAATTCAGCGAGGCCGAAATCAAAAACCTGCACGGCATCGGACCCAATGCCCTTGCCCAGCTGCGCCGCGCCCTCAGCGCCAGAGGCCTGTCGTTTGCTGACAGGCCATGACTGTAAAATAGCACAAATCACAAAAGCACGGATCCCTGAAAGCCTTCCGAACACGCCTATACCAGAAACAAAGCGGCCCTCGATCCAGGCTGCAAAACGCAGTCACCAGATCGAGGGCCGGCTTTTCGCACGCCCTGGTTAGACGCGCTTGTTGACTTCGGCCAGGATGGCTTCTGCCTTTTCTTTGGTCAGGCCGAGCTGAGCCGCCTGCGGCATGGCGAGGAGCATGTTCAGCGTCATCCCGCCCGCCATTGCAACCATCGGGTTGGTGGAAATGCCGGGCAGGTATTGATCCAGCACGGTTTTGGCCTGGGGATCGGCCAGGAGTTGGTTCAGGGTGGTATCGAGTGTGAATGCCATGGATATTCTCCTTAAATAGATATACGGATAGGATGTTTATTCAATTTTATCACGAGACCGCCTGACTCAGGCCGCCTCCTCCACTTTTTCCTCGCCGCCTTCCATGCGGCCGGCTGTGCCCTGGAACAGCTCCCAGCCCTGGCTGAAGATGACCACCTGGGCTGCCAGCAGCCACGCGAAGAACAGCGTGAGAACGGTTGCTGTCCCGTTCAGGATGTTGGGCAGGTTGTTCTGCACATTGGTCAGCATGGCGGTCAAATTATCCATCGAAGACTGCGATTGGGTAATCATGGTCTCATATTCGGTCAGGCTTTTCGAGATCGCACCGACGCTGCCCGACATGGTGGTCAGGCTGGTCTGGATGGTGTCCAGGTTATCATCGGCTTTGCCCAGGTTTACCGACATGTCGGTGAACATCACCGGCAGATCTTCCAGGCTGGTAGCCAGTTCACCCAGAGATTCGGCCAGGGGTTTCTCCGGGTTATAAGCCTGCGCCGGTTGTTGGACAAAGCCGCCCACCAGCGGCACGCTGCTCATCAGGGTGCGGAAAGTGTCCAGCGATTTGATCGTGCTGTCCAGCACTGCGGCGCCCTGCTGGGCGGTCTCGAGCGAACCGATGGCCAATTCCATCGTGGCGGGCAGTTTTTCACCCATGAAGCTGTTGAGGTCGTCGAGCACCGGCTTGGTATCCTGCACCGAAGCCGCGGTAGCGCCCAACATGACCGAGAGCGCATCCACGCTGTCCACCGTGGCCCCCAGCGCCTCACCGGTGATCTGCATGGCCTTCTGGCTGGTGCTGACGCTGCTGTTGAGGGTGACGATGGTGCTGTCGACCACGCTGGCGATGGTGGGTCTCACCATCCAGACGCCGACCAGACCCGCCACGCTCAGCAGCATGCCGAGAATTCCGGCGAACATAACCAGTATCCCCAGTAAACGACGCAAAGCTTTCATAATTTATCCTCCACTATTTTTGGATCATTCGATTTGCTTAATTATAGCCCTATTTTGGGGTTGATAATGGTCATACTATCTTGCATTGTAAAAATATAAACCCATTGTCTTTCCGCTGACCAGTGAGACGAATATCGGTTGGAGTAGCCTTCTCCGCATACCCGCTGGCGCGGTTCTCGCCCCAACCCTTGTAGCGCAGTTAGGCTGCCAGCGCCCCGCCGCTGTTGGCGGTGATAGTGGTCGAACCCAGATGATCGGCTAGCAGGAAGCTCAATGTGCCGTTGCGGTTCATGGCGACGCGCAGGCTCCCGGCGTAATAGTATTTCGTATAGGTGCTGGGCGTCGCAACCCACTCAAAAGAATTGCCAATGTAGATCGTGGTTACCCCGCCCACCGTACCTTTCACCCGGTTACCGCCGTGTGTTGTCTGGCGGAATTCGATCTCATTTATGCAACCCTACTGGTCAATCATCCTATCCTGTACAACTTCTGATCTTCACAGTCTGCTTAAAATCTATTCACTTTAAGCAAAGCGTTTGAAGGAAAAGATACCTAGTATCAGATTGACCAAAAGCCAGGTATGAAAAATCAGGTGATGGCAAAGCGTTTCTCTCTGCCCAACGTTGAACATCAATATCACCATTACTAATTCTTGTTAACTCTTTTGTTTCCAAATTATAAACAAAAATCGACTCTGCCATATCGTTATCCAGTTTGTCAACTCCTAGAAATTCTTGTTTGTTAGGCAACCACCAGAACAATGTGGACGCCGATAATTCTAATGATAGTTCTTCTTCGGTTTTGACATTTTTCATCATTAACACACGGTTCTTCGGGTCCGTGTAAACAAAGAGAAAATCCACTCTCCATCTGGCGAAATATCACGAAAAACTGGTAATGGGTCGAAGGATTGATTAAAAACATTAATCTGATAGACTTCTTCTGAAAATCAGAAAATCCACATATAAGCATTACTTATTTGATATGGTGAGGTATAACGCATGTACAGAAGGACTTTCGTTTCGTCTGGAAACCATTCAATTTTATCAATTTGACCATATATCCTGCCAAAGTAAACAGGTTGACTGCCATACACCACAAGATAGATTTCCTGGATTAAGACAGGCTCAACCAATTGATCACTGTTCACAGAAGATTTCGCCAGTTTTGTATACATCAACCTGTTACCGCTCGGGGATAAAGAGATATCGAACCAATCCTCCTTGATCGAAAAGTTGTTCGCAATTTGATTCCAATCGATTTCAAAGGAAGGGGAATAGTTAGTCGAAGTAAAAACGGTATGACTGGATACGTCGTAGTATTTCCACTCGGCTTGATCTTCGGGTAGGAAGTACAGATTATGGTCTTCGGCCCTCCAAAAAAGATCTCTAACGGGCTCATCAGTTATTTGGATTAACGTCGGTGTGCAAGACGAAAGTAAGCTGCTTCGCGACAAGGTTGGAGCAGGAAGGGTATCTATTATCGGGGTTGGTAATTCTGCATCCACAATAACGCGATTGGAAGTACAAGCAGCAATCATAAAAATACCCGTATATATTGGAATCAACTTTAGTGACTTGAAAATCCCTTGCCATCTCTTTATTTCCATAAGACGGTTCCTCCCCGATGAACTGGAAAACTTTGTTGCATGGGGTCGTTTGGAAATGGTTCGTGAAAAGTCACATTGTTGCCACCTTGTGCGGCTGCTATCTGTGATAATGCAACATATGTTGCTTCAGGAATATATAACAATGGATTCGCAATTCTATCCTTATAATTATCATGCCCTGATTTGCTATATCGAATTTCCAGATGTAAATGAATATTTTCTCCCATCGGATCCACCGCAATATTTCCGACGCCTCCTATGACTGTATCTGGATTAACAAACGTTCCGTTTTTGATATTAGGCTTACTTAAATGTTGATAAATGATTTTATAGTCCCCCACCCATACTTCAACAATCCAATCTCCAGAACTACCTGTGGTTACATATGCTGTTCCGTAAACACCAGCATAAACCGGCGTATCCCAATCAGCGCCCAGGTCAAGGCCACAGTGTAATCCCTGACAATAACCGTCATAATTCATACTCAAATCTGGATCTTTGATGTAATCTAAATGGTCATTATATGCAGTTTCTGTCCCTCCGGGCCATTGAATCCACGTAACATCCGAGACATCAACTGGCGATTTGGTGAGATGTACATTTCTTGTTCCAGTTTCCGCGCAGATACCGCTTGTTCCATAGGGATATTGGTTCATGTTGACACTACCGGTTGTGCCATTTATGCAGTGGCCAGTAGGATCTGTATAATTCAAAGGATTATTTATAGCGTAAGCGTATCGGTCCCAATTTTGCGACCCTGCCCCCGGCACGATCGTATCAGCCTGTATGAAACGGCTGAGCGCACTGTCGTACCAACGTGCGTTATAGTAGTAAATCCCCAGACTGCTTTCCTCTCGCTGCCCAGTGAAGCGGTAGGTGGTGGGGGTCGTACCGCTGGTGAGGCGGTTCTCGCCCCAGCCTTTGTAACGCAGTTCGGCCGCCAGCGCCCCGCTGCTGTTGGCGGTGATGGTGGTAGATCCCAGGTGATCGGCCAGCAGGAAGCTCAACGTGCCATTGCGGTTCATGGCGACGCGCAGGCTCCCGGCGTAATAGTATCTCGTATAGGTGCTGGGCATCGCAACCCACTCGAAGGAATTGCCAATGTAGATCGTGGTTACCCCACCCACCGTACCCATGACTCGGTTGCCGTCGCCATCGTAGGTAAAAGCTGCGTTGACGCCTCCGCCCGTCATGCCGGTCAGGCGGTTCTCGGCGTCATAGACCAGGGTATACGTTATGCCGCTGATGGTACGCGTGATCATGTTGCCATTGCAATCGTAGGTATAGCTTTTGCCTCCCGTGACAGAAGCCACGGCATGCGGCAGGTTGCGGTTTCCGGCAGCGCAAGTGACTGAGGGATTATAGGTGTAAGTAGCGCCCGCCTTGCTCTCCAGGTTGCCGGTAGTCGAATTGTACCCATACGTTTCGGTCGTATACGTCCCGCCTGTGCCGCCGCTGGCTGCACCGCTGAGCAGGCGGCTGGCAGCATCGTAGGTGAAGGTTTGCGTCTGCGTGCCGCCCGCCTCGTAATCGTAAATATTCAACAGATTACCCACCGCGCTGTAGGCTGAAGTGTCTGTGCCGCTGTAATAACGCAGGTCTTGCAGCACGTCCGTGGGGGTAGTCAGCTTGTCGGTCTTGATGCGCTTCAATCGCCCCTGCCCGTTGGTCGTCGTCCAGGGGAAATAGTCATAGTCGGTTTTCAATATGGCGCTGCCGCCGCTGATGCCTATTTCGCGCACATCCACCTGCCCGGCGGCGGCGTAGGTGGTGCTCTTGACATAAGTGGAGGTCCCGATCGCACTGTTGAGCGTCATTTGGGGATGGTAGGTATAGGTGACGGTTTCAGCCGTTCCGCCGTTGCTGGGGTAGGTCATGGTGCGCAACAGGTCGGCTGAGTTGTATGTCCAGGAGCTAAGAAAGGTGGTACTGTTGACGACTTTACTTTCCTGGGAAATATTCCCGCGTACGTCGTACGTCCAGGTGGTCGAACCCGACCCATCGGTCATGCTCGTGCGGTGACTAATGCCATTGGCTGCCGCCCCGCCTGCATCGTAGGTGTAATTGACAGTCGGGGTAGCCCCGACGTTCAATCCAGCCGGGATGGTGTAAGACTTTTGTATCACCCGGTTCAGCTCATCGTAGTTCAGGTTCGTAACCACGCAATTTACGCCTGAACAGCGAGCGTCTTTCTGGGTCTTCAGGTTGCCCAGAGCATCATACGTATAATACCACGATCCCATATCCGGGTCGCTGATCTGCGTCTTGCGCCCGGCATAGTCATAATACAACGTGGTCGTCACCCCACCACGTGTAGCGGTGTACAGGTTGCCGGTGGAATAGTAAGAATAAGAAACCGACGGACCGGCAGGCGGAATGACCTGGACGGTACGACCCCATACATCCAACAGGTTGCGGGTAATGTTATTGGCGTTGTCTTTTACCTGCGTTTCCAGATCCAGGTAAGTGTAGCGCTGCGGAAAGGTGCCGTCCGTGGCAGTCACCGTTCGTGGGCGGCTGAGAAGGTCGTACACCGTCGTGGTTTCTGGTTGGCTCAACGGTGTGCGATAGCCGCTGCCCACCGATACGGCATACGGCACGCTCTGGGCAGCCACGTTGCCATAACCGTCGTATTCATAATTCAAGACGATATCGCAACGATCGGGGGTATTCACTCCATCGGCGCAAGCGCCATCATAAAGCCACGCCCCGGCGGTCTGGCTTTGCAATAATCGACCCAGGCCGTTGTAGAATTTCCGAATCGTATAGTATGTACTGCCTTCGATCCTCTGCTGGGCCTGGGTGTAAAAAGGCAGGGTGATCGTTCCATCGTCATCGTTGTAGCTGATCGATATGGTGGGTGAGCCGCTGCTATCATTGGGCTTGATGATCTTCGTCAGTCGCCCAAACTTGTCATACTCCGCGGCTACTGTTGTATCGGTTCCGTTGGGGCCGTACATGCTGGTTGGCAGCCCCAGGGCGTATCCTGTGTAACCCGTGTAAATGGTTCCATTGTAGATAATGTTCGTTTGATGCGTTTTGGCATTTGTCTCCCACAGGGGATAGGTAAAATAATTGTCGTTAGTACAACCCGTGGGTTGGTTGAGCACGCCATAGCAGGCCGAACTGGTTTGCGCGCCTGCGGTCGCCAGGGCAGCAGAAGTGCCTTCGCCGGTGTAGGCCGTAGTGGTGATGCGGTTGCCCCAGGCATCGTAGGTCGCCTTTGTATCGCGGTAGCGCGGATCTGTGTAGCCTGAGTTAAAGCGCAGGAACAGGCGCTGGTTGGTCAATATCCCCGCAGTGGGCGGATCGGTATAATCGGTATCGTTCTCGGTGAGGTTATCGTATAAAAGGATGTTCGAAGACAGAAGGTTTTCTACGGCAGTGAAGTTATTCTTACAGGTTCCATTGTAGGTGGTTCCCGGGCACTTGTACACGTTTTGGTAGCCGGGCAGTCCCACCAGATTGCGGGTGGCGTCGGTGGTGTTGGGGTAAAAGCGTGTCCAACCGATGCGGTAATCCTGCCAATTAGCTCCATTCCACCAGCTCTCTACGGAATGGGTCAGGTTGCCATACTGGAAGTTGCCCTGAGCATTAGCCTGGCTGGTTTTTTCATAGAAGTAGTAATTTCGCGTCCCGTTCCAGGAGCCATCCCCCTCGAACGTCATGGATGTTTCGCTGTCTGTATGCGTCCAATCAAAACCCAGGTCCAGATAGCCGTCCAGATTGGTATTGAGCGTATAAGTGATCGGGTTTCCATCCGGGTCGCCGGCGGGCTCGGTCGTATAGTCCGTCATCTCCAGAGTATACAAGTTGCCTTCGCTGTACTCGTCCAGCCACAGCGTGCCGTAATTTACATCCGCCACAAAACGCCAGCTCAGGCTGCCCGAAAAAGTGTATTTATCTGCTCGGGCGTTGTCCGGGTCATCGCGCGGCCACACCCGCAAATAGTGCCCTCGGCGTTATCAACCACCAATAGCAGCACATACCAGGTATCACGCTTGAACTCGGCCGCTGAATACAATTGCATGTCCTGGCAATTGGTATCCACGCAGCCGTGTGGCATACAACCCGTCATCCACGTTGGCATGCAGCCCCCCAACGCCGGAACCCGTTCCGTAGTACCCACTTCCAATGCAAGGGTGGCTTGCTGCTGCTGGCTGGCATTTTCGTTGATTCTGGAATTGCACCACAACGGCCTTACCATCGGTCAGATTAAACGGTGTGCGGTTGAACAGCCCCTGCCACTGCCCGCCTGCATTGGTCACTTTGGCGGCTATGTCGCCATCCTTGCGTTCGAAGGTGGGCTGCGTTGTCCAGTAGTCCCAATCGGGGTCGTAGGTGCTCCAACTCGAGCTCTCGAACCGCTGCCAGAAGCTGCGGGTGCTCAGCATGGTGGCGAAGCACGCCCTTTCTGGTCATCGTCCTGGTGGTACCAGGTGGTCGTCACACGCTGCTGGCCGTCCGTCCCTACCGGCCCGATCTCGCGGCTCATGGCGTTGCCGCGGTATTCGGCGTAGGCCGGGGTGTATAAATCCTGGGTGGGCGGGTCCGGGTCAAGCGCTTCGGCTGCCACAGCCGCCGAGTGGGCCGCGTCGTTGGTGGCTGCATCGTCATATTCGTAGGTGTAGACGCTGCTTTGTCCGCCGGGCGTTGTGTCACCCAGAGTACGGGTGGAAACGCGGTAGCGGGTGGGCATCAGCTTGAGCACCAGGTTGACGATGCGCAGCCCGCCATTCGTGGTAGTAATGACCCATTTCAACTGGCTGGAGTAGCGATCCAGCCTCACGCGCATGCTCACCGAGCGGGAAGTGTAGTCCGGAAAGCTCTGGTTGGGCATCACTGTAATAATATCCGTGCCGGAGTTGTTGCCATATTGCAGCTTGACCAGGCCGGTAGGTGTGTTTGGATTATTGTATCTCACCAGTTCCACGAACAGGTCGTATACCCCTCCCGGATGCACGTTTTGGAAGGTGTATGAGGCTGTGCCGTTGACGTACAGCTTGCCGCCCACGCACGAGATGTTGCCGCTCCACCCGCCGAAGTTGCAGTCGCCGCTCTGGATGGATGAGTTGTAATCCTCGAAGGTATGCATATCCGCCCAGGGGGGTTCCTCGTAGGCATACGTTACGCTGCCACCGTAACCGTTGCTCACCCCGGTCAGGTGCATGACGTCGCTATAGCTAAAAATCGTAGATGGTAAGGTGGTCGTGCCATCCACGCCATACTCCTGGATGCTGGAAAGGGAAAAAGTCGTGCCGCCTGCGCTCCAGTTGATCCCGGGGAACAGCCCGCTGTAACTCAGGTCGTAGGTGCGCACGATCTGCCAGGCGCTGCCGGTGTAATGCTCGATCTGGATCTTATCCAGCCGGTAGCGGTAGAAGAACATGCGGTAATCGTCGTTGCTCCACCATTCAGATTTGTAATCGGTACGGGTCGGGTTGCCGCCAGCGTCTGTTTCCAGGCGGAAGTTGACCCGGTAACGCCCGTTGGGATAGTTGATGTAAGTAGGATAGATGGCGATATCGGCCGTGTCTGTGCCGGTATTGCACGGATCATCGATTTGCTTGGTATCCTTGGCGTAGGCGTAGGTTATTTTCTGGCCGAATTTGTTCCACACCTCGGCCAGGGCGTAACGCCATACGAGCAGATCATTGGCCTGCGCACACCCCGGATAGTAATATTGCGGGTAGCGCGCCCAGGTGTTGACATCCTTGCCAAAGACGTATTTGTTGCCTTCCTTATCGTAGAGGCTCCAGGTATCGCCAGAGTAAGCTACTTTCCAAAAGTTCTCATCAGCCAGGTGGTAATTGTTATTGCTGTCCTTCAATATTTTGGTGCTGATGCCGTTGAATACCAGGTTGAAGGTGTCGTCGGAAGCGCCATCCATCGAGCCGTGCAGATCGCGCTCGATGTAGCCGCTGTCCAGCGACCAGCCCATGCCCACCCACCCGCCCTGGCTGAGCGAGCCGATACCGCCATCCACTACCTGGCTGTTGTAGCTGAGTGAAAGCGACGGCTGCAACCCGCCCGGGCCGGGCGGCGTCCAGATCGGGTACGAATAGACAGCAGCTCCCGTCTGCCCGGCGACCTGGGCGGCGTCCACGGTGGGCATCTGCGCCGCCTGCCATTCGTTGACACTCACATCGAAGAGCGACAGGTGATCGCTTATGAGCAATCACGCGACCGGCTTGGCGGTCGTAGTAGCTTGGCAGGGGCAGCCAGGTCTGCTGGTCGAGATCGAAGAAGAAGATGGAGGCATCCCGCGTCCCGGTATAGGGGGCAGTGATGGTGACGGGCCGGGTGAAATGGTGGAGATCCAGGCCGCTTTCCACACCGGCGGCGATGATCTCGAACGGCAGGTTACTCAAATAATAGGGCGGCGCACTATCCGGCAGGGGGACGCGCACGCGCACATCCAGGTTTTCAGTTATCGCGCCTGTTTGGGGAATTCCACCTGCACGCGCCCGCCCAGACCGGCAGCCGCGCCGCCTCAGCGCTCACGCGGGTCAGGCCGGTTTCCTCGAAGAGCAGAGACCTGGCTGGCAACTGATTTTTCCATCCAGGCTCAGGCTGGCGCAGAAAACGTATGGTCCCGGAAGATCTACCGGGATTTGCCAGTTCATGTAACCTTCTCGCTTCGGCCAGCAAGCCGACGCGCCCGTTTTAGGGTCCAGCACGCCACTGGCGCTATCCAAAAGGCGAAAACCGGGTGGTGGGGTGATCGAGAGCCAGATACTGCCGAGTTTGTTACCCCAGCCGCCGATCTGCCAAGAAAGTGTCGCCTGCCCGCCTGGGGTGAGATAGGCTGTATCGGCGGTCAGGGACAGGGTCAGGGGCAAAGTGGGGGTGATGATGGGTGTCGGTTCGGGATCGGCAGGCAACGGGACGGGTGTGGGCGTCGGCGTAATTGTCACAGTGACCGTGGGTGTGACGATCAGGCTTGGTGTCACGGTTGCCGTTGCAGTGGGAGCCGGTATCTCTTGTGTGGAGGTGATAACCTCAGCCGTCGAGATTGGGCTGGGTGTTTCGCTCGCCGATGGCGTCTCACTGACGCCAGGCGTCTCGGATGGTGTGGGGGTGGGCGTGCCGTCGCCGGCCTGGTACAAAGAAGCTGCCCGGGTGGGCGTGGGCACCAGTCCGGGCAGCAGCATGAGAGGATCAGGATCAGGTGAAACAGGGTAAAGAATACGCCTAACTTGCGAAAGAGGGACACATGGGCTTTCTCTCCTTCATGCAGCACGATGGGCGAGAATGACCTTGATGTGTTCAGCATAGAGGATATTCTGCCAGGAAAATAGTGTCCTTTGTTATGTTTTTTTTTGTGACGTTTGTCACAAACCTCAAACATTATATTTTTCCCATTAAGTTCAAGAATGAATGCAAAATTAGTCTCAATAATTGTCCTTACGATTGCCTGGGATTAATGCCTTAAATATTTTGGTCACTGAATGACCTTCCATAGTTGCGCTGCTTCTCCGTCAATGCTCGTGCGCACTCAACAAGGCTTTCGGAACGATCGTAACCGATTACCTGATGCACCCCGGCCAGTTTAACGGTCTCTTATGTTATACTTTACCGGCAAGAAGGACTGACCACCATGCTGCTCAATATCCAGATCGTTTACTGCGCTGTCTGACACTATACCGATCGCGCCGTTGGTCTAACGGCCGAGCTGGTCAAAACGTTTGAGCCTGAAATCCAGGCTGTGACGCTGGTGCCCTCCGACGGAGGCCGCTTTGAGGTCAGCGTCAACGAGCGCCTGATCTATTCCAAGCTGCAAACCCACCGCCATGTCGAGCCAGGCGAGATTGCCGGGTTGGTCCGCAAAATCCTGCTGGAGGGTGTATGAGTTTCCCTGTGATTAAGACCAAAGGCCGCGTCTTCTCCGGCGCCCGACCCACCGGTCGCCAGCACCTGGGTAATTACCTGGGCGCCATCCAGAACTACGTGGCTCTGCAAGATGAATACAACTGTGTTTACTGCATCGTCGACCTGCACGCCCTGACCACGGTTGAGACCACCGAAAATTTGCGCTTGAACACCTACGAGATGGCGCTGGACTTTCTGGCCGCCGGCATCCGCCCGGAGGAGAGCATCGTTTTCATCCAGTCGCACGTCCCCGAAGTGACCGAACTGCACACCATTCTCTCCATGGTCACCCCGCTGGGCAAGCTCACCGACCTGCCCACCTTCAAAGAGAAGGTGCGCATGCACCCTCATAACATCAACTACGGGCTGGTGGGTTACCCGGTGCTCATGTCGGCCGATATCGCCCTGTACAAGGCCGATACGGTTCCGGTCGGCATCGACCAGCTTCCCCACATCGAGTTTACCCGTGAGGTGGTGCGCTCCTTCAACTACCGCTACAACACCAACGTGCTCATCGAGCCGCAGATGAAGGCCACCGAATACCCCAAGGTGATCGGCACCGATGGGCAGCAAAAGATGAGCAAGAGCCTGGACAACCACATCGAGCTGGCTGCTACCCCCGAAGAAACACAGCAGCGCGTCATGACCATGGTCACCGACCCGGCGCGCATCCGCCGCAGCGACCCCGGCAACCCGGATGTGTGTAACGTCTTCTCGATGCACAAGGTGTTTTCGTCGCCAGATCAGGTCGCCGAGATCAACACCCTGTGCCGCACGGCGGGCATTGGCTGTGTGCAGTGCAAACAGCTCATGGCGAAGAATCTGAACGCCCACCTGGAGCCCTTCCGTCTCCGCCGCGCGGAGATCGCCAGGGACCCCAACAACGTGTGGGGCATGCTCCGGCAGGGGCAGGCGCGCGCCCAGGCCATTGCCCGCCAGACCATGGATGAAGTCCGCGACGCTGTGGGACTGCCCTGAGCCGGTGACCCCATGCGCGCATTAATCCAGCGGGTCTCTTCCGGGAGGGTGAGCGTAGCCGGTAAAACCGTGGCCCAGATCGGGCCGGGACTGGTCATCCTGCTGGGGGTTGGCCCGCAAGATGGCGAAGAACAGGCGCGCTATCTGGTGGAAAAGATCGCCAACCTGCGCATTTTCGAGGACGACGAGGGGAAAATGAACCGCTCGCTGCTGGATACCGGCGGCGAGGCGATTGTGGTTTCACAGTTCACCCTGTATGCCGATACACGCAAGGGGCGGCGCCCGTCTTTTACAGACGCCGCTGGCCCGGATATCGCCAGCCCGCTGATGGAGCGTTTTGCCGCTCTGCTGCGCCAGCAAGGGGCACCCACTCAGACCGGCGAGTTCGGCGCCCACATGCTGGTGGAAATCGCCAACGACGGCCCCGTGACCATCTGGCTGGAAAAATCGCCCTAGCTGAGATCAGATCCTACTTCCCTAATCTTGTGGTCTGTGTCACCCATCTATACCCTCCTTGCCACAGTACCGCATCAAGCTGCACACCCAGCGCGCCGGCAGCCAGCATGGCGTCGGCCTGTTGCTGTGTGTACACCCCGCCTGCAGCGATCACCACCAGGCCGTCTTTTGCCAGGCTGCGCACCACCCCCAGGGCCAGCGGGTACACTGCCGGGCCGTACAGCCTGCCCTGCACCAACTCTCCGGAGGGGCCGGTCAGCACCCCGCGCGGCGCTCCCAGGCTGACCGCCGAGGCGCCATTTTCCAGCGCCGTCCCCGCAAATGGCCGGGCTTGATCTAACCCCAGTCGCAGGATAACAGGCAGCTCCCCCTGAGCCGCCCGGGCAAAAGCCGCCACCACCTGCCGGTCGGCATCAGGAGGTATGCCGATCTCCACCCCCATCACCCCCTCCAGAGCTTCCAGGGCCGGCAGCATCTCCTGCAGCTCTCCCACGCTCTGAGCCAGCAGATGCACCAGCACCGGCAGTTGGGACGTTTTCCAGCGCGGGGCATAGCGCCGCAGCGCAGCCCGCAAACCCGGGTTGGGATAACCCGTGTGAACCAGAAAACCGCCCGGGTAAGAGATAAAGCGCCTCCCCTGTGCGGGAGTGCGCCTCTCCGGGCTGAGCGGGTCGGTGATGAAGGCCCCCAGGCGCCTCAGGTCGAGCATGCCATGCGGGTCGGGGGCGAAACCCAGCATGCCGGCGGCGTTCATGAGCGGGGTCTTGAAAACCAGGTCAAATTTCGGCATGGCTCAACTGCTCATCGGGATCATCCAGGGCTGGAGTGCCCGGGCCAGCGCATCTTCCGGTTTGTCTTTACCGCCGGATAAACCCGGTGTAGCGCTTCGACCTGCAGAATCACTTCCGGCACCGTCATTGGGCGTCCATTTTCTCTGGAGGGGCGGCGCACGAAAAGGGCGTGCTGCGTGCGGTGACAAAGCGCCGCGGCAGTCTTTTGTTCCAGGGCCGGGGATATATCCAGGACAATGTGCGCCGGGTCGTCCTGGTTGGCCAGACGCGGGCGGGGATGCTCCGGGAAAGCGCCGGACACGCTGTAGAAAACAGGCGCCTCACCGCCCAGAGATGCAATCGCCAGGCTCACCGCCTGGTGGGTGAGCACGTGGGCCGGGTGGCCGTATTCACCGTTGGAGCCGTGTGTCAGAACCACATCCGCCTGGAACTGGCGTATGCTGGCAGCCACCTGCCCCGCCAGAAGGGTCAGGTCCTGGGTGTAAGCGTACAGCTCGTTATCAGGTCCCACGCGGGGATCGGTGTAACCCAGGAAGGTCAGGCTGCGCCCTCCCAGGGCGCGCACGGCGCAGACCAGCTCCTGCTCGCGCGCCTCACCCAACTCTTCCAGCGAGCACAGAGGCGGCTCGCCAGTCTCGCCGCCTTCACCGCGCGTGGCACACAGGTAATGCACCCGGGCGCCGGCACGCGCCAGCAGCGCCAGCGTGCCGCCCGCCAGCATGGTTTCATCATCGGGGTGAGCAAAAACGGCCAGGATGTTCATGGGATTTCCAGTTCATTGAGATCGAAGACAGGCCCATCGCTGCAGGCCAGCTTCCAGCCGCGGCTCACCGGCAGTGCGCAGACCCCGCACGCCCCTGCGCCTGTACAGGGCATATCCGCCAGGATGAGCGCCTGACCGGCATAGGGGATCACCGCGCCAGTGGGTAGCCCCAGGCGGGTTTTGAGCTGCGCCAGGCCGCTCAGCGGAACCTCCAGGGCGAGGTAATCGGCCCAGGCCAGCACACCCGGTAAATCTTCCAGCGGAGAAGCCTCCACCTGGCTGGGCAGGCGCGGCAGCGGCGATATGCCAGATACGCTCACACTCGCCCCTTGCGCCAGGGCCGCCGCCAGCAGCGGCAGCAGCCGTGCCAATGTGGCATCCAGGGACACCAGCGCCACCCGCCTGGCGCCTGGCGGCAGGTGAAATCCATGCCCCAGCGGGCCGCGCAGTTCCAGGGCAGTGCCGGGTCCCCAGCCGCGCGGCAGCGGCGGCGCTGCCAGAAAGCCGCCTTGGGCCATCTCGGCGGCGAAGAGCACAGCCGCCAGGGGCTCATCGCCTCCGGGGTCTCTGCCCGCCAGGTACTGCCCGGCGGCAGGCACGGCCTCCGGCGGGCATTCAATCCACGCCGCCGGCTGTCCGGCGGCATCCAGCCGCACATCGCTCACCCGCCCCTGGTAAATTCGCATGGCTGCATGGTATCACAATTCCCCGCCCCGGGCAACAACAGGCTGCGCGAGCAAACAAGAGTATAATCTCTCTGCATTGTTGCAGTAACCAAGGAGGTTATTCCATGAACGTCGCAAGTGTTATTCAGATTATTGCCACTTTTTCTATCCTGCTGTTTGCCGGCACGGTTGTGATTGCCGTTATGCGCGCTTCCCGCCGCCAGAGCACCCGCGGCGCTATGACGCTGGTCATTGTTATCGGGATCGCTGCGATGATCCTCTCCTCGGTGAGCGCCGGACTGGTGTTCATCGCTCCCAATGAGCGCGGCGTGGTCATCACGGCAGTCTCGCCCGGCTACCGCCAGCAGGCCCTGGAACCCGGCCTGCGCTGGATCGTGCCCTTTGTGGAAAACGTGGTCATATACCCGATCTCCAAACAGAGCTACACCATGTCGATTGCTGCCAGCGAAGGCCAGATCAAAGGTGACGACTCGATTACGGCGCGCACCTCCGACGGGCAGGAGATTTTCATCGATGCTTCCCTGCTCTACGCCATCGATCCATCTAAAGTTGTCCTGGTGCACATCGCCTGGCAGAACCGCTATACCGATGAACTGATCCGCCCGCTATCGCGCGGCATCATCCGTGACGTCATCTCGCAGTTCGGTGTGGAGCAGGTGGTCACCAGTAAACGCGATGAAATGGTGAAGCAAATCCGGGATTCCTTGACTGCCAAGCTGTCTGAGAACGGCCTGACCCTGGTGGATTTCCTGCTGCGTAATATCACCTTCTCACCAGAATATTCGGCTTCGATAGAACAGAAGCAGATCGCCGAGCAGCAAGCCCAGCAGGCCAAGCTGGTGGTTGAATCCAAGCGCCAGGAAGCCGAGCAGGCCCGCCAGACCGCCCAGGGCGCCGCCGACGCAGCCGTGATCCGCGCCAAAGGCGACGCCGACGCCCGCATCCTGCAGGCCCAGGCTGAAGCCAAAGCGCTCGAGCTGATTGCCGCGGCTCTGAAGGAAAACCAGGAGCTGCTCACCTACCAGTATATCTCCAAGCTGGCGCCGGGCATCCAGGTGATGCTGGTGCCCAACGATACGCCCTACCTGCTGCCGCTGCCCAATATGGGGTCGTCGCTGCCGCAGGGCACAACCTACACGCCAGATACACTGCCCACCCCGGCTCCAACGCCGGCCCCCACCACCATACCGTAACAGCATGAGCCCGATTGCCCCCTCCGGACGCCAGATTCGCCTGACCAGCCTCTCCAACTGCGCGGGTTGAGCATCCAAGTTAAGCGCAGAAGCGCTGGCGCAGGTTCTGCGTCCGGTTAAAAATATCTTCAACCCGGCGGACTACCCTGACCTGCTGGTCGGGCTGGATGACCCCGATGACGCCGCCATCTGGCGGCTGGCAGACGGCCGCGCCCTGGTGGTCACCACCGATTTCTTTACACCGGTGGTGGATGACGCTTACGATTACGGCGCCATCGCGGCCGCCAACGCCCTCTCCGATGTGTACGCCATGGGCGGGCAGCCCTTCCTGGCGCTGAATCTGGCTGCCTTGCCGCCAGACCTGCCGCCTGAAATCAGCGGCGAAATTCTGCGCGGCGGCGCCGAAACTGCCCGGCAGGCCGGTGTGGTCATCGCCGGCGGGCACACCATCCAGGATAAAGAGCCAAAATACGGCTTGATCGTGGTGGGTTTTGTTGATCCGGCCCAGATCATCACCAAAGGCGGCGCCCGTCCGGGGGATGTGCTCGTGTTGAGCAAGCCGCTGGGTTTTGGCGTGACCACCACGGCCCTCAAGCGCGATCTGGTTGACCCCGCCGACCTTGCCGAAGCGGTGGGTTGGATGAAGCGCCTTAACAAAACCGCCGGTCAGCTTGCGGTAGAAACCGGCCTGCACGGCGGTACGGATATCACCGGTTTCAGCCTGCTGGGGCACGCCTGGGAGATGGCGCAGGCCTCCGGCGTGGGTCTGCGCCTGGTTTACGAGCAGATACCTTTCATCCACGGCGCACAGCGCTACGCGGCGGATTTCATCTTTCCGGGCGGCGCCTCAGATAACCGCCTGTATTTCGGCCCGCATGTCCGCTTCGATCCCGAGATCGACGAGGCCTCCCGGATGCTGCTCTTCGACCCGCAAACCAGCGGCGGTCTGTTGCTGGCTGTGCCCCCGCAGAAGCTGGACGGACTGCTGGAGCGCGCCGCCGAGACCGGGCAGCCGCTGTGGCCGATCGGCGAGGTGATAGCCGGCAGCGGCATTGAAGTGCGGGCGCGTTAATCTCACCCTGAGACAACCACAACTAATCCCGGAGGTTTCGCATGCAATGGATCACACGCCAACATGTAAAGGTTGACCGCGTCGCCTGCCCCTGGCTGATCAAGAAATTTGTTGATCCCCGGGCAGAATTTCTATTTTTGCCTGCTGATGAAGTCCTGCCAACCGCCCAACGCACCGGCGCCATCCCTTACGATGTCAAGGGCGTGGAGCTGGGTCACAACGGCCAAAAATGTTCTTTTGAGGCCATCCTGGAAAAATACAACCTGGCAGCTGATCCTGCCTTGACCCTGCTGGGAAGGATCGTCAACGGCGCCGACACCGATAACAGCCTGTACCAGCAGCCTGAAGGGCCCGGTTTGGAAGCGATTGCCGAGGGCTTCCGCCACCTGGGTTACCCCGATGACCATGCAGTCAACGCCGCCGAGTGGATCGTTTACGACGCCCTGTATGCCTACTGCCAGGCGATGGTGCAGCAGGGGAAATATCAAGGCGCATTTCGCTAAGGAGCCAGGTTGCCAGCCACTCAACCAGCCTTGCAGCCGGAGAGCCCGGCGATGGATGTGCGCCTGCTTTTTTTCACGCGTATGGCGCGCCTGTTTGCTTACGGTTTTTTATCTGTCATCCTGGCGCTGTACCTGGCAGAAGTCGGGCTGAGCGAGGCGCAAATTGGTCTGCTGCTCACCCTGACTCTGGCAGGTGATACCGTCATCTCCCTGTGGATCACCACCAACGCCGACCGCCTGGGCCGCCGCCGCATGCTCATCATTGGGGCAGCCCTGATGGTCTTTGCCGGGCTGATTTTTGCCTTTACCCGCAGCTACCCGGTATTAATCCTGGCAGCCACCATCGGCGTGATCAGCCCGAGCGGGAATGAGATTGGGCCTTTCCTGGCGGTGGAGCAGGCGGCGCTTTCGCAGATTGTTCCCGGCAGGCAGCGCACAAGCATCTTTGCCTGGTACAACCTGGTGGGCTCGTTCGCCACTGCCGCTGGGCGCGCTGTGCGCCGGTGGGCTGGCTCAGGCGCTGCAGGGCGCCGGCCTTCGCCCTCTGATCAGCTACCAGGTGGTGGTCAGCGGCTACGCCCTGATGGGTTTGGCGCTGGCGGGCCTGTTTTCCCGGCTCTCCACCCGTGTGGAAGCTGCCTCAACACCCGTTTCGCCTCAGAAACCTGAGGCCAAGGCGGCCTGGCTGGGCCTGCACAAATCACGCCGGGTGGTACTGAAGCTCTCAGCCCTGTTCTCCCTGGACGCCTTTGCGGGCGGCTTCGTGATTTAAAGCATGGTGGCCTACTGGTTTCACGTGCGCTTTAACGTGCAGCCGGCTCTGCTGGGGGGCATTTTCTTTTGCGCCAATATCCTGGCGGGCATCTCAGCCTTGAGCGCAGCCCACATTGCCGCCAGAGTCGGCCTGATCAACACCATGGTCTTCACCCACATCCCTTCGAACCTGCTGCTCATGCTGGTTCCGCTCATGCCCAACCTGCCGCTGGCGATTACCGTGCTGCTGCTGCGTTTCAGCATCTCGCAGATGGATGTACCCACGCGCCAATCGTACACCATGGCGGTGGTCGAGCCTGACGAGCGCTCGGCTGCCGCCGGGATCACCGGCATCGCCCGCACCGTCGGCTCATCGCTGGCGCCGGTCATCGCCGGATCGCTGCTGGCCAATCCTGCCTGGCTGGGAGCGCCGTTTTTTATCTCCGGCGGACTGAAAATCATATACGACCTGGCTCTTTACCGCAGTTTTCGCCTTCTGCGGCCCGCCGAAGAGCATGACGCAGAAAGGAAAACCACCTGATGCACACTGACTACCAGTTCACCTCCCGCCGCTCACCCGTCCTGGGACAGCGCGGCATGGTCGCCACATCGCAGCCGCTGGCGGTGGCTGCCGGGCTGGAAGTGCTGGCGCAGGGCGGCACAGCCGCCGATGCCGCCGTAGCCAGCGCCGCCGCCCTCAACGTCACCGAGCCCACCTCCACCGGTCTGGGCGGCGATTGTTTTGGGCTGTATTTCGAGGCCGCCAGCGGTGAGGTGAGCGCCCTGAACGGCTCCGGCCGTGCCCCCGCCGCCCTGAGCCTGGAACGCCTGCAGCAGGAGGGCCTGGGCAGCGCCCTCCCGCCCTTCCACCCCTACACCATCACCGTGCCGGGCGCCTGCGCCGGCTGGTGCGACCTGGTCGAGCGCTTTGGACGTCTGCCGCTGAGGGCGGTGCTGGCTCCCGCCGTGCGCCTGGCTGAAGACGGCTTCCCGGTGACGCCAGTGACCGCCCATTTCTGGGCGAGGGGCGTCGAGCGGCAGTTGAAACACGCTCCGGGCGGGCTGGAATTGACCATCACCGGGCGCGCCCCGCACCCCGGCGAA
Organism: uncultured Chloroflexia bacterium; assembly: GCA_963705155.1. GTDB lineage: Bacteria > Chloroflexota > Anaerolineae > Anaerolineales > UBA4823 > CAVPJC01. The sequence goes on along the minus strand of CAVPJC010000017.1, from coordinate 12,616 downwards.
ATCTTCCGCAACCCGGGGCTGGCGCGCACGCTGCGCCGCGTGGCCGAGGGCGGCAGGAGCGCTTTTTACCAGGGTCCCATCGCCGAAGCCCTGGTGGAGGCCGTTCAGCAGGCTGGCGGCTGCCTGAGCCTGGAAGACCTGGCGGCGCACTTCTCCACCTGGGACCAACCCATCCACACCACCTACCGCGGTCTGCGCATCTGGGAGTGCCCGCCCAACGGGCAGGGCCTGGCGGCTTTGATCGCCCTCAATATCCTGGAGGGTTTCGATCTTGCCGGTCTGCCGCCTCTATCGGCGCAGCGCCTGCACCTGCAGATCGAAGCCATGCGCCAGGCCTTTGCCGATACGGCCTGGTATGTGGCCGATCCGGTTTCCAACCCGGCTCCGCTGCGCGGGCTGCTCTCCAGGGGATATGCCGCCGCCCGCAGAGCGCTGATCGACCCCGCCCGCGCCACGCTGGATCCTCGCCGCGGCGTTCCCACCGCTGCCTCCGATACCATTTACCTGAGCGTGGTGGATGGCGAGGGCAACGCTTGCTCGTTCATCAACAGCAATTACATGGGCTTCGGTACGGGCATCGTGCCGCCCGGTTGGGGCTTCAGCCTGCAGAACCGCGGCCACAATTTCAGCCTGGACCCGCGGCACCCCAACGCCCTGGCCCCGGGTAAAAGACCCTACCACACGATCATCCCCGCCCTGATTACCCGACCCTCTCAAGCCTCAGGCGACATCCCCTGCGATGCGCCCGTCAGCGGTGAGACGCTCTACGCCAGCTACGGCGTGATGGGCGGTTTCATGCAGCCGCAGGGGCATGTGCAGGTGGCCTGCGCCCTGCTGGATGACGGTCTCGACCCGCAGGCTGCCCTCGACCGGCCGCGCTTTTGCATTGAAGATGGCGCCGGCGGCGGGCGCGTCGCTCTCGAAGAAGGCCTACCCGCCGAAATCTATGCAGCCCTGGAAGGCATGGGCCACCCGCTGGTTTCGGTGGGCGGCTACAACCGGGCGCTTTTCGGGCGCGGCCAGGTCATCCTGCGCGAGGCTGAAAGCGGCGTGCTGTGGGGCGGCAGCGACGGCCGCGCCGATGGCTGCGCCATGACGTATTGAACTGGGACAACCTGGGAAAGCAGCCTGCTTTCAGGAGTTGAGTATGACAAAGCCTGGCCCACAGGATCAACCTGAGGCCAGGCTTCTTGATGCAAGTTGTTCGGTGATAGCTTTTGGGCGAAGGTTTACCCGGCTTCGACTTCGGTGACCGCCTCCACCTTTTCGATTTCAGGGAAGAACTGGCGCACGGTGCCTTCCACCCAGCCGTGCAGGGTGCTCGGCTGCAGCGGGCAGCCCAGGCAGGCCCCGCCCAGATGCACCTTGAGGGTGTGCCCGTCGTAGCTCAGATACTGCACATTGCCCCCGTGAAAATGTTCTATATAGGCGCTCAAACGCACAATCAGTGCTTTTAAGCGTTCTTCGTATTCAGGGTCGACCATGGTTTCCTCCTACGTGGAATGGACGGAGGCCCGCAGGCCCAGTTTCAACAGCTTCATCACTTGCTCGTGGGTGTTGCGCAGGCGTTCGGCGATCACTGCCGCCAGGCGCTCCAGGATCATTATACCCGTCTCGGGATGCTGGTTGCACAGATTGCGCAGATTTGCCCCGCTTACCCGCAGCATCTGGGTGTAAACTGTGCAAACTGCTCCCGAGGTGTACGTGCGGCTGCCCAGCGCCGCCGACCACCCCACCACACCGCCCGGCTGCACGCGTGCCACCAGCAGCTCCGGGCCGTCGTCGGGTTTGTAGCGGATGGCTACCTCTCCAACAACGACCAGGTAGAGATACTCCGCAGGTGCCCCCTGCTCAAACAGCGCCACATCGGCGTAGCAATCGGTGGGGGTGAACAGCGGCCTGATCAGCCGGCGTTGCTCGGCGGTGAATCCTTCAAAAAGCGGTAATTGATCCAGGATATCGTCTGGCATATGAAATGGCTCGGTCTTCTGCTGATAACCACTGTAATCAAATTTGCCGCTTAGTTCTAGTGGCAAACATCCTCATTGCCTAGACAAACATCACTCCAGCCGGGACATTTAGCGTGACAAATGCATGCAACTGTCACCCGCCGGCCAGGCGGCGCAGCAATTCCACCAGCCCCTGCGCCATTAGAATTTTAAAGATCAGAGCCACAGGGTACACACTGGCATATGAGAGCGTGGGCAGATCGGTCTCGGTCTGGCTGTTGGCCGCTCCCAGGCCCGGGGGGTTGGTCATGCAGGCGCACAGCGCACCCATGCTGGCAAGTGTATTCATGCGGTACACCCGTTCCATCAGCAGGTAACCGGCCAGAACCGTGCTGGTGGTGATAAAAACACCTGCCAGCAGCAGGCTGGCGCCCTGCTGGCGCAAGATTTCCATAAAATGCGCCCCGGCGTTCACCCCGGCGCCTGCCAGAAATAACATCAGGCCCAGCTCGCGGGTCAGGTTTTTGGCCGCAGCGGGCACATGCAGCCGCAGACGCCCGATGCCGCCAAAGTGCCCCACCAGCAGGCTCACCAGGAAAGCCCCGCCCGCTGAACCCAGGCGCACCTGGATGCCATTGGGCAGAGAGATGGGCAGCGCTCCCAGGGCGATCCCGGCCAGCAGCCCCACCAGGAAGGGCGCCATGTGGGTTTCATCGGCCTTGCGCGGCGAACGGTTGACCAGCGCGGCAAAAGCCTCAACCGCGGCCTTATCGCCCACCACGCGAATGTGATCGCCCATCTCCAGGGTCACATTGCCGGTTGGGGCGATCTCAAGTCCCTGGCGGCGGATGCGTGTGATGACGATGTTGTAGCGCTCCCAGGCGCGCATCTGCGCCAGTTTTTTGTTGGTCAGCGATTCTTCGGTGACTTCCACATCCACGCTGAGCACATTCGAGTTGACATCCATGCGCTCGCGGGTCTCTTCGCCCAACACCAGGCGCATTTTATCCAGCTCTTCCTCGCTGCCCACCACCATGACGACATCGCCCTGTTGCAAAACCAGGTCGGGGGTGGTTGCAAAGATTTGCTCACCGCGCTTGACGCGTGAGATATTGGCCAGCGACATGCGGTGCGGGTTGATCTCGCTCACACGCAGCCCGGCGCAGTTGGGGTTGGTGATGCGGAACTGGCGGGCCTGGAGGGCTGGCTCCTGGAGCTGTCTTTCGCGCTCCCATTGGGCCTCCTCCTGCTGCAGGTTACGGCGTGTCAGGCGCGGGCAGGAATTGGATCAGCAGGACGACGCCGATCATGCCAAATGGATAGGCAATCCCGTAGCCCACCGAAGCGGCCGCGCTCCCGCCCGGGATGGCGCGCTCGATGACATCGATGGCAGCCGCCAGGGCGGGTGTGCAGGTGAGAGCGCCGGTGAACAGACCGGTAGCCAGCGCATAGGGCAATTTGAGATACCAGGCGGCTGCCACAGCCGCCAGCAGCCCCGTCCCCGATGTGACCCCGGCGATCGCCACGTAACGCAGGCCGTGCCGCCGGAAGGTGCGGAAGAAGCGCGGCCCGGCCTGCAGCCCCACCGCATACACAAACAGCAGCAGCCCCAGGTCCATCACCTCTTTAGGCACACTGCCGCCAAAATGACCAAAGACCAGCGCGGTAAATAAAACACCCGCGGCGCCCAGTGAAACGCCGCGGATGCTCAATTGGCCGACAAGCGAGCCAAGCGCCAGTATGGCAAACAAAACCAGCATCTTGTCAGCCAGCAAGCTCATCTTCAGCCAGCCGGCTCATGCAGATGCTTCTACGTCTGCCGTCTGAGCGGCAGGCATGGGTTCGCCAGCCTTGTGAAATACGATAATATTCTTCTCCGGATCCACATCCACCAGGATCTTATCTCCTGAGGCAAACTCACCGCTGAGCACGCTCACCGAAAGCGGGCTTTCCACGTACTTCTGCAGGGCGCGGCGCAGCGGCCGGGCGCCGAAGGTGGTGTCGTAACCCACGTCGGCCAGCCAGTTGCGTCCTGCCTCGGTCAGCTCCACGTTCAGGCCGTGTTCCTGCAGGCGCTCCTGCACTTCCTTCATTTGCAGATCGACGATTTCGCGCATCTGTTCCAGCGTGAGATGGGAGAAGGTGATGATCTCATCAATGCGGTTCAGGAACTCGGGCCGGAAGGTGCTCTTGAGCGCCTTCTCGATTTTCTCGTGCGGCGGCCCGCTCTTCGCTGTCATCCTTGCGCTGCAAGAAGCCCAGGCTGCCCGATTTGCGCACAAACTCGGTCCCCAGGTTGCTGGTCATAATCAGCACGGTGTTGCGGAAATCCACCACCCGGCCCTGACCGTCGGTCAGGCGGCCATCATCCAGGATTTGCAGCAGGGCGTTCCAGACTTCCGGGTGAGCTTTTTCGATTTCATCGAACAAGATCACGCGGTAAGGGCGGCGGCGCACGGCCTCGGTCAATTGGCCGCCTTCTTCGTAGCCCACGTATCCGGGCGGGGCGCCAAACAGGCGGCTGACGCGTGTGCTGTTCGCGGTACTCGCTCATGTCAATGCGCACCAGGGCGTCTTCGTCATCGAACAAAAATTCGGCCAGAGCCTTGGCAAGCTCGGTTTTGCCGACGCCCGATGGACCGATGAAGATGAACGAACCGTTGGGGCGGCGCGGGTCTTTGAGACCCGAGCGGGCGCGCCGGATGGCGTCTGAAATGGCGCCGATGGCCTCATCCTGGCCTTTGATGCGCTCGTGCAGCCGCTGCTCCATTTGCAGCAGTTTCGTGGACTCGGTTTCCATCATCTGGGTCACCGGGATGCCCGTCCACTGCGCCACCACCTCGGCGATGTCATTGACATCCACCACCTCGTCCAGTTGGTGTTCCGCTTCCCACTGGTCGCGCTTTTCCTGAAATTCTGTTTCCAGGCGCAGGCGCTCGGCCTTCTTCTGAGCGGCGCGTTCGTAATCGCGCTCCACGCCGGCCTGCTCTTCTTCAGCAGACAGGCGGTCGATCTCGGTTTTGGCAATCTTCAAGTCCGGCGGCAGGGAATAAAGCGCCACACGCAGCTTGGCAGCCGCCTCGTCCATCAGGTCGATGGCTTTATCGGGCAGGTGGCGGTCGGTGACATAGCGGGAAGAAAGCCGCGCCGCCGCCACCAGGGCGTCGTCTGAGAAGCGCACCTTGTGGTGGGCTTCGTAGCGGTCGCGCAGACCGCGCAGCATCTGAATTGTGTCATCCACGCTGGGCTCTTCCACATACACCGGCGCAAAACGGCGCTCCAGGGCGGCGTCCTTTTCGATGTGTTTATGGTACTCATCCAGCGTGGTCGCGCCGATGCACTGCAGCTCGCCGCGCGCCAGGGCCGGCTTGAGCATATTGGAAGCGTCCATGGCGCCCTGGGCCGCTCCGGCGCCCACCACCGTGTGCAGCTCGTCGATGAACAGGATCACCTCGCCGGCAGCCCGCTGCATTTCTTCAATGGCGACCTTGAGGCGCTCTTCGAACTCGCCGCGGAAACGCGAGCCGGCGATCATCGCGCCCAGATCCAGCGACATCGACCCGCTTGCCGGTCAGGATTTCAGGCACATCGTTGGTGGCGATCTTCTGCGCCAGGCCTTCAACGATGGCGGTTTTACCCACGCCGGCCTCGCCGATCAGCACCGGGTTATTCTTGGTGCGGCGGGAGAGGATCTGCATCACGCGCAGGATTTCATTATCACGGCCGATCACCGGGTCCAGCTTGCCTTCACGGGCCAGGCTGGGTCAGGTCGCGCGAGTATTTTTCGAGCGTGCGGTAGCGGGTTTCGGCCTGCGGGTCGGTCACGCGCTGCCCGCCGCGGATTTGCTGGATGGCGTCGTACACGCGGTCGCGGGTCACCCCGGCCCCTTCCAGCAGGCGGGCTGCCGGGGTGCTGCGCTCGCTCAAAATCGCCAGGAAGATGTGCTCGGTTGAGATGTATTCATCTTTCAGTCGGTTGGCTTCTTCGTTGGCCAGATCGATAATGCGCTTGACGCGCGGGGTGATGAAGATCTGCCCGGCGCCGCCGCCAAAGATGTTGGCTTTGGGGCTGGTGCGCAGGATGTAATCCAGCCGCTCGGTCAGCACCGCGGAATCGACCTTCAGATATTCCAATATTTGCGGGATCACACCCTGCGGCTGCTCGATCAGCGCCAGCAGGATGTGCTCGGTATCAATCTGGTTGTGCCCGTAGCGCTGGATGATTTCAGCAGCCCGCTGGGCCGCTTCCTGGGCGCGCTCGGTGAAACGGTCAAATCGCATCATAGGAGAAAGTCCTTTTCAGGAGCAGGTAAACGCTAATACCATACAAATCTGTTTAAGAGTTACGCAGTTCAGGGGAGGTGCATCATCCCACCAACTGCATAAGTTCTGAGATTATAACATTAGCCTGATTAAGCGAACATGCGTTTTATGTAAGAATTCTGTTTGAAATCCTGCCTGCCGTGGAACATTTCAGATCGAAGCAGCGTCATAACCCCAATACACTCAATGTGTAAAGCGCCAAAAGCGTATCTCGAAAGGAATGGAACGATTAAGGAGATGAACCCATGCGTAAAAATACTTTGATCATCGCCAGCTTACTGCTGGCAGCCGCTCTGGTCAGCGCCCTCGGCAGCGCAGCTTTCAGCACTGCCCGGGCGCAATCTGATGACCAGCGCCGCGCCCCCGCCCCGCACGCTCAATGTCAGCGGCAACGGCAAGGTCTACTTGAACCCCGACATCATCTACATCTCGATCGGCGTGCACAGTGAGGGAGCGACGCGGCGGAGGTGGTGGATACCAACACGGCCAACTCGCAGAAAGTGGCCGACGCTCTCAAGACCTTCAAGATCGACCCAAAGGACATCCAGACCACCAACTTCAGCATCGCCCCGCAGCAGCAGTATGATAACAACGGCAAACTGACCGGTGCGATCAATTACATGGTGGATAACACCGTGTACGTCACCCTGCGTGACATCACCAAGATGGGTGATGTGCTGGCGGCAGCCGTGAAGGCCGGCGCCAACTCGATCAACAGCATCCAGTTCGATGCTGCTGATCGAAAGCAAAGCCCTAGCTGAGGCGCCGCGTCGCGCCGTGGCCGATGCCCGTACCCAGGCCCAGGAGCTGGCCGAAGCCTGCCGGAGTGACCCTGGTCGAAGATCCAGACCATCAACGTGTACGGCGGCAGCGTACCCATGCCGGCTTACGAGCGAAGGGCTGGGCGGCGTGGGCGGTGCCGCGTGCCGGTCTCACCTGGGCAGATGGTGCTCTCGGTGGATGTCAATATCATCTACAATATCAAATAAGATCCGTCAAAACCCCCTGGTCGCGAAAGGCCGACCAGGGCGCTTTGCTCTCAACGCAGGGCTTTTTGTAAGCGAAGAATATCCGTACTGCACGGTCCGTTGTGGTATAAATGACAACCAATGAGCAGAATCGAACTTCTTCCATCCCGAGCGCAGGCTGGGCTTGGCTCTTCCAGGCAGCCGCCATCGCTTCTGGTGCGATCAGCGCCTGGGGCCTGTGGCAGGCCGCACAGGCCGACATTGGCCCTGTTTTTGTGGCTGCCCTGCTGCCGGCGCTGATTGCAATGGCTCTGGTTCCCATGCTGGCTTACCGCGCCTACGCCCTGCGATCTGCTGCCTACACGTTGGAACGCGATGGCCTGCGCCTGCACTGGGGGTTGGAATTGAAGACATCCCAATCGACCGGGTGTTGTGGATCCGCAAATCCGAAGAGCAGTCGCCTGCCCTGCCGCTGCCCTGGCTGCGCTGGCCCGGGGGTGTGCTGGGATTGCGCCGCTTGCAGGGGGGCGGTGCGGTGGAATACCTGGCAGCCAGCGCTTCTCGCCTGCTTTTGATTGGCACGCCGGACGTCATCTTCGCCATTTCACCGGCAGACCGGGATGAATTTCTGCAGGCCTACCGCCAGTTTTCGGAGCTGGGTTCGCTTTCACCGCTGCCGGAGCGGTCGGTGTACCCCGGCTTTTTGCTGGTGCGCGTCTGGCAGGCGCGGCCGGCCCGGCTGCTTTTGCTCGGCGGGCTGGTCTTCAATCTGTTGATGCTCACCTGGGTCAGTCTGATTGCCCCCGGGCGCGCCCAGGTCGTGCTGGGCTTCATCGCTGGCGCCGAAGCCGTTCCGGCTGTACGTTTGCTGCTGCTGCCCATTCTCAGCGTCTTCTTTTTTTTGATTGATTTTTTGTGGGGCTGGTTTTCTTCCGCCGAGAGGAAACGCCGCCCGGAGCAAATCTGCCAGCCGGGTTCGCCCGGTGCTTCTCCAGGCCAGACCCTGGCTTATATCCTGTGGGGAAGTGGAGCATTGGTATCGGTTATATTTTTATTTGCTGTGTTTTTTATCCTGCAAAACCGTTAAGTTTTCCCCCAGCCAGATGCCTTTATCCACCGTTATCCCGCCAGTTATCCACAGTTTTTCCCCGCATATGCACATGGTTTACCAGTTATTCATCGGGCTTCTGCTGGGCGCAGCTATTGGGCTGCTGGCCTGGCGGGTTGGCGCGCTATCTGCCAGTGGGGCTGTCGCGGCCGCAGTTGGCGGGCGGCATCATCTTCGGGTTAGGCGGGCTTTCCTGGGCCGCCCTGCTGCTGATCTTTTTCAGTCACCTCCAGCGCCCTGTCCCGTCTTTCGCCCGCCGTAAACAGCCTGGCAGCCAAAAATATGCCAAGGGCTCCCGGCGCGATTGGGCTCAGGTGCTGGCAAACGGCGGCGCTGGCGTCCTGTTGGCAGTCTGCCATGCCGCCTACCCGGGGCAAGACTGGCCCTGGCTGGCTTTTGCCGGGGCCATGGCGGCGGTAAATGCCGATACCTGGGCCACCGAGCTGGGCGTTTTCAACCGCACACCGCCGCGGCTCATCACAACCGGGAAAATTGTGGAAGAGGGCACCTCCGGGGGAGTGTCGGCGCTGGGCTATCTGGCAGCACTGGCGGGCTCGCTGGTAATCGCCCTGCCCGCCCTGGCCCTGGTACAACCACCGAACGGCGCTGCCGGCAGCCTGGCAGCCATTGTGCTTGCCGGGCTGCTGGGGTCGACCTTCGAATTCGCTGCTGGGCGCCACACTCCAGGCGATCTACTGGTGCCCGATCTGTCAAAAAGAGACCGAACGATACCCGCAGCACCACTGCGGCAGCGCCACCCGCCCCCTGCGCGGCCTGCGCTGGATGAACAACGACCTGGTCAATTTCGCCAGTTCACTGGTGGGGGCGATCTTTGCAGCGCTTGCCTGGCTGTGGCTGGTCGCCCGATAGATCAGGCAGCCAGCAGGGCCGGCAGGTCTGCCATCGAGCGGATAACGGCGCAGTCGGCATCCGGGAAGGTGCTGTCGGGATCGATCAACAGCGCCTGCAGGCCGGCGCGGCGGGCGCCCACCACATCGGCGTAATAATTATCCCCCACATAGAGTGTCTCTTCGGCCGGGGTCTTCAAGAGATCGACTGCATGCTGAAACCCCCCCGGATCAGGTTTCCAGGAGTCGATTTCACCGGCTGCCAGGGCAAACTCAAAAAAGCCTGCCAACCCGATCGTCTCAAGCTGTTCCTGAAAGGATCGCGACCGGTTGGACAGCACCGCCAGGCGGAAGCCCGATGATCTTAACGCCTGCAGCGCCAGCGGCACATCTTGTGGGACCCAATCTTCGGGTTTAAAGGTCTCGGTCATGTGCCGGTAGATCTCGGGCGCCAGGTGCAGCGCCTGATCCGGGGAGACATCCCAGGGCAGATAGAGCGCGCCGGGCATGGTTGGTCCAAAAATCTTCCTGGTTATCCCCGTAGGTTTCCGTATCTTCCAATAACTCGGGAGACTGCGCCCAGTAGTAATGCAGCCAACGCATACTGCGTTTACGATTTTCTGCCACATCTTCCGTCCCCAGGCGGGCTGCGATTTCAAAAAATACATCGTTATAAGCCGGTCGGCTGTGCCGCAGCGTTCCATCCAGATCGAACACCACGGCGCGCACATTTTTAAACGGCATCCTATACCCCTGAACTGAATAAATTTTCTAAATCAACCCCCGATTTCGCTCATGACGCGATTCAGAGGGATAACCCCTTGAGCCAGACCATGCCCCCAGGGTTTATACCAGATGCCGTTCAAGATGATCTGGCGTAACTCTTCCAGGGTGGCGCCGGTCCGCAGCGGTGTGAGCAAGTCTACCTCGCCCTCGCGCAGCAGGCACAGGCGCAGGCGCCCATCGGCGGTGAGGCGGGCGCGTGTGCAGGCTGCACAAAACGGCTCGGTAACCGATGAGATGAAACCCACATCTCCCTGCGCCCCCGGCAGGTGGAACAGGCGGGCCTCGCCATCCAGCGCTCCGTCGTTAGCGACCTGCAGCGGGCCGTGGACGGCTTCAATGCGCGCCTGGATCTCGGCGGCAGTCACCACCTGCTTGAGCTGCAAGTCGGTGGCTCCGGCAAATGGCATCATCTCGATAAAACGCATCTGCCAGGGGTGCTCCAGCGTCAGGCCGGCCAGATCAACCACATCGGCTTCGTTATAACCGCGCACCACTACCGCATTCAGCTTGAGCGGGGTCAATCCGGCCTCTTCAGCAGCCAGGATGCCTCGCCAGACATCCTCATACGACCCCCAGCGCGTCACCCGGCGGAATTTTTCCGGGTCTAATGTGTCGATGCTGACATTGACACGCTGCAAACCCGCCTGTGCCAGCGGGCGGGCCAGGCGGTCCAGCAGGACGCCGTTGGTGGTCATGGAAAGCGAGCGCACACCGGGAGTTGCGGCAATCTCTCGCACCAGGTCAACGACGTGCGCCCGTACGGTGGGTTCGCCGCCGGTCAGGCGGAACTTGTCGAAACCCAGGCTGGTGAACAGGCGCACCAGCAGAATCAGCTCATCATCTTGCATCAGCTCGGCGTTGGGGCGGAAGGTCATATCTTCCGGCATGCAGTACACGCAGCGCAGGTTGCAGTGATCGGTCAGGCTGATGCGCAGGTAGTGAATATTTCTTCCGAAGCGGTCGAGGGCCATAGTATTCTACAATCCAGTACCGATAATGAAAATATTTATCATAAGTATAACACCAATTATTCCGGGATAAGCGCGCGCCGCCGCCGGGTTCTGCCGGCCGGGCTTGCGGACCAGGGGTTCCATTTTACCATTCGCCAGGCTGAATAGCTCAGCTTTCCGGCGGCATCATCAGATTTACCGGGATGTTTTCCGGATCCGGGCGCGTGCATGGTGATTCCCAGAGAGCGTTTTTGCGTCCTTCGTGGTAGGATTCGTGCACATGGAGAAATTATGGCGAATTTGAAAGGCAATGAGCGAGCCCGCTATGTTCAGGGAATGTTTGCTCGCATTGCACAGCGATATGACTTAATGAACCGTTTGATGACGGCAGGACAGGATGTGCGCTGGCGCCGGGAAGTGATCCGGCGTGCGCAGCTGGCGGCAGGCAGCAGCCTTCTGGACCTGGGCGCCGGGACGGGTGATCTGGCCCGCGAAGCCCTGCGCCAATGTCCCGAGTGTCTGGCCGTGGCGTCGGATTTTACCATCGAGATGATGCTGGTCGGACAGAAGCGCAGCCAGAGCAGGCAGCTGGATTGGTCCGCTGCCGACGCCCTGCAGCTTCCCTACCAGGATGCCGCCTTTGATGCAGTGGTCTCGGGTTTTCTGCTGCGAAATGTGAGCGACCTGCCCGCGCCCTGGCAGAGCAGTATCGGGTGCTGCGTTCCGGCGGCCGGATCGTGACCCTCGATACCACCCGCCCGCCGCGAAACTGGCTTTCACCGTTCATCAACTTCCACCTTCACATGGTCATCCCTGCACTCGGAAAAATCATCACCGGGCAAAGCGACGCCTATTCGTATCTGCCCGATTCTACCGAAAAATTTTTGGCAGCCGAACCGTTGGCCGATCGCCTGGCATCTGCGGGTTTTCAACAAGTGGGCTTCAAACGATTGATGCTGGGGACGATTGCCATCCACTGGGGTGTAAAATGACCGGAGCTGAGGAAATTTCAAACGTGAAACCCGGCAGGCTTGTGGTCGGCATCACCGGCGCCTCCGGGGTGATCCTGGGCATTCGCCTGCTGCAGATGCTGCGTCCAACCGGGATTGCATCGCACCTGGTGCTCTCGCCGGCAGCCCGCGCCACCATCGCTCAGGAAACCAGCTGGAAGGTGAGTGATGTAACCGACCTGGCGGACTTTAACTACGATCATGCCGATATCGGCGCGGCGATCGCTTCCGGGTCCTTCAACACCATGGGGATGGTCGTGATCCCGTGCTCGATCAAGACCCTATCGGCCATCGCCAATTCATACGCCAGTGACCTGATCACCCGCTCGGCAGATGTGACCCTTAAGGAGGGCCGGCCGCTGGTGCTGGTGGTGCGCGAAACCCCGCTGCATCGCGGCCACATTCGTCTCATGGACCAGGCCGCTGAAGCTGGAGCGGTCATCTTTCCACCCGTGCCGGCCTTTTATGCCGCCCGCAAACCCTGGATGATGTTGTCACCAACACCGTCGGGCGCGTGCTGGCGCGCCTGGGCATTGAGAATCAGGGGTACACCGAATGGACCGGAATGCAAAAATAGCCCACCCGGCGCTCTTCGAGTTGCTCGATCTGGCTGCCATGACCCTTGCCACCTGTGGGGAGAATGGCGAGCCGCATGCGGCGCCGGTCTATTTTGC
>CAVPJC010000016.1:0-114775 GCA_963705155.1 uncultured Chloroflexia bacterium | reverse complement strand
CATGTCAAAGATTACGCCCGGCTGTCTGCCACGCCAGACCAGTTCGACGAGTTTTCCAACGCCGTTGGCCTGATGCAAAGAACGCAGCCCAATTATTCGGCGGACGATCTGGCCCAGATCGGCGTGCCTGTCGCCATCGTGCATAGCGAGCATGATGAATTTATTAAGCGTGAACACGCCGAGTACCTCGCTGAGACCATCCCGGATGCGGAGCTGGTCATTCTCCACGGCGTGAGCCATTTCGCACCGCTGCAGAGGCCCGGGCAGTTCAACGCCGCAGTGCTTGCTTTTCTCGGCAAAGTGCTGCGTTGAAGCCGGCCGCGGAAACCACGACCGGGCCTTCTCCTGCCCTGGCCGCCCAAACCAGTATAATAAACCGGATTGATTGGTTATACGGTATATTTGCAGTATATCCAATAGTTAGCCCGCTCTTTGCAAATTATCAATGAATTACAAATCAGTACTTCGCCAATAAAGGAAAATGAACCGATGACCTCAAGGTTACATATCAATGCTGTACTACAAGCATTGTTTGTAACTTTTCTATGGTCAACATCTTGGGTGCTTGTCAAAGTTGGATTAAAAGCCAGCCTACCCGCCATTACTTTCGCAGGCTTGCGTTATTTCATTGCCTTCCTTTGCTTGATTTCATTTATTCTAATCAACTCAACTCACCGAAATGTACTACGCATTTTTTCTCGTGCTACTTGGGGTCAACTTGCTTTGCTTGGATTTGTGTTTTACACCTTGACACAGGGAGCGCAGTTTATAAGTCTTTCTTTTTTGCCTGCCGCTACCTTGAGTTTACTGCTCAATTTCTCACCGATTTTTGTCGCATTGTCGAGCAGTTTCTTAAGGATGAGCCACCTTCAATAATTCAATGGGGCGGTATCCTCTTGTCGGTGATAGGTGCAATTATTTACTTCCTTCCACTGGATATACCCACAGGACAAATTCTTGGTTTAATAATTGCGTTTATCGGCGTTTTAGCAAATTCAGGGTCATCTTTATTGGGTAGACGAGTTATCATCAAAGTGGTTTATCACCTATTCTTGTCACGGCTATAAGCATGGGCATTGGCGGTTTACTTTTATTGATTATCGGAGCAACGACTTTAGGCTTTGGCAATCTTAACCTTATGCAATGGCTAATCATAGGCTGGCTTGCGGTTGTCAATACAGCAGTTGCATTTACATTGTGGAATAACACCTTGAAAACACTTACCGCTGTTGAGTTGAGTATTATAAATAGTACGATGTTGCCGCAGATTGCAATACTGGCATGGTTGTTCTTAGATGAGCCATCAAACTCAAGACAAATTCTTGGTATAGCCCTTGTCGGAGTTGGCACATTAATCGTTCAGTTATGGCGGTCACGCCTGAATAGAGCGGCGGGCTAACACAGCGTGCACCTGACGTGTGGGAGTTTGCGGCATTTACAAGCATTTTTCTGGCTTCGAGTTTTTCCTGCTCCCAAGCATTGCCCACGTCCGCCCATACGCAGGTAACGCAAACCGTTGGGCAGATACTTATCTGATGTCATAGTCCAAGTAAATTTATAAAGTGAATATCAACAAAGGAGATCACATGTCTTACAGTTTTGAACGAAGTATCGTTATTCATGCAACGCCAGAGCAGGTCTACGACAACCTGCTCGATGTATCCTCCCACAAGAACTGGGGAGAGATGACCGAAATGGAGCTTTTATACGATGGTACTGTGAAAGTTGGCAGCCGCTGGCGTTCGGTCGGCGTTATGGATAAGGACGTCATGCGCGACGAATGCACCATCATGGCTTTGGAGCGTCCACACCTGTTCCAGTTCCACTCCGTTAGCCAGCATTCGTCGATGGGAACAGCAGGCATGATCTTTACCTATCGGCTCGAAAAGGTGCCTGAGGGCACGTGTGTGACCATTAGCCGCGGATTTGTTCCCGATGAAATATCAAGCAAGATGATGCGATTTTTATTACAGGTAGGGGTTGTGAGGCTGATGGACATTTTCATGACAGCAAAAATAATTGACAGGGGTCTCGCCCGCTTGCGCGAATATGTGGAACAAGCCCACAAATAAAAGCATACTGAAGGATTAAAATAATGTCAGAACAACTAATGAGAAAAGTTATTTTTGCAATCAACATCACGATAGACGGCTACTGTGGCCATGAAGAGGGGATTGTCGACGACGAATTGCACGAGTACTTCACCGGGCTCTTGCGTGATACAGGCGTTGAAATTTTCGGACGCAACACGTATCACTTGATGTATCCGTACTGGCACGATGTTGCAGTGAATCAATCGGAAACGAAAGCGATCAACGAATTCGCACGTACTTTCGATGCCATGCCAAAGATCGTCTTTTCAACGATGTTGAAGAGCGTAGAGTGGAACAACACGACGCTCCTGCACTCAAATCTTCGAGAAGAGATCATGAAGTTAAAACAACAGCCAGGGAAAAACATTTCCATTGGTGGGCTGAACATCGCATCGCAAGTTGCACAATGGGATCTCATCGACGAGTATCACTTTGTCGTTCACCCGATCATTGCGGGAAAAGGTCCCCGCTTGTTCGAATCGGGCAAGAACCTTACATTAAAACTTGTCAGCTCAAAAACGTTTCGTTGGGGAGTTGTTGTGTTACATTATAAGAAATAATTCAGCAGGGGAAAATCACGGCCCGCCAGCCTGATTGGGTGCAGTAGATTTGGCGGTGGGCCCTGCGTTTTGAGCGGACTTTGAACGAAGGCATTGTCCCGATCTGGGAGTTTGTTCTCCCGCCAAACCGCTAACGCAAGCCGTTGGAGGGGGGGGATCTGGCTAAGATGAATATTCTTATTATGATTTTTCTTCTAGGAGGTCCCTGAAGAGTCGGAAAGTCATAATTTCCAGTGAGATCAGCAGAAACATGCTGTGAGTGTTGTTTCAACGGATACCCTCGGTGCAGTGCTGGAGAATGTTCTGAGCCCGGAAGCGGCGCCAGACTTGTTTGTTTTTGGGACTTTTAAATGAAAATGCCGTGGGTGGAATGGGTGAAGTTGATAATGAGGACCTGGAGAGCTTATTGATTATGTGCGAAAGGAAAGTTATGTTGTTTGGAAAGCGGTAGAGGCTTATATTAGGAGAAGAATAATGAGGGTCGAGATGTACTGATTGAAGGAGTTGCTGTTCTTCCTGAGTTGATGAGTTAAGCTTGAGGATGTCCTTCATCGGGTTGTATTTATCGGAAATCAAGGGGCAAATCACAAAGAAAACATCAAGAAATTTGCTAAAGAGAATGAGCATGATTGGATGTGGGGTGTAAGCGATCAATACATTGGCGCTTTTGCATTGTTTGTGAAGCGAATGAGCGCCTACATCGAGGCGGAGGCGAAGAAGTATGGCTTCGAGTATATAGAGATAGACAAAGAGCTGTTTGGGGACGTAACGGAAAAGGTTATGAAATCACTAGGATTGACCGCCAGATAACGATCACATGCAGTTTATCCGCCTTGCGGAGCAACGTGTGCGTGTGACAAAAGCAAAAGTGGCTCTGGTTTTTGTGTTTAGTCATGCCAGAACCGGCAGCGGCTGATGTTGAGGGTTAGGCCGCTATTCGCATAATAAGGAACGAAGTATGCAATCAATCCAAGAAGATATGAATGAGCTTCGGATGCAACTCAGAACCGGGGCGATACAGAAGGCGTACAAAACACTGCTTGGCTACATGATGGATTTGCGAATACATTTCCAAAACAGATACCCGACCTTCTCTATTTCTGGACTTTATCAGGGATACATGGATATGACCTATTTTGCTATCTCCCGCCATCACGAAAGCACCACAACTTGAAGATAGCAATTGTCTTCAACTATGAAGCATTCAGATTCGAAGCTTGGCTCTCTGGAGCCAATAGGCAGGTTCAACGAAAGTACTGGGAACTGTTCAGGGATAGCCGGTGGACTGAATATCGGGTTGTGACACCTGCAAAGGGTGTTGACTCGATCATTGAATGCAATCTGGCAGAGGATTTCGACTTTAGTGATCTCGACAGCCTAACCGCCAGTATCGAAGAGAACACAGTCAAATTCATTACGATGTTGAGAAATTCTTCTCTGATCATGAGATCGTGTGAAGATGTTGAGCTACTCGTACACAGGGGCGGCCTAACACCGGCTCCACCTGACGGCGGCACGTTGCATCATCGCATTATAATAAGAGAGACTGGAGGAGCCTTGCGGCTCCCAATAAATCAGCAAGGAGAGGCATCATGAGGTCCTTGCTTACTTCCGCAGGCATCCAGAACACGAACATCCAGAGGCGCCGGTCGACCTGCTGGGAAAGACCGGTTGCCGAGTGCAGCGCCCTCTGCATTCCCATGGCGGTGTACGCCATACCCGGCGGCGCTGCCCATGCATGGCGGTTCCTCAGCGGACAAGCCAACACACCGATGTGCGAGCTGGGCTGGAAATCCATGGGAGTGCTGGAGCTCACCGTGTTGCCCGGCATCGATAAAGAGCATTGGGTCCCCATGCTCCGGCAGACTGACGCCCTGCTGGTGAATGGAGGCGACCCCTTGTATCTGTGCTACTGGATGCGGCAGTCTGGACTGGCAGACCTCCTGCCGTCGCTGCGCGAGACGGTCTACGTGGGACTGAGCGCCGGGAGCATGGTGATGACCCCGCGCATCGGGGAGGATTTCGTCGGGTGGAGGCCGCCCACCGGCGGCGATGAAACGCTGGGCATGGTTAATTTTTCGATTTTTCCACACCTGGATCACGAGATGCTGCCGGACAACTCCATGGCCGGCGCAGAAAGATGGGCCGCCGGGATGCGGGCGCCGGCGTACGCGATTGATGACCAGACCGCCATAAAAGTGGTCGACGGGGCAGTCGAAGTCGTCTCCGAAGGCCACTGGAAACTGTTTACGCCCTGGTAGTGATTTTTGTAACCCCACGCCGCCCAACAGAGGGTAACGCGAGCCGTTGGGCGGCAGCGAGGTTCACTGTCTGGTATACAGGAAGGACTGCATCATGAGGAAAGAAAACTTCAACAGTGAGGAAGACGTGATCCGCCAGATCGAAGAACAAGAGCGCCAGGCGGTTCTCAAACAGGACTTAGCTGCGCTCGAGCGCTTGTGGTCGGAAGAATTTATCGTGAATAATCCCCAGAATCAGATATCGACGAGCCGAGGCGATGTCTTGGCGCTGGTCAAGCGCGGTTTGATCCGCTATGCGGCGTTCGAGCGGCGAATTGGTTCGATCCGGTTCAACGCTGACATCGCCATCGTGATGGGTGCTGAGACCGTCGAGCCGGTCGGGGACGCACCGTTGCAGGAGGGACTGTGGAGCGGCGGTTCACGAATATTTGGAGGAAGCAAGACGCCGCCTGGCGCATGATTGCGCGTCACGCAAATGTCATAGCGCCTGCCGCCATCCGTGATCCGTGTGAGTAATGCGTTCCGCCCAACACTGCGCGCACCGGACATGGGCGGGCGTCCCGCCGCACTTTCGGGTCGAGGCCCCAATGGTGGATCCGGTGTCTGGTGGCTTTGTCCGCCAACTCCCGCCCTTGCCAGTAACGCCTGCCGTTGTTGGGCGGTTGCTCTAAATATCCAGTGAATTAAACAGGAACAGATCCATGCAAATGGAAATACCTTTTACACATCAAGGTCACCAGGGACGCGTATCGTCACTTTGGAAACAACGCTGGAGCCAGCAATTCTAGGTGTTTGGGATGGCGCGCTGGGTCTCGCCAACTGCAAGGCGGCGATTGAGTTTTCTGCGGGTGGTTATCTCGGGCTGCTCGGATGGGTTCAACTTGTGCGCTCCACCGACAATACTTTTCATGGACGCCAGTTCGAAATGGATCCTTTTGATCCTTTCGGGCTTTACGAACGCGCTCCGTTGCCGTACTGCTGGTATGGCATCACGCCGACGCTCTTCGACGCGCCATCACGGGAAGAACGGGTTCAACTTGATTGGGTCGCTCACAGTTTCCTTGCCGCTTCACCTTTTGGCGGCAACACGAGAATTGTGACGCCGCTGCTCGGTTTTCCTGGGGCTTCCACATCACCGGCGACAAGAACATTGAGCTAAAACCCGTTACGGCTCTTACCGCCGCTGACTGGGCGTCTCACCTGT
This sequence comes from uncultured Chloroflexia bacterium, assembly GCA_963705155.1. GTDB lineage: Bacteria > Chloroflexota > Anaerolineae > Anaerolineales > UBA4823 > CAVPJC01. The sequence goes on along the minus strand of CAVPJC010000016.1, from coordinate 108,657 downwards.
CCTACCTGCGTGACTGTTATAAAGAATGGGAGTTCACGGAAATGCTGGCGCCCAGTGCACCTGTGAGCGATTAAAATGTTTGGGTGCTTAAGGAGTAAATGCGAATGACAACAACGCATCAAGAGTTCTTGACCCAATTTGATGATGAGCGCAAGCCGCTCGTTGAAGCATTGCTTCAAGCCATCAACGAAGAATGTCCGAATCTCACTGAAATTATCAAATGGAACGCCCCATCTTTTTGTGACAACGGCAAAGACCGCATGACGATTATGCTTCACAAAAAAGATAGCGTTGGTCTTATCCTTCACACTGGCGCTAAACCCAAAGAAGATAAAAAAGCGCCGCGTTTGTACGAAGATAGCACGGGACTTCTTGAATGGAACTCCAATATTCGCGCAACAATTTCTTTTGTTGATATTACCGACTTTTTTTTAAAAAGAAACCTGTTCAAGAAGGCTGTAAAACAATGGCTTGATGAAACTAAAAAACCTCTAAAAAAACCATGTAAGCAACGGGCAGTGGCTAACAAAGTGTGCAGTTAGGCGCTTACACAACAGAACACCATCTGGAGATTTATCGTGAGTAGATTTGGTTCTGACCCGCTTATTTTTTTCAATTCCGTGTACCAGAATATCGCTCCCTGGGATATTGGCGCACCTCAGCCTGCTATGGCTGCTCTTATCGAAAAATATCCACCCGTAAATCCAATTTTAGATCTTGGCTGCGGCTCTGGCGACCTTGCGATCTATTTAGCAAAGTTGGGGCATCAAGTTGTTGGGATTGATTTTGTTGAATTTGCCATCAAGAACGCCCAAGACAAAGCTGCCGCCCTTCCCAATGAGCCTGCGCTATCATTAAGTTTTCAAGTGGCTGACGCTCTAAAGCCATCCTTGCTTCAAGAAAAATTTGGAGCGGTTTTTGATTCGGGCTTTTATCATTTATTTAATCCAGACCAATGTGAGCAATTAATTGATGAAGTTGCCTCGATCTTGAATCCACATGGTTGTTATTATTTGCATGAGTTTGCAATCGAATTTCCAGTACCTAATGTACCTCGCCAAATTTCAATTGATGAATTACAAACACGTTTTACGGTTGAAAAAGGGTGGTGTATTAAGAAATTCAAACGGTAGAATTCCTGAGTTGAGTCGCTCCTCCCGTGCCAGCAACCTGTGCTTGTATAGAGCGTATTCCCATGTAAATCGCGCCTAACAAAGTATGTACTGGACGCTGGGGATTTTGCCGCATTTTCAAGTATTTTTCTGGCTACTGGGCGGATAAGCGGAGAGCCATAATAATGGCGAACCAAAGCATGGATATGATATTTCAACACTACCTTGCTCGTCAATTGAGTAACCCGACAGGAATTATCGGAAGGTTTATTCTTGGCCCTTTGTGGAACAAGAGAAATGCGAAGTTGAACGAGGTTACATTTGCCCATTTAGAATTGAAAGAAGACGACCGGGTTCTCGATATTGGATTTGGTGGGGGCTACCTGCTTGAAATAATCATCCCCAAAGTTAAACGGGGATTGGCTGCGGGGATGGATGTGTCGCCGGTGATGGTGGAAAACTGTCGGAGGCGGTTTCAAAAAGACATCGCGGCAGGGAAATTAGATATTCAATGGGGTCGAGCTGAAACATGCCCGTATCCGGACGGATGTTTTACCAAAGTCAGTTCGGTGAACTCGATATTTTATTGGAGCGACGCCCGGCAAGGAATTGCAGAGATATATCGTATCCTTCAGGAAGGTGGTAAGGTTGTCTTGACTTATACACATAAAAGAGATTTAGAGAAAAAGGGGTTTGTTCAATACGGGGTCAAGACATATACGGAAGGTGAGGTTCAGCAAATGTTGGTCAAAGCCGGATTTCAGAGATATCAATGGGATAAGGAGTCGGGACCGAACATCGAGAGTTTATCTGTGTGACAGGGCGTAAATAAGCCAACCATACGGCAGGGATAGCCGGGCAATATTGTACTTCCCGCTTATACCTTGAAGTAAAATGTAGGTATACTATCCAATTAAGAGGCTGACCCAATGCCCGAGCTGACAACCGATTTCCAATCCCTGCCTGAAGAATATCAGCGTGTCATCCGGCTGGCACAGGACACCTACAGGATCACCGTCGCCCCGCTGCAATTACTGGTTGGAGGCTGGTCGGGGGCGGTCGTCTATCTTGTCAGCGTTTCGTCAAATGACACCAAACGCGTTGAGCACTGCATCCTGAAACTGGACCGCAAAAGCAAAAACGCCAGGTCGGATGAGTTCACCCGGCATAACACGGTGATGAGCAAGTCTTCGCCAGAGTTCGCCCGCGCACATATTGCCGAATTAGTCTACGACCGCGTCGAACATGAAGGCGCCATGGCGATCTTTTATCGCATTGCCGGGCAATCCCTGCTCAAATATTTGCCCCTGTCCAAATACGAACGACAAAACCAGCTCAAAGCCCTGTTTACCCAGACGAATACAGTTCTAATGGACGAATGGAACGGCAGCGTAAATTTTGAACAGGCCGTTCATCCCCAAAAGGTTTTGAGTAACTGGCTCGGCTTTCGGCTCGACCCCGGCGGCAACATAGAGCATTTCTTGAGGGAAACCCGCGGGGTGAACCCAGATGTCGCCGGCTTGCTCATCAACGGGCACGTTTTTCCAAATCCACTGCTGTATGCACGCAAGTCTGAATCATGGGGAAGGCACGCGCCATTGATATTGCAACGGGCTTTATCCACGGCGACCTGAACACCAACAATATACTGGTCAAATTTGCAGAGGACAAAGAAACTCTGGATGGCTATTATCTGATCGACTTCGCACTGTTCAAAGAGAAAATGCCGCTGTTGTATGACCAGCGCTATTTGGAAATGTCCTACTTGATGCACATGATGTCGCAGGTTTCTTTTGCGAAGTGTGTCAACTTTCTCACGCTGCTGGCAGTGGCTGATGTACCGGACCCGCATAAGGCGCCGATCGAGATGTCGGGCGTGAGTGCAGTGATCGGGGCGGCTCGAAGCGCATTTGCTGAATGGGTTCAGGAAATTACCCCAGTCTGCACGACGACCTGTGGGGACAATACTGGCTGGCTGGCGTCGCCGCGGGATTGAGCTACACCATAAAGCCGGCCTACCCGATGAGCAGCGCCTTGCCGGGTTAATGTATGCCGCCGCCAATCTGAAACGTTATGCCGCAATGTTCAAGCTGCCCATGCCCGCGGATGTGGAACTGCTTTACGACGAGAATCAGATCAACGGTGATTCACAAAAACCATCCAAAGCCAGGCAAACAAAGAATAATCTTCCTGTCCAACCCACTCCATTCATCGGGCGCACAAAACAGCTCGCCGCGATCAAAGCATTATTAATGGAACCAGAAACACGCCTGGTCACTTTGATGGGTCCCGGCGGCGCCGGCAAGACGCGTCTGAGCCTGCAGGTGGCGCAGGATTTGCTCGACCAATTTTCCAACGGCGTGTACTTCGTCCCGCTGGCTGACGACACAGATGCTACTCAGCTTATCTCGCGGGTTGCCCAACAGCTTGAAGTTCGTGAAGGTGGTCGTCCCCTGCTTGAGAATGTAAAAGATTATCTGCGTGACAAGCGCATGCTGCTGGTACTGGACAACTTTGAGCAACTGGTTTCTGCCGCCTCCGTAGTAGCTGACCTGCTGGCTGCCTCCTCGCAGTTGAAGATCATCACCAGCAGCCGCATCGCCCTCAACTTGCAAGGCGAACGCGGATTTCCCGTCCCACCGCTGGAGCTGCCCCAAACCGAAAACGGATTAACCCTGGAAAACCTGAGTGGGAATGAATCCATTCGATTATTCGTGGGACGCGCCCAGGCAGCTCATCCCGGGTTTACTTTGACGGATGGCAACGCAGCTGCCGTGGCTGAAATCTGCCGCCGTCTCGATGGGCTTCCGCTGGCCCTTGAACTTGCCGCGGCGCGGGTCAAATTCCTTCAGCCGCAGGCTATCCTTGCGCGCCTGACCGATCGACTCAACTGCTTACCGGTGGGGCGCGCGATCTTCCGGCGCGGCACAGACACTCCGCAACACGCTCGAATGGAGTTACGATTTATTAAATCAAGACGAGAAAACTTTGTACGCGCGTCTCAGCGTTTTCGTGGGCGGATTTTCACTCGAAGCCGCCGAAGCGGTTTGCAACGTGGAAGGCAAGCTCGATATTCTGGAAAGTCTTACCGCGCTGGTAAACAACAGCCTCCTGCGCCAGGAAGAGACATCCGGCGGCGAGGCGCGGTTTGGGATGCTTGAGACCATTCGCGCCTACGCGGTGGAACGACTCGCTGAGAGTGGGAAAACGCCAGCCTTGCAGGCAAGTCATGCGCAATATTTCGGGAACATCATCATCGATCAAGCCCTGCTCGGTATGTACTCCGACAAGGCAAGCGACTGGCTGAACTGGCTGGAACGGGAACTCGATAACATCCGGGCCTCCATAAATTGGAGTACGCATGAACCCGTCCGCCATTCCGCTGGGGGCCGTAATCGTCTGGGTGCTGATGTGGTTTTGGTATCGCCGCGGCTACCTCAGCGAAGGTCGCATGTGGACGGAAAAGGTGGTGACCGTACTCGAATGTTCAAGGAGACATCCCGCCTGCTGGCGATGGCGCTCGGTTCAAGTGGATTCATGGCACTGTGGCAGGGCGAGCAGGAGGTCGGGCTGGGCGCATCCAAAAAAGTCTGACGATCGTACAACGGCTGGAAGACGAACAGATGATGCCTCTATTCACAATGGGTAATGCCGTGGCGTATATCAACATGGGCCGAGACAGCGAAGCCCAGCCGCTCTGGATAGAGTCGCAAGGCATGTTCGAGCAACTCAATATGCCCTATTTCCATGCCCTGACGACGGTACATCTCGGTAATGTGGAACTCGGGTTGGGAAATATCGAGCAGGCGCGCAAACTAGCATGAGCAAGCCAAAGGTGAGGCCGCAATTAATAAACGAAAATTGGCTTCTTTCCTTCGCGCTGAATAATCTTGGCGAAGTGGCGCGGGCGCAGGGTCAATACGACATTGCGAGAAAATATTATGAGGAATGTGAAGCCTTATTACCCCACTCAGGTGACAAAGGGGACGCCGCCCGCTTTGCACATAATCTTGGATACATCGCCCAGCACGAAGAAGAGTTCGAGCTGGCTGAATCTCAATTCAGAAAAAGCCTGACAATGTTCCGGCGTCTGGGCAACCGGCGCGGAATCGCTGAATGTCTGGCAGGGTTGGCGGGCTTGAAAGCGCGGCAGGGACAAACCCAATGGGGAGCGACCCTGCTCAGCGCAGCCGAGACCGTATTGAAAGTCACTGGCGGCGCATGGTGGCCCGCCGACCGCCTGGAGGTGGAACGCAACCGCGCAATGATGATGTCGGCGCTGGGGGCTGATGATTTTGCAAAAGCAAGAAAGGCAGGCGAGGCAATGAATATCGATCAAGCCATCGCCTTCGCGTCGAATGAAGCATAATCCGGGCATTGGCGCAACGGACGAATTGAGTCTGCGTGTGAGTGTTGCCACGCTGGCTCGAGTTGTTTTCAAACATCCGGGCAGTGGCGAATGGATGCTGGCGCTCGAGCGCAAAGCCACTCTGCGTGAAAATAAAGTTGAGGTAAAGGCCCAACCCTTCGGCGGAGCGATCCGCATTTTGGATTTGGAGGCCATCCACGACCTGACCGGCGATTTCCACTTTGACAGCCAGCGTTCACGCATCGAACAGGATTTCCGCCTCTTTATTCGACCGTCAGGCTGGCCTGTGCTCCGGGAGTTCTGTATCCAACGCCTCAGCCGTGAAAATGATCCGATTCTCGAAACGGATCCAACACGTGAATTGGTGGAAGAATTTGCTGATGCGTTAAAGATCAACTTGCAGCCAGGGCAATATGCCAGCAAACCGGTGGCAACCGTCGTTGAGAATGAAGCAGCGCCAACAGGTAATCTCCACGCAAAGGGCATACCTACCGTCAGGGTTTATCGTATCTTCGAAACAACCATCACATCCCGGCTCTGGTGCATGCCATGCTGAAAAACAGCGAGAGTTTATCTCATCAGAGGCTGTGTGAGCTTGCACTGGAAGATGCCCGCAGTGGCGGCAAAGGCAGGGCAAACGCTGTTTTAGCTCTACCCCTGAAAGACATCACGGATGCATACCTGGCCCTGTCACCTGAAGAACGCAACTCACCCGTCTTTATTGAAAAGAATCATTTTGACCAAACTGTGCCGGCGGTTCTTGAGGGCATTACCGTATTTAAGATCTCAAATTTTCCTGCTTCCAAACATTGTCCACGCCCGCCCCAGCACAAGTAACGCAAACCGTTCGGCGGCTTCTTTATGTTCTGGCGCAGCTACAATAGAAAATTCCAAAGGTAAAGAACATGAACGATTGGTACAAACTGGAAACCACAGAAGTTTTACAACGCTTAGGGACAGACGCTGTTCAAGGCTTGGCCTCACCAGAAGCAGCTAGTCGCCTGATTGAATTTGGCCCGAACGAATTTATTGAACAGGGAAAGCGAAGCCCCTGGCGGATATTGTGGGAGCAACTAACCGCGACGATGGTCGTTATCCTGATTGTCGCCGCCATCCTTTCTGGCGTATTAGGTGCATTCAAAGATACGATTGCCATTGCCACTATTGTCGTGCTATATGCTCTCTTGGGCTTTATCCAAGAATACCGGGCAGAGCAGGCGATGGCGGCGCTGAAAAAATTGGCCGTGCCAATGGTCAAAGTTTACCGTGCTGGACAGTTGCAAGAAATGTCAGCCCGCGAACTCGTGCCCGGTGACATTTTACAGCTGGAAACCGGCAACCTGGTCCCCGCCGATTGCCGTCTTTTGGAAAGTGTCAGCCTGCGGATACAGGAAGCAGCGCTCACTGGCGAGTCCGAACCGGTAGAAAAATATACAAAGGCTCTGGTTGGCAGCGAACTGCCGCTGGGCGACCGCCGCAATATGGCCTATATGGGCACGGTGGTTACTTTTGGACGCGGCCAAGCCATTGTTGTTGCCACCGGAATGCGAACTGAGTTAGGCCGGATTGCCGACTTGATTCAGAATGTGGGGCAAGAGCAGACTCCTCTCCAACGGCGGCTTGACCAACTGGGGCGCATACTGGCTGTTATCGGTCTTGTTATTGCGAGCCTTATTTTTGTGCTTGGTTTGCTACGAGGCGAAGCGCTGACCCACATGCTGTTAACTGGCGTAAGCCTCGCGGTGGCAATCGTGCCTGAAGGCTTACCGGCTGTTGTCACCATTACCCTTGCATTGGGCGCGCAGCGTATGCTCAAGCGGAAAGCCCTCATTCGCAAACTCCCGGCTGTTGAAACGCTCGGCTCGGTCACAATGATCTGCTCTGATAAAACCGGCACACTGACTGAGAACCGCATGACCGTGATTGTGTTGGATGTGGCGGGTCATGAAGTGAACTTGACCGAAGAACTGCGGCATGGCTCAGCAATGCTCAAAAGTAAAACACAGTCCATGCCACCCTCGCTATTTCCCCTGCTATTGGTGGGGGGCGCGTTGTGCAATGATGCTCAGCTTGTGGCTGATTCCAACCAGGGTAATTTCCACGCCATCGGCGATCCCACCGAAGGCGCGCTGGTAGTGGTTGCCGCTCATCTGGGATTCTGGAAGAGCGAATTAGAGCAGGTCTTTCCTCGTGTGACTGAACTACCTTTTGACTCGGAGCGCAAGCGCATGACCACCGTGCATCAAGCAGCGCAAGCCGCCTCAGCACCACAAATCTCGATAGATGCAGGGCTGGACGGTTGGCCGTATCTGGCATTCACGAAAGGTTCGGTGGATGGCTTGCTGGATATTTCTAACCGGGTTTGGGAGAATGGACAGGAAAAACCATTAACTCCCGAGTGGCGTGAGCGCGTCCAGAAGGCCAACGATATGTTGGCTCAGAAAGGTATGCGCGTTTTGGGTGTAGCATTTCAGCCTCGAAAGTCCTTACCCGCCGGTGGACAATCAGAGCCACTCGAACTTGACTTGATTTTTGTTGGTCTCTTTGGCATGATTGACCCGCCGCGCAGCGAAGTCAAACGTGCTGTACAAACTTGCCAAACGGCAGGTATTCGCCCGGTGATGATTACCGGTGACCATCCGCTTACCGCTTTACAAATTGCTCGTGAGTTGGGCATCACTGAAACGGGGCCTGTTCTCACTGGTCAAGAATTGGAGCGGCTATCCGTTGAAGAACTGAAGGGCGTTGTAGAAAAAGTATCCGTCTATGCGCGAGTATCACCAGAGCACAAACTCAAGATTGTGCAAGCCCTGCAAGACAAAGGCCACATTGTTGCCATGACCGGCGATGGCGTGAACGACGCGCCTGCACTGAAGAAGGCCGACATTGGCGTGGCCATGGGTATCACCGGCACGGATGTGGCTAAAGAAGCGTCCGATATGGTTTTGCTGGATGATAACTTCGCCACTGTTGTTGCGGCAGTGGAAGAAGGACGTGTCATCTATGACAATATCCGTAAGTTTGTAAAGTTCTCGGTTGCGGGCAATGTTGGCAAAGTGATGGTCATGCTGTTAGCCCCGTTTCTTGGAAAGCCCATACCACTGTTGCCATTGCAACTATTATGGTTGAACTTGCTGACAGATGGGTTATTGGGCCTGGGCCTGGGCGTAGAACCGGCAGAACGCAATATCATGCGCCGCCCTCCATATTCACCTAAAGAAAACATCTTCAGCCGGGGGGCGGGAGTACATGTTGCATGGGTGGGCACGCTCATTGGGGCGCTCGCTCTCGGCATCGGCGCGTGGTACTTTTATGCCGGACGCGACACCTGGCAGACAATGGTATTCACGACACTGTCTTTTTCGCAAGTATGGCAAGCCCTTACTGCACGCTCTACGCACGACTCGTTTTTTATCAGACCGTTCTCCAATCCACTGCTTCTCGGAATGGTGAGTGTAACGTTTAGCCTCCAGGTGGCTGTCATCTACATTCCTCTCTTGCAAGAATTCTTTCAGACCGTACCTTTGACTGTGACTGACTTTGCCATTTGTCTGGCCCTCAGTGGGCTGGTCTTTGTGGGCATTGAATTTGAAAAATGGATGGCCCGGCGCAGCAATTCGGCGCCTGAGGAAAGCAAGGCGTGGTAAACATTGTTCAGACACGAAAAGGGGTCACTGTAAGGTGGATTCCTTTTAAGGTTGAGTATAGAGCACGGCCTGGTCTTTAGCAGCATAGACTCGAGCAGGCGTTTGGTAGTTGAGGGCTTGATGGGGGCGCTCGAAGTTGTAGAACTGGAAGTAGTGAGCCAGGCCGAGGCGGGCATCGCGGGGAGAAGCATAATCATTCAGGTACACCTCCTCGTACTTGACGGAGCGCCAGAACCAAAGTTGTGTTGCCCAGGCTGCGGTCAGCCCCTGCTTTTTCAGCGCATCATTCAACCTGCGGGGGCTGCCCACCATGAGCTGTCTGGCTTTCCCGCCTCTGCTTTTCTACTGGATGCCGGATCTCACGCTTGCACCCGTGTTTCAACTCGTCACACGCCAGGCAATATTCATCCGAACTCCGGACCCCTTGCTTATGCTGGCAGGCTTTTTGGATGTACAATTTATGCATACCCGCTCGCGAGAGCAAGGTTCAGTGCGTGGCCGTGTGCCTTAAATTCCAAATAGCCCGGTACGTGCCTAAGACGGGTTAGTTCAACTCGGATTGATGTGGCGGCGCGTTGAACCGGGCTTCGGCATTTGCTCTGGCCGCCACATCAATCCTTAATCGTTAGGCGTCTCAAAGGAGAACGCATGGAAATTGCAACGTTAGTTTACAAACAATATCTTTCATCAGGAGGGATAGGAAGACTGGCATGGTCTTTTGTACGAAAGGCTCTGATCAAACTATTAAGTGATCCCATATGCTCATTACGATACATGGAAGGCGTTTGAAGCTTCCCGTGTCTCATTGCTGCACAGTTTATCTTAAACACTTTCCTTTTTACGATCAACTTCCACGGAGAATTAGTGAGTATGTCCATCAGAAACAAGGGCATCTTAACTGCATTGATGTCGGAGCAAATATTAGGTTGAGCACAATCGCAATTTAGCAGGTTCACTGGGGTTGGTACAAAAATGCACAATGGTTTCTGATATTTGCTCGTCTGGCAGCGATGAAGGTACATTTTTAATCTAAGAGAAAAACGGTACGGCCTCAATACTTCGCGCAGGAAATGGCATCAAAATGAGCAGTAGGCCGCTGGACGAAATAGTGAATGACCGCCCTTTTGCAGCGAATGCAAATGTGCTTAAAATTGATACAGATGGCCATGATTTCGAAGTCATCGAAGGATCCAATGAATTGTTATCACGAAACCTTCCAGTGGTTCTCTTTGAATGTGATGCCTTTGAGAATACCAATTATGTTGAGGATTGTCTGAGAACCCTAAACCTCTTAAGCGGAGCAGCTACAACTATTTCTTGCTCTATAGTAATTTCGGGTATCTAATGGGCAGATATTCATTGTCTGATCTATCTCCATTTCGAAACCTGCTCTTTTACCAACTAACAAGTGATTTCTATTATTTCGACATCATTGTCATGAAGGATGAAGATATATTTCAATTCCATAAAGCGGAGATTGATTACTTCGCAGACAAGATGCCTAACAAGTCGTTGCAGCGGACGGCTATCGCCGCCGCTGAACTCTAACGTTGGGCGCCAGAGAAGGGTGTGAGTGTCGACGTTATCTACGGCGGTCGTGAAGTGAAAGAACAAGCCCTGAGAAGGCCGGGCGAGCAAAGGTAATGAAACAGAGCAGAAAGGCAAAGACAGAGATGCAAAAAGCAAAAGACATGCAAGCAGAACAACAGCAAGAGCTACTCAGGGCATTGAAAGCCCGTTTTGAGAAAAACATGAACCGCCATAAAGGTCTCGAATGGGCTAAAGTACAAGCAAAGCTGGAAGCTAATCCTGAAAAACTGTGGTCTCTCAATGAAATGGAGCGATCCGGTGGTGAACCGGATGTTGTTGGTTATGATATAAAGACGGGCGAATACATTTTTTATGATTGTTCAGCGGAAACTCCGAATGGCCGCAGAAATGTATGTTATGACCGTGAAGCGCTGGAGTCAAGGAAAGAATTTAAACCAAAAGATTCCGCCATGGATATGGCAGCCGCCATGGGCATCGAGATTTTAACGGAAGAACAATATCGAGAATTGCAGAAACTCGGAAATTTCGATTTGAAAACGTCGAGCTGGTTGAAAACACCTTCTGAAATTAGAAAACTCGGCGGCGCCATCTTTGCCGATCGTCGCTACGACCATGTCTTCGTGTATCACAACGGCGCCCCCTCTTACTATGGCGCCAGGGGCTTCCGTGGCTCGCTAAGGGTCTAAATGTGGAACGATTTGTATCTACGGATGATCTCTTCGTATTTTCTCGCGTTCATGGTCCCATAGTATTGTAAATCGTTCAAAGACATCCGAAATGATTTCCAGCTCACTTTCCGAGTAACTTGAAATCAATTCGTCCTGTGCGTTTCTCGCCGATTCAAACCATGAGGCGGCTTTTTCAGCACTCGATGGCGCAGGAGCAACCAGAGTCCCACGGCGGTCATCGGGATTGGGCCGGCGCTCAATTAATCCGGCCTTTTCGAGCCGGTCGAGCATGGCGGTGGCTGCACCCGAAGTGAGGCCCGTATGCCTGGCGAGTTCAGTAGGTGTGGCAACGCCTTTGACGAATAGAAGCCTGAGACATTCCATGTCGGTTACGTTGAGACCCGCCCATTCACTGATGGCGTTTCGGAACAGCGTCAAATGAATGCCATAATCCCTGACCGCCATCAGGGCTCGTTTTTTCAAGTCTGTCTTTGTGGATTTCGTCATAGAAATTTACCTCTTGACATTATCTTTATTTTCAAGTATCTTTATTATATAACTAAACCCGTTTAGACGCAAGGTATCAAAACAACCCGAGGTAGATAAGGAGATTTCCATGAGCCCAAATACTGGTACGAAAAAATCTGGTGAAGGATTTTCAGACGAAGAAAAAGCCGCCATGAAAGAGCGCGCTAAAGAGCTGAAGGCGGAAGCGCGCGCCGGCAAGGACAGGGCGGAAGGCGAAAAAGCCATCCTTGCGGCAATCAACGCCATGATAGAGCCAGACCACTCCATGGCAAAGCGCCTGCATGAGATCATTACCGCCGCTGCCCCGATGCTTTTTCCCAAAACCTGGTACGGGATGCCCGCCTATGCCAACGCGGACGGCAAGGTCGTCTGCTTCTTCCAAAGCGCGCAGAAGTTCGGCGCGCGGTACGCGACATTGGGCTTCAACGACTCGGCGCACCTCGACGAGGGCGCCATGTGGCCGACCTCCTTTGCGCTGAAGGAGTTAACCGCCGCCGAAGAGGCAAAGATCAGCGCCCTCGTCAAGAAAGCGGTGAGCTGAGGATTGATTGCGCCGTCTGGCGCCGCCGCTGGCCCTCGCCCTGGACCGGATCACCGGTCGGGGCGAGGCGCTCCCGCGTGACGGGAACGCGCACCATCGTGCGCCGAGTCTGCACAGGGCGTAATAAAAAACCAGCACAGGTAGGGAGGTTTCTGATGTCTGAGCATGTGACCATCGAGTTGTTGAAGGGCTTTCTGGAAGCATTCAATCGCCACGATCTGGATGCCATCATGGGCTATTTCGCAGATGACTGTGTCTTCTACATGCCAAGGGGCGCCAGGCCGCGCGGCGACCGGTACGTCGGGAAGGCGGAAGTGCGGGCGGGCCTGGCAAAACGATTTGAAGGGATTCCGGATGTGCATTATGGAGACGACCGGCACTGGATCTGTGGCGATTTCGGCGTCTCTGAATGGACACTCACCGGCACATCGACGGCAGGGCAGCACATCGAAGTGCGGGGCGTTGACCTGCTTGAGTTCGCCCGGGGGAAGGTCATCCGCAAGGATTCCTACTGGAAAATACTGGAGTGACCGGCAAGGCCAGTTCTGCCTGGCGGCGGTCTCAGGCTATTTGAAGATTCGGGCATTGCGCCGGTTCAATTGGAAAGATTAAACGTGGTAAATACGCCCACCAGCCACTTTGTTGCCGCATTTTTCGCTTGTGTTGATTGGCTTTTCGGATATACAATCTAACCAGATGAGCATACAAAAATAACAGTTTGGGCCTGGCTGTGCAGCTTAAATTCCAAATTGTCAGGCTGCCTTCCTGAGACGGCTTAGCTCAACACGGATTGAGGAGGAGGCGCGTTGAACCAGGCTTCGGCATTGGCTCTGCCCGCCGCATCAATCCTCAATCGTTGGCCTGCTTTATCAATCATCTTGGCAGAAACGCCATAAGTGGGAGCTATATGAATTCAAAGTTAAATTTTGCCAGACCTCATTATCCAGTCCTACTTTTGATGATTGGATATGTAATGGTTGCTTTATATCTTGGCGTATTCTTGCAGTATGATTTCTTAAGGTCGGATGCTTTTAGCTATTGGCAAGATAGTCTCGGATGGCAAACACCATTTCACCCATTTCATGTTCCTGCCTATCCATTAATGATAGCAATATTAAACGGAATTACATCTGGCACACTACATCCCATTGGTTTAATGATGAGCATAAATCTAGGCGCATTCTTGGCAAGTGCGTTCCTCGTTTATCGAATAATTCAAGCAGGTGGTGCCAGTGATGAATTAGCCGCAAGCGGCGCACTTTTGTTCGGCTTGTGGCTGTTCGTAGGTCTTACTTATACAGTTAACCCTCTGGCTGATATGCCAGCCATGTTTTTTCTTCTAGCAGGATTATATCTACTTCAACGTTCTCGTAGATTATCCGCAGCCCTCCTCCTCGGTCTATCACTTGTCACGCATAAAGCAATGTGGATTTTCGTTGGATTGCTTATAGTTGCCGAATTCCTTTTCAGGAAAGAATACATCTCAAAACGGAATTTGCTGTTTATCGGGGTTATGCTTCTACCCATCGGAAGTTTATGGATATTAGGCTCTTTTTTCCACCATTCAATCGCCTGGCTTTTTTCAAGCAATCTGGCAGTAGAAGTAGCCTCTAAAGGAAGTACACCTTTGCTTGATGGTTTATTGGGAACTTTTATGGAAGGCGGCATAAAAGGTTTCGTAAAGGGGGTATTACTACTAAGTTTTGCGGTAATGTCTGCTCTTACGCTTTATATGAGCGTCAAACTCAAGTATGAATATTTTCATTATGGAATTGTGATTTCATTAGCCGTTCTCATTTTATTCCTTATTCTTAATCAAGGTGAAATTTGGGCGGCAATGCGGTTTGGGAGATTATTGGTTATCCCATTGGCTTTGATTGCAAATACAAAGATAGCGTTCAAAAAAATATCATGGTGGAGTTTTCCAGCAATATTCGCCTTTTTATTTTTATTCTTGAGTCAATTCGTTTATGCGTGGTATATGGCGCGTGTTTATTTTGCGTGACTCTTCCAAATAAACGCAGGCTAACAAAGCGTGCAGTGGACGTGTGGGATTTTGCCGAATTTTCAAGTATTTTTCTGTCTTGGGGTTTTTCCTGCGCTTGAACATTTTTCACGCCCGGCTGCCGGTGACGCCAGCCATTTAGCGGTCGCAGAGAGCATCATTATCCTGGAAGGTGATCGATGAACCCATCTGACCCGTACTTACTGGGTTACCGGCAGGCAGAGCAAGAACGCCTGGAGCGGCAGGCGCTCGAGCTTGCCCATAAATCAAGCTGGTTGTTCGATCAAATCGGTATCCGGCAAGGTTGGCGAGTTGTCGAAATCGGCTGTGGGCCACGCGGCTGTCTCGATCTACTCTCCGAGCGTGTTGGCCTAAACGGCAAGGTAACCGGTGTAGAACGCAGTGCTGAGCAAGTAGAGCGCGCTCGAAAGTTTGTCGCTGACAGCCATCTGACGAACATCGAAGTTCTCTGCGTGGATGCTCGCGAAACAGGCCTTCCCGAGGCGTCGTTTGACCTCGCCACGGCCGCCTGGTTTTGGTGAATGTACCAAAACCGGAACTGCTCGTCAAAGAGATGGTTCGACTGGTTCGACCGGGCGGCGCCATTGCCTTACACGAGGCAAATTCGACTACACAGCGGTATGATCCACCCTTCCCTGCTCAGGCACGTCTTCTGCAGATACTCAATGCATACGGGGAGATGAACGACATCGACAGGGCAATCGGTCTCAAGGTACCGCGCATGCTGAGAGAAGCAGCGGAGTGGTCGATGTTCACACGCATCCTTTGGTTCACCTTTATCCTCCAGGTCACGGGAGACGCATGCTGCTGCTCGAGTTCGTAGAGAACGCACGCAGCCGCGTTCTGGAAAAGAACCTGATCGGAAAAACCGAGCTCGACGAATTGACTGCCGCTCTGAAAAGCCATCTTGAAAATCCCGAAACGCTGGTGCTTTCGTCTGTTTTCATTCAGGCGTGGGGTCGTATCCCGAATCAATAGAGGCGCCGCCTGGCACCGCATGCACCTGGCTGGTGGGCGGCAGACTTACGCAAGTGAGGCAGAATATGGATGAAACCATCAGTCGTGAAGTTCATTTACGAAAACGTCCAAATGGAATGCCTGACGAAAGTGATTTTGAGATCGTAGAAGTTCCAGTTGGAAAACCCCGGGATGGGGAAGTTCTGGTGCGAAACATCTATGTATCGGTTGATCCTTACATGCGGGGACGAATGATTGACCGGAAAAGCTATTCACCGCCCTTTCAGCTTGGGGAAACGATCACGGGCGGCTGTGTCGGACAAATCGTTTTAACCAACACGAACAAGTTTCAGGTCGGGGAATATGTCTTGAGCCAGAAAGGTTGGCGAGAATATTACCTGTCGGATGGCAGCGGCCTGACCCGGGTGGATCCCTCGGCAGCGCCCATCCGGGCCTACCTGGGCGTCCTGGGTATGCCCGGGATGACAGCCTATGTCGGGCTGCTGGATATCGGTAAACCGAAGGAAAACGAAAGCGTTTATGTCTCCGCTGCATCGGGCGCGGTGGGTTCGATTGTCTGCCAGATTGCCAGGATCAAAGGCTGCCGGGTGGTTGGCAGCGCCGGCTCCGATCAAAAGGTTGCCTGGCTGCTCAACGAGATCGGGGTTGATGCGGCATTCAATTACAAAAAAGCAGAAAATTTGACCGCTGAATTAAAAAACCACTGCCCGGAAGGGATTGATATCTATTTCGAGAACGTAGGCGGCAAACATCTGGAAGCAGCCTTGGCCAATATGAATCCATTCGGGCGCATCCCGGTGTGCGGGATGATTTCGCAATATAATCAAACGGATGACCAACCGGGCCCGAGAAATCTTTCGTCAATTGTAGGGAAACGGCTGCTGCTGAAGGGCTTTATTGTTTCGGATCACATCGATCAACTGCCGCAGTTTTACAGGGATATGCTGGGGTGGATCAGGGAAGGCAAGATTAAATGGGAAGAAACGATCGTTGAAGGTACTCAAAATATACCCAAAGCATTTATCGGTTTGTTCAAAGGCGAAAATCTTGGCAAAATGTTGGTCAGGGTTGGTCCAGATCCGGCGATTTAGCAATTCCTTGAAAGGCAGATCGTCCGGTGGCTAACGACCAGCCTTTATGCATCATTGTTCAAGCGCCAGGGGAATAGGATGAATACAAACTTGAAGGATAACCCGCAAAATTCCGAGAGTGGACATAAAGAGTCCATCATCCAGCAATGGATTGATCAACATTGCAGACTTGAAAAAACCATTCTGGCCTGGTACATACCATTCCATATACTGCGCCGTTTCCACATCGATCCCCATAGTAGACCTGGGAAGTCATTGATATTTGTTTTCTACATCCTGGTATTACTTGGTTTACCCTTGATTGTCACAGCTATTTTTGATGAATGGGCATTCGCGCCAATCGGAACCTGGGCAGTCATTGCCATCATTTTTGGCCTGGTAGTCGGTATGAGCTATAACTTGTATTATGGAATCGGACTAAACGTATGCTCAATCGGCCACACCGTCGTAGATAAAGATGCGATCCAGCGTCAAATCATTTGGGATAAATTCTGGTTCAGTTTGCGCATTGGTGGAACGATTGGAGCCCTGACATCAGCAGTGATGCTGGCTTCTTTGATATACATCAATCGCCAGACATTGAGTATGGTCATCCCTGTGGGCAGCTTGTTTTTTATTGGTTTTCTAGCTTACCAAATTGGAGAACTTGCCTGTAACAATTTGCTGATGTGCTTTGAGGCGCGGTAATTTTTCAGGCATGGAACACGCACTGTTCCGGTTCAATCCATTGGGTACCTCCACCCTTCAACAAGCTTTCGTTGGCTACAATCAGTTCGGCCTTGTAACATCATTAGTCATAACAGTTTTTATTGCCAGCTCAGCAATATTATTGCCAAGTTCAGCATACCTGGCCAATCCGGTATGGCTTATTCTTGTCCTGGCGGTTTATACAATTATTATTCTTGCTGTGATTCTCCCGGGGTACTTTATACAAATAATCGTTCATAAAACCAAGCAACGAGAATTATTGCCAATCCAACAGAAATTAAATTATTTGTTTGACCAATTGATGAACCTCAGCGAAAGAGAACATGGTGAAATGCTTCGTTTGGAAAAAATTCAAGATATGATCAGCAAAGCGCCAGAATCTTGCCTTCCCTTTTCAACAATCGGCCGGCTTTTCGGTACATTAATTCTTCCAACGATCACTTTTATTTTAGCCGTACTTGGTGAAGCATACATTTCCACCTTGTTGGAGAGGATATTCGATTAACTTTTGGCCGCCGATCACAGGTGGTGAGTAGATGACCGTCAATCAAGGGGATATCTTTTGGGTTCCAGCGGGTGAGCTGCATGGAGCAGAATCGGACTACACCCATCCCCAGGTGGTCATTCAGGAGGATATCTTGAACCGCAGCCGTATCCAGACCGTGGTTGTTTGCGCATTGACAACCAACCTGAAGCGGGCAAAAGCGCCGGGCAATGTGCTGCTTGAAGCAGGCGAGGCCAATTTGCCCAGACAAAGTGTGGTGGTCGTATCGCAGGTCTCGACGGTGGATAAAACGCGGCTGGGCGAGTACATCGGGACGCTTTCTCAGCAGCGGATCCATCAGATACTGGCCGGCATGCAGTTTGTGCAGCGCATGACCGGGCATCACGAGGCCAGGCGAAGAAAAGTGAAAGCCAGGTATAAAAGCCTGCCAGGCCGTTCCCGGGGTCTGTTACCCGTGAAATCGATTCCAATCTCTGAAGAACAGGAACATGGATCATGGAAGTGATTTACACACCTATCGGTATCATCCACACCACCTTCAACCGGCTGGAAGAAATGCCCATCCAGCCCACGAGCGCAATCAGCGGGCCAGGCGTCGTCGAAATTTTTCCTGAATTTACGGATGCGCTCAAAGACCTGGAAGGATTTTCACATATTTATCTCCTCTACCACTTTCACAAAGTGCGCCAGTCACAGCTCGTGGTCACGCCTTTCCTTGACAGCACGCCTCACGGGATATTTGCCACGCGCGCACCCAGCCGCCCCAATCCCCTGGGCCTGTCGCTGGTAAGGCTTATCCGCATCGATAACAATCTCATTCACGTTGAGGGCGTCGATGTGCTCAATGAGACCCCTCTGCTGGACATCAAGCCCTATGTGCCTGAGTTCGAACACATTCACGATGTTCGCATCGGCTGGTTGGAACAGGTCAAAGAAAAAATCCGCAGTCAGAAATCCGATGACCGCTTTGGGTGAGAAGCCCCTGCAAGGTGCACGGGGCACAGGCCGCCCAATAAAGCGCACTGTGGACGTGTGGGAGTCTGCGCAGTTCACAGGCGTTTTCCGGGTTCGGGTTTTCCTGCTCCCAAACAAAATCCACACAAAGGAATAATCGAAAAACTATGGCAAAAAAACCGGTTCCGGTGAAAGAATCAGAGATCATTGACGGCTACACCATTAAATACCATGCCAATGGAATCACCCGGTGGTCAAAGGGAAAAACGGTGGATGGAAAAGCACAGGGATACTGGGAGTGGTACCGGATCGATGGCACGATTAAAAGGTCAGGCTATTTTGATAAAGGCGAGCCTGTGGGTGAATGGACCACCTACGATGAAAAGGGAAACGTCTACAAAGTTACGAAAAAAAAGCCGCAGCGGATGACAGCACCGGAGTAGATTGCCCGGTAGAATAAGAGGCGCTTGCACTTCGTGGGCCACGCAAAAAAACCGGGATTGCGGCAATCCAGATGATTGCTTCGGGCCGGGAAAGCACCGGGCCTCGCAGACCGTTGTGTGTCACGCGGAGACGCGGAGGGCGCGGAGAAAACCAAAATCGGGTTAAGATAACTGGATGATCAAGATGATACTGCTTGCAGGGGAATGCGAGTCACAACAATTTACCAGGAGACAAATAGCCCATCCGGTCCGTGGAGTTACTCGCAAAGCACCGGGCCTCGGTCAGAACGCGTTGAGATGTTCACATGTGTCTCGGTAGTCACGTAGCGGAGACGCGGAGAAAAACCAAAGGCGGGTAAAAACCAACCGAACGCCGGGATCGCAGCAACAGTTTCCTCTGAAGGGAAGAGCACTCTGGCGCTGTGGAGTTACTCGCAAAGACATTTCGAATAAATAAGAGAACCCATTGGAGCTTATCGAACTCATCCGCAGGCCGCGCACCCCCGAACCGTGGGCTGAAGGGGAGAAGATCCCATGGAGCGACCCGGGCTTCAGCCAGCGAATGCTCAACGAGCATTTGTCGCAGGCGCACGACGCCGCCAGCCGCCGCTTCGAGATCATCGATCAGCAGGTCGAGTGGATCCACCACCAGGTTCTGAAGGGAAAACCGGGGCGGGTTCTCGACCTGGGCTGCGGCCCCGGGTTGTACACCAGCCGGCTGGCAAAACTTGGCCACGCGTGCACCGGGATCGATTTCTCGCCGGCGTCCATCGCCTATGCCAGGCAGCAGGCCGGGGTGCGGGGCTCGACTGCGCCTATTTCCAACAGGATATCCGCACGGCAGACTACGGCGATGGGTACGGGCTGGTGATGCTCATCTTCGGAGAGCTCAATGTTTTCCGCCCGCAGGAGGCCAAAGGTATCCTTACAAAAGCCTGGCATGCCCTGGCGCCCGGCGGCTGCCTGCTGCTTGAGCCGCACACGTTTGAAAAAGTGGTTGAGGTAGGGAGGGAGCCCGCTGCGTGGTTTTCGACGGAGAAAGGCTTGTTTTCGGATGCGCCGCACGTGTGCCTGCAGGAGAATTTCTGGGATGCGCAGGATCACGTGGCAATTGAGCGCTACTATGTCATCGATGCTGCCACCGGCGAAGCGGTTGGGCATTCATCCAGCATGCAGGCTTACACAGACGAGGAATACCGCTCGCTGCTGGCGGAGTGCGGGTTTGGCGAAGCTGCCTTTTACCCATCCCTGGGTGGGGACGCCGGCAGCCCGCAGGCCGGTTTGATCGCCATTCTTTCGGAGAAGGAGGCGGCCTGACACTGGCTTGCAGTGGCTTTTCCGCTCGGCGCGCAGACGCGTTTTGTCAGAAATGGCGCTATAATGAAAAGATGTCTCTCCGTTCCTCTGCTGCCACTGAGCCATTCCGTTGGTTAGCTTACACAATAATCAAATCACATGCGTTATAAAACTCGTCAATTTATCTTCCATAGAACTTATAAAATGGCTTCCTTGGTGGAAGCTTGTGTTGTCAATTCAAGATCGTTCATGGAAATTAACTGGAATAGTCCTGAAGTTTTGAGATGCTTATCAGACTTTTCAAAGATTAGTCTTCTTCACCATTATATTTATGCGATGATTTCGGTTGAAGAACGACAAGACCTAGTTCATAATGATGATATTTACGAAGATAGCGAAGAAGATAGAGAAAGTATAGAGGCTGCCCTCCGTGCATACAATGTTGATTTTTTGCCTTATTCAAAGTTCCTTTCAACGTCTGTAGATGATGAAATTGAAGATTTTCCCTTCCGTAAATGGTTTCATTCTCAAATGGATAGGTTTGAATTGCTTTGGGAAAAAATCAGCAGATGAAGTTTTTCATCTGCTATTTGCCAATCAAGCATTTTTGTTGCAGTTCAATCAATCGCTTGCCAACTATCTCCAATCAGGGGAAGTCAATATTCCAATAGAATATCTTGATGAAAAAGGAGTTTTAAAACGACAGCCTTATTTTCCCACTTGGTTAAAAAAAAGCAGGTTTATCTATCGCGACCAAGGGCGATGCGTTCTATGCCAACGCGACCTTACAGGTCTGCTCAGCACAGACCAACGCATCCACTATGACCATATAGTGCCACTCAATCTTTGGGGAAGCAACGACCCGTGTAACTTGCAATTACTTTGCGAGGATTGCAATTTGAGAAAATCTGGCACATCTGCCAAGACTGCAACTCGGTATCACCCTTGGTGGAATTATTGAAAAAAGCCTCCCAATACCGCGTGCACAGGAAAAATGCGGGGCTTTGCCCTCACATTCGGGGAATCTGCCCAAACGGCGAATTCGGTGTCTGGCGGCCTAGTTCACCAAGTCCCGCTCTTGCTGGTAGCGCCTGCCATTATGTAGTGTTGTACTAGGTTAGCAGAATGACCCCTCAATAGAAATTGAAACCCAATCCGCTAGGTTAACAGCATCCTTCCAGGGTGATGCAACGAGATTTACAACCCAGATGGATAAGAACCTATAACCGTTTGGCCGCAGGTTCCAATCCTGCCGGGCCTGCTTTTTGACCCCGGGGTCACACGTATAACTCCGCTCTATCAGCTGAAAGCATATTCAATCGCAATAATATTTCTTGTTGGGTATATTGGATCAGTATCTTTCTTACTTACCTTGCAGTTCGTTGAGCACCGACTGCATGTTCTCCTGATACATCAGGATGGCTGTGCGGCCTTTGCCAGTCAGGCGGATCAGCGTGCGAGGCACCCTGTCAACGAATTCCTTGTGGATGCTGACGTAATCAGCTTCTTCCAGTTTGCGTAGGTTGGGAGACAGGTTGCCCCGTGTAAGCCCGGTCTGCCGCATGAGAAATGTAAAGTCTGCGCTGTCGACAACTGCCAGGCATGCCATGATTTTCAGGCGTGTTGGGGCGTGGATCGTCCGGTCAATGTCTTCGATGCGCTGTAGATTTTCCATGCCAGGCTCATTGGGGGGCATTTTTATCTTCATCAGCGATGGGATACCTTCGCAGAAAGCCAACCAACAGAACTGCGCCAATGGCCAGGATTGCGCCTCCCAGGAGCAGGATTGGGAGCCATAGCGGAAGGTTGAGCAAATGCCCGCTGATCATGATGGCCAGGGAGAGCAGGGCATAGAGAAATAACCGCGGTAATCTGAGAACAAGTCCCGCCAACCCAAAGCCGGTGAAACCTAAAAGGGCATACACTAACGACGGGCTATGACGCACAGCGAGGATGAGCGGGGACGGCGAAGATTTTTCGGACAGCAGCAAAAGCAGTATGCTGACCAACGCTATCACCAGGACACCGGCGGCAACAACACCGGCGAGGCGCATATTCACCCCGCCGCGTTTGACATTGAACTTGACGTAGCCCAGGCGCGGGAAGGTAATGCGGCTCTTGAGCGGCATATAGGCAAAGATGAGCAGGATGGCAAGCAAATTCCAGATGGACGAATCCGTCACTTCGCTGACAGCCATGCAAAGGACAATTGAACCGGTGATGAGGTCGATCAGCCCATCCTGATGATAGGAGCGATAAGCCTTTTGTTCAAGTTTTCTGAAATCAGCGGTTTAAGTCATAATCATTCTTTTCGTCCTGCAAATTCAGGGTATTGATATGGGGCTGTCCAAAAAGAACTGGGCAGCCCCCTTCGCGATCTAAAGAAAATATGATTCAATAGGGGGTATGAAAAGAAAACGAGCCGCCCCGGTCTTCAAGCCATACAGCATGGCACAGCCCAGCCTGATCCCACCGAGTTGGGATGAACTGATCCCGGCAAACCACATTGTGAGAGTGGTCAACCGGGCAATCGAGCGTATCAATCTGGAACCCCTGGTGAAGAAGTACAAAGGTGGCGGAACGAGCAGCTACCACCCGGCGATGTTGCTGAAGATATTGGTATACGCCTACACACAACGGATCTACTCGTCACGGCAGATTGCGAAGGCGGTGCGAGAAAACGTAAACTTTCTGTGGATGAGTGGAGGAAACCAACCCGACTTTCGGACGATCAACGCCTTTCGGGGAGAGCGGATGAGAGGAGCAATCGAGGAAGTTTTTACGCTGGTGCTGGAATTGCTGGTGGAAGAAGGATATGTCAAGCTGGAGAACTACTTCGTGGATGGGACGAAGATTGAAGCGGATGCAAACCGACACAAGGTGGTGTGGGCGAAGAGCCGGGCGAAATACGAGAAGCGCTTGGGTGAAAAAGTACGGGAACTGCTGAAAGAGATCGATAGGGTGAACGAAGCTGAGAACGCCGAATATGGGGACAAGGACCTGGAGGAAATGGGCGGCAGCGGGGGTGGGATAGACGCCGAGAAACTGGAGAAAAAGATCACCGAACTGAACCAGCGCTTGAAAGAGCAGCCGGAAAACAAGAAACTGGTCAAGGCGATCAAGAAGATGGAGACCGACTACCTGCCGCGGCAGAAACGGTATGAGGAGCAGGAGCGCAAACTGGGAGGGCGAAGCAGCTACTCAAAGACAGATGAGGCTGCGACCTTCATGCGCATGAAAGAAGATCGCGGGGCCAAAGAACCGCTGCCCAAACCGGCATACAACATTCAGACGGGAACGGAAGATCAGTTTGTGGTCGGTTTCAGTCTGCACCAGCGCAGTGGAGACACAACTTGCCTGATCCCGCACCTGGAAGGGGTCAAGGCCAACCTGGCTGCGATTGCCGGGCGAAAGCCGGGATTGCTGCCCAGGGGAGAAGATGCCCGAGCATGCCTTCTACCCCGGCATATCTCTGCCGATGCCGGATATGGCAGTGAAGAGAACTATGTGTATATTGAGGAAAACAAGCTCGGCAATTATGTCAAATACAACACCTTCCACCGTGAACAACACAAGCACCGAGACCCCAGGCTCATCCGAAAAGCGCTGTTCCGCTCCGAGAATTTCCCCTACGACGAACACACCGATGCCTTCACCTGCCCGGCTGGGAAGCGTCTGACCTACCGTTATACCGGGCATGAGAAGTCTGATAATGGCTACCCGATCGAGACCCGCCATTACGAGGCGGCTGATTGTCAGGCGTGTCCCTTCAAGCCTGAATGTACCCAGGCCAAAGGCAATCGCCACATCCGCGTCAGTTTCCGCTTGAGACGCTTCCGAGAGCAAGCTAAAACGAACTTGCTTTCGGAACAAGGCAAATACCTGCGAGTGCAGCGCAATGTGGAGGTCGAAACCTTTTTCGGCCAGGTCAAACACAATATGCGCTTCCGTAGATTCCACTTACGGGGGTTGGAGAAGGTAAAAACGGAGTGGGGTCTGGTATGTATTGCCCATAATATGCGAAAACTGGCGGGCTGATGCCGCCAGTTTTTTTGTCTTTCGACCTTTTTGCCCTTCAGGGCTCTTTGGGGGGCTGTCTAGCCGTTCTTTCTAGACAGCCCCATATTATAGCCAGGTTATTGAAATTGTCAAGCATTGGGGGAGTTTGGCAGGGCTTTCACAAAGTCGAAAGATGTCATTGCGAAGGCCCGTTCTTGGGGCCTGAAGCAATCACCACGCCGCACAGAGGGATTGCTTCACCCGGCAAAGAGAACCCACTCGCTTCGCTCAGGGCAGGCTGCCGGGTTCGCAATGACATCGCCATCGCGTGTGGCTGGAAAGGCTTCTTGTTAACGCCCTGGGGAATTTGGGGATACCTCATCTCCAAAACATCCAGCATCCAAAGCATTTATCTAAAAATTTAAGAAAAGTTATAATACAAGAATGAGCGCTATTATCCAAAGCATCTTGGCCGGATTGGGGGGAATGTTCGGATGGGGATTATATGATTTTTTTGGGGGGCTATTTTCCAAAAGGATAGGTAATTTCAAAACCTTTTTTTGGTCGCAGCTTGCAGGATTGGTTTTCGTTACCCTTCTTATTTTTGCTTTTGCTATAAACCTGAATATCCCCACAAGCATAGCTATTTTAATACCCGTGGCCTCTATTCTTTACGCCACGGCATACCTGCTTTTTTTTAAGGGCTTTGAGCTGGGCAATGTGTCGATTATTTCAGCAACCATGAATTTATGGGCGGTATTCACCATGGTTTCTGCTTATATCTTTTTTGGCCAGCGTCTTTCTACATTTCAGCTTCTGGGGGTCTTAATGATCATTGCTGGCGTTGACCCTGGTATCCTTGAAATGGAGTGACATCAAAGATCGAAATATAAAATTTTTATCGGGCGTTAAAGAAACGATTTTGGCGGCTCTTCTCTTTGGAATTTTTTGGAACCTGAGTGAAATCATCTCTGAAAAAATCGGATGGTATTCAACAACTCTTTTTGTGAAGATTGGAATTGTTATGTTTATGGTGTTGTTTTCTCTACTGGTAAAGCAAGAGCTCAGTGTAGCCAAAACCGCCCCTAAAATAAAGTTGATGATCTTATTCGCGGGTGTTTTAGAAGCGGCCGCAGTAGCATTTGTCAATTGGGGATTGACTGTCGGAGACGCGATACTGGTTACCCCTATCGCCTCAGCACTATCCATCGTAACGATCTTGATGGCAGTTATCTTTTTGAAAGAAAAAATCACCAGACTGCAAGGCATCGGGATGATCACAGTAATTACCGGTATCGTTTTGACTGCTTTTTAAAAACCTGGTCGAGCTGCCGCGGCGCGGTTTCGGCGGCGACCCAATTTAATTTTGCGCCAAACACGCTAAATATTATCCGTAATATCTTGAACGCATGATAAAATGACCCCATGAGAAAAATTATCGTGCTGACTTTTGTTTCCCTGGATGGCGTCATGCAGGCGCCCGGCGGCCCCACGGAAGATCCCAGTGGCGGTTTTACCAACGGGGGGTGGACCGTTCCCTTCTTTGATGATTACCTTGGCAGCATCATGGGAGAGCAGATGAGCAGGCCCTTTGACCTGCTCCTGGGGAGAAAAACATTTGAGATATTTGCATCCTATTGGCCGCACCAGGAGGGTGAAAACCCGATCCATGAAGCCACAAAGTATGTCGCTTCGGATACGCTGACAGAGCATGCGTGGAAAAAGTCGATCTTTTTAAAGCGCAGCACGGCCGTCGATGAAATAAAAAAGCTCAAACAACAGGACGGCCCTGAGCTGCAGGTGCATGGCAGCGCCAATTTCATTCAGACGCTGCTGGCGCATGATCTTGTGGATGAATTCTGGCTTAAGATATTTCCCGTGACGCTCGGTGCAGGAAAACGCCTGTTTGGTAAAGGCGCCCTGCCTGGCTCCTATACCCTGGTTAAATCGAAATCTTCGCCGGCCGGCGTGATCATTGCCAGCTTCAAACGTGCGGGCGAAGTCAAAACAGGATCATTTTAAGCTGCTGCGGCCTGGCGCTGCGAAGTCGGCCGCCTGCCCTGAGCGAAGCGAGTGGGCTCCTGACCGGGGGAAGCAGCCCCCTCAGCCCGGGGATTCCTTCGTCGCAAAGAACGCTCCTCGGAACGACATAGATTGCGCCGCAGTAGCACAAGCGCGTTCCGGTCTCTCCCAAAGGGAGAGGGTGCCTTTCGGCAGCCATCCGACTCACGGGCGGATTTTGATAGCTCCGTGCGATCAGCTTATTATCCTTTCCCCAAGCGTATTCGGACTTTCTTCCGCCTTCGCGCTTGGCGGTTAAAGGTTTTACGAAACAGGGCGGACGCCGTCCGCCCCAACAGACGAAGCGTCAGGGTTGGAAGGCCCAGGGCTGCTGGCGCTTCAACAGCTGGCCGAAACCGGGCTGCACCTGGATTTTCCCCTCCCCGAACACCACCACGCCGCGCACCAGCGTCCACAGCACCTTACCCTTCAAGGTGTAGCCCACATACGGGCTGAACTGGTTTTCATAGTAGAGCGATTCGGGCGTCACCGTCCACTCGCCATCCAGATCGATCACCGTCAGGTCGGCGTCCATCCCGGGGGCAATGCGGCCCTTGTCCGCCAGCCCGAAGATGCGCGCCGGGTTGGCCGAAACCATGCGGGTCAGCGCCGGCAGGCCCAGCCCGCGCTTCAAAACGCCCTCGGTGATCATCACCGGCAGCAGGGTCTGCACCCCGCACATGCCGCCCCACGCCAGCCAGATATCGTCCATGCCGATCTCTTTCTCGGCCCAGGTGCTCGGCGAGTGATCCGACCCGATCACATCCACCTGCCCGTCCAGCACGCGCTGCCACAAGCGCTCCACCTCGGCCCGCGCCCGCACCGGCGGGCCGGCCTTCAAAATCGGCCCCATGCGGATAAAATCGTCTTCGTCAAAAAACAGATAGGTGGGGCAGGTCTCGCAGGTGACGTGCGCCCCGCCCTGCCGGGCGTGGTTCACCGCATCGATCCCGCCGGCGATGGTGACATGCACCACGTGCAGGTTGCCGCCGGTGGCTTTGGCCCACAGCGCGGCGCGCTGGATGGCCTCCAGCTCGGTCTCGGGCGGGCGCGAATCCAGGAACGCCCGGCGGTCTTTGCGCCCGGCGGCCTGCAGCTTCTCGGCCAGGTGGCGGGTGAGCGCATCGTTCTCGGCGTGCACCCCCACCACGCTGCCGTACTCCCGCGAGCGCAGCAGCCCCTCGTAGAGCACATCGTCGTCCACTCGTTTGAAATCTTCGATGCCGGTCTCGACCATGAAAGCCTTGAAACCCACCACCCCCGCGCGGTGCAGCGCATCCAGCTCGTCCAGGTTGTTATCCACCAGCCCGGCCCACTGGGCGTAATCCACCACCGTTTCCGTCTTCACTGTGTCGCGTTTGAGCTGCAAATTGGCGCGGTTGACCGTGGATGGCGTGCTGTCGAGCGGCATGTCGATGAAGGCGGTCACGCCGCCGGCCGCGGCGGCCTTGCTGGCCTTGCGGTACTTTTCCCAGTGCGGGCGGCCCGGCTCCTGGAAGTGCACGTGCGAATCGATCCAGCCGGCCATCAGCACCTTGCCGTCCAGGTCGATGGTGCGCTCCGCCGGGATGGACGGGCTGCCTTCCACCACCTGGATGATCTTGCCCTGCTGGATGACGACGCCCCCGGTGAAGGTCCCTCTTCGGTGACAACAAGCCCGTTGCGTAAGTAGGTGTCTGGTTTCATGGTTCGCTCATTTCCTTCGTGGATGGCCCTTCAACGGGCGGGGAATCCACAGATGAACACGGATCGGAGCCAGATTTTCACAGATATTTTCAAACCATCCGTGTCCATCCGGTTTTATCTGTGTAGCAGTACTCTGCGTCTGCATCTGTGGCTGCTTTTGCTGTTCATTCGTGGATACCCTTCAACGGCGGGGAATCCACAGATGAACACGGATCGGAGCCAGATTTTCACAGATATTTTCAAACCATCCGTGTCCATCCGGTTTTATCTGTGTGCATCTGTGTGCATCTGTGGCTGCTTTTGCTCTTCATTCGTGGATACCCTTCAACGGCGGGGAATCTTACAGATGAACACGGATCGGAGCCAGATTTTCATAGATATTTTCAAACCATCCGTGTCCATCCGGTTTTATCTGTGTAGCAGTACTCTGCGTCTGCATCTGTGGCTGCTCTTTCCTTCCATTCGCAGGCGTCTCATCCTTTCAATAGAATCTGCCGGTTGGCGTTCTTATAATTCAAATAGCGCGTGGGCGCCGCCCCGCCGGCGTAAAACGACTGCGGGCAGTAGGCCCGCATCCAGATGAAATCGCCCTCGGTCACCTCATGCCACTCGCTCCCCAAGAAGTAGACCCCCTGCCCCTGCAGCATGTACAGCCCGTGCTCCTCGGGGTGCGTCTCCACATAAGCATGCACACCGCCCGACGGAAATTCCAGGATGCTCATGCTCAGGTCGTAGGCCATATCGCCGTCGGGCAGCAGGTATTTGGCTGCCCAGCCCGCCTGGCCGGTGATCGAGCGCGCCGCGATGGTGCCTTCGTCGCCCACCAGGAATTTTGGCTGAAAATCTTTATAGGGCTGGTAGGCTTTGCGCACCCACAAAAAGCGCAGCAAGCCGCCGGACGAATTGCGCACACCCCAGGCGTAATCGGGCGGCAGGTAGGCGTACTGCCCCGCGGTGAGATGGCGCCGCCCGGCCTGCGCCTGCAGGGACAGCTCCCCTTCGAGCACATAGACGAAGCTCTCCACGCCTGCTTCAGGCTCTGGCTCTGCCGAACCGCCGCCCGGCTCGATATGCAGCAGGTACTCGGCAAAGGCGCAGCCGTACCCGATGGCCGGCGAGGCCAGCACCCAGGCGATGGCGTTCTCCCAGCCGGGCAGGGCGCTGCGGCACATGTTGCCCGGCGGGCGGATGGCGTAATCGAAGCGGGAGACCGACCGGCTGAAGACCAGCTCGGACTGGGTAGGAAAGCCGCCCCTGGGCCGGAATTGTCCAATGTTATCCTGGTTCATGCATCCTCCTGCATGTGGTTTATCGCAGCAAGCGGTGTGTTCAGCTTGCCCAGAGCAGAGCGAAGGGAAGCAGCTTTCCTGATAGGCGGGGAGATTGCTTCGCTCGCTGAAGTGCGCTCGCTACTAAGAAACATCTGGAAATCATAGCAGGGCAACAGGTTCTAGGCGGAAGCCAAGCCTCGCAGCCTGGCGGCCCAAGTTGCGCAAAACACGTGAACGATATTGTTGCTCATAATAATCCACTCCAAGATCATGATAAGGCTTGCGGTTTTTCAACATTGTGTAAATAATTCGGGCGAGCTTATGAGCCGTAGAAGTAATAGCCGCTGGAGCGCCCTGACGAGCGCGCATGCGCCGGTAGTAGGCTCCAAGGGCGCTGTTACTATGGGTCAGGCTGGCTGCAGCCACACGTAAGGCTGTGCTTCGCGGTTCTGGGTGGGTTGAACGCCAGAGTGTTGGATCTTGCCCCCGGTGATCTTGTTGTTCGGGCACAAGTGTAACCAGGATGTAAAGTGCTTGGAAGTTGGCCACTTGCTCATATCGGTACCAGTCTCGCTCAAGACTTTCTGAATAGTCAACTCATCCACGCCATCAATCTGGGTCAAATCCACGCCAGTCATTCGGTAGAGGGCCGAAGCCAAATTAAAGTGGGCCTGGTTCTTACGCCGCTTGGTAGTGCGTGGTGTGGGTGGGGGCGTGCTTGGATCTTCCGGGGGATTGAACTGCTGGTACAAGCTTTCCAATTCCAAGTCGCAATTCTTCAACTGCTGATCGTAAAAATCGTACAACTCTACAGCTTGCTTCAGAACGAAAACCTGCTCAGGTTTGTAATGACCTTCCAGCGATTTGGCGATCTCCGCTTCGCTTTTGGCACACCGCTCATTCCGATATTGCGCCAGCTTCTTGGGGTTGCGCTCGCCAGCCACGATTGCCCGGATAATCTTCAATCCGGTTACCCCACTGATATCGCTGAGCACATTCGTCAACCGCACGTTCATGACTGTCAAGGCTTTCTGCATGTGCTGAATATGCGCCGAGCGATACCGCACAAGCATCTCGCGATGGCGCACCAAGCTACGTATGGCTACAATCTGCTCAGGTGGTCGAAAGGAAGCGCTCAACAATCCATAGGTGTGCAACTGTTGGATCCATTGGCAATCCAACACATCCGTCTTACGCCCGCTCACGTTCTTCATGTGGCAAGCGTTCACCAGGCAGACTTGGAAACCCTGTTCTTCCAGTATGTCGTACACTGGAATCCAGTATACTCCTGTGGACTCCATCGCCACGCTCTCGATCCGACAAGCTTTCAACCATTCTGCCATTTGCTGCAGATCGGCGGTAAAGGTCGGAAATGTTCGCACATTCTCCGTATCTCGATCCGGCGGCACCGCCACATATACTTCCTCCGCACCGATGTCGATCCCGGCAGCATTCCGGTTGATCTGCTCCAGCGCATCCAATACTACTTTCTTCACTGCTTTTCTTGCCTGCTTTGCCATTCCTCCTTCACTCCGTGATTGGGGATTGTCCAGACCCGATTATCGGATGGATGCGTACGCTACTAAACGGGATCCCAGTCGGGTCACCAATGAACAAACCACGGATAATCGGAACCATACTCGCAAGCGGGTCCGTGGACACCAATGGAGCGCCGGTCTTGACTGTCTGGACTTGTACCTTATTCTACTCGCTGCCACGATGTTTCTTTTTCAACGAAAAGCGCTTGCGCTGTGGATTTACTCGCAATGACATGACCCGTGTGCCGCTGCGAGAGGCGCTATGTCGTTGCAACCCCGGCGCTCCTGATCGGGGAAGCAACCCCCACTGGCGCCGGGGAAATTCCTTCGTCGCAAAGAACCTCCTCGGAACGATATGGATAGCGACATGTCGTTGCAGGTGCAGCGGCACCCTCACCCCGGCAGTAGAGCTGCCGCGCCCTCTCCCAGGGGGTGAGGGAGATTAGCTGGCGAACTGCAGGGCGGCGGCCGGTACGACCAGTTTTCCGTAACCGGGCTCGACAACCACCTCGCCGTTCAGGAACACGGTCTGGCCGCGGAGGATGGTGCGCTCCACCTTGCCCTTGAACGTCATCCCGGCGTAGGGGCTGATCTTGTGCCGCGAGAAGAGCATATCGGTGCTCAGCTTCCACTCCGCATCCAGGTCCACCACCACTAGGTCGGCGTCGGCCCCGGGCAGCAAATGCCCCTTGGCCGGGTACAGCCCGAACAGGCGCGCCGGGTTCAGGCAGACCAGCCGCACCAGCGCCTCGAGCGGCAGCCCGCGCTTGTGCACGCCTTCGGTCAGCAGCACCGGCAGCATCATCTGGCTGCTGTTCATCCCACCCCAGGCTTTCCAGATATCCTCATCGCCCGCCTGTTTGAGCTCCACCGGGCAGGGCGAATGGTCTGAGCCGATCACGTCCACCTGCCCCTTGAGCACATACTCCCACAGCTTATCCACAATCTTGCGCTGGCGCAGCGGCGGGCCGCATTTGGCGGTTGGCCCCAGCCGGGCCAGGTCGTCTTCATCCAGGGCCAGGTAATGCGGGCAGGCCTCGCCGGTCACCCGGGCGCCCGCAGGCGCGCCCGCTGGATGGTTTCAAAGCCTTCGGGCAGGGTGGTGTGCACCATGTGGACGCGGCAGCCCGTTTCCACCGCCAGCGCCACCGCCCGCTGCAGGGCTTCCAGCTCCACCAGCGGCGGGCGGCCTTCGGCCCAGGCGCGCGGGTCTTTACGCCCGGCAGCTTTCATGCGGCGGGTGTAGCCCTGCGCCAGAGCTTCGTCTTCAGCGTGCAGCCCGATCACCCCGCCCAGCTTTGCCACAATCTCCATGGCTTCCAGCAGCTCAAAGTTGCCCACCATCTCAAACTCGCCAGGGTCGCACATAAAGCCTTTAAAGGCCACCGCCCCGGCCCTGTGCAGGCCTTCCAGCTCGCCCAGGTTGCTGTTTTCCAACAGCGCCCAGTGCCCGTAATCGATCACCGATTGATCGTGGACGGCCTGGCGTTTCTTTTCCAGCAAATCCACATTGCGGGTGGGCGGGTAGGCGTTGAAGGGCATCTCCAGCACGGTGGTGATCCCGCCGGCAGCCGAGGCCCGGCTGCCCGGGGCGTAGCCTTCCCAATCCGCCCGCCCGGCTTCGTTGAGGTGCTGGTGACCGTCCACCAGCCCCGGCATGAGCAGCTTGCCGCCCAGATCGAGCGTCTCCTGCCGCGCCTGCAGGGGCCTGCCCTTCAAACACCCGGGTAATCTTGCCGTCCTGAACCAGCACACCCCCCTTAAAGGTGGCGTAATCCGTCGCCACGCGGGCATTTTTTATCAGCAGATCAGCTTTATTCACCGGATACCTCCTCAATGATTAGATCAGTTGCGGCGAGGCGGGACCCTCACCCCGGACCCTCACCGCCACCCTCTCCCAAAGGGAGATGATAATGCGCTCCCCCCAGGCAGCTTCACCGCCACGCCCTCTCCCAGGGGGAGAGGAAGAAAGACGCTCACCCACCGGCAGCGGGGAATGGGGATGCCCCGCCTGCAGGGAGAACCCTGACGCCGCTTTCGCCCAAAGGGAGAGGGTATTGCGCTTTGGGGCAGGCTGCTTCGCACACACCGCTCCCAGCGACATAGCATGGGCATGTCTTTGCGAGGCGGGCGGCAAGCCCTGAACGAAACGAGTGGGTTCTTCCCGCCGAAGCAAACTCAATCATACGCCTTGTTGAAAATAGGCGGCAGGCCGTGCAGGTCGATGCGCTCCAGCGGCAGGTAAGCCACCCGCTTGCTGGTTTTCACGCCGTAGCCGATCATAGCCTCCAGCAGCTTGACGCCTGCCACCACACCGTCGATCACCGGCACGCCCAGCTCGGCTTCCAGCTCTTTGTCAAAGCCGGTCATCCCGGCGCAGCCCAGGCAGATCACATCGGCGCCGTCTTCTTCCAACGCCTTGCGGGCTTCATGCAGCAAGTTGGTGCGGATCACCTCGTCGCCGGCGGCCTCCAGCGCGGCGGTCGCCAGGCTGGTCGGGCGGATCGAAGCGCAGCGCTCCTCCAGCCCGTACTGGCGCACCACGTCCCACAAAAGCTGCTTCCAGCGGTCGCCGGTGGTGACCACGCTGAACTTCGACCCGAGCATGCAGGCCATGTAGAACGAGGCCTCGGTGATGCTCATCGCCGGCTTGTCGCTCAGCTCGCGGGCGGCGTGCGCCAGGCCCTCGTTGCCGTAGCAGGCGATCAGGAAACCGTCGTAGTTGTCGCGTTCGGCCAGCAGTATTTCCAGGGTTGGCATGCCGCTGAGCAGCTCTTCGTAAATGCTCTCAATCGTCCCCGGCCCGTGGGTCGGGTTGACCGCCGTCACTTCGGTGCCCGCGGCTTTGTAGAGCGCCACCGCTTCGTCAATCGAGCGGGTGAACGATTTGGTTGTATTCGGGTTGATCACTAATATTTTCATGTCGATGCCTTTCTTTTGTGTTTTGTAAATGATCTTTAAGAAGAATCCACAGATCAACACGGATAAGAGCCAGATTTACACAGATCTTATCAAATTACCGGTGTTGATCCGGTTTTATCTGTGCAGCAGTAGTCTGCTTCTTTATCTGTGTTCATCTGTGCTCATCTGTGGTTGCTTTTGCTTTTCTTTCGCCCCGGGCATGGGGATGCCCGAACTTCAGGGTTCCAGGGTTTTATCTGTGCAGCAGTAGTCTGCGTCTTTATCTGTGTTCATCTGTGCTCATCTGTGGTTGCTTTTGCTTTTCTTTGCGCCCCGGGCATAGGGATGCCCGGGCTTCAAGATGCGAGATTTTGTTCGTGTGGTTCGTGTATTTCGTGGTTAATTTTTTTGTCCATGCCGCCGGGCTTCAGGATTCTATCTACCTTCTCACCCACTCACGCTCATCTCCAACCCAGCGGTTGAGGCCGCTGGGCGTCTCCACCACCTGGCGGTAGATCGCCTCCACATACGGGCGCACCTTGCGCGGAAACTCGAGCGTCTTGCGCTCCCGGTGCATCTTCCAGTAGCCGGGCATCATTTCGTTGACTTCATCCAGGATTTGATCCAGGTCAATCGTCAGCAGCTTGCGGTCCTGCATCACCAGCCGTCCGTCGATGATCGAAGTCAGCACCGACGTGCCCGGCTCCAGGTAGACCAGCTGGTTTTTGAGGTGGTTGAGCGGCGTGAACGGCAGCGTGTTGAGATCCAGCACGATCACATCGGCCTTCATGCCGGGCGCCAGAGCCCCAATCTCGCCCTCGACCAGCTGGCTGCGCGCCCCGCCGTGCGTTGCCATGCGCAGCAGCTCGCCGCTGGTGGGCCAATCCTGCGGGGCGCTCCCGCCGATCTTCTGCATCAGCCCGGCGGTTTTCATCATCTCAAACGGGTTCCACTGCGTCTGGATGCCCTCATCCACCCCCAGGGCGATGTTGACCCCGGCCTGCACCAACTGGCGCATGGGCATGATGCCGCTGCCCAGGATCAAATTGCTGACCGGGTTGTGCAGCACCGTCACCTGGCTGCGGCCCAGCCGCTCGATATCTTCCTCGGTCACCCAGATGCCGTGCACAATGCTGGTGCGCGGGGCCAGCACGCCCAGCTCATCCAGGTGGGCCACGATACTCTTCCCGTACAGCGCCGGCCCGGTAGCCTGCTGAACTTTGGTCTCCAGCACGTGGGTCACATAGGGCAGGTTGTATTTTTCGGCCAGGGCAAAGCCTTTGCAAATCATCTCGTCGCTGCTGCCCTGCGGCCAGGCCACCGACACGGCAAAATTCAACCGGCCGTCGCGCCCGTGCCATTTGTGGTAGATCTGCTCGGAGGTCGCAATCCACTCATCGGGTGTGAGCATGTCCTCACCCAGCAGCGACCCCAGCAGCTCGGGCGGCAGCGATTTGCGCAGATGCAGGGTGCGGTCGGGGATGCGCTTGTCGTACATGGTAGCGGTGATGTAGGTGCGCAGCCCCGATTCGCCGTAGGCCTGGAAGAAGGTGTCCTGCAGGTCGGGCGCCAGGGAGAGATCGTCCCACAGGGTGGTGGCGCCGCTGCGGATCAGCTCGGCGGCCCCCAGGATGGTGCGCAGGTAATACTGGCGCGGTGAAGACGTCCAACCCAGGGGCGGGGCGTTGGTGTCCAGGATCCACACATCCAGCGGCAGCCCGTCAAAAACGCCCTTGAAGAGCTGCGCAAACGAGTGGGCGTGAGCCACGTTCAAACCCGGCATCACCAGTCGCCCGCCGGCATCGATGACCTGCTCGACCCCGGGCGCCTCGATGCGCCCGCCCACCTTCACAATCCGGTCGCCTTCGATGAGCACATCCCCATTTTCGTAGATGCGATCGTGCTCATCCAGCGTGAGCACCAATCCATTGCGTATCAAAATACTCATAGCTGTATCTTCCGCATGGTTTGTTTAACCGCTTCCTCATCCACCGTCAAGATTTCCCCGGCTTCCATCAGCGCCTGCCCGTCCACCAGCACGGTGTCCACGGCGCTGCCGTCTTCCAGGCAGACGAGCTGGCTTTTGAGCACGTTGAGCGGCGCAAACGAGACGGCCTTCAAATTGAGCAAAACCAGGTCGGCCTTGCGGCCCGCCGCCACCTGACCGGTGTGTCCGTCCAGCAGCAGGGCGACTCCGCCGCCCGCGGCCATCGCCAGCACCTGTTCCACCATCGGCCAGCGGCGGTAATCGGGCTGGTATATGCGGTGGAAAGAGGCTGTCATTTTCATCAAGTCGAACATGCGCAGGTTGCCCCCGCTGCCCTGCCCGCTCCCCAGGGCAACCGGGATGCCGGCCTCCAAAAGGCGGTGCATGGGCGGCAGCCCCCGGCCCTGGTACAGGTCGGCGGAGGGCGTGTGCACCACCACCGCCCCGCTGCCCGCCAGCAGCTCAATCTCACCCGGCGACAGCCAGACCGCATGGGCTACGCTGCTGCGCCGGGAGAGCAGACCCAGGGCATGCGCCGCTGCTATGGCCCCATGCTGATCTTTGCGCGGGTTGAAGTGAAAATGCAGGGCGGCATCCTGGCGGGCTGCAAACTCGCCCAGCCAGCCGGCAAAACCGGGTTCCTGCCACAGCTCCTGAGCCGGCGCAAGCGCCAGGCGCGTGCGCCCGGCCTCGCTCCCATGCCAGCGGGCAAAAAGTTCTTCATAGGTTTGCATGGCCCGCTCAGGCGTCCAGCCCGGCCCGCCCAGCCCCACCGCCAGGGTCAGGCGCAGCCCGGTTTGGGCGTAAGCCTGCAGGACCGCTTCGACGCCTGCGCGGCAGCCGGCTTCCGAAAAACTCCAGTGATCGTGGATCGCCGTCACCCCTGAGCGCATCATCTCAACGCCTGCCAACAACGCACAGGCGTGCACCGCTTCGGGGGCCAGCGCCTTTTCGAAATCGTTTTCTGCGGCTTCATCCTGCGGCTGGTTTTCAAAAAGGCCGCGCCGCAAAAGCCCGGCGGCGTGCACATCGGCGTTGACCAGCCCCGGCATCACCAGCTTGCCGGAAGCATCCATCACCCGGTCGGCAGCTTACGCCGCCCTCCAGGTTGGCCCCAACCGCCTGGATCACCCCATCCTGGATGAACACGTCGCCGCGTTCAAAAACCCGGTCGGCGTCATCCAGCGTCAGTACATATCCGTCACGGATCAGTGTGCGCATACACTCCAGGTCTCCTGGCTCAATTTTAGCAGAATTCTTTCTCAATCACCTGCACCAGCGTATCCACAATGGCATCCATAATGCGCTCGCCCTTCTGGCGGGTGCCCTGCGTGGCCTTCCAGAACACGCCGGTCTCAGAAACGGCGTCTTTCGAGGCCGGTAAAACATCATAATCCATCGGATTTGGCAGCCGCCCATCCACGGCAAGCTCCATGCGCACCAGGTCGGGGCGCGCCGCCAGCATGGCGGAGGTTTCAAAGGTGGAAGCGTGCTCCACCATCATCCCAAGAAATTGATCGCCAAAGACGAACTGGTACAGCTCGGGCTGCGGGCTGAAAGCCAGCCTGACGATGTCGTCGATGCGCACGATCTTCAGCCCTTCCAGCGGGCCGGCCTCGCGGATGGCTTCGTCGATGCCTTCGTAAACAAAGGCTGTGTTCTCAATGTGCCATTCCAGCACCAGGATGTTGCGCCAGCCGTGGCGGATGAATTCCGAAAAAATATCCCGCACCAGGGCAATCGCAGTGGTTCCGCGCAGGTTGACGCTGCCCACAAACCCCGATCCGCCCCCCGACCTGGGCAGCGATTTGTAGCCGTAGTTGGTGCAGGGCGCCACCACGCCCCCCACCCGCTCAGCGGCGCGGCGGGCCGCTTCCAGCGGCAGGTAAATATCCACCCCGGTGGGCATGTGCGGGCCGTGCTGCTCCACCGCTCCCATGCAGAAGATCAGCACGCGCTTTTCATCGATGGCGGCCTGGATCTCGGGCCAGGTCATCTCCAAAAACTGATGTGTAGCTGTCACGTTTGCCCTCCCTAGAGCCAGTAGTAAATCATCCCCTGCGTGCCGCCCGTTACGATCAAGAAAACAATGAAGGCAAAGGCAATCATGAAGAGCACCAGGAAAACCCAGTCGCGCCAGGTGGTTTTGACCTCCACCAGGTACGAGCGCTCCACCGGCGCGCCAAACCCGCGCGATTCGATGGCGATATCCAGATCGCCCGAACGCCTGAGCAGCGTCATCACCAGCGGGATAAACAGCGGCATGTAGCCGGTGATCAGGCGCTTGAAGAAATTCATGCGCTTCAGATCGTGGCCGCGCAAAAGCTGCGATTCAACGATGTCACGGTAGGTTTCGTTCACCAGCGGAGTCAGGCGGAAGGCCATACCCAGGGTGAAAATCAGCTTGTAGGGCATTTTGAGCTTGGCCAGCGCCGCCAGCAGCAGCGGCAGGGGCGTGGTGAAGGTCAGCACCGGGAAAATGGTGACCACCGCCAGCAGCTTGAGCCAGATGCTCACCCCGAAGATGGCGCCCTCCCGGTAAAACGGCACGCCGAGAAAATGAAACAGCACGGTCTTGCCGCCGTAGAATAGAAAGCCGTTGAGGGTGGTGAAAATGACCAGGATAATCCCGGTGACGATCAGAATGGGCCGCAGCGCCCGCAAATCGATGCGGGCAATCACCCACAGAAACAGGGAGATGAAGATCATTGCAATCAGCGGCACCACGTTCACCGAGAGCAGCGCCGTGATCCAGAACAGCACCACGGCAATCAGCTTGGTGGTGGGCATCAAGCGGTGGACAAAGGACTCGGTTCCGGTCAGATTTGCAGCCAGCATCGGGCTATCCTCCTTATGCTCGATCTCATTACAAGCGCTATGTCGCCTGAATGGCATCCCTTCAAGGCAGCCATGCACACGCCGTGTCGTGCGAGCGGTGTGTGCGAAGCAGCCCCCGGGTTAAATTAGTGCGCTCAATCGTCTCTCCGGTCAGGGTGTTGTACAGCTCCTCCACCGTGAGCACCTCTTGCGGAACCCCGTATTCCTTCAGTTCCTGCGCCAGACGCACCACCGGCGGCGGCTCCAGAAAAGTGGAGCTGAGCACATCCCGATGCGAAAAGACCTCCCGGGTGGGGGCGTCCAGCAGGATGGTGCCCTTGCCCATCACCAGCGTGCGCTGGGTGTACTTGGCCACCAGGCTCATATCGTGGGTGATCATGATGATGGTGGTGCCCATGCGGTTCAGGCGCATCGCCAGGTCGCACAACTGGTAGCGCCCCTGGAAATCCTGCCCGGTGGTGGGCTCATCGAAGATCAAGATCGAGGGGTGCATGGCGTAAATGGAAGCCACCGCCAGCTTGCGGCGGTCTCCCAGCGACAGCCGGAAAGGATAGACATGCCGGAATTTCTCCATGCCGGTCAGCTGCAGCACCTCATCGGTGATGCGCTTGATCTCGGCTTTGGAAAGCCCCTGGTTGGTCAGCCCAAAGGCCACTTCTTCTTCCGCCGACATGCGGAACAACTGGTTGTCCGGGTTCTGCAGGATCAGCCCCACCTGCTTGGCGCGCTCCAGGGCATTGAGCCGGGTGACATCCACCTTGTTGATCTTGACCGAGCCCTGGGTGGGCTTGAAAACGCCGGTGATGCACTTCATCAGGGTGGTTTTCCCGGCCCCGTTCTGGCCGATCATCGCCACCACTTCGCCCTGCCGCAGCGACAGGCTGATATTCTGGATGGCCGGAGCAGCTTTTTTGGAGTAGGCGTAGCTTACATCCTGAACTTCCAGCACCGTTTCCTGGCTCTGCCCATCGTTGCTCTCCGGAACGTGCCTCCCCAGCCCGCGGGTAAAAGCCGGCGTTGGGCGGATTTTACCGGTCTTCAGCCCGTCTTGCAGGGCATCTTTCACCTCGCCAACCGTCACACAGGCTTCATCTCCGCTGAGGCGGAAACCGTTTCCGTGGGCCACTGCCCAACCGCGCATTTTATGATCGAGATCGGCGGCTTCCGGGATATTGACCAGCGCCTGCCGCATGCGCTCGGCCTGGAAAAACACCTTTTTAGGCGGGTCAAAGGCGATCAGCTTGCCCTCTTCGAGCACCAGGATGCGGTCGGCATACTCGGCAACCGTATCGGTGGCGTGCGTTGCCACCAGGATGGTCATGCCGAATTTTTTGTTCAGATCGCGCAGCGTGGAAAACACCTCCGACGTGCCCACCGGGTCGAGCTGCGAGGTGGGCTCATCCAGCACCAGGATTTCGGGGTGCACAATCAGGTTGGAAGCAATCACCAGCCGTTGCTTCTGGCCTCCCGATAACTGGTTTGGAGGGCTGGCGGCATAATCTGAAAGCCGCACCACGCCCAGCGCCCATGTGATCTGCTCCAGGATCTCTTCACGCGGCATGCCGCGGTTCTCGGCGGCAAAAGCCACCTCGGTCATCACATCCGATGAAAATAATTGCGCTTCCGGGTCTTGCAGCACCATGCCCACGTGCTGGGCCACTTCATATACATGCTGTTCGTACGGTTCCCGCCCCATGATGTGGATCGTCCCGCCCATTTTGCCGCCCAGCATGAGAGGCAGCACACCGTTCATGTGCAGGCTCAGCGTCGTCTTACCAGCCCCATTGGCTCCCAACAGGGCCACATATTCGCCCTTTTGGATTTCAAAGCTAAGGCCTTCCAGCGCCCGCCGGGCGCCCGCCGGGTAGGTGTAGGATAACCCCTCAATTTTAATAATTGCATCGTCCATATTTCTACCTCTCAGTTGCGGTAGATCCAGGGGCTGGGCGATAAGCCTGCGAAGGCAAAGGCTTATCGCCCAGGGTTATGGGCGCCCTGGCGAGGGCGCAAATTGGGCTGGTTCTCTCTCGCCTACGGGGAGAGGGATGGCAGCAAAGCTGCCGTTGGGGTGAAGGCCACAGGGGGAGCCGCCTACTTCTTCATCAGGTAAGCAACCACCAGAACCACCACGCCCACAGCAATCACGACCCCCGAGATGATCGCATTGTTCGGCCCGGCTGTGACAATGGCATCGGGACCCCATACCCCGCTCACCAGGCGAAAGACGCCATAGATTGCCAGCGCGCTCCCGATCATATATAGCCAGTTTTTCATTTCAACACCTCCCTATGCTGGGCGAGAAGCTTCTGAAGCTGTGCCTGCCGCCTCAGTGGTGGGCAGGTCGTCTTCATCAAAGGTCAGGTAACTGCCGGGAACACGGCGCAGGTTGCCCTGGCGCATGGCCCGC
Source organism: uncultured Chloroflexia bacterium (assembly GCA_963705155.1). GTDB lineage: Bacteria > Chloroflexota > Anaerolineae > Anaerolineales > UBA4823 > CAVPJC01. The sequence continues at coordinate 67,552 of CAVPJC010000016.1, read as the reverse complement.
AGCAAGAAGTACCCGATCAGGCTGGAAGTAGCCGTCATTGGCAGGGCGGTGGCCCAGGTTTGCCCGATGGTGTTGGTGATCGCCACCTCAAACGGGAAGCGGGCGATGCCGTAAGCCACGTACATCCACGGCTCCATCCACATGTGCACGGCGATGTAGTTAAGCAGCACAAACCCGATAAAGCGCCTGACATTGTTCTCGGAGCGCATCAGCTTCCAGATCGGCACCGCAGCCACCAGGTACATCACCAGCGCAATCCAGCCGCTGGTGTACGAAAGGGTGTTGATCGGCTCACGCCCCACCAGTCCGGCAGCAGCCCCGGGCCAGTGATAGGGCACAATCACGCGCCCAGCATCACGATCAGGAAATACGGGATGGCGATCTTGCGGTACTGCGGCAGCATCAGACCCCAGGTGAAGGGCAGCATGGCGCCGGAAAGGAATACATCCACAAAGCCGAACATATAAGCCCCGGGCGAGATGAACATGCCAATGACGCCGCCAATGCCGCCGGCGATTGCGCCAGCCCAGGGGCCTAAAAGCATTCCCGCTATGGGTGCAAAGATGCCCATCCCCACCGAAGTGAAGCCGCCGCCGACCGGATAGAACAGGAACGGGACAATGGAAAGGGCTCCAATCAGCGCGCCAAACATGGCCACCCATGAAATCGGCGCGCCAAATATTCCAGATGAACTTCTAGCCTGGAAATCTCTCTCTTGACCACTTGGAGCTTTTTGCATTTCTTCCTCCACTCACAGGACACAGAATAAAAACGGTCGCCCCCCTGGAATTGAATTGCCAGTTCAGAGAAGTGAGATCGTTTGTTTTATGAGGCGCACCCTTCCTTTCCCAATTGCCCGGCAAAAACGCTTTCCAGATTTTCGCCAAATTTTGCTCTTAAAAATTCAGCCGGACAACCCAGCTCTTTCGAGATGGCCTGGGCCGACTGCATGGTGGAGGCGACCATTTCTGGAATCCGGTCGCTGGTCAGGCGGATGGCAGGCCCGCCGATGCTCAAAGCGGCGACCGCCTGCCGGTGCATGTCAAAGATCGGCGCGGCGATGGCATTCAGGCCCACTTCCTGTTCTTCCAGGTTGATGGAGTAAGCCCGCGTGCGAATCTGGGCCAGCTCAGCTTTTAATTGGAGTGGGTCGATCACCGTGTTGGGGGTCAGCGCGGGCAGCTTGTGGCTCAAAAATTCGTTCAGCCGCTCTTCCGGCAGATAGGCCAGCAGGGTTTTGCCGGTGGCAATGGAATGCGGCCAGGTGGGTTTATCGTAATCGGGGGTGATGGACAGGCGGAATGAAGACTGGATATGCAGCACCGTGAGGACAAACAGGTTGTGATCCAGGACGTCCAGAACGATCGTCTCGCCCCACTGCGCCGCCAGTTTTTCAAGGTAGGGCTGCGCCACGGTCAAAAGGCTGTTGCCCTTGCTGGCAAATTCACCCAGCTTCACCAGGCCAAAACCGAGCGAGTATTTGGCAGTATCGGGATTTTGAAGCAGGAGGTCTTCTTTGACCAGCGCCTGGAGCAGCCGGTAAGCGGTGGCGTTGTTCACCCCTGTGCCCCGGGCCAGCTCGGCAAGGCTCAATTCTGAGTTCTGGCTGTCAAACATGCGCAGCAAACGGCAGGTCTTTGCAATCACCAGCCCACCCCGCAGTTGGTTATCGGTCATAGATCGCCCTCCCGATCTTTTACATAGTAAAATGCTATTTCACTTATAAGATTATATAGAAAATTTTCAGGCATGTCAATACCCTTATTTTGCCCACTCTAATCAGCGATGGAGGCGGGGCATGGGGATGCCCTCGCCTCAGGATCAGCGCAATGGGCTGCTCATTTATGTCGATTTACGTTTATTTGATTTTTTTCGTGTATTTCGTGTGTTTCGTGGTTTAAAAGAATTAGGCCGGTCGGTCCTGCAGGCCAGATCGACCTCGTGACCGGGCTCGAACTGACTGGTGAAGTACCCGTAAGCCTGTTCCCGGTCTTCGCCGCCGGCGCTGGTCAAAAGAAGCTGCTGGCAAAAAGCGGCGATGTCCTGGATGATGCGCTCATAGCGGTAGTAAGCCAGCGCCATCGGGTCAATTTGCGCCGGGCCATAGCCCTGGTAAAACAGGGCCGCCTGGCGGGGATCGTTCCAGATGTCGCACCCGCCCACCAGGCCGAGATCGCGCTCCCTGGGGGCCAGGGCCGGGTTATCCCAATCGACGATGTATACGCTGTACTAGCGCCGCTGTACTCTGCGCCGATCAGCAAATTCCCGGCGTGCATATCGGCGTGGCACAGCACAAACTCCAGCGGGCGGGCCTGCAGGGCCAACCCGAGCTGCCCGGCGCGCTCGACCATGTGGCTGATCACAGCCTGCCTGTCCTTCATATATATAGCCAGCTTCGCCGCCAGCGGGTCTTCAAAAGCGGCGTCTTCAACCTGCGCCTGGAACGCCCTGACCATCTCGCGCCAGTGCGGCGAAAAGGTCTCGCGCGGCAGGCTCCCGGCGAGGGCGGCTGGCAGTTGCACGCTGTGGATGGCTTTGAGCGCCGCGCCAAACTCCACCCACTGGCGCTCCGAGAGAGCCGCCGCATAGCCGTTTTGCCCCTCGATGAACGGGTACAGGATCATGGTGAAGCCGCCCAGGCTCGCCCACAACCGACCGGAGCGGGTCTCCAGCGGCGGGATGACGGCGCGCACGCCCCGGGCATGCAGGCAGTGGGGCACGCTCACGCTGATCTCGTCAAAGGCGCCGCGGCGCAGCTTGAGGAAGTAAGCCGTCTCATCCACGCCATCCACGCGAAAGACGGCGGTGCTGACGTCGGCCCCCAGCGGCAGGAAGCTCAGCCGGGCGGCGTGCAGCCCGTACTCGGCTTGCAGGCAGGAGAGGATGAGCTGGTCTGGCAGGTCAGGTTTTTCGAGCATGGCTGTCCCGGGTTATGGTGTCAGGCGGGGTTTAGCGGCTTTCGACGACGGCGATTTCGTCAGCGGTCAGGCCGTAAAGCCGGTACACCAGGGCGTCGATCTCGGCGTCCACCTGCCCGATTTCGACCGCCAGGGTATGAGCGCACGTCGTCCAGCTCGCTTTCGGCGCGGCAGGCACTGCTCCTGCAGGGCCAGCATGCGCTGGACTTTTTCCACGATAGCGGCGTGGACAGCGCTCTCGGTGGACAGGGCGGGGTCTATTCTACGGATGGGGATTTGCAGTATATACATGGGCTTTTGTTCAAAATAGCCGCCCTGTTTAGTAGAGCAAATCCGCTTCAAGACAAAGTCCGAAACCTTTGAGTTTAAAATTCCCAAAAGATACAAATCACTGCTTGGGATGATCGAAGTTTTATCGTTTGAATAAAAACTATTTTGGTCGTATGCGAAAGCAGCCTGTTGAACTATGGTAGGTATAATAATTTTTGGTTTTTCAAACTCACTGTAATAATCACAGCCTCTTCAATTCCCACCAGTAATCACCCTGGTCCTGGCGCTTTATGGCCGCATCTTTATAATTTTCGAGATGATTTGCCAAGTTGGTGAATTCTTTTTTGAACCACTCCCAGGCATTTGCATCTTTAGGCTTATTCTGATTTGTCCAACCTTTTGGAATTTTAATCAAGTATTGCTGGCGATAAATTATGTGATATTTTTTTGCACCTTTACCGACTACGAAGGGTTTGATAAATTCTGCGCTTTTCGGGTCGCTGGCGATCAAGTTTCCTGCAACCGACCCGTCGATTACAAAAGCCTCGTTGAGGCCGGTTTTTATACCAAAAAATATTTTGCCCCCCACATATTCTCCCAGCGGCACCCCTAAGCGGCGCAGCTTATCCAGAATCGCCGTCTCCCGGTCGCTGCCCAGGGTCCAGCTTTCGCGTTGCAGAGAGCGCTCATCCAGTTCTGTGCCAACGGCCCTGACTTCTTCGCCCAGGGAGGGAAAATCCAGGCGCTGGATGGGCGCATAGATAAACCGCTGGCCTTCGGCGGGCAGCTTGCGGGTGATGAGGATCAGGGGATAGGCAATCACATCTCCAAACACCGGCAGCTCGCCAAAGTCGATAATTTCCAAAAGGGTGGCATTGTGCGCTAAAAAATTGCGCAGGGCCTTGCCGTAGTTGGAGCGCATCCACTTGTTGGAGACGATCATGCCAAACCAGCCGCCAGGCTTGAGCAATTTATGCGCCTGCTCCACAAAGTAGGTGTACAGGTCGGCGGAACCGGCATAGGTCTCGAAGTGGGATTTGGCGAACTCCTTCAAATTCGGCGCCGAGCGTTTCCTGGCGCACATAGGGCGGGTTGCCGATGATGATGTCAAAGCCGCCCGCCTGCATGGGTTCTTTGAAATACTCCCAGGTCTCGGGCTGCAGACTGTCGGCGTTGTGGATGTTGGTGAGCAAGGGCAGTTTTGTGTGGGCGTGCAGGCCGCGCAGCAGCAGGTTCAGGCGGGCCACATCCACCGCCTGGCGGTCTTTGTCCACGCCGTAGATGCAGGCGGTGAGCAGCTCCATCCGGCGCAGTGCATCGTGCAGCTCTTCGCCCGCGCCGTAGGCCTGCCCGCGCAGGCGGGCCACGAAGGCGTCCAGCACGTCGAAGGCCTCGATCAGGAAAGAGCCGGAGCCGCAGGCCATATCCAGGATGCGCGGCGGCTGCGACGGGTTGTAGCCGTTCTCATCCAGGTAGCGCCCCAGCGTCTGCCGGACGATATAGCGGGTGACAAACGCAGGGGTGTAGTAGATGCCCTGGCTCTTGCGCTTCGTGGCGGCGCTCTTCCACGGTCAGGGCGGCTTGCTGCGGCAGCAGGGAGGGCTGCAGCGGCGTTCCCGCTGAAAAGTCTTCCACCGGCTCGGCGACCATTGTGCCAAGATACTGCTCGTAGACCGCCCCAGCACATCCGACTCGATGGCGTTGAAGTTGTAGTAGACGAAATTTCTTTCGTACAGACCTTCGATGACCTCTTCCAGCACACTGGGGGTCACATCCAGCGTGTCAACCAGGTGTTTGGAGAACAGCTCGGAATTGTAGGTGGCGTCCATCTCGCGGAACAGCCGGTTCAATTCCGCCGGCAGATTGGCGAACTGCCGCCGGTCTTTCATCTCGCGCACCAGGGCGCGCAGGCGCGGCGGCTCCACCTGGCGGTCTTCGGCGGTGCGAATGAAGATCAGCCGGTTGAGGATGCGTAAGACGGCTTCGTCGATCTGGGCCGGCGCCCGGAGCTGGTTAAAGCCTGCAAGTCTTTGTATAGCTTGACCCGCCAGGTCTTGAGGTCGTCGAACAGGTGCTGGCTGACCGGCAGGCGGCGGTCTTTTTTGCCCACTTTCTCGGCTTCGCTGTCCAGCCGGTTGGCGGCGGCCTGCGGGCGGGAAAGCCAGTACAGCCGCTCGAAATCCGGAAGATACGTGTCCAGGTCAAAAGACAAAAAACGGGCCTGGAAGGGGTTGGTCGCCTTCCATTCGGCGTTGAAGACGTGCAGGCCCTCGAAATCGGAGAGCAAAGCCCAGGTGACATTTTTGGTCCAGGCATAATCGATGGCCTGGCGTACCCAGCGCGGGTCGTTCAGGTCTTCGCTGGCTTTTTTGGTTTCGAGGAAGAAGCGCGGGATGCCGTCCAGGCGGAAGGAAAAGTCCACAAAGCCGCGCGAGACCTTGTCTTCAGGCTGACCTCGGTGATATTGCTGGTGTCCCATCCCAGGGCGGCAAACAAGGGCAGGATGTAGCCCTGGCGGGTGGCGTGCTCATTCATGGCTCTGCGCTCGGCGGAGGACAGGGCTTTAAATCTGCGAACCAGCCTTTCGATTTGGGCGTAAGCATCATCAGGCGCATGCATAAGCGCCCTTACAGTGAGGACTGGATTAATTATAGCTTGAAAGAATTGAAACACCGCAGGCGCGAAAAAGGTGGATGGCTCCCTCTCATGAACTCCCAGGCTTTTCCTGGTGTCCTGGCGCCTTGGTGGTTAGGGCATTGCTTTCGTGTATTTCGTGTGTTTCGCGGTTTAAAAGAATTACGATCGTTGCGGCGGGGCTGCTTGTGTTGCGTCGATTTCAGCGCCGGGCGGGGGGCGCTCCCGACGGGCCGGTGGTGAGGGAGGTTGTTTGCCCGGTGTAAAGATCCACAGTGAAACGCTCTCGGGGTTGAGCGTCTCCTGCACCACTTCCAGGATATGCCCGTTCAATTGATCCATGTTGATCTGGGCGCGCAGCCGCCGGCTGAACAGGGCTATGATCTGCTCGCTGTTGTAAACCTGGCGGTAGAAGCGCTGGTCAATAAAAACTTGAATCCGGCGGCGCAGCGGATTGAACAGAGCGGCAATGGCCAGCGTGGTCGCCACCACGATGGGCTCCGAATTTTCCAGCACGAAGGCGCCAAAAACCTGTTGGAGCACGACAACGCTCACGAAATAAATGAACGCCAGCAAGGTGGTGAGAATGCTGTACACCAGGGTGCGGCGAATAATCACATCGATATCAAAAAGCTGGTATCGCAGAATGGCAATGGCAATCGCGATGGGGAAGAGCAGCAAAACAATCCCCAGCAGATTGGCGTCCAGCGCCGGCAGTCCAACGAACGGCGGCAGCAAATAGAAAAACACGGTCAGCACACCGCCCAATATCCCGCTGAAGACGATCAGGCGGATCTTTTTGCGGCTGGCCGCGCTTTGATTCCTGCGGTACTGCTGAAACATCAACCCCATAATCGGGAGAAACATAGCGATTGGAACCAGGGTCTCGCCGCGCTGCCAGTTTACAATCCAGGCGATATAGCCGGCTGCCGGGTCCCGGCTCACGATCAGATACAGCCCGAACAACAGGAAAGAAGCCAGGTACGGCAGAGCCAACAGGACCGGCCTGCGCCGGATGGCAGGAAACGGTTGGGGAAAGGCGAGCGCCAGGTGCAGCCCTGCGCCCCAATTCGACAACCACAAAAATGTGGCTGCAAGCGTATAGAGCCAGAAGCCAGGTGGATCGGTCAGATCGAGCACCTGCCGGTAAAACGACCAGATATAGAAATGACTGCAAGTCATGCCCCAGACAAACAATGCCTGGGCCGGCGCCTCCGCCGGACGGCGCAAAAACACGTAGATGGCTATCAACTGGGAGACAATGGCGTAGAGATAGACCCCCCAATGGGCGCGCAAGATCGCCCATACAGGATGGGAAACGGCGCGGACGGGTTGGTCCAGCAGCTTGCCGCCGCGCAGGAGGCGGTAGACCACCGTTTGGGCTGCCAGGGTGACCGGCTCACCGGCCCCGCCGGAAAATAAACCCGCCATCCACGTCTCCAGGGAGGCGCCGTTGACGGCAATCACCAGGTCCCCGTCTTGCAAGCCGCTGTCTTGCCCGGGATAGGTGTGGATGATGGCCCCCTGGGGCGTCCAGGCGCCGGCCTGTTTGGATATGCGTGCCCCATCCGAGGGCGAGTTTAACTGGTACAGGATGACCGCGGCCGGCAGCAGCAGGCAAATCAAGCCAAACAGCCACAGGCTGGCTATCTGGGCCGGGTGTTGGGTAAGCATGCTTCACTTCCTGATCTTTGCCGGGTTTGTTGCATGGGGTGTGCGGGCTCTCTTTATCCACGCTGCCGGGCAACAATAAACAGACAATTATCCGTCCATTATAACCGCAATCTTAACCGTTCCGCCCACGTCGTAAGGGCGCATGGCATGCGCCTTTACAAGCCGGGTTAAGAATTGCCTGAACGGAGGTATCGCTCTGTGGCTGCTCTTGATCTTCAAAAAACCATTTGTACGATCCCCACGATCCCTAAAATGACCAGGATGAGTTTTGGAAGTCTTGAAAAAAGCCCGGCCTTCGAAGCGCCCGACCTGCGGCAGGCCTGGCTTCTCATCCCCTCTTCCATGAGATCATTGATTTTTTCCTTGCTGCGTAATTCCATAAAGTACGTGCAATTCATGCCAGTCTCCACATTGGATCGAATGTCGTTGCGAGTGCTCTTCGCAGCCTGCCCGGAGCGGAACGAAGGGAAAAGCAATCACGTTTTTTCCGCGGCCCATGCCGTCAGAAGCGGCTTTTTACCGTCCACATTCACGATTTTTGGAAAGCGGGTAAAATCAACCGCCGTCCACGCCGGTGGGGCCTTCTTCGGTGTACGCCATCCGGCGCCCCCTCTCCGCCACATACTCTGTATGAATGGAAGAGCGTGAAGGCAGGCTGGCGCATGCAGTCGCTGACGAGTTTTCCTGCGATACGACAGCCGCCGTGGCACAGACTTCCCATGCAGTAAGCCCCATCAACGCCACCAGGATTACGACCACAAAGAAATTGAATAAACGATTTGCCAACATCTTGATCTCCTTTGGCGGTTGGATTTGCGCCTCGTGCGCATCGCCTTTGATGTATCTCACTGTAGCATCCCGTGGGTTACCTTTCTTGCCATTTCCTACCAAAATTCTCCAAATTGCCGAATTTATGCTATTCTAGACTCAATACGGTTCTAGCCGTGAAAGGAGTGCGGAAATGTCCGCTTCAATCCCTGAAGCCACACTGGAAAAATTCACCACCTTTGGTGATCTGCTCCGTTTTCTGAGACGCCGCGCCGGCATCACACAAATGGAATTATCCATTGCAGTTGGCTACAGCGATGCCCAGATCAGCCGCCTTGAACAGAACCTGCGCCTGCCCGATATCCCCACCATTCAAGCTCGTTTCGTTTCCGCCCTTGGATTGGAGGATGAACCCGAGGCGGTTGCCCGCCTGCTGGATCTCGCCGGCCAACGTCCGCCGTGAAGATGCGCCCGGGCTTGGGATTCTGCCCCTATAAGGGATTGAATTATTTCGACGAAGCGCGATGCAGACCTGTTTGTCGGTCGTGAAGCGTTGACCGCTAGAACTGGCGGAACGCATTCTTTCCCTGGCTTCGAGCGGGTCACCGTGCGAATGCGCGCTTTCTTGCCGTTGTTGGCGCATCGGGCAGCGGGAAATCATCGCTCGTGCGAGCAGGGTTGCATCCCTGCGTTGCGATGGAATAAAAAATCCGCCGATTGGCATATTCATGTGCTCACCCCCACCGCGCATCCGCTCGAAAATCTTGCAGCAATTTCGCATCCGACAAGATTCCGTCATCTGCCAACTGCAACGCTTGATGGATGACCTGGAGACGCGATTCTGCGCAGTCTGCATCTCTTTGCAAAACGCAAATTGGGACCGGCGGAGGCATGCACACCTGCTGTTGGTCGTTGACCAGTTCGAAGAATTGTTTGCGCTCATGCCGCTCGGAGGAAGAAAGCGACTTCTTTTATCGGTAACCTGCTCACGGCTGCCTCTGAAGTCGGATGGCCCGGTCACCGTCTTGATCGCACATGCGCGCAGATTTCTATGCCCACTGCGCCAATTACATCCAGCTGCGAGAAGCGCTGGCACAAAATCAGGAATACATTGGAGCGATGAGTGATGATGAACTGCGGCGGGCCATCGAAGAACCTGCCCAGCGCGGTCGCTGGGAATTCGAAGACGGGACTGGTCGATCTGTTATTGCACGATGTGGGGCATGAGCCCGGTGCTTTGCCGCTCCTCTCGCATGCGCTCATGGAAACCTGGCAAAGACGGCGCGGTCGCATGATGACCTTGAGCGGCTATACCTCATCGGGCGGTGTGCGCGGCGCCATTGCTGAAACCGCCGAGGCTGTGTTTGCACGATCAGTTCTTCGCATGAGCAGCAGGAGATTGCCCGCCGTATTTTCCTGCGATTGACCGAATTGGGCGATGAGACCGCCACCGGTGATACGCGTCGCCGTGCTACGTTTCAATGAATTAATCTTGAAACCCGAAGAAGCAGATACAACCCGAGACTGTATTGAAAGTGTTGGCAGATGCCCGTCTGATCATCACCGGCGAAGATACGGTGGAAGTGGCGCACGAGGCCCTGATCCGCGAATGGCCGAGGCTGCGCGGCTGGCTCGAAGATAACCGCGAAGGCTTGCGCCTGCACCGCCAGTCTCACCGAAGCCTGCCCAGGAATGGGATGCGCTCGATCGTGAACCGGAATTGTTGTACCGCGGTGCGCGCCTGACCCAGGCTCAGGAATGGGCAGGCGACTCACATGGATGAGATGAATCACACTGGAACGTGAATTCCTGGATGCATCCATTAGCCTGGGCTGAACAAGAAGCCGCTGAACGTGAGGCGCAACGCCAGCGCGAGCTCGAAGCGGCACAGAAACTGGCCGAGTCTGAAAAACAACGCGCGGAAGAACAAACACAGTTTTGCAAAACAAATGAGCAAGCGCGCCATGTATCTGACGGGCGCATTCATTGTTGCGCTATTGCTATGGCCTTCACGGCTTTGTATTTTGGCTCGCAGGCACGCCAAACCGCTGTCACAGCGCAAAATGATAAGCGTATTGCCACATCACGTGAATTGGCCGCCGCCTCGCTCAACAATCTGACTGTGGATCCTGAACGCAGTATCCTGCTGGCGCTGCAATCCGTTTCGACCACGCAGCTCGGTGGATGGAACCGTGCTCCCCGAATCTCTGGAGGCATTACACCGTTCCATCGTTTCTTCACCGATCCGAATGACCCTTGATGGATCATGACACGCAGAGTGCTATCGGCAGCATTACAGCCCGGACGGAAAACAACTGGCCACCATCGGAGATGATGGGACGATCATCCTTTGGGACGCCACCACCGGCGCAGGAACTGCTGCCGCATGCCGGGCACAACCAAACCGACTGATCTTGTTTCCACAGAAACGCGTTGCATACAGCCCGGATGGGAGAGCTTCTCGTCGCTTGCGACAGCGAACCAGTTCAAAGTCTATGATCCTGCTTCAGGCGACCATCCTGCAAACCCTCGATGGGCATCAAGCCGATGTAATCGCTGTTGCGTTTAGTGCCGATGGAAAATATCTTGCCACCGGCGGCGTGGATGCCGAGCGGCGATCATTTGGGACGTCCAGCACGGCGAATTCCATCGTGTATCTGGCTGGGCACATACGACGGAATCGAGGAGTTAACCTTCAGCCCGGATGGGAAGCTGGCTTGTCACCGCCAGGCGACGATCCGGCGATGAAGATCATGGGATGCCGTGACCGGAGAACTGCTGCAGGATTACGTCCGAGTTTTACCGGGGTGGTTATAAGACTCAACCTTCAGCCCCGATGGAAAACGAGTTTGCCTTCTCCGATGGCATGATTCCATGTCTGGCAGTTACATGCCCGATCTCGGCGAGACCAGTTCTCTGCGAAGATGAAGCCAGGAGATTCTTCACGATACCAAACGCTAGCTCTGATTCATTCAGCCCGGATGGAAGGCAACTATTAGCCGGGACGTAAGCGGGAATGCATATCAAGTTGTGGGATGCCAGCCACCGGGCAGCGAACTGCTCACACTGGTTGGGCACACCGGCTGGGTGGTAGGTCTCGCCTTCAGCCCGGATGGGAAATCGACTGGCAAGCACAAGTCTTGGATGGGACTGTGAAAATCTGGAGTATCATGCCGGGTAGTGAATGGGTAACTGTTTCGAGTCCGTCGACAGGCTATGGAACACGGGTTGTCTTACAACTCCGAATGCACAGGAATTTGTGACCAATGGCAGGCGATGGCACAGCAATAATCTGGAATGCCGAAACCGGCGAACCGCAGACTGACTTTGAACGGACACGATCTTGGAAGTCTTGAATGTTGCTTTCAGTCCCGATGGGAATACGCTTTGCCACCGGCAGTCTGGATGGAACGGTAATAGTATGGGATACCGTTACAGGTCAGAGAAGCTTGCTCACGCTTTCAGGGCACCAATTTGGGGTGCGCGATATTGCCTTCAGCCCGGATGGAACCCTGATCGCCACCGGCGGCTTTCGATGGCACGGCAAAAGTTTGGGATGCGAACACCGGGAGACTTGTGCATGAAATCACCGGGCATCAAGGGCTGGTACTGGGGGTGGTGTTCAGCCCGGATGGAACCCATCTTGCCACGTCGAGCACGGACGCCACCGCAAAAATCTGGGATGTGAAAACGGGCGAGCTGTTACTGTCTCTCGAGGGGCACAAAGCCGGCCTACCGCGACATAGCCTACAGTCCCGATGGATTGGTGCTTGCCACCGGGAGCGGAGACGGGACCGACAATTCTCTGGGACCCAGCAGCCGGTTCCAAAATCCTGACCCTGATCGGTCACAGTTCCACAATCCAGTCTGTCGCATTCAGCCCGGATGGGAAATATTGTAGCCACAGGCAGCGAAGACAATACGGCAAAGTTATGGGATGTTGCCACAGGTCAGGAAATCCTCACTCTCCCGGGCAGTGCCGGCGGCGTGACCGGGGTTGGTTTTAGCCGCACCGACAACGGCGCTCACCTTGCCGTAGCCAGTGGAGATGGCGTTGTGCGCATCTTCCTCTTGCAGATCGGTGAAGTGCTGTCGCTGGCTCAAGCCCGCGTAACCCGCCCGCTGACCACGGGGGAGTGTAAAAAATATTTGCATGTGGAACAGTGCCCAGCTCCGGTATCCTACAAATAATGGACGACCCCTGCCACCCCCTTTTGCACCCCGGGCATCCCCATGCCCGGGGCATGCAACCAATCCGGTCAAGAAAGGATCGCTAGCAGTCCGACCGGCGAGATGACCGCCACCGAGCCGCTGGGAAATCCTTCGGGTTGCGCGTGACCACATTGGAACAGCCCGACTGCGCAGCCGCAGCCATTTGAAGCGCATCTTCAAAATCCGCCCAACCCAAAGCCAGGGCGGCCTCAACCGTTTCCTGTGTGATGTCGGCTACCTTGAACACTTCCAGCAGGCGCAGCAGTACATAGCTGGCCTTTTCACGCGAGCGTGCTTTGCGTACAGGTAAAACAGGGTCGGCAGGCTGTGGGCGGCCAGCAGCCCTGTGATTCTGCCAGTTTCGGCCAGCGCCCAAGCTGCCGCAGCCGGTGCGAAATGGGGATGGCGCTCCATCAGCACATCCAGCAGAATGTTGATATCGAAAAGAACGCGTGCGGCTCACTCACCGCCGAGGTGCTTTCGCTGGAGGTGCTCACGATATTCCTCCACAGAAGCCTGCGGGCTAGGCTGCCGGTCAGCTCATCCAGGATGGGGGTGGCCTGATCGGAGCGTTCGCTCCGGGCCACGGAACGAAAAAACTCCGTCACCAGGCTGGTGAGTGTGGCGTCGTGCTGCTGTGCATAGCGCCGGGCGGCTGCCAGAGCATCCCTTTCCACACGAACAGTGATCTTAGTTTTTTCCATTTTCACGCTCCTGTTGCCATACAGTATAACACAATATTGTATGGCAACGGGCTTTTCGCACGCTCATAGATGGCGCTGCAGGGTGGGTTTATGCGCCATTGGCAAAGAATCCACAGATCACACCGATAAGAGCCAGATGGACACGGATATTTTTGTTTTTCTGTGTCCATCCGCACAGCAGTATTCCGCATCTTTATCTGTGGTTTCTTTAGCTCTTCATTCGTAGTCTTTTCATTCGTGGATGGCCCACCCTGCCTTCTCTGAAGCCCGGGCACTCCCCGGCTTGAGGCGCAATCGCTTGACGTCGATTGCGCAAAGAATTACAATCCAACCGAGCGATGAGGCTCGCCAATAAAGTTCAAACCGCCGGTTTCCGGCTGACAGCCTCTGTCGGTGATGAAAAATCACCCAGCAGAGGCTTTTTGTCGCCGCAGGTGCAAAATGCAGAAAGCAGCCACCCCCATGACCACCATCATCCTTGTCCGCCACGGCCAGACCGAATGGAACCGCTTTGAGCGCTTCCGCGGCCGGGCCGATGTGCCGCTGAACGAAACCGGTCTGGCCCAGGCGGAAGCCACCGGGCGCTGCGTGGCAGACGAATGGCGCCCCACCGCCGTTTACACCAGCCCGCTCTCGCGCTCGATCCGGACCGCAGAGGCAATTGCCCGGCATTTCAACCTGCAGGTTCAAATTCACCCCGGCCTGGCCGATATCGATTATGGCGAGTGGCAGGGCCTGACGCCGGAAGAAGCCCGCCGGCGGTGGCCCGAAGCAGATCGACGCCTGGTACAACCGCCCGCAGCTGGCGCGCATCCCCGGCGGAGAAACCCTGGAGGCCCTGCGCGCCCGCCTCATGCAGACCGTGACCGAGCTGGCTGCCCGCCATCCCGGAGGTACGATCGTCCTGGTCGGACACACGGTGATCAACCGCATCATCCTGCTGGGGGTTCTGGGGCTGGGCAACGAAAACTTCTGGCGCATCCGGCAGGACACCTGCGCCATCAACGTGTTCGAAGTCAAAGATAACGATTTTGTGCTCGTCTCCATGAACAACACGTCCCATTTGCGCAAAGGTGGTTCCTCATGACAATCCTCACCCTTTGCGGCAGCCCGTTCAGGATCGGAAGCGTGTAATGCCAGCCCCTAATATTTACTCCCGCCGCGCCGGGCATCCTTACCAGGCTGAGACCGTGGCAGATTTGCCCGCCGAGCTCCGTCTGCTGGCAGAAGGTTCGCTCCTATCTGACGACCCGATCCGCACCATCTTCGTCGTCCCGCCCCAAACCCTGCTGCAAAAAGCGGCAGGCCGGGGAGGCGTGCGCAGACTCCCCGTGCAGGCGCTGCTTTTCACCACCGGCGGGGTGCTGCACCTCCAGGGGGCAAACCCGTCCGGGCAGGCGGGCCAGGCCGTTTACCTGCGCAGCGACAGCCTGATCTACGCTCACCTGAGCCTGGTGCTGCTGTATGGCAGGCTCGAGTTGTGCGGTGTGTCTGGCGGCGCCCAGCGGCGCATCGTGGTGGAGTACAACACCGTCCGTCACGATCTGATCCAGCCCGAGCTTGGCCGCCTGCTTTTTTTGATGGGTGAGCCGGCTCACGCCGTGCAGTCGAATGACGGGATGACCGGCGCGCTGCTGGAAAAGATCCAACAGCGCTCGATGAAGTTCAGAAACGGATTACAGATTTACGCCCTCCAGCCCGGCGATGGATTGTTGGATTTTGTCTTTCAGCCCCGCATTTTGAAGCGCTACGGACGCATATTTCGCCGGCTGGCCGCGCCTGCCAGCCTGATCGCCCTCACCGGCCGGGAATTGATCCTGATCGAAGACGGCCCCGCCAACACCACCTCCTATGGATGGCGCTTCACTTTTTGCCCGCGCAAGAATATCACCGGCGTCGAAACCAGTCCGAACGGCGTCTGGCAGGATGTGCAGGTGCACCTGGCAAAAGGTGAAATCCAGGCCAACCACCGCCTGACGTTGGAAAACGACGCCGCTCAAACCTGGCTTTCCATCTGGCAGCGCCACGCCCAATAACCATCCCTTGCAGCCCGGGCATCCCCATGCCCCGCAGCCGGGCAAAAAGCACAGCTCTACACCGGAAAAACCGGATTCCGCAACAGCCTCACCCCTGTTTCGCCATCTGACAAAGAGAACGGAACCTGTTGTGCCCACAGCAAGGGATACTTCGTTGCGAGCGAGCGAAGCAACCCCTTCATCCCCGGTTTTTCCGTTCGTGTATTTCGTGTGGTTCGTGGTTTAAAAAATCCCTCTCCCCGGCTAACCCTGCGCGGCGATCTTCATGGCCGTCTTATAGGCCGCCGGGATGACGGCGTTCACGCCGCCGCCGCTCTCGCTCTGGGCGCCCACAAACCACAGGCCGGGGATGGGGGTCTGGTGCGGGGCGCGCCAGGCGCCCACGTGCGGGGCCAGCCCGCCAAAAGCGTGATGCGCCAGGTGGGTGCGGGCGCGAAAATCTTCGGGGGTGAGGATCTCGCACACCTGGATGTGCCGGCGCAGACCGGGGATGCGCTCTCCGGCGTAATCCAGCAGCCTGCCGGCAAATTCCTCTTTGCGGGAAGCCCAATCGCCGTCTTTCAAACGGTCGGGGCAGATCGTGTAAACCGTCAGGGCGTGACAGCCGGGCGGGGCCATCTCGGGCGAGTGCAGGCTGGGGGCATGCACCACAAAACCGGCCGCCCCCTGGTGATACTCGCCGGCCTTCGCCCGCCGCACCTCCCCCTCCACATCATAGCTGCCGTAGAAATACGTGCACACGCCGTGCAGCCAGGGTGAAGGGTCGTAATCGACGCCCAGGTGCATCATGAAAACCGAATCCATCAGCGGGATCGCGTTCACTTTTTGAGCGTACCCTGCCGGCAGGTGCTCCTCCCCCACCAGATCCGTGAACAGCTCGCGCACCCCGCCGGAGGCCACGACCACATCCGCAGGGTGGGTCTCGCCGGCGGCATCCTGCACGCCGCTGGCGCGCCCGTTTTCCAGCAGCACCTTCACCGCCGCCCGCCCGGTGAGCAGCCGCCCGCCGTGGGCGCTGATCTTCGCCGCCAGCGCCTCCACCAGGGTGGACATGCCCCCCAGCACGCTGTAGTGGTAGAGCTGCTCGGTATCTGGCGCCAGGGTTTTGGGCTGGCGGCAATCGAAGGCCGGCTCGGGGTTGATGGCAAACACCCCCAGCCCCTGGAACTGGCTGGGCGGGGTGAAAAAATCGGCCAGGATGGTGATGAACACGCCGCGCAGCTTCTCCGACTGGAAGTAACCGGCCATCAGGCGCTCGGCGCTCCAGCCCAATTTGGGCAGCAGCGGCAGCAGGCGCAGGTACAGCCGCGCCTGCCAGTAGCGGGCGCTCACGCCCCGGGCATGTTCCATGCGCCGCGCCAGGGTCATCACGCCGGTGAAGCGCAGGTAATCGCGCCAGTAGCGCTCCAGGCCGCGGCGATCGCCGGGGAACTGCTGCGCCAGGGCCTGCATGCGCCAGCGCGGCCCGCCGAACTGATCGGGCTTGCGGATCTCGAAATCGGGGAAGACGTAGCCGCGGTCGTCTTTGCGCAGCCGGATTTGCTCCCCTGTACTCAGGGCCCCCGTACCCGGGGCCCCAATACCCAGGGCAGCCAGCACCTCGCCGGTGGGCTCGCCGGGGCCGAAGCCTTCCAGCAGGAGCTGGCCCAAATCCCAGTGATACCCGTGGGCGCGGTAGCCGGCGGTGACGCCCCCCGGTTGCGAGTGCTGCTCCAGGATGGTGACGCTATGCC
This sequence comes from uncultured Chloroflexia bacterium, assembly GCA_963705155.1. GTDB lineage: Bacteria > Chloroflexota > Anaerolineae > Anaerolineales > UBA4823 > CAVPJC01. Next base: position 50,603 of record CAVPJC010000016.1, on the reverse strand, counting down.
CCGCCCGGGCCAGGGCTGCGCCGGCGGTCAGGCCGGCCATTCCAGAACCGATGATCACTGCGCGCATGCGCGCCTCCATTGGATGGTGGGGCGACCCGATTGTACGGGTTGGCGCAGCAGCCTGATGGGTGTGGGTCGCCCCTACCGGTTGGGTTGCAGATAAAAAAATTATGTAATGGCTATACGCATTACATTTGGACGGGCAAAAACAGGCCTGTCCCCTACCATCATAGCCCGATCAGCGCGTCTGTCAAGAGGCTCCAGCAGCCAGAACCCCTGTTTAACCGGAATGGTTCGCCCTTACTTTGCCTGTCATTCCTGCCCCCGGGGCTGACCAACACTGGCCAGCCTGTACAATCCGAAGAGCGCCAGGAACAAGACCACCAGGCAGACCGGAATAACCTCCAGCGAGATGCGCCGCGCCAGCACGCCCACCAGGGACGAGATGCTGGCGCCGCCCAGGCCGGAAGCGACCATCTGCAAGCCGATGGTGTTGGCGGCATCCTGCGCCCCCACCCGCCGGCTGGTGCCCGACATCAGGGCGGGGAAAACCGGCGCGATGGCAAAGCCGACCAGGGCGACCGCAGCCAGGTTGGCTGCCGGGGCCGGGTTCCACCACAAGAGCAGCGAGCCCAGGATGGCGCCCAGCAGGCTGCCCTGCATGAGCGCATCCACACCCACCCGCCTGGCAAACAGCCCGGCAATGATGCGCCCCACGGTGAAGGCCGCCCAGTAGCTGCCGGTCAACAGCCCGGCGGCCTGGACGGCGATGCCGCGCGAACTCGGTCAGCAGGGTGTAGGCCCAGGTTCCCAACCCCACCTCACAGCCAACGTACACAAAGAACAGCGCCGCGCTCAGCCAGACCCTGGGCCGGCGCAGCGTCTCGCCCAGCGGGGTGCGGTAATCCGTCAGGCGCCTGGGCTTATCGGCGCCGGCAGAGGCGTCTTTTTGGCCCCACATGGGCAGCGTCAGGACGAAGCAAGCTGCCAGCAGCAGCTGGAAGCCGCCCACCGTGATGTAACCCAACCGCCACGAGCTCCACTGCGCCAGGGCGAAGGTCATGATGATGGGGCCCAGGGTGATGCCGACGCCGTAGCTGGCATGCAGCCACTGCATGACCCCTTCGCCAAAGTGCGCCGCCACGTAAGTGTTCAGACCCGCATCGATCGCCCCCGCGCCCAGCCCGATCACCACCCCCAGGGTGACCATCATCCACCAGGACGGCACCAGCGTATAACCGATCAGCACCATGCCGGTCACGGTGCAGCTGCCTGCCAGGACGCGCCCCACGCCCAGGCGGCTGATCAACGGGCCGCTCAAAAAACCGGAGGTCATATAACCGGCGGTGCCGGCAAACACCAGCATGCCCAGCGCATCCAGCGGGATGGAAAAAGTGCTCCGGATGGAAGGCCAGGCCACCCCCAGCAGCCCGTCGGGCATACCCAGGGCGATGAAGGCGACGTAGGCCAGCAGAATCAACCCGAGCCCGGGGTAATTTTTTATTTTTCTCACAAACTCCATCGATGGGAGCTCCTCGCAAGTGGTGTGTTAAGCTCAAAGTGTAGCAATGAATTGAGCGAACAGCAAGTGACATTATCTTAATTTCGCACCATGCCGTGTAGTGTGCTGGCGAGCGAGCCGCCAATGAAATAAGGCAACCCGTTTCCAGCAACTCATTGTGCCTGGTTTAAGGAGTGCTAGAGGTCCCTACCGCCGGAGGGGTGGTTGGGCGACCCGATTTTACGGATTGGCGCAGCGGTCTGAACGGCATGGGTCGCCCCTACCGGTTGGATTTTATATGGAAATACGACCTGATGGCTATGCGCAATATCTTCAGGGCGTGCCCGCCAGCGTATCCACCCCCCAGCCCGCCAGGGTCGTCTCCATCCAATCCCGGATCACGCCCAGCTGCCGGGCATCCAGGCTGCCGTCTTCGGCGGCGGCTTCGAGCAGGAACGGCAGGCTGGTCAGCGAGATGCGCCGCAGGCCGATGGCGCCGAACCTGCGCCGGAAGCCGGAGAGTTGAACGAGAAGATCGACACGCAGTCATCCACACGCCCGCCCAGCTCCCGGATGGTGAGGGCCACATTGGCCGAGCTCAGCCCGGTGGTGATCAGGTCTTCCACGATCACCAGCCTCTGCCCGCTTTCCATCACCCCTTCCACCTGCTTTTTCATGCCCCGCTCTTTGGCCGCCGGGCGCACGTACACCAGCGGGCGCTCCAGCCGGTCGGCGACCCAGGCCGCCCAGGGCACGCCCCCGCTGGCAACCCCCGCCACCAGGTCGAAGTTCTCCAGGCCGATGACCTCGCGAAAGAGGTTGACGAAAGCGTCCACGATCACCGCCCGCTGCCGGGGGAAAGAAATCGTGCGCCGGTTATCCACATAGATCGGGCTCAAAATGCCGGAGACGTACTGGTAGAAATTTTCGGTATTGACGTTGACCGCCTGCACTTCCAGCAGCAGCCGGGCAATCGCTTTGGCCTGTTCGGCGCGATCGTGTTTTGTCTGCATAAAAGCACCTCCCCGCGGCGGCATGCGCCGCTCCTGGTAAGTTTATCATCCTCTCCAGCTTTTTTCAGGGGCCTGCCGAATATTAACAGGACTTACGCAGTTGGTGGGGGCGGGGGGGGGTTGCCGCGACACACTACTTTTCCTTGAACTGCGTAACTATTCATTAAATAAAATGCCCTCCCCTGCTGGCAGAGGAGGGCTGTAACCTGTGAGGAGGAGAAGATCAGGGCAGGAGAACGGTATCGATGATGTGGATAACGCCGTTGTCGGCAGCCACATCGACGGTGATGATCTTGGCAGGCGTGTTATTGCTGGTCAGGAAAACGCCCATGTCGTTGACATCCACACCGACAAATCCGCGGTTAGCCATGCGGATGCTGTCGCGCTCGACGACATCTTCAGCGTACAGGCTGCGCAGGGCAACATGGTAAAGCAGGATGTTGGTGAGGGTCTTTTTGGGGAAGGCGCTGCCAATGTTGCTGGCGTTCAGACCCAGCTTGGCAAAAGCGGCATCGGTGGGAGCAAAAACGGTTAAGGAAACAGAGCCGCACTGGTCAAACTTGCGCACCAGGTTGGCAGAAGAGAGAGCGGCGATCAAGGTGGAGAATTCACCGGTCTGGGCATTGACAGCCAGGGCGACATCAACGATCGAATTGTCACAGGCTTTGGCTTTAGCCGAAACACGGGTGGGAGCCGCAAAGCTGGCAAAAGCGACCGCTAAAACGGCAACAAGGGTTACGATCAATACAGACTTTCTGAGTTTCATGGTTATGCTCCTTGAATTCATGGATAAGATTTTGACTACCGATATATGAATTGTAAACTATATGTATATATATTGTCAATATATTATTTATTAATATTCCATTAAAAGTATACAAAACTTGTTATTACAGAGGCGTGAGCCGGAACGCTCCCGGACACATTCCGTATGGAGGTTTGCCGGATTACCACTATAATAAACGGGTGATGCAATCGCCAACCTACGGGAGGGTCAAGCCATGAAAGCTTCGCAAACGCACAAGAGCATCCTTTTCACCGCCTGGACGATAATTCTCACGATCGCGCTGTTCAAAATCATCCTGCAGGAAGTCTTTCACTACCCGGTCTCCGAGAACCTGTACTCGGGTATCGCCGCCCTGATCGTTATCGCCGGCTTTGCGCTGACGTACCTGTGGAAGGCCATCCGCCCGCTGCGCCAGTTTTTTGGCCTGTTCATCGTCCTGACCGGCGCCCAGTGGCTGGTCCACACCCGGGTCGACCAGCTGCTCAACTACCCGGCCTGGATCAACGACCCTTCCTTCAATATCTACATGCTGGCCGAACAATCCTTGAACCTGATGGTGACGCTGGTCGTCATGGCGTTTTTATTGGTCCTGAAGAAGGCGCCGGCGGCTTTTTTCCTGGCCCGGGGCGACACCGCCGCGGCGGTGGAGCCGGTCAAACTGCTGGGGATCAAAGCAGGCGAGCGGTGGAACACCCTCGGGCGAGCTTTCGCCGTCTATCTCAGCCTGGGCACACTGGCCTTCCTGGTCATCGCCGGGCGGCCCCCGCTGGATATCGTGGTCAAGGCCCTGCCCTTCCTGCCGGCCGTGCTGCTGGCGGCGGCGCTGAATGCGTTTAACGAAGAAATGACTTACAAGGCCTCGTTTTTGGCCGTGCTGGAGGAGGTGGTTGGCAAGCACCAGGCCCTGTGGCTGATGGCGGCTTATTTTGGCATTTTGCACTTCTACGGCGTCCCTTACGGGGTCATCGGTGTGCTCATGGCGGCCTTCCTGGGCTGGTTCCTGGGAAAATCGATGCTGGAGACGCGCGGCCTGTTCTGGGCGTGGTTTCTGCACTTTTTGCAGGATGTGCTCATCTTTGCCTTTCTGGCGATTGGCTCGATCACACCGGGCGGGTAAAAAGCCCCTCCTTTTCCCCTCCCTGAGGCCGCCGCCCTTCCGAGGCAGGCGCCTTCCCGGCTGGATCGCAGAAACTCCACAGATACACACAGATAAAACCGGATGGACACAGATCGCTAAAAATATCTGTGAAAACTTGCCTCGTAGTGACGGCTTCAACCGTTTGCCGTTCATCCAGGGCGAAGACATACCGCCAGTCAAGCGCACGCAGAGCCTCACGGGTTCCTGACAGGCGAGATGCTTCGCCCTTACAGTCCATGCCCCTCGGGGGAGGCTGGCGGCGCAGCCGCCGGGCCAGGGCCCGCCTGCTGGCGCAGCATCAACTCCACCTGCGCCAGGTTGTCCCGCACCAGTTGGATGGTAGCATGCCCCTCCGGCAAGAACTGCTCAAAAATCCCCAGCGCCCGCTCGTAGGCCGCCCGCGCCGCCGCCAGGTCACCCAGGGTCTTTAGCACCACCCCCAGGTTGTTGACATCCCGGGCCACGTTCGGGTGCTGCGGGCCGTAGACACGCTCATCGATCGCCAGCGCCCGCTCGAAGGCCGCCCGCGCCGCGGCCAGGTCGCCTAGATCGCTCAGCACTGTCCCCAGGTTGTTGACATCCCGGGCCACATTCGGGTGCTGCGGGCCGTAGACGCTCTCGTCGATCTGCCAGCGCCCGCTCGAAGGCCGCCCGCGCCCCGGCAGGTCGCCCAGGGCTCGCAGCACATTCCCCAGGTTGTTGACCCGGATGGCCACCTTTGGGTGCTGCGGGCCGTAGACCGCTCGTCGATGCGCCAGCGCCCGCTCGAAGGCCGCCCGCGCCCCCGGCAGGTCGCCCAGGTCTTGCAGCACAGCCCCCAGGTTGTTGACATCGATGGCCACCTCCGGGTGCTGCGGGCCGTAGACGCTCTCGTCGATGCTGCAGCGCCCGCTCGAAGGCCGCCCGCGCCCCGGCCAGGTCGCCCAGGTCTTGCAGCACACTCCCCAGGTTGTTGACCAGCGTGGCCACATTCGGGTGGTCAGGCCCGCAAGACGCTCTCAACGATCGCCAGCGCCCGCTCGAAGGCCGCCCGCGCCCCCGGCAGGTCGCCCAGGTCTTGCAGCACACGCCCCAGGTTGTTGACCAGCGTGGCCACATTCGGGTGGTCAGGCCCCAACACTTTCTCATCAATCGCCAGCGCCCGCTCGTAGGCCGCCCGCGCCGCCGGGTATTCCGCCATCATACGATAGTGATAGCCCAAGTTGTTCCAGAAGCAAGGCGGCTGCCTCTGCCCGGGTGGCCTCGACCAGCGGGGCGGCGCGCCTCCAGGTGAGCCCGCAACGGGCGGAAAGTCGTCCGGCAGCCCGCTTTCATTGGCCGTTTTTGCCGCCTGCGCCAGCCCGTCCGCCATGCCCTCCAGCCCGGGGTATCCCTGCTCCTTATCCAGCAGGCGGGCGTACTCGGCCAGCAGCGGGTGGATGGACGGCCCGCTCTCGCCCGGCGCGAGCAGCCCCAGCCCGTACAGCCGCCTGAGCGCCTGCCCCACCCGGCGTCTGGCGGGTTTGTCTTCAGCTTTCTGGCCTGCTTCCAGCACAGCCGGCGGGATGGGCGTGTTGGCGGCGCAGTAGCCGCAGCCCAGGAACAGCCGCCGCGCCAGGGCTTCCAGCTCGCCCTCGCCCGCCAGCTTTTCCCAGCTCAGCAGGAAGGTGGCCGCCAGGCTGGTGGCGTGCCCGGTGCGGCTGCCCTGCACCCAGTCTTTGAGCGAGGTGTGCGCCAGCGCCCCCTCGCCCTCGGCCAGCTCCGCCAGGTATTCGCCCGCGGTCAGACCGGGGTTGTCCTTAAAAAAGCGCCCGGCCAGGTCGAGCGCCAGCGGCAGGTCGCCCAGCCGCTCCGCCACCTCGCCCAGGGCTTCGTCGGTTTCCTTCTTTCAGCCCGGGAGCCAGCTTGCGCAGCAGCCCCAGGCTCTCGCCGCGCTCCAGCACGTCCAGGCGCTGCACCGCTCACCCCCAGACCCTCCGCCCATTCCACCTGCCGGGATGGTGAACAAAATGCTGGCGTTGCCCAGCCGCGCCGGCCAGGTCTCGATGACCGCCTCGTCGGCGACGTTGTCCAGCACCACCAGCCGCCGCCCGCCGCTCTGCCAGGCCAGCAGGGTATCGCGCACCTGCTCGGCCTGCGTTTCCGGCCAGGGCTGCAGGCCCATGGCGAACCCGCAGGCGGCGATCTCGGCTTCCAGGTTCTGGTCGGCGGCCAGCCAGTGGACACCGGCGTAGAAACGCCCGTAGCGGTGACAGAATTCCACCGCCAGCTGGGTCTTGCCGATCCCACCCATCCCGGCGGCAGCGGCAATCGCGACGGCCCCGCCAGCGGCGCCGCCAGGCTTGAGCAGCCGCCACAGTTCCAGCAGGCCGGCCTGGCGTCCGGTGAAGTTGGTGTTCTTCAAAAATGGCAGGCGGTAACCGGGCGGCAGCGCCCCCGCCTCGGGCAGCTCGTCGTCGCCGGGCGAGCTCGGGGGGCGTCTGGCCTTCGGCATCCAGATCGGCTTCCGCCTGGCCCCCACTCCCCGCTTTGCAACAATGCCGTCCCGCGCTGGAGGAGCTTTTTAGCCAGCTCTACATCCTCATCGCCCCAGCCGTAATCGTCCACGCCGGTCTCCAGGATGTGTCTGAGCGCCGCAACCAGCGGGTGGTAGCCGGGTTCTTTGACGGCGCCCTGATATTCCCGAAAGCCGGACAGGACCGCCGTGGCAAGCTGGCTGGGATTGAGATCCAGGCGCAGCTCGTTGATAAAAGCATTGTCGACCCCGGCCGAGATAAAAAAGTCCCGGCGCTGATCGGCGGTCAGCAGCCTGCTTGCCCAGCGTTTCAGCGCCCTGTTCAGACCGGCAACATCTTCCTGGGGAATGAGCACGTCCATTTTCGTTTTTTGCCATGCCGCCTCGCGTATCTCCATCATTGTAGAGGAGGAAATGGGCGGGGTCAAGGGCTTGGCCGTCCACGAATAAAAGAACCACGAATGCACGAATGGGAGCCGTCCGCCGGCGCAAGCTACGACCGATTGAGGGCAGCAAGGACATTCGTGAGCGTACTGCAAAAAGGAGGAGATCAAAATCGTCCCATTTCGCCCCTCCTCAAAAAGGCAGATTTTTAATATAATCGGGCTATACCAACACCCGAAGGCTGACCCATGTACAAGAAAAACCGGCGCACCCAACAACCTTTGTTGCTCAGCGATGTCAATGACCTGCCAGAACGATCGCACAAGTATCTGAGAAACTCGTGGGCCGATAGCTTCCGGCGCGAAGTCTTCTTGCGCATCCCCGAAGACCGTTTTGCAGTGCTCTACGACCCAGGCCCTTCGCGGCCAAATGTGCCGGTCAATGTCCTGGTTGGGCTGGATATCATCAAAGAAAGCCGCGGCTGGTCGGATGAAGAGTTGTACGAGCATTTTCTATTTGATCTGCAAGTGCGCTATGCCCTGGGCTGCGATAACTTTGGCGAAGGCGATTTCGATCTGCGCACGCTATACTACTTTCGCAAGCGGCTCAGCGAGCATGCCCTGAAAAGCGGGGAGAACTTGTTCCAGGTGGTTTTCAACCAGGTGACCGACGAGCAGGTTCAGAAACTAGGCGTGAGAACCGATGTGCAGCGCATGGACAGCACGCAACTCTTGAGTAATATTGCCGATCTGAGCCGCCTGGAACTGTTGGTAGAAGTCCTCCAACGCTTGCATCGCATTCTCTGTGATGAAGACCAAGCCGCTTATGCCGAAATCTTTGCCCCTTACCTACACCAGAGCGCCGGGCAGTACACCTACCGGATCAAGGGCAAGGAAGCGGTGTGGGAACGCATTCAGCAGCTGGGGGAGGTTTTATGCGATCTGTTGGGCAGGTTGGCCAAGCCATATGAGGCGCATCCGGTTTATCAGGTGGCCAGGCGCTTTTTTCACGAAAACTTTCATCTGATCGAAGCCGAAGTGAAGGCTAAGGCGAACAAAGAAATCCAGGCTGGCTGCTTACAATCTCTGGATGATCTCGAAGCCAGCTATCGGATCAAGGGCAACCGGGTTTACAAGGGCTACGTTGGCAACCTGTCGGAAACCTGCCATCCTAAAAACCCGCTCCAATTGATCGTCCTGACGCAGACGGATGAGAATCGCACCGCGGATACAACCCTGATGGAAACTGCACTGCCCGAATTGAAGAGGCGCACCGACCTGGAGAAAATGGTCACCGATGGCGGTTACGTGGGTCCCGAAGTCGATCAAGCCATGCGCACACAGGAAGTCGAACACATCACCACTGCCTTGACCGGCAGGCTACCCGACCATCAGGACGGCAAGCTGGCCTTATCCGATTTCGCCATGGAACTGGATCAGGAAGGAGCCGTTACTCAAGCTGTCTGCCCGGCGGGACATTCCGCCTCGATTAGCTTGTCGGCCAAGGGGAAATCCTTCCGGTTGACCTTTGAGCCACAAGAATGTCAAAGTTGCGCTTTTTTTCAATCTGGGCAGTGCCCTGTCCAGACCAATAAGCAAAAAACGCACTTCTTCCTAACCGTGCCCAAAGATAGAGCCTGTTCTTCGCAGAGACGCAGGCGCTTCAAGCTATGTAAAGAAGAAGCGCGAGGACTGCGACCGGCGGTTGAAGCCACGATATTCCAAGTCAAGCATACGCTGCGGGGTGGAAAGTTGCGCCTCCGAGGCTTGTTTCGGGTGGCATGTGCATTCACCTGTGCGGCCTTGGCGGTGAACTTACGCCGAATTAACCGTTACGAAAACAACAAGCAGCGCGGGAAGCTCACCTCGAAGAAGGCCAGAGCGGCTCCTTTTTCCGCAATTTTTCACTCACTCGAAGTCTGGTTTGCGCCGCTCTACTGGCTTCGGCCTGGCTTATGTACATGTTTCAGTTGTTAATGTGCTGTTCTTGCAGTACGCTCACGAATGGGAGAGAGGATATTCGTGGTTTCGTGGAAAATTGTGGATGGCGGCGAAAAACTCAAGCCCCGTTCAGAGCACAGGCCAGAATCATATACTTGGCGTGCGACCAGAGCAGCGGCGAGGCAATCTCCCCCCAGCGCGCCAGCCACACCGGATAATACGCCGGGTCATTCAGGGTGGCAGGCACCTGCTCGGGCAGCCAGCCGTGCTCATCGGCCTGGGCCGCCACCCAGCTGCACAGCTCGTACGCTTTCTCCCGTTGCCCCACTTCGAACCAGTACCAGCCCAGCCAGGCCGCCAGCAGCACCCACTCTCCGCCGCCGTAATAGGTATCGGTGGCATAGCGGTGCACACCGCCCCCGGCGCACAATTCGGCTTCGATTTTCGCCGCTGTCCTGAGCATGATGTGATCGTCTGGCGCAACCACCCGGAAAGGCGTGGACATCCCCAGCAGACTGGCATCCACCTGCGGATTACCCAGGAATTTCTGCCAGCGCCCCTCGATGAGGCAGTTTTCCAGCAGGAAGGCCTGGATCGTCGCGGCGACCGCATCGCGGGGATCACCGGTCAACGCGCCATAGGCGCGCAAACCGCCGTAGATCGCCGCCAGGGTGTGTGGGTGTACCTGATTGGGAAATTCCTCCCAGCAGTCGTAGCAGGGCAGCCGCCACAGGCCTTCCAGGTAATCGGCCACCAGGCGAGCCGCTCGACGCCAATCCTCTGGCAGCGGGCCTCCTGCCATTCGCTGATGCTCGGCCAGGGACCACAGCCAGGCACCGAAGCCGTCGAGCTGAAAGTTTTCCCAGGTGCCCTGGGGGTCTTCCTCCCCAGCCAGGGTATAGCGGGTGTGCAGAACGTCGTCATTGCCCAGCGGCTGCCCGGCGGCGGCTTTCTGCAGAGCACGCGGCACCACCGCCGCCCGCCGGTTCACCGCTGCAGCTGCCCAGGCGTGGAAGCGCCCGGCAGCAGCATACTCCCCGTGCAGGTCAAGGGCATAGGCGATGTAAGCGCCGTCTCGAAACCAACAGAAGGCGTAGGTAGGGAAGTTGGGGCTGGCAATAAAAGCCCCGGAAGGCGCCTGGTTTTCCAGGATCACTTCCAGGCTGCGCCGGGCCAGCCGTCCCAGGGGGGAGCTCAGGTCAGTTCGATCCATGGTCGGTCTAACCGGCGGAAGACCTGGATGCGGTCGAGCGGGGCTGGGACGGTGAGCCACTGCCCGCCGGTAACCGGTGTTCCATCCCAGAAGTCTATCCACTGCCCGGCAGGCAGGTACAGGCGGCGCTCGGCGGCGCCAGGCTGGAGCACCGGCGCTACCATCAGCGCCCTACCGAAGCTGTATTGGTCAGCCACCTGCCAGGCCTGCGGGTCGTCTGGCCAATCCAGGAATAGCGGGCGCATCAGCGGCTCACCGGTCTCGGCGCAGTGGCGCGCTTCGGCAGTGATATAGGGCAGCAGGCGCATCCGCAGATGGGTGTATTTTCGATAGATGTCGATCACTTCCGGGCGCCCCGTGCGTTCCGCTATGTTCCAGGGAGTCCGGTCACGCAGCGGCCGGCGATGCTCGTTATATTCCGAGTGATACTGCATCACAGGGCAGAAGGTCGCCATGCCGGCGGCACGCAGATACAGCTCGGCGCTGGGGATCTCGCCGCTGAAGCCGGCGATGTCCCAACCCCAGAAGGGGATGCCCGACAGCCCGGCGCTCAACCCGGCCAGCAATGAGGCTCGGAAGGCCTCCCAGGTGGAGTTCTCGTCGCCAGCCCAATGGCAGGGAAAGGCCTGGGCGCCAGTAAAACCAGCCCGGCTGAAAGTCAGGGCGTCGCCATGGCGTTTCTGGCTGGCAAAGCGATGGTAGGCCCCGACGTACAGGTTGGGGTACAGGTTCAGCCCCTCGTCGCCGTGCATGCCGTTGGCAAATACCACATCGCGCCCCCACAGGTGCTCGCCGCCATCAGTTTTGAAGCCGTCAACGCCCATCTCGTCCAGCAAATAAGCCCGTTTGGCCATCCACCAATCCACCGCCGCCGGGTTGGTTGTTCCAGCAGCAGTAAGTCGTGGAACCAGAACGGACGCACCCGATAGGGCGAGCCGTCGGGCCAGCGCAGGTGGTATCCCTGGCGCAACATATATGCCTCGTCGAGATCTTTTTGAGCGTGCTGCTCGCCGTCCAGGTATTTCATGATCGGGATCTGCCACAGCACCAGGCGGATGCCCTGCCGGTGCAGCTCGTCGATCATGGCCTTGGGGTCGGGCCACTTTCCCTCAGGCGGAAAGCTGAAATCTTGCAGGGTAAGCGGCTGGCCGGCCGGCCTGGGAGTATAGCGAGCATCGTTCCAGATATAAAACGTGTTCTCGTCGCTCCAGGCCTCAATCACCAGCACGGTAGCGGGGATGTCATGCTCCTGGGCCAGGCGCACCTGCTGCATCACGATCGCCTGGCTGTTCCACTCGTTGCTGCTCATCCACGGCCCGAAAGCCCACTCTGGCGGCAGCTTAGGAAGGCCGACCTGGCGGCTGAACAGGCGCAGGTTCTCCAACGGTCCGGCGGAGGCGTACACACGCCAGATAAGGTGTGCGTCTGACCCCAGCTCGGCCGTGCAGGTCCAGCTCTCGGGACGGGTCGCGGCCAGGTCGAAATTGGAGAAACGCGCGGTCTCCAGGTAGAATCCGTAGCCGTGGGAGGATAAGAGGAACGGCACCGGTATGTAGGTATGGATCCCCTGGTTCTTGTACTGCTCATACAGACTGACGTCTGGGGCAGTACCGCGCTGGTTGAAAGCATGGAAACGCTCACCCAGGCCATAGAAGCCTTCGTCCGAGGATGAGTCGAAGGATAGGCGCACGGCATACGGCGGCTGACCATCCCCGCCGGCCAGCCATTCGGGCAGGGAGCTGCTGGACAGCAGTTCCTTACCCGCCCGGCTCAGGCGCAGGCGGTATGGTTGCAAGCCTAACTCCAGGCGCAGCAACCCGGCAGCCACGACGAGCTGCTCATCGCTCTGCTCTATGACCTGCCAGGCAGCCGGGGAGGTCGCAGCAGTCAATTTGACCACAGGCGCAGCGCCCAACACGAACTCAATCTGTTCGGCATCCACCAGCCGCGCAACCAAGCTGTTTTCCAGCCCGCCGGCAGCGGCAAAATGGATTTCAGCGCAAGCGCCGGCCAGGCGGCAGCTGTACGGCGCCCGGCAGGGGTCCAAGCCAGTACGGTGAAGGAGTAATCCGGGCTGTCGATCTGCCCGGCGGCATCGGCAGCATGCAGACTGTAGGTCACCTGCTGGCCCGCAGCGAAGGGTGGCAGCTCAACCCGCCAGGTATCACCAGGCGGGCTGTCGCCCAGGCGCACCATGGAGGTGGCAAAGGTCATTGTCTCTTCTGCATCGCCACCACGAGTGGTGAGCATGGCGTCAACGTATTGCTCTGCCTGTCTCGTCTCATCTACCCAGGTGACCCAAACGCGCAGCGCCGCTTCCGGAGGCCAGGTGCGCACCCCCAACGCCACCGGCTGCCCGGCCAGCGGTCGGCGGGGAAAACGCTCATCGGGTTCCTGATGATAGGGATGTTCAATCCCCAGGGGACGGTAACTCAACCCCAGAACGCTCGTTTCCATAATTAATTTGCCCTTTGAGCCGGCGGGCTGTCCAAAAAGTAGGGCGAAGCGTGGCATTACCGCCATATATTGTGCAAAGGACATCGCTTCGCCCCTACAGGCGGCGGTGATAAACTGCAACAACTCCCTTTTTGGACAGCCCCTTGTTTAACGATTTACTTCAACAGCGATTCAATCAGCGCCTTGGCCTGGTCGAGGGCCTGCTGAGGAGTGAGCTGGTCTAACATCACCTGTTGTAACAGGTTGTTCACTCCATCCTGCATCTCGCTCTGGCGGCCAATGACCGGCGGAACTACGGCGAACTCCAGCGAGTTAAAGACGGCCTGGCGGTTAGCGGGCGGGGTCTGGCCGAGATAGTCTTTGAAGAATTCCGGGTTGTTCAGCGCGGGCAGCTCCCAGCCGGAGGCCACACGGATCTTGGCCATCTCGGCGTCGGAGGTGAAGAACTTGACCCATTCATAGGCTTCCTGAGGGTGCTTGGTGGCGGCAAAGACATTGGCGGCATTGGCGAAGAAATGGCTGGCTTTGGTTGCCATGCCAGGCTCAACGGTGATGTCCCACTGGAAGGGTGCGTCTTTATAAGCTGAGAACATCCAGATACCGGTCACGTCCATTGCCAGCTTGCCCTGCGTAAACAGGTCGCCATCGGAGAGGCCGCCCATCTCGGCCGCGCTGGGCACGACCTTGTCCTTAACCATGTTCACCATCGTCTCCAATGCCTGGACGCATTCGGGTGAATTAATTGAGACCTCAGTCTTGTCTTCGTTGAAGAACTTGCAGTTGTTCTGAGCAGCTTTCTTATAAAACTCCCAGAATTGAATACCTGAATACAGGCCCCATACGCCGTTGGCTGGGTCATTGAGCTTCTTGCCAGCTTCGACAGCGTCTTGCCAGGTCCAATCAGCAGAGGGATAGGCAATGCCGGCCTTGTCGAACAGGTCTTTGTTGTAGTACAGCACAACGGTCGAGAAGGTGGCGGGCAATCCAAGCTGCATGCCATTATAGCTGAAGGCTTGCATGGCACGCGGGTAATAGATTGCTGGGTCGAGGCTGCTATCGATCTTCATTAATGGCGAGAGATCAAGCAGCAGGCCTTTCTCGGCGTATGTGACGAAGTTCTCATAGTTCAGCTCGAACACATCCGGGGCGGTGCCGCCGGCGATCAAGGTTTGCAGCTTGATGAAGTAGTCGTTGAAGGGGGCAGTTTCCACCTTCACCGTGATGTTGGGGTACTTGGCTTGGAAGAGCTGGATCATCTGATCCAGCTCTTTCAGGTGGTCAGGAGCGGCAGAAAAAGTATAGTAGATGATCTCAACCGGCTGAGCAGGCTGGGTCGGCTCAGGTGTGCTGGTGATGACCACTTCGTTGCTGACGATCACTGTCTCTTTGACGGTCTTCTCGACCACCTGGGTCTGAATGACCGTTTCCGGGGTGGCTGTGGGTCCACAGGCTGCTAACACCAGCGACAGGACCAGCAGCAAAACAAAAACACGAATGGAAGATGATTTGGTGGACATGGGTTTCTCCTCTGGATAACTATCAGGATTGGTACACTTTATACATACTGCACAATCACACACGGTGCGCCGGGCAGATAATTTCGGTATTGGGTCGAGCTGCACCTCCTTATCCTTTCAAACCACTCATCACGAAGCCTTGTACCAGGTACTTCTGAGCCAATAAATACAACAGCAGCATCGGTAGCACGGTGATCACCGTGCCAGCCATGACCAGGTTCCATTCAGTCAGCCAGCGGCCTTGCAGGGTAGCCAGTCCAACTGGCAGGGTCATCAGCGTCTGTTCACGCACGATGAACAACGGCCACAGGAAGGCGTTCCACGAGCCCATGAAGGCGAACACCGTCAGGGTCGCCAGGGCTGGCTTGGAAAGCGGCAGGATGATTCGCAGGAAGATCGTCAGGGGCGAGGCGCCGTCCATATAAGCCGACTCTTCGTATTCGAGGGGGATCGTTAGGAAAGCCTGGCGCAGCAAGAAGGTGCCGAAAGCGCTGAAGACACCGGGCAGTATCAGGCCCTGGTACGTATTGATCCAGCCGAAGATGCGCATCAGGATGAACAGCGGTGTGATGGTGACCTGGAAAGGCACCATCAAGGTAGCCAGGTAGAGCAGGAAAACCAGGTTATGGCCGCGGAACTTCAGGCGGGCGAAGGCATAGGCGGCCATCGAGCAGGTGACGAGCTGGCCCAGGGTGGTCAGACCGGCGACAAACAGGCTGTTGAACAGCATGCGGCCGATCGGGTACAGCTCAAACAGGCGGCGGTAGCTGTCCAGCGTGGCCGGGTTGGGGATGAGCTGGGGCGGCATCGTCAGCACGAACTGACCGGTCTTGAGCGAGGTGGAGATCATCCAGGCAAAGGGGATGATCATCACCAGCGCCCCCAATATCAGCAGCAGGTACAGGACGGCCCTCCCCAACCGGCGGCCTAGGCGGTTGGAGGCCGGGCGGCCAATCTGTATCATTGAGCGTGCAATGTCAGGAGACGACATTTCACTCATATGTCACCCCAATTCCTCTGCAGGCGAGTCTGGAAAATCGTGACCAGGAAGACGATCAAGAACAGCACCCACGAGAGTGTGGCGGCATAGCCCATCCGGCCGTAGCGGAAGGAGTTGTTGACGATCTGCTCCACCAGCACAGAGGTGGATCCAGCCGGCCCGCCCTGGGTCATTACCCATACCTGGTCGAAGACCTGGAAGGAGTTGATCAGCGAGATAATCAGGGCGAAGAAGGCAGTCGGCGAGAGCAGCGGCAGGGTGATGCTCAGGAACTTCGGCCATGGGCCGGCCCCATCGATGGAAGCGGCTTCGTAATACTCCTGGGGAATATTCTGCAAGCCAGTCAGGAACAGCACCATAATGAAGCCGATATCTTTCCACACGCTGGTCAGAATGATGGCTGGCATGGCCCAATTGGGATCAAACAGCCAGGTCGGCCCGCTGATGCCGATCAGGCTAAGCAGGTAATTGACAAGGCCAAATTTGGGATTGAAGATCCAGCTCCACAGCAACGCCACCGCCACCCAGGCTGAGATGACCGGCATGAAGAAGGCGCCGCGGAAGAAAGTCCGCCCGGCCAATTTCTCGTTCATCAACAGGGCCACGCCCAGCCCGGCGACCATCACGAGTGGGATGTAACCCGAAATATAAAACAAGGTATGGCGCAGGGCAGCCCAAAAATTAGTATCCTTCACCAGGGTCAGGTAATTTTGCAGCCCCAGGAAGTGGAAACGGGTGGGGACCAGCGGGTCCCACTCGTAGAAGGTGAGCGCCAGCGAGGAGACCATCGGGACAATCATGAAGACCAGCAGGCCAGCCAGGCTGGGGAAGAGAAAGAAACCAGCCCACAAGGATTTCTGGAACGCTTTTTGGCGAATGACCATCGAATTAGAGCCTCCGCTTGAGTGGTTCTCCCGGGTCCGAAACTCAGGCCGCTCCGGCCTCCCATTGACGTTTGATAGGCGATTCGAATAGCTCATGCAGCACCAGACTGGCCGCGCCGCGTGCCCAGGCATCGTCACCCAGGGGTTCGATGCGGATTGAGGCATCCCCACGCAGTCCTGGCATGGTGTGTTCATCGATGGCTGCACTCATCGGATCAAACAGCCAGTGACCGGCTCGCACGCCTTCGCCGCTGACCAGGATGTATTCCGGGTTAAAGATATTCACCAGGTTGGCAATCGACTGGCCCAGCAAAGCACCAGCCTGTGCAAAAATATCCCGGGCAGCCGGCTCGCCGGCCTGCGCCAGTTCCACCAGCTCGGCAGGTGTTTGCGGGCAGCGTGATAACTGATTGCGCTGGTAAGCCGCCTCTGCCTGATGCAGCAGCGCCGGGTCGGTGACGTAAGCTTCCAGGCAGCCCTGTTTGCCGCAAGCGCAGGGCAAGCCACCCGGGTAAACCACGATATGGCCAAATTCGCCGGCGCCGCCCCGTGACCCGTGATAAAACTGCCCATTGGCGACAATCCCCAGACCAACACCACGCCCAACTGTGACCAAAAGGAAGTCATTGCTCCCCTGCCCGGCGCCGAACCATTTCTCGGTATAGGCAAGGGTATTGACATCGTTATCCAGGTACACCGGTATTTGCACTTGCTCCTGAATGAGATCGCGCAGGGCGACGTTGTTCCAGCCAAGGAAAGGCGACTGGCGTACGATACCTTGCCTGGCATCCACAATGCCCGCCAGACCCACACCCATTCCCATCAACCTGGGTGGTGGGGCAAGGTTATTGGATGAACTGCTGGCTCCTTCCAAACCGGCTACCTGCGCCAACAAATCCGACACCAACCCGCTAAGCGCCTGCGCTACGGCGGCAGGAGTTTTTTCGATCAACGGAAATGATTGCTTGGCCAGCAAGTTGGTTTCCAGGTCGGTGAGCGTGCCCACGACATGGTCTTCCATGACCTTGGCCCCAACAACAAAGCCGCCGCGTGGGTTAATGGCCAGCAGGATGGGTCGACGCCCGCCGCTGGATTTACCCGGCTCTTTTTCGAAAACCAACCCATCCTGGATCAGCTCAGCGGTGATGCCGGTGACGGTGGCCGGAGAGAGCTCGGTGAGATGGGCAATCTCAGCCCTGGCGATGGCGCCATGGAGTTTGATTGTATTCAAGATGATCGAGCGGTTGATCGCCCGGATGAGATCTCGGTTGCCAAGGGGAATGTTATTCATAGTTAGTTTATTCATTGAATGAAGTTACTTTTATTGTATAGGAACTATTTTTGTTTGTCAAGAGCCAATCTTCTGAGGATCAGGCCATTCGTGGATGGCGGTTGATTGAGGAATGGCAGGTGGAGGGCGCACGCCGTGCGCCCTTACGGGAGCGGAGGGGGCCTGGCGGCATGGGGATGCCGCCCCTTCAGGGAGGCCTCTTGATTGTTATTATAATCTGCGTTATAATAACAACAATTATAATAAGGAGACACCCCCATGACCCCTGCTTTCGTGGGCCGCAAGGCCGAAATGGATCTGTTGGACCGCCTGTGGGGCGAGGCCCGGGCGCGCTTCCTGGTGCTCTACGGACGGCGGCGGGTGGGCAAAACCCGCCTGCTGGCCGAATGGCTGCAGCGCAGCAGCGCCCGCGCCATCTTCTGGATCGTCGATCCCGACTTCGAGCGAAGCCCACCTGGGGCAGTTTTCCAAGGCGGTGTTCGATTTTGCCAACCCGGCCCACAAGGCGCCGGAGGGCTTCACCTACGCCTCGTGGGATCAGGCCTGGTCGCAGGCGGCGGCGCTTTCGGCGGGCGGGCGCCTGGGGGTCTTTATCGACGAATTCACCTACCTGCTGGACGCCGACCCCGCCGTGGCGGGGCGTTTTCAGCGCATCTGGGACACCCAGCTCGAAGGGGCAAATCTTTTTCTGTGCCTGTCGGGTTCGCACCTGGGCATGATGCAGCGCGGGGTGCTTTCTTACCAGGCGCCGCTCTACGGGCGCGCTTCGGCCGCCCTGCACCTGGCGCCCCTGCCCTTCGGCGTTACCCGTTCCTATTTTCCGGGCTACACCGCCGCCGAGCGGGTCAAGGTCTATGCGGTTTTCGGCGGCATCCCGCAGTACTGGAACCTGCTCGACCCGGCCAAAAGCGTGACGCAGAACATCCAGGATGTGCTGCTCTCGCCCGGCAGCCTGATGGACGGCGAGGCGCGCCTGCTGCTGCAGGATTTTGTCTCCGACGCCCACAATTACGTGGCGATCCTGCGCGCCATTGCCAACGGGCGCAACACCCCCAAAGAGATCGAAGGCTTCACCGGCATCTCCAATGTGCACGTGCCGCAGTATCTCAAGAACCTGGCCGAAACCGGCTACGTGGCGCGTTTTGAGCCGGTGACGGCGCGCGGCAGCACACGCCTGGGGCGCTATTTCCTCACCGACCCCTACCTGCGTTTTTATTACCGCTTTCTGGCCTCCCGCAAGGCGCAGTTCGCCCTGAGCGAAAGCGGACAGGCCGCGGCCGAGCTGCAGCGCCACCTGGTCGATTTTATCGGCGCGCACACCTGGGAAGAGCTGTGCCGCGAATGGACGCTGCGCGCCGCCAACCGCGGCCTGCTGCCCGTTTACCCCGACCGGGTGGAAGGCGCCTGGACCAGGACCGCCCAGGTGGATGTGGCCGGCGTCAACAGCATGCAGCGCCACGTGGTGCTGGGCGAGTGCAAATGGACGGATGCGCCCGTGGGGGCCGCCCCGCTGCGCAGCCTGGTGGAGCAAAAGGCCCCCCAGGTGATCCCGCAGGATGGGCGCTGGCAGGTGCTCTACCTGGGCTTTTCGCGCTCGGGCTGGACGGAGGAAGCCCGGGCCTACGCCGCCGGAGCTGCACAGGCCGGGGGTGAGAATTGGAGCGGGGTTGGTTTCAGGCTGCTCACGCTGGAGCAGGTGGATGCCGACCTGGCCGAGTGGGCGGCCTGACATTTGACCCAATAAGGAGACGAACATTGGCACAGCACTGGTTACGACGCACGCGTGAGCTGGCAGTGGAGATGACGCGCTTTTTCAGCCTAACGGATCAAGACGGCGAGCGTGATTTTGGCCCGTTTTTACTGGGCAGGCTGCGGGAATGGGACTATTTCCGGGCGCACCCCACGCATGCCTGGCTGGAGCAGACGGTGGATGACCCGCTGGAGCGCTGGGTTGTGGCGGCGCTGGTCAAGGGGCATGGAGAGCGCACGCTGATCCTGACCGGGCATTACGACGTGGTGGGCATCGAAAATTACGGCGATCTGGCGGAATGGGCCTGCCAACCGGATGAACTGCTGCCGCGCCTGATCGCAAAATTGGAAACAGAGCAGCGCGGGCAGGGCCTATCGGCGGCGGACCGCCTGGCCCTCGATGATCTGCGCGGCGGAGAGTTTTTGCCCGGGCGTGGGCTGCTGGATATGAAAAGCGGCCTGGCGGCCGGGCTGGCGATGCTGGAGCGCTTCAGCCGCATCCCGGATGGGGAGCGGCGGGGAAACCTGCTCTTCCTGGCCCTGCCGGACGAAGAGATCGCCTCGCATGGGGCGCGCAGCGCCGCCCTGCGCCTGCCGGAGATTGCCCGGGCGCACGGCCTGTCGCTGCTGGGGGCGATCAACCTGGATGCCTCCAACGACCCCGGCAGCGGGAGCGACGGCCAGGCGGCTTACCTGGGGAGCGTGGGCAAGCTGCTGCCGGCAGCCTACCTGGTGGGCCGGGAAACGCACGCCGGCTCGCCCTTCAGCGGGGTCAACGCCGCCCTGCTGGCTGCCGAGCTGACCCGGCGCATCGAGTGCAACCCGGCCCTGGTTGATGCGCGCCAGGGGCAGTTCACGCCTCCGCCCGTGTGCCTGAAGATGGCCGACACCAAGGGTCATTACGATGTCACCACACCCACGGCGGCCTGGTGCTATTACAACTGGCAGGTGTTCGGCCAGCCGGCCGGGGCGGTACTGGAGCGAGTGATGGACGTGGCGCGCGGCAGCGCTGGATGAGGCGCTGGAACGGCTGCGCCGCGCCGCGGAAGATCACGCCAGGCAGACGGGGCAGACCGAGGCGCCGGCCGGTTGGCAGGGCCGCGTCTACGCTTTTGCCGAAGTCAAGCGGCTGGCTGCGAGGCGCGGCGGAGAAGACTTCCTCAGGCGGCTGGACGCGTTGGAGGCCGAGCTGGCCGCAGATGCGCGTCTGGACGCGCCCCAGGTGGCGCTGGAGCTGACCCGGGCGGTGTGGGCGGAGAGCGGGTTGAGCGGGCCGGCTGCTGTGATCGGGTTTGCCGCCATCTACTACCCGCCCGTATCCATCGATGAAGAAGACGCCAAAGGCGGGGCGTTCACCGCCGCCATCCGGCGCCACGCCGGGGCGCTTAGCCGGGAGCGGGGAACGCCGCTCTCGGTGCGGCCCTTCTTCCCGGGCATCTCCGATATCAGCTTCCTGGGCGGCAGGCCGGGCCGGGATGAGATTGAGACGCTGAAGGCCAATTCGCCGGCCTGGAGGCGGCGCACGGGGTTCGATTACGCCGCCAGCGCAGGGCTGCAGCTGCCGGCGGTCAACATCGGCCCGTGGGGCAGGGATTACCACCAGCGCACCGAGCGGGTGTATATGCCCTATTCGTTCGAGGTGCTGCCCGAATGGATCTGGCGGGTCTGCCTGGAGATGGTCGGGCCTAGCAAAGGCTGCCGGCGCCTTCGCTTACCTGCAGGCGGTCGCCGGTTTCGGGCTGCTCACGCTGAGGCAGGTGGATGCCGATCTGGCTGAGTGGGCGGGGTGATCTTGTCACGCGGAGACGCGGAGTGCGCGGAAAAATTCATGCGATTCCCGTTCACTAAAACATGCTTGCCTGGCGCCCGCCGCGGAAGACCTCGGGCAGCGGCCTGCCGGGCATATAAAACTGCCAGCGGCTGGCGAGGAAAGCGATCGCCTGCTCCAGCTGCGTCTCGCGCAGGGCGGTGTAAATGTGCACGCCGAACTGGTCTTTGAACTCCTGTTGGAGGCGGGCGTGCGCCGCCGAGCGCGGCTTGACCTTGCCCGATTCGAAGGCGGCCTCGCCCACCGCCTGGATCAGCTTCTGCACCAGCCGCGCCTGCTGAGAATTGACCGCCGCCTCGGCTACCACCCGCGCCTGCACCACCTCGAAGCGCCCGCCCAAATCTTGCAGGGTCACCCCCAGGCGCTCCAGCTCACCTTCCACCCGCCCGCTCAACACATCCACCTTCTTCTTCAGGCTGCGGAAATCGGCCATCAGCTCGGCCAGCTCGCGCTCGTGCGGCGTGGCGTAGCTATCCACCTCCGATATGATCTCGGGCGGCAGGATATCGGCGCGGTAGACAAACCAGGCCGTCTCGGCAAAATCGCGCTTGAACAGGATGATGCGCGGGCGCACCTCGTCTTTGACGCGGCTGGCGTCGATGGTGCCCAGCCAGTACGGCAGGGCGCGCAGGTTCAAAAAGGCGGCCTCGCGGGTGCGGGTGGTCTCCTGGTAGGGGGTCTCCACCGCGATCAAGACCAGCTTATCGGCAATGGCCTCGTCGTCCTGGATGCGCCGGCGCTGGCTGCGCGCATCCAGGCCCAGCCCGCGGCACACGTCGTCCAGGCGGATGTAAAACTGGCGGTCGGAGGCCAGGTGGGCGGCGTAGGTTTCGCCGTAGAACTCAAAGGGAAATCCCTGGATAATTTCGGGCATGCGCTCTCTCCGAGATAGAGGGTCGTGACGGCCTTTTATGTGCGCCCCTGCCCCACCCTGCCGGGAGATGGAAGGTCATGAGGGCCTTTTATCTTTGCGGCGCAAGGCATGCGGGCCGGTGGTGAGCCGAATTATAGCATGGGCGGGCATGCGCCGCCGCTGATGTATATAAAAGACATAAGGGTCTACCCTTATTAATACAGGGTAGACCCTACAATTGGCTGATCTGCGCTGCTCGAAGCGTGCTTGGCGCTAATTTCCCGGGGCCAAAACCTTGCTCGAGAATGCAAATCAAGGGATGCTGATGGCAGGCAGGTAACTCTTCGATGCTCCCACGTTCTTGCGTGCCAGCGGAACTTCCTCGTTGCCCGCTGCATCGCTTGCTTTTGCAAGGATCAACGAGACTCTTTCTGCATCCACAACAAACGGACCGTTATAAACAAGCACCGTTTTGCCTCCGTCAGTCGTGTATTGGATGGATGCAACGCCGGTGCCGCCGGGGTTGTCTGTGGCGCTCATTGTAACTGTCACAGGCCCGATATACCAACCAAACGGTGACTTTTGCCCATCCAGTTGGATCACGGTGACAGGCGCCTCAGCGTCTGAACTCCCTCCTGCATCCAAAACGGCAGTCACCGGGAATAGCTCATCGGGCGTCCCATCTGAATTGTAATCCATCGCAAACGACCCTGCAGTCGCCGCTACCGGATCATAGAACAATGAGGCTGTCGTCTCGCCGGTAAAAGGCATATCCTTGTATACTTCCGCCTGAACCACCTGGTCATCGATGATGGTATCAATCCGGATATCTGTCTTGCCTTCCTGGGTGCCAGTGATATGGAGGGTGTAAACATCGACTTCTGGCAGCCCGATGACGGTTAAATCTCCAATCTGGCTATAAACCACCCCGGGAATGTTGCTTTCCCAGCCGCCATCTGCAAGCACACCCGCTCGATCCCCAATGCTATTGAATATTTCAGCCTGCACAGGTCCATACATCTCAATGTGGCGCACATTCAGGGGCAGCGGCGTCGATCTGGGCAGCTCAAGCATGCTTGCCGGCGTTGAAATATCCCCGCCGGTTGAAGCATCCTCGGGGGGAGCCAGGATTCCATCCGGGCGCCGCCGCCGGGGATATAGGCTGCGGAGCTTTGGCTTCGGGCGGCTGTCGTTGGGTTGGCAAAGAGAGCAGCAGCAAACAGGAGCACATCTTGATTTTTGGCCAGTTCGCCATGATCGTGGTTGAAATAGTAGATGGTCGCATCGCCTGATAGGTCGACCCCGGCAGCAAGGTTGCGCGTATCGCCGCTGCGCAGCGGCACGGTGCCATCCCCGCCGCCCTGTGCAAATTCAGGCTCAATCACCAGCGTCTCCTGGCCCCAGGGGTTCCACCACGGTCTGCGGTAATCTTCAACGATTGCACCGATGGTATCCAGACCGTCGCCAACGATCGAGAAAACCTGAACCCCGTGTGTGCCGCCGTTGCTCCAGGCCCCCACACGGCTGTACACCGTTTTGGCTCTATCGGCAAGCTCTGTATTGTGACTGTGGATAATATCGAAAACCTGGTCTTTATCCTGCCAGCCATCGTCGACGCCATCGCCGTTCTTGTCCCAATCTATGCGATAAAATCCATCCGGATACACATCAAAATACTGACCGCCGGGTGTGATCTGGTAAACAGCCGGAAAATTTTGCGCCAATTCATGCAAAAGCTGCTCATCGGTGATACAAACCGGGCCAACGGGAATAAAGCACATCCGGTCCACCAGACCCAACGCAATTTTCGGAGCGCCCAGCAGGGGCGAACCCAGGGTAACTAATTTTTCAACCTTCAATGCCTTATCTGCATCCGATAAATAATATCGGGAAACTAACCCTCCCATGCTGTGCGCCAGTATGTTCACCTTTGTGGCGTCTGGATTATTTTCCAATGCCTGGTCGATGCATTTGTCCAGGCTCGGCTCGCCCGGATAGAGTGGGTTGCCATAGGCGATATACTCAAGATCTTTTCGCCAGTCATAAGGGCAAAGGATAAAATCAACTCCCAGCTCATAACCCTGTGAATGACCGGTAAAGAAATTGATGGTTGATTCATAAATATCTTGAATCTCTCGCACCAAAACGTGACCGGCGCGCACGGTGGTGTATTCCGGTATGTTCAAACCGGGGTGGTTGCCGCCGCCGTCAAGCCTGAGCACATTCAAGAAACCGTCCCCGGGTAATATCAACCTGTCAATATTGGGCCAAACCTCATCATACGTGCCGTCCTGGTTGTGGTCATTTTCCATGCTCGACCCGGCTATTCCAGGCACAAAGACGATCGGGTTCCTTGTATCCGGAACACCGTCGGCATCGGTGGACAGGTCATCGATGAGCCAGTAGTTCCCCACCCCGCTGATCATTACATAGGAAAATTTTAGCGGGAACGGGGCTGTGACGGTCATATTCGTCATCTGTCCTGTGTTTACGTTCGGCTGAATGGTGACTTGATCCAAAATGCCATAGGCATCATACCCGCGCAGGGTCACCGCTTCTCCGCAGCTCACCCACACGCTAAAATAGGTGGCCCCACCCTGGGTGAAATCAATTCGCCCGTCTCCCTGGCTGGGTCCCAGCCAGGCGAAGAAATTGCCGTTGCTCGTGTAGGCTCCATCGGGATATGGCCCATTGTAGAACCCGGTTCGCCAGTCTGCATAAATCCATGGAAAGCCGTCCGTTGTGGTAAATTCCAATCCGGAGATATTGCTCTCTATGGATGCCCCGTCTACCCCATCTTCAAAAGTAATGAAGCCAGTTGGTGCAGCAGTCGCTTTTTCGCCTGGCGGGAGAAACTTGCCGGGATAAGAATCAAAAGAAGCGAGAAGATTAACAAATAACGTTGGCGCCTGGTTTTCATGATTTCCCTCCCAATTGAAACCTGTATATTTTTGTTATGACCGTTTTTGAAGCTGTAAGCTCGCTCCCAATGCGATGATGACCCATGTGACCGGCACATAAATGCTGAAACGGAGGATATCCAGAGTGCTGTTTTGGCCGTATGCCCCGGTCGCCAGTTCGATACAAGTCATGAACACGATCGCCAGTATCACTGCCGCCGCCAAATTCACCAATGCGATTGACCTGGCCCTTTTTTCTGATAAAACCACGACGATCAGGATTTGTGTAAGCGCTATCCAAAAACTGGCAAAAGACCCCGAGAGGTCAAAGTTCACCTGTGGAAAGGCCAGGCGGTAAATAGACGCCGCCCAGTCGCTGAAAAATCCGTAAGACACTAAAATTCCCCCAACAAATGCAAAGAGCCTCTCAACACCGCCGGTAAAAGACTTTTTAATAAAAACCAGGCATAAGTCACCAGCGAAATCCATGCAAGGAGAAGCCCTGCAGCCAATGTCGAAGAAATTTCCCGATGCAAAAAAACTGATTGAGCTTAACATGAGAAGATACCCGGCAACGTAAATGCCTGCCGATAGTATCGCAATCAACGCTTTCTGATATGCGTATTGCATATGCACCCCTGAGATGAGGTACCGCCGCCCTCGTATGCAGCCACGTTTCCGCCGGTCACTCCCCTATCTCCACTATAGCAATATAAAAACGTAAAGTCAAATTAAAAAAAACTTAAAGGTCTACCCTAATATCGCTATAGGGTAGACCCTATAGGCAACGGTTTTGCCAAATCCGGCTGCTGTTCAGGACTGTGTCACTATTGACCCTGCAAGAATGCGCGCATATACTCAATACAACCGTCATTAATAAGACCGTATTTCTCTCGTTCAGCTCAATAACAGGAGGGTAGCCAGCATGACCAGAACGATAGCCATCTTTTTTGTCATTCTAGCGGCAGGGGCGGCGCTGCTCCTGTTCCCGAGGATGGCCCAGGCCGGCCCGATCTTCGAGCCAGACACGACTTACCGCCTCAACGCTGAAGGCGATGAATGGGTGCTCGTCGATCCCAGCCAGGTCGACCCGGCCGTTCCGGCTCCGCCGGCTGCGCCGGGCGGGCAGGGCGAAGACAGCCCCGCCGTACTGGCGCCCGCCGTCCTCCCCGGGGCCGAGGCCGCCCTGGGGCTGGCCCTCGACCGGGCGCGTGAGGCCGGGCCGCAGGCCGTCCTGGCGTTTGTGGCCAGCCAGCCCGACCCGCACCTGCCGCTGCTGCAGGCCGCCCGCCAGGACGCACTCAACGATCTGGCTCCCGCCGCTCCTGCGGCGGCGGACGCTCCGGCAGCGCCGGACGCACCGGCGGTCAATTACATTGGCGTCAACGGCAGCGCCTGCGCTTACGACAACCTGCAGACCGCCGTCAACGCCGCTCCCAGCGGCGCCATCCTGCGCCTGGCCGGCGGCACCTACCTTGAATTGGTGGATATCAGCGCCAAAACGCTGATCATCGAAGGCGGCTACGCCGCCGACTGCACCACCTTTACCGGCGCCCAGACGCTCTACGACCCGAGCGTCGCCGGCAGCGTGGTGGATCTGACCTGCGCCGCCGTTGTCACGCTGCGCAACCTGGATCTGACCGGCGGCACCAGCTTTGGCGCCGGGGTGGATTTGCTGGGCAGCTCGCGGGTCAGGCTGGAAAACACGAACATTCACAATAACGCCGGCGCCTCGGGGGGAGGTATGTACATTGGCAGCACCAGCGTGCTCACCTATACCAGCGACTCGGATATCTACGCCAACACCGGCTCGGCGGGCGCCGGCGGCATTGTGTACGGCACGCTCTACGGGTTTGACAGCGCTTCGGATATCTACCAGAACTCGTCCACCGGCGACGGGGGCGGGCTTTACGTTGCCGGCGGAAAGGTGTACCTGGATAACGCCGATGTTCTCGCCAACACCGCCACGACCAATGGCGGCGGGTTTTACGTGGCCGATGGCGAGATCCACCTGAGCAACTCGGTGTTTGTGGGCGAAACGGCGCCGTGCTGCCAGAGCGCCGCCAGCGGCGGCGGGATTTACGCCAGCAACAGCCGGATTTACCTGGAAGGCTCCGCCACCACGGTGATGAACAACACCGCCAGCGGCAACGGCGGCGGGCTGTACCTGGTCAACGGCAGCCGCCTCACCGTCACCGGCGGCAGCCTGGGGTATAACTCGGCGGCCAGTGCAGGCAACGACGCCGTGCTGGGCGCGGGCATGTACGTTGACAGCAGCAGGGTGGATTTTTCGGGCCGGATTCTCAACAACATCGCCTCCAATTCGGGCGGCGGCGTGTATGCCACCAACAGCGCAATCACGATGACCAACACCAGCGTGGGCGGGACGACGGTGAACACCCACAACCAGATCGGCGCCACCGGGCTGAACGGCGCCGGCATGTACCTGTATAACAACACCCACGCCCGGCTGGAGAATGTTGACATCCTCAGCAACACGCTTTCCAACCCCAACACCGGCTATGGCGGCGGCCTGTATGTGCGCGCCGGCAGCGTGGTGACCATGACAAACAGCAGCATCACGCAGCACTTCCTGCCCTCTGCCACCGACGGGCGCGGCGCGGCGCTTTACCTGTACGATGCCACTGCCACGTTGACCGACACCCAGGTGCTCAGCAATACCGCCAGCAACCTGGGCGGTGGGGCGCGCCTGTTTGGCGCCAGCCGGCTGGATGTGCTCGCCGGGTCGAGCTTCAAGAACAACAAAGCCCTGGACGGGGTCGGCGGGGCCATCGCCGCCACCAATGCAGCCGATATCAACATCAGCAACGCCGTCATCCAATCCAACACGGCCAGCTCACACGGCGGCGCCATCTACCTCGACGCCGGCACGCTGGATTTTAGCGGCGCCTGGGATGTGCGCAATAACTGGGCGGGCGGCAACGGCGGCGCCGTGGCTGTGACCGGCTCGGGGGATGCCGATTTTAGTGTAACAGCCGGGCCTGGCCCCAGCTACCTGGCGGTCAATCACGCCAATGGCAGCGGCGGGGCGCTTTACGTGGCCAATACCGACCCGCTGGCGCTGTATGCCACAGGCGGGTATGATCTTTATCTCAATACGAATACCGCCAGCGGCGACGGCGGAGCGGCTTACGCCAACGCAGGCGCCTTCTTCGATGTGTACGGCAGGGTGCAGGCCACCTCCAACATTGCCGGTGGAAACGGCGGCGTGTTTTATCTGAACGGCGGTTCGCGGCTGTGGATGGATGATTATTTCAACGACCCCGTGCGCCTGTGGGTCAATACGGCGGCCGCGGGCGGGGCGATTTACGCCGTGGACAGCCCGCGCGTGGAATGCGATGGCGCTGAGTTCGGTTTCAGCAACAATGGGAACAAGGCCCTGACCGGCAGCGGCGGCGCCATCTACCTGAGCAGCAGCACGCTGACCGCCGATAACTGCACCTTCCGCAACAACCAGGCCCAGGATGGAAACGGCGGAGCGATCGCCGCCTATAACAGCTCCATCCTGAGGATCGACACCGATTACCCGGCCGCTCACCGGGCGGAAGAGGCGGAGCGGGTGGACCCGCGGCGGGCAGACCCGCAGCGGGCAGACCCGCATGCGCCCCAGGCCACCGCCTGCAACCCGCTGCTCAACCGCTGCAGCAGCCTGTACGGCAACACCGCCGTCAACGGGGCGGGCGGCGACGGCTTCGGGGGCGCCATCTTCACCAGCGGCAGCGCTTTGACGATGAACAACACCTACCTGCACCGCAATACCGCCGATCGCGGCGGGGCCATCTACCAGGAAGGCGCGGCCGCCACAGGCGTGATCTCGAATACGCTGGTGTACAGCAACACCAGCCTGGTTGCGTTTGGAGCGGGCATCCGGGTAGCCGGCGGCGCCATGACGCTGTGGCATGCCACGCTGGCCAACAACACCGGCGGGGCGGGTTACTCGCCCGGCGCGGCGCAGAGCTACATTCACAACAGCATCATCTGGGGCAATTCCGTGGCTGCCTTCGGCGCCCTGACCACGGCGGTGTGCAACATCGACCAGGGCGGCACGGCCGGCACGGCGACCAACCCGCAGTTCAGCTCGCCCGGCGCCGGAGAAGATTACCGCCTGCGCCCGTTCTCGCCGGCCATCGACGCCTGCAGCGGCGGCCTGCCGTGCGACCTGCTCAACCAGGCGCGCCCCATCCGCACCCTGTACGATATGGGCGCCTTTGAAATGCTCATCTCGGAGCTTTACCTGCCGGTGGTCGCCCGCTAAGAGTTTCACCCCCCCCAGACCCGAAGGGTTTCCAAAACCCTTCGGGTCTTTTTTGTTGAGGCGCCGCGTCGCGGTTGGGGCACGGCGTCGCCGTGCCCGTACGGTGAGATGCGCATCTTTCTACCCGCCCTTCCCAAAGAACCGGCTCAGAAAAGATGCAGCGTGTTGAAACCCATGCAGCGCAGCCTGCGCCTCTCTGCTGCCATCCTGAGCGAAATAGGGTCTACCCTGTAACTTTGATTGGGTAGACCCTGCAGGGTAGACCTTGACAATTATAAGGTCTACCCTGTATAATTATGTTGGGTCTACCCTACAAGAGCAAAGGCGCCCCGCACCCCGACCCGGCCGCACCTCCCTCGATGGGGTGGGGCAGGGAGTTCCCCTCTCCCTGAGGGAGAGGGGCCAGGGGTGAGGGTTTTCCCTGCTTTTATCTGTGTCGATCTGTGTCCATCTGTGGCTCAATTTTTTGAGTGAGGGGTTGTTGCGGCAGCAAAGCTGCCGACGGGTGAGGGAATATTTATGACTGTTCTGGCTGTTGTCAACCAAAAAGGCGGCGTCGGCAAAACCGTTACCGCCGTCAACCTGGCCCACGGCTTTGCCCGGCGCGGCTACCGCACCCTGCTGGTGGATCTCGACCCGCAGGGTAATGTGGCCGACTGCCTCGGCCTGCCGCCCGGCAACGATCTCTACCGGCTGCTCTTTCCGGGGGCGGCGCTGCCGCTCGAGCGCGCCGTCACCCCGGGCGGGCGCGAAAACCTGGACGTGGTGCGCTCCGATAAGACCACCACCAACCTCAAAATCGCCATCGGCTCCATCTCCGACCGGCCGCGCGAGTACATCCTGGATGACGTGCTGCGCGACGCCCCCTACGAGGTGGTGCTGCTCGACTGCGCCCCCAGCGTGGATATCCTGCACACCCTGGCGGTGGTGGCGGCGCACTACCTGCTCATCCCCACCCGGCTCGACCAGCTGGCTGTGAAGGGCGTGCGCGATATGCTGGTGACGCTCAAATCGCTGGCCCGCATCTCCACCTGCGAGCTGGGCGCCATCATCCCCACCTTTTACGACCGCACCACCAACGAGAGCTACCTGCAGCTCAAGCACCTGGTGGAGACCTTTGGCCAGTACGTCTGGCCGCCCGTGCCGCAGGACGTGGTTTGCCGCGAATCCACCCGTTTCGGCAAATCGCTGTGGGAATACGGCCCCAATACGCGCGCCCTGGTGGGCTACCCCGACCGTTCCGGCAAGCTGATCGGCGGCTACAAGCAGATTGTGGATCGGGTGGAAAAGGAGCTGTTCCAATGAGCCCTGCCCGCAAACGCCCTGCCGACGAAGGTGGTTTTATCAATTTTGAAGAGGCCGCCAACATGGCCGACCCGGCCGTCAGCGCCCTGCTGGTGCAGACCGAGCGCCGCCAGAGCCAGGCGCGCCTGCCGCACAAAGACCGCGAGAAGAAAAAGAAGGAGCGCGAAAAGATCCGCGCCCGGCGCCCCTTCCACACCACCTACGATATCCCCGTCGAGCTGCGCCAGCGCCTCAAAGACCTGGCCGAACAGCACGGCCTGCCCGCCAGCCAGCTGGCCACCCTGGGGCTGCTGCGCTTTGTGGAAGACCTGTCTGAGCGCCGCCTGGACCTGGGGGCGCAAAAAGTGGCCAGCCGCAGCCCGCGCTACGATTACAACCTGGTGATCGCCCCCGAAGATTACCCCGCCACCTTTGGCAAATCCCGAAAAAAGGGTAGACCCTGAAGGGTAGACCTTAAGTAGGAGGTCGCCATGATGCCTGTTGCAAACCCTGATCTGCCTGAGTTTCTCCGCCCCTGTTTCTGAGACTATGATTTAGTGCATTGAAATGGGATGACCACCGCGATTTCATCACCCGGTGCGTTTTACAGGAGGGGAGCTGGCAGGCGATCACCTGGCTGCGCCGGAAGGTGGGCGATGATGCGCTGCGGGCCTGGCTGCTGACCCACCCGGCGGGCGGCTGGCGCCGCGCCATCTCCGTTTCTGGCAGATCGTTCTGGAACTTCCCGCCCGGAGCGTGAACCGCTGGGTCACGGCAGCCGAAGCCAGCCAATGGGGGAGGAGAGTATCGCCATGAGCCTTCATTCGGAGCCGCTAACCGCAGCACAAATGACCGTGCTCCGCCAGTTGTCCCGGCCAATGGAAAAGCAGGATTTCTCCCGTGCTGTATGGACTGGTTTATTTTCGGGACGCTGATGAAGAGCCTGCTCTACAATTGCGCCACCCGGCAGGCTGGAACGTGGTGAAACGGAACTTGCGCGGCTGGGTAAAAGAGTTCAGCAAGTGACCGGCTGACCACCCCTGAAAATTGTCCTGCCGCCTCCGGTAAATCCGGTGATATGGGTAGACCTTGAAGGGTAGACCTTATGTCAGGATTGATTTACCGGTTTTCTTCTGACCGGGCATCCCATATCTTCTTTCTGAGGAGGCGGCATCCCCATGCCGCCGGGGTCCAGCCTCCGCTCAGCGTAAGGGCGCACTCACAGTCTATCTCTCATAAACCACCCTTGTCCCTCTCTAAAGAGGCGGCATCCCTATGCCGCCCGACCTTGCCATCCACCCCAGGTAGACCCTCACCCCAGACAAAGGCTATAAACGGCGCTGCTCTTTGCCCCTCCCAAAAAAGGGGAGGGCAGGGGTGGGGTCTTGAAGCCCGGGCTTCAGGAGCGAATTTGAGCAGGTGGCATCCCAAATGGGAGATGGCAGTAAGGACACTGGTGTTGGTATGGCTCTAACTTATGCCAGGAGAGGTAGAGCACATCTTCTTTGAGTCTTCGTGCCTTGGTGGTTATATTCCCTTGTGTACTGGAACACCACAAAACGGCTGAAGCCGTTACTACGGCCGTTACTACGGCCGTTACTACGAGGCACTCCCTGTTTTGCACCCGCCGCCCAACCCACTTGACACACGCCTCACACCGGGGTAAACTCAGTCCGGTTGGGGAGTAGCCCCTGCCTTCTAAAAGGCAGGAAGGGCTGCCGTCAAGGCGGGTCGAAACCGGCAGGTTTCCCCCGGCGGCCCTTGCGTTCGCGTGTCCAATACACCGGCGCCCGCAAGACCACCGCATAGCAGCGCCGCAAGGCGGCGACACGGTGGTCTTTTTTTTACCGTGAAATTTTATATCAATGGAGAGAGTATCTATGCAGAACCCGAACACAGCCTGGCACCAATTGGAAACCAGTCAGGCGCTCGCAGCCCTGGAATCCGACCTGGAGCAGGGCCTGTCCAGCGCGGCCGTCACAGCCCGGCAGGCCGAATACGGGCCAAACGAGCTGGTGGACCGGGGCGTAAAATCGCCCTGGCGCATTTTATGGGAGCAGCTGACCGGTATCATGGTCGTCATTTTGCTGGTTGCGGCGCTCGTCTCGGTGCTGCTGGGCGAATACACCGACGCCATCGTGGTGCTGGTGATCGTCGTCTTAAACGCGGTGCTGGGTTTTTCCCAGGAGTACCGCGCCGAGCAGGCCATGGCGGCCCTGAAAAAGATGGCCGCGCCACGCGTGCGTGTGCGCCGGGATGGGCACCTGCGCGAGCTGCCCGCCGGCGAGCTGGTGCCCGGCGACGTGGTGCTGCTCGAAGCCGGCAGCCTGGTGCCCGCCGACGCCCGCCTGGTGGAATCTGCCAACCTGCGGGTGCAGGAAGCGGTGCTCACCGGCGAATCGGAGCCGGTTGAGAAATACACCCACAGCGTGAGCGGAGAGAATCTCCCGGTCGCCGACCGGCGCAACATGCTCTACCTGGGCACCGTCGCCACCTACGGGCGCGGCGCGGCCGTGGTCACCGCCACCGGCATGCGCACCGAGCTGGGGCGCATCGCCGAGATGATCCAATCGGTGCAGGGCGAGCAAACGCCCCTGCAGCGCCGCCTGGAGCAATTGGGGCGCGGCCTGGCTGTGGCGGCCCTGTTCATCGTCGGCCTGGTGTTCCTCTTTGGGCTGCTGCGCGGTGAAGATCTGCGCGTCCTGATTCTCACCGCCATCTCGATGGCAGTCGCTGCCGTTCCGGAGGGCCTGCCCGCCGTCGTCACGATTGCCCTGGCGCTGGGCGCCCAGCGCATGCTCAAGCGCAACGCCCTGATCCGCAAGCTGCCCGCCGTCGAAACGCTTGGCTCGGTCACCGTCATCTGCTCCGACAAAACCGGCACCCTCACCGAAAACCGCATGACCGTCACCGTGTTGGACGTGGCCGAAAACCGCATGGACCTGGTCACGCGCCTGCGCTTTTACAGCCCGGTGACCCTGGAAAACGTGGACCTGGGTCCAGAGATGGGCCAAAACCTGGCCTTTCCGCTCCTGCTGGTGGGCGGGGCGCTGTGCAACGACGCCTATATGGAGCGTTCCGAGCGTGAGGAGCAGGAATGGACTTCCATCGGCGACCCGACCGAAGGCGCCCTGGTGATCACCGCCGCCCGTCACGGCCTGTGGAAGGATGAGCTGGAAAAAATCCTGCCGCGCCAGGCCGAAATCCCGTTTGACTCGGATCGCAAGCGCATGACCACCGTTCACCAGGTGAACCCTGAACATCTGCCGCCTTTCCTCGAGCCGCTCAACCGCCAGCAGCACGCCACGCCGTACATCGCCTTCACCAAGGGGGCCGTGGATGGCATGCTGGAGCGCTCCAGCGCCGTGTGGGTCGACGATCAAATCCAGCCCATGGATGCAGCCTGGCGGGGGCGCGTCCAGGCTGCCAATGAAAAAATGGCCGGCTCGGGCGTGCGCGTCCTGGGCCTGGCCCTGCACTGGCTGCCCGAGCTGCCGGAAACCGCCGGCCCGGAGCTGGAGCAGGATATGGTTTTTGTCGGGCTGTTCGGAATGATTGACCCGGCCCGCCCCGAAGTGGCTGAAGCGGTCGCCGTGGCCAAAACTGCCGGCATCCGCCCGATCATGATCACCGGCGACCACCCGCTGACCGCCCTGTATATCGCCAAAGAGCTGGGCTTCGACCATTCCGGCGGGGTCATCATCGGGCGTGATCTGGTGGGCATGGCAGACGCCGAGCTGGAGCGCCGCCTGGAGACGGTCTCGGTGTTCGCCCGCGTCTCGCCCGAGCACAAGCTGAATATCGTCAACGCCCTGCAGCGCCGCGGGCAGATCGTTGCCATGACCGGCGACGGCGTCAACGACGCCCCGGCCCTGAAGACCGCCGATATCGGCGTCGCCATGGGCATCACCGGCACCGACGTTTCCAAAGAAGCCTCCGACATGATCCTGCTGGACGACAACTTCGCCACCATCGTGGCGGCGGTCGAAGAAGGCCGGCGCATTTATGATAACATTCGCAAATTTATCAAATACACCATGACCTCCAACGCCGGCGAGATCTGGGTGATGCTGCTGGCGCCCTTCCTGGGTATGCCGCTGCCGCTGCTGCCGCTGCAGATCTTGTGGGTCAACCTGGTCACCGACGGCCTGCCCGGTCTGGCGCTTTCGCTGGAGCCGGCCGAACGCGGCGTGAT
Organism: uncultured Chloroflexia bacterium; assembly: GCA_963705155.1. Classification (GTDB taxonomy): domain Bacteria; phylum Chloroflexota; class Anaerolineae; order Anaerolineales; family UBA4823; genus CAVPJC01. The sequence goes on along the minus strand of CAVPJC010000016.1, from coordinate 15,899 downwards.
GCGCCGCAAGCCGTTTCCGCCAGGTGAAAATATCTTCGCCCGCGGCATGGCGCGTGATATCCTGTGGATCGGCCTGTTGATGGGCCTGGTTTCGCTGGCGGTGGGCTGGTGGGCTTACGGGCGCCAGATGCCCGCCTGGCAGACCATGGTCTTCACCACCCTGACTCTGGCGCAGATGGGCAACGCCCTGGTCACCCGCTCGGATAGCAACACCCTGCTGCAAATCGGGATCTTCTCCAACCCGGCCATGCTGGGCTCGGTGCTGCTCACCCTGGTGCTGCAGATGCTGGTGATCTATGTCCCTTTCCTGCAGGGCGTCTTCGACACCGTGGCGCTGACCCCCGGTGAGCTGGGCGTCAGCCTGGCAGCCAGCCTGCCGGTGATGCTGGCGGTGGACGCCGTCAAGCTCTTGCGGCAGCGTCTAAATCGGGTTTAGTGGTAAGATAAAGCAGATACCCGTGGGTTGAGAAACGCATTGCCCCACCACTATTCTGCTTACGGCCTGAATATCGCCTCCGAGATCGAGTGCCCGCAATTGATGGCGGCGCCTGGCTCGCCTCCCGACGTGACCATCCGCCGCGGGCCGGCGCCGCACGCTCTGGATCCAACCCGGGCGCACGGCAGGAGCTACCAGGTGGATGGCGACCGTCTTTTGCTGGATATCGAAAACGTGGGGCGCTACCTGGTAAGCGGTGGGCGTGAAATCCTGGTCGAGCCCTGCCCGGACGCCAACGAGGGCCTGGTGCGCCTTTTTTTGCTGGGCTCGGCTTTTGGCGCCCTGCTGCACCAGCGTGGTTACTGGCCGCTGCACGGCAGCGCCATCGCGATCCCCGGAGGGGCGGCGATCTTCATGGGCGCCTCCGGGCGCGGCAAGTCCAGCCTGGCGGGGGTCTTCCAGCGCCGCGGTTTCCCGGTCCTGTCAGACGATGTCAGCGCCCTCAGCTTCGATCCCGGGGGCGCCGCCCGGGTCTGGCCGGCCTACCCGCGCCTGCACCTGTGGTCCGACTCGCTGGCGCAGCTGGGCGAGTTGCCCGACCATCTGGAGGAGCGCATCAGTGAGCTGGATAAATATGAGCTCCCGCTCCAGCATTTCGCCCTGGAACCGCTGCCGGTCAGGGTCATTTATACCCTGTACGTGGAGGAGGGCGACGGCTTGCGCCTGGCTCCGCTCAAAGGCTTTGAAAAAGTGCAGGAGCTCACCCTCAACACCTACCGGCTGCACTACCTGCACGGGCTGCATCTGGAGCAGCAGCTCTTCCAGCAGGCGCAAAACCTGGCGCGCCAGGCGCGGATGCTGCGCGTCACCCGCCCGCCTCAGCCGTTTTTGCTGGATGAGCTGGCCGATCTGATCCAAAAGGATTTCTCGTAATGAACCTACCGCTGGCAATCAACCTGGAGACCATCGTTGTGCAGGCTGCAAACCTGGCGAGCAGCGAGCTGGATGGCGAAACCGTTTTGATGGGCCCCACCTGGGCCGCCTATTACGGGCTGGATTCGACCGCCCAGTCGATCTGGAACCTGATTGCCCGGCCCTGCCGTGTCTCGGCGGTGTGCGAGCAGCTCATCGCCCGCTACGCCGTCGAGCGCCAGACCTGCGAAGGGCAAGTCTGCGCTTTTTTGAGCGAGCTGCACCGGGAAGGACTGGTTGCCATCCTGCCGCCTGAAACGGACGGGAGATGAACAAAGAGCGCCTGCTCAAGTTCTGGCGGCTGGACCCGCCGCGGCGCCTGGTTTTGCTCGAGGCCGCCTGGACTCTGGCTGCCGTACGGGCTGCCCTGCGCCTGCTGGCCTTCCGCCGGATTGCCCCGCGCCTGGGCCGTTCCATCGACCCGTCCTGCGCCAGACCGCTTGGCGAAGAGCAGCTTGAGCGCGCCCGGCTGATCGGGTGGGCGGTGGAAAGCCTGTCCCACCGGCTCCCCTGGCAGGCGAAATGCCTGGCGCAGGCAGTTTCGGCCAAATGGATGCTGCAGCGGCGCGGCCTGGCGAGCACCCTTTACCTGGGGGTTGACCACGGGCAGGAAAAATGGCTGGAAGCCCACGCCTGGCTGTGCTGCGGCGCAGAAATCATCACCGGCGAGCGCCAGCACGAGCGTTTTCAGGTGATCGCCTCCTTCACCGAGGACTGGCTTTGAACGGCATTTACGGCCTGGTGAACCTGGACGGCGCCCCGGTGCAGAGCGAAGCCCTGTCCGCCATGCAGGCTGCCCTGGATTACTGGGCGCCGGGCAAGACGGCGATCTGGAGAGAAGATAACGCCGGGCTGGGCTGCGCGGGCCTGCCCGGCACCCCCGAGGCCGCCGGCGAGCGCCTGCCCCTGGTGGACGCCCTCAGCGGCCTGGCGCTGACGGCCGGCGCCCGCCTGGATAACCGGGATGAGCTGCTGGCCCAACTGCATCTCCCCGCAGGCGGCGGCGCGGACGGCGCCCCCATCACAGACAGCCAGATCATCCTGCAGGCCTACCTGCGCTGGGGCGAGGCGTGCGTCTCGCACCTGGAGGGCGATTGGCATTTTGCCGTTTGGGATGCACGCTCCCGGGTGCTGTTCATCGGGCGCGACCAGCACGGCGTCACCGGGCTGTATTATGTTCGCGGCCCAAATTTCTTTGCTTTTGCCTCCTCCAAAAAAGCCCTGCTGGCGCTGGAGCAGACGCCCAAAAAACCCAATCTGCTGCGCCTGGCCCAGCTCCTGACCGCCTGGTCTGGCGATGGCTCCCAAACCGGCTACGAGGCGATTCTGCGCCTGCCGCCCGCCCAGACTTTAACCCTTACCCCGCAGGCCGCCGTCGTTAAGCGCTACTGGTTTCCGGAAAACGTGAGCGCCCTGACCCTGAAAACAGACGACGAGTACGTGGAGCCTTTTTAGAGGTTTTCACCCGGGCGGTCTCCGTCCGCCTGCGCAGCGATAAGCCGGTGGGGGTGACTTTGAGCGGCGGGCTGGATTCGGGCTCGGTCGCAGCAATGGCAGCGCGCCTGCTGCGGGAAAACGCCGCCGGCCTGAAAGCCTTTACCGCCGTGCCGCGCAGCGACCCCAAAGGCTACACTTCTGCCTACCGCTTTGGCGATGAGACGGAGCTGGCGCAGGCCACCGCCTGCCAGGCGGGCAACATCGAGCACACGCTGATTACATCGGAAGGCATCACGCCCCTGGCGGGGATTGAGCGCATGCTGTGGGTGCACGACGAGCCCGGTTATGCCGCCGCCAACCAGTACTGGCTGGCCGCGCTGCTGGAAGCCGCCCGCCAGGCGCAGCTGGGCGTGCTGCTCACCGGGCAGATGGGCAATGCCACCATTTCGTGGACCGGCTCCGGTGAGAATTTGTTCCCGCTCCTGCTCCAGGGAAACGTGCCCGGGTTCAGAAGCGCTTTCCAGGCGGCGCGCAACGGCGCCGGTTTGGGCAGCCTGCACGCCCTGCGGCGCTTTGTGCTCAAGCCGCTGCTGCTGCCTTCTTTGCACCGCATAGGGAGCATCTGGCAGTCCAGGCCCGCCGCCTGGCAGGAGTACTCGGCCCTGCGGCCCGACTTTGCCCGAAAGCTCAACCTGGATGGCTTGATGCGCCAGGCCGGTTATATCCCGGGCCTGGGCTCGCTCGATCCGCTGCAGCAGCGCCTGGACACCATCCAGCCCGGGCAGAGCATCCTGGGGGCAGCCTGGCTGGAAAAGGGCGCCGCCTACGGTTTGGAAGTGCGCGACCCCACCCAGGACCGGCGGGTGATCGAGCTGTGCCTGGCGATCCCCGAGAACCAGTACCAGCGCGGCGGCGTGGAGCGCTGGTTGATCCGGCGCGCCATGCGCGGCTATCTGCCGGATGCGGTGCGCTTGAACACCCGCCGCGGCCTGCAGGCTGCCGACCTGGGCCAGCGCGCCCTGGAGAGCCACGCCGAAATACAGGCTGCGCTGGAGCGCCTGAAGCAGCACGAGCTTGCCCGGCAGATGCTGGATCTGCCGCGCATGGAAGGTGTGCTGGCCTCCCTTCAGAGCGGTGTGAGCGCTCAAAACACGGCAGCCTGCGGCGTAATTCTGATGCGCGGCCTGATGACCGGCCTGTTTTTATTGCGTTTTTAGGGGAATTGCGGTATAAATCATCTACTTATATAAATTATCCCCGGCTTTGATTTGAGGAGACTTGATATGAATTTTTCACCCCTTTCCCCCACTGCCGCCGAACCCCGGCCCACCGAAAAAGAGACCTGGACCCCGCCGGTGCTCCAAAAAATGGATGTTGAGGAAACCGCCCTCGGCAACGGGCTGACAATTGACGCTGACGGTATGTCATAAGGCCTGGCTTTTACACCCAACCTTCGCCCGAACTCCTCCCGCGCCCGGCAGACGCTTTTGCTTCCCTGCAAACATCTCTGCTGAGCGGCCTGACGACCGAACTTCCTATTGCTTTTTTAGAGGAATTGCGGTATAAATTAGTTGCTTATTATAATTATTCTTCTATCCGATATCTGGAGACCTGCTATGAATTTATCCCCATCTTCACCCCCTGCCGCCGAGCCCCAGCCCGCCGAAAAAGAGACCTGGACCGCGCCGGTTCTCAAAAAAATGGATATCGCCGAAACGGCATTCGGCCTGGGACCGCAATTTGACGGCGACACCAAGTCATAAGCCTGACGTTTACACCCGACTTCTCGCCTGAATTCCGCTTGCTCCTGGCAAGCGCTTTAATTCCCCTGCAGAAACCTGAGATCGAAAATCTGCAGGGTTTTTGCTGCCCGTCTTTGGATTGGGCAGCTTTTATTGCCCTGGCAGCCCGCCACCACCTCATCCCCACCGTTTACCGCAATCTCAGCACGCATTGCGCGGCTGCAGTTCCGGCCTCGGACCTGGCAGAGCTCAAAAGCCAGGCCGGGCTTCAACGCCAGCGTGTCTTGCAGCTCCTGGCGGAGCTGGCCCGCCTGTCGCCCTCCTTTGCCCGGGCGGGTGTGCCCTTGTGTGTCCTGAAAGGCCCGCTGCTGGCGCAGCGCCTGTTTGGCGATATCGGCCTGCGCTCCAGCACCGATCTGGATGTGTTGGTCCCTGTTGAAATGCTGGCTCAAGCCGGTGAGCTGCTGCTGGCCCACGGCTGCCAGCCGGTCTTTCCGGTCAGGCCTTTCACACCGCGCCAGTGGCAGGTCTACCAGCAGGACTGGTACAACACCACCTACCACCTGCCCACGGCGCAGCTGACCATCGAGCTGCACTGGACGATTGCCTCGCCCAACCTGGTTCCGCCCGGGGCAGCCCGCCAGATGCTCTCCCGCATCCAGGCCCTGCCCCGGGGGGACGGCGGCCTGTTCACCCTGGCTGAGCAGGATTTGCCGGTTTACCTGCTGATCCACGGTTCGAAGCACAACTGGGTGCGCCTGAAATGGCTGGTGGATTTTGTCGCCTGGATGCGCCAGGCCGGCAGCCAGGATACCCAGGCTCTGGCGGCCTCGATGCACGCCCTGGGCTTATCGCGCTCGCTGGGGCAGGGCTTCCTGCTGGCCCACTGGCTGTTTGGCGAGCCCCTGCCCGGCTGGTTTCATGCCCTGGATGCAAACGATCCGCACATCCGCAGGCTGGCCAGGGGCTCGGTCAAAGCCCTGATGAACCCGGACTATCGCGGCCAGGTGGAGGGGCGCTTCCTGCGTTTCCGCGAGACCTTTTACCTGATGGGTCTTAAAAAAGGGCTGCGCTATAAATGGGCAACCCTGGAAAAATTCTGGGTTCGCCCGGAAGACTGGCAGGACCTGCCGCTGCCCGATTCCCTGTTCTTTTTGTATCCGCTGCTGCGCCCGTTTTTGTGGCTGAGCCATTACCTGTCGAAACGATAGCCCTCGGCCCGCCCTGAGGAGGAGGTATCCCCATGACGCCAGACCGCCTCCACTCCCGTAGGGGCGCAGCGACGTGCGCCCCATTGGCATCAATTTAAGAATAACAAAAGGGATTTCTTCTGGCAAGATTTGGTTGTCACAGCCAGAACTTGCAGGAGAAATCCCATCGAAACTATAACACAACTCCAAAATATACTGCATGAACGACTTGGGGTAGAAGCTGATCGGCTTGGCCGGGAGAGCGGCTTTATCCAACGGAAACGCAAATTGGATGGGCATACGTTTGTGCAGGGCTTGGTATTTGGTTTTCAGGCTAATCCGGCTTCGACGTACTGTGAATTGAGCCAGGGGTTAGCCATGCAGGGAAAAGCGATCAGCCCGCAAAGGCTGGAACAGCGCTTTAGCGAGCAATCTGCGAATTTCATGCAACGTATGTTGGAGAGCATGGTGAAGGTGGTCATCCAAGGGCAATCGGTAGCCATGCCGATCATTGAAAGATTCAAAGGGGTCTATATCCGTGACAGTAGCATCATTGGGTTGCCAAGCAGTCTTAAAGAGATCTGGAGAGGGAATGGTAACAGCCAAGGGGAGAGCGCTGCACTCAAACTGCAAGTGTGTTTGAACTACAGCACCGGACAAGTACAGGGACCTGTGTTGCAAGCCGGGCGAGCCCATGACCGCACCTCTCCTTTTCAGGATGAAGAACTGCCGGCTGGAGCTCTTCGTCTGGCTGACTTGGGGTATTTCGACCTGGACAGTTTTGTACAGGACAACCAATGCGGGGTTTATTGGATCTCTCGACTGAAAACCGGAACGATTGTATACGATGCAATGGGGCGTCGCCTGGATTTGCTGGCCTGGCTACAAGCTAGTGACGAAATTCAAAGGGATGTACCCATCCGGATTGGCGCTAAACAGTCGCTGCCCTGCCGTTTGATCGTTCAGCGGGTTCCTCAGGAAGTCGCAGAACAACGAAGGCGACGCTTACGAGACTATGCTCGAAAAAAACAGGTTCCTTTACGTGCCAAACCCTGGCTTTAGCTGCCTGGACCCGGTGATCACCAACGTCCCGGCGGAGAGCCTCTCTTTAGACGAGATTTTACTGCTCCTGCGTGTCCGCTGGCAGGTGGAATTGCTCTTCAAGTTGTGGAAAGATCAAGCTAAAGTCGATGAATGGCAAAGTCAAAACCCCTGGCGGATTCTGACAGAAATTTATGCCAAGCTGATTGGGCTAATCATCAGCCAATGGATATTCCAAATTGCTTTATGGTCTTTCCCCAATCGAAGCCTGACACGTGCAATACACATGGTCCAGAAGTTTGCGCCTCTCATGATTTTCACCTTTGATGATCCGACTGTCCTGCTGCGTGTTTTGGAGCGCCTCCATGCTAGTCTACAAGTTGCGAGCCGCATCGATTCGCGGCAATCTCAACCCGGTACTTGGCAACGCTTGCTCGAATTCGAGCGATTGGAGGGCTTATGTTGATGCGCATGGGGCGCAGCGTCGCTGCGCCCCTACTCGATCAACCACCCTTGCCCTCCCTGAGGAGGCGGCATCCCCATGCCGCCGCTTGCCATCCGGCGCATTCTCCTCTACAATAGAACCATCACCCTCAGGGAGGCTGCTCCTCGATGACCCTAAAAAAAGAAAGCCAAAATTCCACCCAGCCTGCCGCCGGACCTGCTGGCCTTTATCCAGAGCGAGATAAATGTTGGCAACGCGGATGGCGGCAGCACGGTCATTGGGACGCAAATCATCCTGCCCCCGCCGCCGCCCATCCCTGCCGGGCTGAACGCCATCCCCGAACCACCCGCCGATTTCACCGGGCGGACCGCCGAGCTGCACAGGCTGCTGCGCTCCCTGCTCCCGGGTGACGGCGCCGCTACCGGGGCTCTGGTCAGCGGGCTGAGCGGCGGAGCCGGTGTCGGCAAGACCGCCCTGGCGCGCCTGGCGGCGCGCTACGCCGCCCCGCTTTACCCGTACGCCCGCCTGGAAATCGACCTGAAGGGCTCCGCCCACGACCAGCCCCTGACCCCGGCCGAAGCCCAGCGCTCCATCCTGCAGCGCCTGCTGCCCGAAGCGCGCCTGCCGGATGACGAAGCCGCCCTGCACGGGCTGTACCTGAGCGAGCTGCGCTCCCACCCCTGCCTGCTGCTGCTGGATAACGCCCGCGGCCGCAGCCAGGTGGCAAGGCCCTGCTGCCGCCAGCGCCCAGCGCGGCCATCGTCACCTCGCGCTACGATTTCGATATCTCCCAGGCCGGGCTGCAGCCCGTGCGCCTGGATGTGCTGACGCCGGAAGAAGCGCGCCCCTGCTGGTGCGCCTGTCGCCCAGGCTGGAGCAGGCCCCCGAAACCGATCTGGACAGCCTGGCGGGGTTGTGTGGGCGGCTGCCGCTGGCGCTGCGCGTGGCCGGGGCGCGCCTGCGCCGCCCGGATCTGAGCCTGGAGCGCTACCTGCTGCTTTTAGGGGATGAGCGCAGCCGTTTGGAGGCCCTGCGCAAGGAGGGCGACCCCGACCTGGATGTGCAGGCGGCTTTGAACCTGACCTACAAAGACCTGCCCGCTGAAACGCAGGCCCGTTTTCGGGCGCTGGGCGTCTTTCCATCTCCGTTCGAGCGCGGCGCACTGGCGGCGGTCTGGGATGGCGGGCAGGAATTGAGCGCGGCGGGCGAAAGCGCCCTGGGCGCCCTGCTGGAGGCCTGCCTGCTGGACTACCGGGAAGAGGAGAGGGAGTACGCCTTGCACGACCTGACCCGGCTGTACGCCCAAAGCCTGCTGTTGGATTCTCAGGACCCGGATGAAGCCCGCCTGGCGATGCTCGCACACGCCGATTATTATCTGCTGCAGGGCCGCCAGGCGGATGACCTGGTGCAGGGGCCGCACATCCTGGAAGGCCTGCGGTGCTTCGACCGCCTGTGGCCGCACCTGGAGCCCACCTGGGAGCGAGTAAGCGGAAAAGCCCCCGGATGGCCAACGCCAGCCGATCCGCAACGCTGGCTGGTGCATTTTACTAGATGGATGATTTATGCCCTGGTTCTGCGGTTAGCGCCGCGGCGGCTTATTCCCTACCTGCAAGCCTCGCTGTCCGCCGCCCGTGAGACCGGCGACCGCGGCGGGGAAGGTGCTGCCCTGATCAACCTAGGAAACGCCTATGTGGGCCTGGGCCAGCCGCGCCGGGCGATTGAGTTTTATGAGCAGCAACTGGTCATCGCCCGTGAGATCGGCGACCGGAGATGGGAGGGGATCGCCCTGGGCAACCTGGGAATCGCCTACTGGAGCCTGGGCGAGCCGCGCCGGGCGATTGAGTTTTATGAGCAATCGCTGGTGATTGCGCGTGAGATCGGCGACCGGCTCGGGGAAGGCAAAGCCCTGGGCAATCTGGGGGTCGCCTACTGGAGCCTGGGCGAGCCGCACCGGGCGATTGAGTTTTATGAGCAATCGCTGGTGATTGCGCGTGAGATCGGCAACCGAGGCGGGGAGGGGAACGCCCTGGGCAACCTGGGGACCGCCTACTGGAACCTGGGCGAGCCGCACCGGGCGATTGAGTTTTATGAGCAGCATTTGGTGATTACGCGTGAGATTGGCGACCGGCGTGGCGAGGGGAACGCCCTGGGCAACCTGGGGAATGTGCTGCGAGACCTGGGCGAGCCGCACCGGGCGATCGAACTTTATGAGCAGGCGCTGCTCATCGCCCGTGAGATCGGCGACCGGCGTGGAGAAGGGGCCGCCCTGGGCAGCCTGGGGAGCGCCTATTTGAACCTGGGCGAGCCGCGCCGGGCGATGGAGTATTATGAGCAGCAGATGGCCATCGCCCGTGAGATCGGCTACCGGGGCGGGGAGAGCAACGCCCTGGCAAACAGCGGTATCGCCTGGCTGAAGCTGGGCGAGCGGCAAAAGGCGCTCTCCTGCTGGCAGCAGGCCCTGGAGATTTACGAAGCCATTGAAAGCCCAAGTGCTGCGCTAGTGCGCGGGTGGCTGGCGAAGCTGGATGCGCCAGACGCGCCGGCGGGGTAGCCCTCGCCTGGTGGCGGGTGTTTTGTGGGCGTAGATGGCCTTCACATGGGGGCCGTAGGGACGCAGCGTCGCTGCGACCCTACTAGCGGGCCCGGGGGTAAAGCGTTCTTCTTGGTGTCTTCGTGTCCTGGTGGTTGTATTCCCCCAGGAGTGAACCGGAAACGGCTTAAGCCGTTCCTACGAGGCGCCTCTCCGCTCTTGGATCGCGATCCAGCCAACCTTAAAACATCCAGATCGCGATTGACACAATCCCAAAATCGTGTATCCTATAACAGGTAAGCAAGCCGGCCTCAAACCGGTATCCAACACCGTGAGCCAGGGGTGTACCCATGACCAATCTGCGCGACCCGCAGCGGCGCATCATCTTGCGAGACCTGGGCTTTGCCGAAGAGCCCTTTTCGCGTTCGGCCGACCCGCGTTTCCTCTACCTCTCGGCCCAGCACGGCGACGTGCTCGACCGCATCCAGGAGGTGGTGGAAGAGCGCCGCGGGCTGGTGATCGTGGAAGGCGGCTTCGGGGTGGGCAAGAGCACCATCGCCCGCCGCCTGGAATTGATCTACCGCACCTATCCCGAAGATTTTCTGGTGGTTTTTGTGCACACCGCCGCCTACGAATTGGAATACGCCGCCCTGCTGGATGTGTGCTACGCCCTCAACCTCAACCGCCGCAAGGGCATGACCATGCAGTGGCGCGAGTTCGAGGGCTTTCTGGTGGACCAAAAGCAGGACAACCGCAACGTGGTGGTGATTTTGGATGACGCCCAGTTGATGGCGCCCGACGCCCTGACGCTGGTGCACCACATCTACAACTTCGACATCTCGCAAAAGCTGGCCCAGGTGGTGCTCTTCGGGCAGCCCGAGCTGCAGCGCATCTTCAACGCCCGCCCCGAAGTACTCAGCCGGGTCGATTCGTGGTTCCGCCTCAACCCGCTCTCGCTGGAAGATACCCTGGAGCTGATCCGCTTCCGCAGCTCGGTGGCGGGGCGCAAAGAACCCCTGCTCACCCAGAGCGCCTTCCTGGAAGTGTGGCGCGCCACCCACGGCATCCCGCGTGAAATTGTGGCGCTGTGCTCCAAAGTGATCGACGAGATGGGGCGCATGAACCGCACCGTGGCCGATAACGCCGTGGTGCAGTCGGCTCTGCTCGATTCGGTCCCCAGCGGCGCCGGTCTCGAGCCCGAGGCGGAGTTCAAATGAATTTTAACAATCCAAACTTTCAAGAACACGTGTTCAGCCGCGCGCTGGAAAGCTTACCCCCCACCGGTGGGGGTAAACCCCCGAAATGCGGCCATAAACACCGTAGGAACGATTTTTATGGCCAAGAAAATGTGGGAATTTTATGGCCAAGAAAATAGGAATCACGGGGAAAGCCCCCGACTAAGAAAACGATATTTACCCCTGGCTGCGCCTGCTGGAGCTGGAAGTGCAGCCGGCGGCGCACCCTCAGCCGCGCAAGGGCAAGGGCCGCCCGCCCAATCCGTTCCCGCGCAAGGCGGTGCACGTCACCCTCACCGACGACGAGCTGGCCACGCTGGATACACTCTCTGCGGTGCTCTCCGCCGGGCTGGACAGCCGCCTGCACCGCGGTCACATCATCGCCTTTTTATCCTTCTATCTGCACAGCCGCCTGCAAAAGGGCAGCAGCGTCAGCCTGCCGGAGGGGGTGAATTCGCTCAGCGATCTTGCCAGATATCTGGATAAATTGAAAGATTAGACTATAATAGAACGTATGTTCGAGATTAGAAATTAAACCTGGTCTCGAGATTAAATAACGCCAGCCCGGCGCGCCAAACGCGGGGCTGGAAGGGAAAACTCAGAATGCCAACCTCTGAGTATTGCTGTCGAGATGTATTGTAACACGCTTTCAGCCAGGCGGCAACCGCTCCCACTGGAGGAGCGTGGTTTTCGCACAGGCGAATGTCGCTACGAGAACCTTGGTCCGCAAGAACACGACGGGTGTCGCTGCGAGCGGTGTGTGCGAAGCAGCCCCCGTAACAGCGGGGAGATTGCTTCACCCGGCCTCGAACGCCGGGTTCGCAATGACATTCGGACTGCCGCCCTTTCCCTTCCCGTCCCGCTAAACGGCACGCAGGCTGCGCCCATCCACCCGCTTCCGGGATCTGCCCGGCGGATGAGGAGAACCTGCTGAAGCTTATGGATTTTCAACCCACCCCCAACGTGCAGTCGGCGCTGAGCGGTTTTGGCGCGCTGAGCGATGACGAGCGCCGCCAGTTCTACTGGGCCCTGCAGAACCCATCCCGCTCGGGGCTGGCCGCCCGCATCGAGAGCGGCGGCGCCCCCTCCGGAAACGGCGGCGGAAACGGCGCCGGGCCGGATGCGCCGGTCGACCGCTGGCAGGTCTTCACCCTGGCCGACGCCTACCTGGAGCGCCCCCCGGTGGAGTACATCGCCGCCGGGTTGTTTGCGCTGCCGTCCCTCAACATCGTCTACGGCTCGCCGGGCACGCTCAAGTCCTTCATCCTGGCCGATCTGCTGGCCTGCGCCGCCGCCGGCAGCGACTGGCTGACGCCCGCCCCGTGGATCAACGGCAATCTGGCGCTCAGCATCCCCACCCGCCAGTGCCCCGCCATGTGGCTGGATTTTGACAACGGGCGCCGCCGCACCCACGACCGCTTTGGCGCCCTGGGGCGCGGCCGCGGCCTGCCGCCTGAAACCCCGCTCTATTATTACTCCATGCCCTCCCCCTGGCTGGACGCCTCTTCCAGGACCTCCATCGGAGAGCTCTCGCTGCGCATCCAGGAGCGCGGCGTCCAGTTCCTGGTGGTGGACAACCTGGGGGTGGTGAGCGGCGATTCGGACGAGAACAGCGGCGATATGGTGGCGGTGATGAGCGAGTTCCGCCAGCTTGCCGAAGAGACCGGGGCCGCCGTGGTGCTGATCCACCACCAGCGCAAGAGCAACGGCAGCCTGGGACGAGCCGGCGACAGCCTGCGCGGCCACTCGAGCATCGAAGCCGCCCTCGACCTGGCCCTGCTGATCGAGCGCGAGGATCTTTCGGACACGGTCAGCATCAAGGCCACCAAGGTGCGCGGCGCCGATGTGCTGCCCTTCAGCGCCGTCTTCACCTTCGAGAACCGCCCGGACGGCGAGCTGGACACCGCCCGCTTTTACGGCATCGCCTCCGACGATCTGCGCAGCGGGGCAGCCATTGAGCGTGAGATCATGGTCTCGCTGCTGGGCAGCTCGATGAACAAAACCGACCTGACCAAAGCCGTCAAAGACAGCCTGCCCGATGTGGGCGTCAACCGCATCCGCGACAGGATCGACCGCCTGGTTTCCACCAACAAGCTGCGCCAGAGCAACGGCAAGAACAACACCGAGAAGATCTACACCCGCGTGTGAGCGGGGCAGCGGCGCTGTGAGACCTGCGCCGGTACGGGGTGCATTAAAAGATGTGAGGCTGCGCCGCAAACCGCGGAAATCCGGGTGAATTTGCAGGCATGTAAATAGTTGCTGGAAGCATTTTTGGATAAAAATGACAGGGTTACAACGGGTTACAGGTAGGGTTACATCACTTACATCGTGATCTGGGGCATATAAACAGGGTTACAAATCAATGCAAAGGTGAGTAAAATGTCTCTTACGGTCTTACGGACATTTACAAACACTTACAACCCGATCTGCACGGCCACTTACGCACTTACCCCCCCTTTAAAGGGGGTAAGTGTGAGTGGGGTGGAGCCCCTCTCCCCCTGGGAGAGGGGTAGGGGTGAGGGAGAACCACTATGACTGACTTTTTGACCATCGGCTTTGCCCAGATTGCGCCGGTCTGGCTGGACCGGGAGCGCACGCTGGAGAAGGTGCTGCACTGGGCGGGCGAAGCCGGGCGGCAGGGCTGCCAGATGCTCGCTTTTGGCGAGGCGCTGGTCCCGGGCTATCCTTTCTGGGTGGAGCTGACCGATGGGGCGCGCTTCAACGATGCCCGCCAGAAGGAGCTTTTCGCCCATTACGCCCGCCATGCTGTGCAGATCGAAGCCGGCCACCTGGACGGCCTGCGGGCGGCGGCTGCCCGCTACGGCATGGCGATCTACCTGGGCTGCATCGAGCGGCCCGCCGACCGGGGCGGGCACTCGCTTTACGCTTCGCTGGTTTACATCGACCCGCAGGGTGGGGTCGGGTCGGTGCACCGCAAGCTGATGCCCACCTATGAGGAGCGCCTGGTCTGGTCTGCAGGCGACGGTCACGGGCTGCGCGTCCACCGCCTGGGGGCTTTCACGGTGGGCGGCCTGAACTGCTGGGAGAACTGGATGCCGCTGCCGCGGGCGGCGCTGTATGCCCAGGGCGAAGACCTGCATGTGGCCGTCTGGCCGGGCAGCGTACACAATACCCGCGATATCACCCGTTTTATTGCTAAGGAAGGACGCTCTTACGTGCTCTCGGTTTCCGGGCTGCTGCGCCGGGAGGATATCCTCGAGCATGTGCCGTACGCCGATCAGATCCGGGCCGCCAGCCGGGAAGTACTGGCCGACGGCGGCTCGTGCCTGGCCGGACCGGACGGCGAGTGGCTGATCGAGCCGCTGGAGGGGGAGGAGGGGCTGCGCCTGGCGGTGGTGGAGCACCCTCGCGTGCTCGAAGAGCGCCAGAATTTTGACCCTGCCGGTCATTACGCCCGCCCCGATGTGACCCGTCTGCTGGTCAACCGCGAGCGGCAGGGCACCTTGAAGCTGGTGGATGAAAGCCATGATTGACACGACCGCCCTCAAATCTCAGGTCGACCTGCTGGCGCTGGCGGGACGGCACACCGCGTTGCAGCGTGTGGCGGCCAGCGGCGGCGGCGAGTGGGCCGGGCCGTGCCCGTTTTGCGGCGGGCAGGACCGTTTTCACGTCCAGCCGCAGGCCGAAGGGGGCGGGCGCTGGCTGTGCCGGGGCTGCACGGGCGGCAAATGGCAGGATGCGCTCGAGTTTGGGGTGCGCCTGTGGCCCGGGCTGAGCTTCCCGCAGGTGTGCGCCCTGCTGGGGGATGAGGCGGGGAGCGTTGCGTATAGCCTAAGCAATTCGCATAGCCACCATTCGTTATCGACATCACCGACGGGAGGGGCAGGGGAGCGGGCGCCTGCCGCTGGCGAATACGCCGCTGTCCGGAGCGGAGCCGCCGCGGGGCGGCGCCGCGGCTTACGCCCCGCCCGCCGCAGCCTGGCAGTCGCTGGCCCGCCAGGCGGTGCTCGATTGCGAGCGGGCGCTGTGGAGCAAGGCCGGCCGCCCCGCTCTCGACTACCTGCGCAGCCGCGGGCTGAGCGATGAAACCCTGCGCACCTGGCGCCTGGGCTGGAGCGAAGGCAGGAAGATCTCCCTCACCCCTGACCCCTCCCCCTCAGGGAGCGCCGCTGAGTACAGCGGAGGGGAACAGACACTCACCCCGGCCTCTCTCCCTTCGGGCAAGGGGCAACCCCCTCTCGCCCCAACTCCTTCTCTCGAAGAGAGAGGAGGACTCCCCTCCCCTTTGAGGGGGAGGGGGCCGGGGGAGAGGGAGAGTTGTGGATCCCGCGTGGCGTCCTCATTCCCTGCATTGCGCTGGGCGAGGTCTGGTACCTCAAGGTGGCCCTGCTGCCCGGCGACATGGTCAAATGCCAGGGCTGCGGCGAGCGCGCCCCGGTGCGCCAGGCCTGCCCGAAGTGCGGGGCGCACAACAAATACCGCGGCGTCAAAGGCAACCGCACCGCCGCCATCTTCGGCGCCGATGACCTGGCCGGAGCGCCCATGGCGCTCTTCGTGGAGGGCGAGTTTGACGCCATGATCGCCTGGCAGGAGCTGCGCGACGTGGTCGCCGTCTGCACGCTGGGCAGCGCCGCCACCCGCCCCGACCTGGCTACCTGGGGCGCTTACCTGCTGCCGGTGGAACGCATTTACGCCGCCTACGACGCCGACGAAGCCGGGGTGAAGGGCCTGGCGGCGCTGAGCCACCTGAGCGAGCGTGTGCGGGTTTGCCCGCCCCCGCCCGGGGCCAAGGACATCAACGATTATGTGCTCAAGGGCGGCGAGCTGTGGCCGTGGCTCAAGGCGCTGCTCGAAGCCGACGGCGTTGGATGAAACCTTAACCACGAAAGACACGAAACACACGAAAAAAA
>CAVPJC010000015.1:0-168885 GCA_963705155.1 uncultured Chloroflexia bacterium | reverse complement strand
AGTTGGCCAGGCGCTGGATTTTATGCTCGGTTTGACCGTCAACGATGCAGCCCCCACCGGGGCCTTCCCGGAACCAGGCATCCTGGACCGCCTGGTGCGCGGCCGGCTGGTGGGGCGGGAGCGTGAGCTGCGCGAGATGAACAACACCTGGCAGGGCGCTTTGAACGGCCACGGACAGGTCTTGCTGCTCAGCGGGGAGCCAGGTATTGGCAAAACCCGCCTGGGGCGCGAGCTGGTGGCGCGCGCCCATGTCAGCGGCGGGCGGGTATTGTCCGGCGCCTGCTACCCCGAAGGTGGAATGCCCTATGCCCCCTTCCCGCAGTTGATCCTCGAAGCCATCCAACAGGCCGGACCTGGTCTGTCGCTGCCGGAAGAGATCCTGAATGACCTGACAAAAATCGCCCCGCATCTCCGGGCGCGCCTTTCGGCCAGCCTGCCAGACAGCCCGCCCTCCGGCTTGCCGGTCGGTTCCGGCGAGGCGTTAGCCGATCAGCAGCTGATATTCGAAAGTGTAGCCAGCCTGCTGCAAAAACTGGCTGCACAAGCTCCACTGTTGCTGTTTATAGACGACGCCCACTGGGCCGACAGCGGCACCCTGGCCCTGCTGCGCCACCTCGCCCGCCGCAGCCGCGACCACCGGCTGCTGATCCTGCTCACATACCGTGAAGTCGAGCTGGAAGATGTCAGCGTTTTCCAGCAAGTGCTCAACGATCTGGTGCGCGAGCGCCTCTCGCAGCGCATCAAGTTGACCCGCTTCGACCGCCAGCAGACCGCAGACATGCTCGCTACCATGCTCACACCGCACGGCGATATGGACCCAGGTCTGGTGGATGCCATCTACCTGGAAACCGAAGGCAACCCGTTCTTCATCGAAGAGGTGTGCAAGGCGCTGCTGGAAGAGAACAAGCTGTGCATGGACAATACGGTGTGGTGCGCGCTGGACCCCGCTGATATTATCATTCCCCAGAGTGTGCGCGTAACCCTGCAAACCCGCCTGGCGCGCCTTTCACCGCCAACCCAGGAATTGCTGCGTGTGGCGGCCATTCTGGGAAGGGAATTCGATTACCCCACACTCCTGCAGGCCAGCGGGCAGGATGATGAGACGCTCATCACCGCCCTGGAAGCCGCCGAGCACGCCCAGATCATTGCCGAGGTGCCGGAACGCGGTAACGGCACCACTTTTGCCTTTGCTCACGGGCTTATTCCCGCCACCCTCGCGATAACATCAGCAGCCTGCGCCGCCAGCGCCTGCACCGCAGCGCCGCGGCGGCGATCGAAACTCTGCACCCCGACGACGTGGAAACGATCGCCTATCATTACGAAAAAGCCGGAGACGCCTCACGTGCCCGAGATTACTATAACCGCGCTGCCGGGCGCGCTCTTTCAATTTATGCCAACCAGGAAGCCGAGCGCTACTACCGGGCTGCCATCGAGCTTTGTGAGCGCGCGACACCGCCAGCCATGCTGCTGGCCGGGCTGGGTGAGGCCCTCTTCCGCCAGAGCAATTACCCGGAGGCGATCGAGACCTTTTTGAAAGCTGTTGCCGGCTACCGGGAAGCTGGCGAAACGGACGAGCAGGCGCGCTTGCTGGCGCGGGCTGCCCGCTCAGCCTGGCACAACGGCGACCCGCAGCGCGCCCTGCAAATATGCCTGGAGGGGCTGCAGGCCATCCCCAATGCCATGCAACTGGAAACGCCCGGTGTGGCAGCCCTGGTGCACGAGACGGGCCACGCCTACCGCTTTACCCACCAGATGGAGCAGGCTCTGCCGCTCTGCCAGCATGCCCTGGCCCTGGCCCGCCGTTTGAATCTGGTTGAAGTGCAGGCTGAAGCCCTGGCTACCCTGGGTATACTGCCCAACCAGCCGGCCGCGGACATCCGCCAGGCGTTGGAAGAGGCGGTTCGCCTTTCCGAATCGGCCGGCTTGATCTTGACTGCCCTGCCGCGCTCACACCAACCTGGGTGAGTTTCTGCGCATCTGGGGTGAGCTGTCGGCGGCCCGATCTGAATTTTTGCGCGGCGTGGAATTGGGCCGGCGCCTGGGCAGCACCAACTGGGAGCACGACCAGCTCTTCTCGGCCACCGAACTGTCGATGGATCTGGCCGACTTCGCCGATGTTGAGCACAATATCCCGGCATTGAAGGGTATGCAGGAAAATCTGCCCCATAAGACCATGGCCCAGATCGCCACACGCACCCTGGAAGCCCGCTTGCTGCGTTTCCGCGGCGAATGGGAAGAGGCCGTTCCCGCCCTGCATGCCTGCCTGGAGGAAAACAAGCAGCATGGCTTCGCCTGGATGGCTGCCGGACTGGTATCCACCCTCTCCGATCTCTTGTTGGAAATGGAACGAGTGGAAGATGCCGAGCAGGTGCTGAATAGTTTTGTGATGGATCACCCGGAAATCTCACCCGTCGATCGCATTTTTAGTGTTATGATGCTTGGCGCGGTGCGAATTCGCCAGGGCAGGATCGATGAGGCCCGCAAGCTGCTGGAAGACGGCCACCACATGGTAGAAAAGTACAGCACCAGCAGCGGGAAAGCGCTGGTATTCTATACCCAGGCGCGCTTGCAAGTGGCTCAGGGGGAATGGCAGGCGGCTTTCGAAACCTTTGACCAGCTTGCCAGTATTTTACAGGGCAATGGGGCGCGCTGGTACCAGGCGCGTATTTACCGGGAATGGGCCGATGCTCACGCAAGCCGCGCTGAAGCTGGTGACGCCGAACAGGCGGTGGCGCTTTACCACCGGGCCATTCAAATCTACAAAGACTTAAAACTCCCACGATACATTGACAGAGTGGGTGATAAACTCAAAACCGTGCTCCCGCCTGACGAAGCCCGCAGGCCAGCATCTTGATTTACGGAGGGAAAATGCATCATCCACAATTTGAATTTCATGTATCCAGGCAGGCCCGCGACCGCTACCAGTTCGATGAAAGCCTGTTTTCACTGAGCGGGAATGTGATTTTTGCCAATTTCCACGGGGCGCGCCAGTTTGCCCAGAAGATGAACCAGAAGCGCAACCTGGTGAACTTTCCAGAACAAGCCGTGCGCGCCGGGCAGATCAATGCCCTGGGGCTGGTCGATGAAATCCTGCACCTGGTAGTGGCCCAATACCGTCAGGAGCGCGGCTCTCAGGTTATGGGTCTGGCTCTGCAATCCCTGGAAAAGAGCCTCGGGCAGGCCGAGGTAGAGCGCACCCTGCGTCTATTTGCCCGCCAGTTCCCTCCCCTGGCGGTTTACCGCCGCGAGATCGAGCTGGATGATTATCTGGATGGCGCCTCGGGGGGTATTCCCAACCGGCAGGTGCTGCTTGAAGAAATGCTTATGTTGTGGGTAGCCAATACCAACCCGGCCTGCGCCCCGTTTATGGAGCTGTTCGACGATGCCGGCCTGGAAACCGGCAGTGTGTATCCACAAATGATCACGGGTCTGCAGGCCTTCTTTGCCAGCCAGCCAGCCTTCGGACCCGATAACCAGACCCTGGTGGAAATGCTGCGAAGCCCGGCGATTGCCGTGCCGCACTCGCTCCCGGGACAGCTTGAATACATCCGCACCCGCTGGGGACAGATGCTGGGGCAGATGCTCTACCGGCTGCTTTCCAGCCTGGACTTGATTAAAGAAGAAGAGAAAATCTATTTCACCATCCCGGGGCCAGCCCCGGCCGCGGTGTACGAGTTTTCCGGACAAGAGATGGACCCGGAGCGGTTCAGCCCCGATAAAGACTGGATGCCCAGCCTGGTGCTGCTGGCCAAAAATGCCTATGTCTGGCTGGACCAGCTAACCAAGAAACACCAGCGCCCCATCACCCGCCTGGATGAAATCCCCGATGAAGAGCTGGAACGCCTGGGACGCTCTGGTTTTACCGGTCTGTGGTTGATTGGCCTGTGGGAGCGCAGCCAGGCATCCAAGACCATCAAGCAGCTGCGCGGTAACCCGGATGCGGTGGCATCGGCCTATTCGTTATTCGATTACACTATCGCTGCCGACCTGGGCGGCGAAGAAGCCTACCGCGCCCTGCGCGACCGGGCCTGGAAATGCGGTATCCGCCTGGCGTCAGATATGGTGCCCAACCACATGGGCATCGACTCGCGCTGGGTGATCGAGCACCCGGATTGGTTCATCTCTTCAGAATACAGCCCCTTCCCGGCCTACTCCTTCAACGGTCCTAACCTCTCCTGGGAGCAGCGAGTGGGGTTATATATTGAAGACCATTACTTCGATAATACCGACGCCGCGGTGGTTTTCAAGCGCGTCGATCACTGGAATGGCGAAACTCGCTACATCTACCACGGCAACGACGGCACTTCCATGCCCTGGAATGACACCGCCCAGCTCAATTACCTCAAGCCCGAAGTGCGCGAAGCGGTCATCCAGACCATTCTGCACGTGGCACGCAAGTTCCCCATCATCCGCTTTGATGCCGCCATGACCCTGGCCAAGCGCCATTTCCATCGCTTGTGGTTCCCCGAGCCGGGCAGCGGCGGCGATATCCCCTCCCGCGCCGAGCACGGCCTGACCAAAGAGCAGTTCGACGCCGCCATCCCCATCGAGTTCTGGCGCGAGGTGGTTGACCGTGTCGCCCAGGAAGTGCCCGATACCCTGCTGCTGGCGGAGGCCTTCTGGCTGATGGAAGGCTATTTTGTGCGCACGCTGGGTATGCACCGCGTCTATAACAGCGCCTTTATGAATATGCTGCGCGATGAGAAAAACCAGGAATACCGCCAGGTAATCAAAAACACGCTCGAGTTCGACCCCGAAATCCTCAAGCGTTACGTCAACTTCATGAACAACCCCGACGAGCGCACCGCCGTTGACCAGTTTGGCAAAGGCGACAAGTATTTTGGCATGTGCACGCTGCTCGCCACGCTGCCCGGTTTGCCCATGATCGGTCACGGGCAGGTGGAAGGCTTCACCGAGAAATACGGCATGGAATACCGCCGCGCCTACTGGGATGAGCAGCCCGACGGCTACCTGGTGGAACGCCACGAGCGCGAGATCTTCCCCTTGCTGCGCAAGCGCTACCTGTTTTCCCAGGGCCACGATTTTGTGCTTTACGATTTCATCTCTGCACCGGGCGGCAGTGTCCCCGGCGGTTTTGTCAATGAAGATGTGTACGCCTACTCGAACCGGGCCGGCGCTGAGCGCGCTCTGGTGGTCTTCCACAACAAGTACGCCCGGGCCGCCGGCTGGATCCGCACTTCAGCAGCCCGTCCGCCCAACCCTGCGGATGGCGGGCGGGTGAACGAACAAATTTCACTGGGCGCCGGGTTGGGCCTGCGCAGTGAGCCTGGTCTATATACAATCTTCCGGGACGTCATCAGCGGGCTTGAATACATCCGGCCCAGCCAGGAACTCCACGATCAGGGGCTGTATATCGCCCTGGAGGCTTACCAGTTCCATGTGTTCATGGATTTCCGTGAGGTGCAGGAAGACCTGTGGCACCATTACGGGGAGCTGGTGGGTTATTTGAACGGGCGCGGTGTGCCCAGCATTGAAGACGCCCTCAAAGAGGTCTTCCTGCAGGCTGTGCACCATCCCTTCCGCGAACTGGTGAACCGCGGTTCGTTTGAATATTTGATCGATAACCGCGCCCTGCCCATCCAGCCTGTGCGGGTAAAGGGTAAAAAAGCGGCTGCACTCGCGCCTGCCGCCGAGCCTGACCAGGCCGTGAATGAATTTACATGGAAATCAGAAGCCATTTTGCAGGGTGTGCAAGCCATCACCCGGGGCGGCGGCAGCATCGATGAAACCGTGGCAGCCCTGCGCAGCGAGGCTGAAGCTGTTCTGAAACTGCCCGTGCTCAAAGGCGCCGGGCGCTTTGCCACTGCCCTCAAATACCTGCAATCCATCCGGCTGGTGCAGGGCGAGCGGCGCACCTGGGGTGTCCTGCTGGGCTGGCTCGCCACCCATCGCCTGGGTCAGGTCTTGGATGCAGCCCAGGCAGCCGAGATCAGCCGCACCTGGATCGACGAATGGCTGCTGGGCAAGATCATCGCCGGCACGTTGGGCGAGATGGGCCTGGATGCAGCCGCTGCCGAGCGGGTGGTCAGCCTGACGCGTTTGCTGATCAGCCACCAGGGTTGGTTCGATGAAAAAATCCCCGTCCAGCAGCGACCTTACCAGGCGCTGCAGGGCTGGCTGGGCGACCAGGAAGTCCAGCGGGTTTTGGGTGTGAACCGCTTCCAGGGTACTCTGTGGTTCAACAAGGAGATCTTACGATGAGTGGCTGTGGTGGATGTTTGCGGTCACGGTCATTCGGCTGCAGGCCGCCGGCGGGAGCTTCTGAAGAGACAGGCGCGTCAGTCGCGGCGTGCTTCGCGGTGATCCAGGCGATGCAGAAAGCCGAGGCAGGCTCCAAGTTCCAGGTGGATAAACTGCTGGAAGCGGCGCGACCTGCAAAACCCGCCAGCCAGAAAAAACAGGCCGGTGGCGATCTGCATGGTAAATAATACTCCTGCTTTACCCCAGGGATAGAAAACCACGAGCCTGTAGGGGCGAAGCGTTGTCGTTTGCACAACCTGTGGCGGTATTACCACGCTTCGCCCTGCTTTTTGGACAGCCTCTGGGTTAAGTATTCAAATCGGGGTAGTTCCGGCTTACCTGGGGATGTAGGGAAGCCTGGCGCCGGCAATCACACGCCCATCCAGAACGGCGCGCTGCATGTGGCGCTGGAACACGAGACCGGCGCTCAATCCGGTGCGTTCGCTGGCTACACCCTGCAGATCTTCCACGACATAGCGTTCCAGGTTGACGCCGGTTGCCAGGCGCAGCAGGCGCACCGCCTGAGCGGCGTAGGCAATGCTGTTCTTGGGCTCGATCCGGTCAAAGTCATCAAAAAACCAGCCGCACGAGGTGTAAATACGCTGGCGTTCGCGTTCCATCTCGAGCAGCAGGTGCAGGCGTACGTTCACCTCTGTGGGCAGTCGCTGTCCGGCCATTTCGGCCAGTAAATCTTCCACCGGCAAGAGACCCATCATCACTTCAATATAACGGTTGCGCAGCGCCCACGGATCGTCAATATAGGGGCGCATAAATTGTGCATAAAGATCATCCAGGGCCATGGAAAGACGCTCGAAAGCCTGGCGCAGCTGCGCCTTCCACTCGCCCGAGCGCGGCGAGCACCCGCACGAACCCGACCAGCGCACCACGCCGTGATGGCAGCTCCAGGAGGTGTTCTCGCGGATCTTAATCTCACGCCGGATGGGGTTTTGTTGCAACCACAGCGCCGGGTAGGTGGGATTGAAACCCAGGCTCGTGCTGGCGCCATCCACCAGGCGTTCCAGGAAGCGGTCGCGCATGGGCTGGTGGTGGCCATACAGCTCGCCATCGGATGCCACCAGGATGATCTGCGGCTCACCCCGCTCGATCTTTTCGGCGTTGAAATGGCGGGACAGGTCGTACAGGGCAAAACTATCGGCGTTGACCGTCATGGCAGGGTTAAAGCTGATCCCGCCGCTCAAACCGGAATGATAGAAAAAGACGGTGATGCTGCGCCCGCCAGGCAGGGCCACACGGTACGGCTCGGTGACATCCACATCCTCACGTTCGGCCTGCCAGGGAGCCAGGATGGTAAACTGGATGCCCTGTTCGGCGAGAACCTGCAGCGTTTCAAGATCAACGGCGGTTTCAGGCAGCCACATACCCTGCGGTTTGCGACCGAAGCGGTGGCGGAATTCAGCAATGCCCCACGCCACCTGGGTCACTTTATCTTCATAGGAAGCCAGCGGCAGGATGGTGTGGTTGAAAGCCTGAGCCATGGCATTGCCCACGCCCCAGGCTCGCATGTTGGCCTGGTCTTGAGCCAGGATGCCCTGCAGGATGGCATGATCGTGCGTGTTCATCCATTCCAGCAGCGTGGGACCAATATTGAAGCTGATATGGGCAAAATTGCCCAATTCAGCGTTGGGGCGGTAGCACTCGGCGTGGATGCGCTCGTTCCAATTGGGAAAGGGGGAAGCCCCGGGTTCGATGGGTATAGCGCCGGTCAGCGGGTCTTCGCGGGGCGGCTGGTAGAAGTGGCCGTGAATGCAAAACGATTGGGACGTCATATTTTCGACAACCTTAACATTATCATAAACATGCCTGATGAGCAAGGACAGCTTTCACCTTTGTTACGTCTGCTGACTGTTAACAATCGGTCAGATTTTGGCTTGAAACGCAAAAAAAAGTTGATCGGTAATCGACCGCCCCCATTTATTATTTAATCGTATAATATTGACACAATTTACCGCAATGGTACTGTCTCAATTGAAGGGGATCAGAGCGATACCTGTCACGACACACCTGTCTCCACCTTGTTTAGGAGAAACCTGCGTTCTCAGGCACAGCCGAAGGAGGATCTCATGCAAGGGCTTATGATGGACTACCCGCTCACGTTGACACCCATCCTGGAGCGGGCGCAACGATTGTATGGCAGGAAAGAAATCATCACCAAGGCCGGCCCCGGTCTTAAGCGCTACACCTATGCCGATATGGCCGATCGCGTTGGCCGCCTGGCCAACGCCCTGGAAAAGCTGGGTGTGCGCCGCGGCGACCGTGTGGGCACACTGGCCTGGAACAACGCCTATCACCTCGAAATCTACTTCGCCGTCCCGTGCATGGGCGCAGTGCTCCACCCGCTCAACCTGCGTCTGCCCGGCGACCAGCTGGCTTACATCATCCACCACGCCGACGACCAGGTGCTCTTTGTGGATCCCACCTTGCTGCCCGCCGTCGAAAAGCTGGCCCCCCACCTCAAAAATGTGCGCCACTACATCATCCTGGGGGATACGGTTCCGTCCAACACCAGCCTGAGCCCGGTGCACGCCTATGAAGACCTGATCCAGTCTGTGGGCAGCGATTACCCCTGGCCGCGCCTGGATGAAAACGAAGCCGCCGGCATGTGCTACACCTCTGGCACCACCGGCAACCCCAAGGGTGTGGTTTATTCTCACCGCTCCATTTTTCTGCACAGCCTGGGCCTGAGCATGACCGATTCCTTTGGCATCTCCGAGCGGGACATCTTCATGCCGGTGGTGCCCATGTTCCACGTTCTGGCCTGGGGCACGCCTTTCGTCTGCACCATGCTGGGGACTACCATGGTCTTTCCCGGCCCGCACATGACCCCGCGTGATCTGGCCGAGTTGATCCAGGCCGAACACGTCACCCTCACCGCCGGTGTGCCCACCCTGTGGATCGGGATGCTCAACCTGCTCGAAAATGAGCGCTACGATCTCTCCAGCCTGCGCGGCATGATCGTCGGCGGCGCGGCCGCCCCGCAGTGGATGATCGAGGCCTACGAGCGCAGGCACGGCATCAACGTCATGCATGCCTGGGGCATGACCGAAATGTCACCCCTGGGCACCGTCAGCCGCCTCAAGAGCTACCAGGTGGATCTGCCCGAGGCCGAGCGCTTCACCATTCGCGCCAAGCAGGGCACAGCCGTGCCGGGCGTGGATATCCGCGCCGTGGACGAAGCCGGTAAAGAAATCGCCTGGGATGGCAAGGCCTTTGGCGAGCTTCAGGTGCGCGGCCCCTGGATTATCAGCAGCTATTACAATGATGACCGTTCCACCGACGCCTACCAGGATGGCTGGTTCCGCACCGGCGATGTGGTTACCATCGACCCTGAGGGCTTTATGCAGATTGTGGACCGTACCAAGGATCTGGTGAAGAGCGGCGGCGAGTGGATCTCATCGGTCGATCTGGAAAACACCATCATGTCACATCCCAAGGTGCTGGAGGCGGCGGTGATCGCCGTGCCCCACCCGCGCTGGCAGGAACGCCCTCTGGCGTGTGTGGTTGCCAAACCCGACTTCAAAGAGAATATCTCCAGGGAAGAGATCTACGAGCACATTCGACCGCATTTTGCCAGCTGGGCTTTGCCCGATGACATCGTCTTTATTGAAAGCATCCCCAAGACCAGCGTGGGCAAGTTCGATAAGAAAGTCCTGCGTGTGCAGTACCAGGATTACATCCTGCCCGAACGTTAGCAGGCAGTTATCGCACAGGCGCAGCAGGTCAATGCCCGGCATCCACAGGGTGAACACCTGCCGCGCCTCTCCATGCCGCACAATCTGAATACACATATCGTTCGCCGAAACCAAAGGAAACTCCATGCACATCCCCCTCCCAGATTTTACCCTCGCCTATGATGACCGCGGCGCCGGACAACCGGTGCTCTTTATCCATGGTTACCCGCTCAGCCGGCGTCTTTGGACGCCCCAGGTGGAAGGCCTCTCCCACCACATTCGCATCATTGCCCCCGACCTGCGCGGCCACGGTGAATCCAATCCCGTCCCCGGTCCGTACAGCGTGGACATGCTCGCCGGCGACTGCGCCGCCCTGCTGGATGCCCTGGGCGTCAACCGCCCGGTGATCGTCTGCGGGCTTTCCATGGGCGGCTACGTCGCGCTTGCCTTCATGCGTAGCTACCCGCTGCCGCGCCGCCGGCCTCATCCTGGCTGCCACCCGCGCCGGAGCCGACAGCCCCGAAGCTCGCAGCGCTCGCAAGAATGCCATGCTTTTAGCCCGGCAAGACGGCCCTCAGGCCATTGCCGCGGGCATGCTGCCCAAGATGTTTGCCCCTGATACCTACACGCAGCAGCCCGCCCTGCTGGAAACCGCCCGTCATATGATGGAAGCCACCTCGCTCGACGGCGTGCTCGGCGACCTGGCGGCCCTGATGGAGCGCCCCGACTTCACACCCACCCTGCCGGATATTCACGTCCCCACCCTGGTCATCCACGGCGAAGCCGACCAGATCATCCCCGCCAGCGAAGCCAGGCTCATGGCTGACGCCATCCCCGGCGCTCAACTCCGTCTGCTGCCGGGCGCAGGTCACCTGCTCAATATGGAGCAGCCAGAAGCGTTTAACGATGCCGTTTTGTCCTTTTTGCGATCCATGACGGCATCCGCTTGACGCAGCCTTGCCACGCATGATACCATCCATCAGGAGATTTCTATCAATGCACATTGGTGTTGTTTTCCCTCAAACTGAATTCGGCAGCGACCCGGCTGCCATCCAGGACTACGCCCAGACCGCCGAAGCCCTGGGATACAGCCACATCGTTGCTTATGATCATGTCCTGGGGGCCAACCCGCAGCGCCCCGGCGGCTGGAGCGGTCCCTACACCCACCAGACCCCTTTCCACGAGCCGTTCATCCTGTTCTCCTACCTGGCAGGTCTCACCCGCAAGATTGGCTTTACCACCAGCATCATCATCCTGCCCCAGCGCCAGACCGCCCTGGTAGCCAAGCAGGCTGCCACGCTGGATGT
The DNA here is from genome assembly GCA_963705155.1 of uncultured Chloroflexia bacterium. Classification (GTDB taxonomy): domain Bacteria; phylum Chloroflexota; class Anaerolineae; order Anaerolineales; family UBA4823; genus CAVPJC01. The sequence goes on along the minus strand of CAVPJC010000015.1, from coordinate 157,628 downwards.
GCTCTCCGGCGGGCGGCTGCGCCTGGGTGTGGGCCTGGGCTGGAACGAAGTGGAGTATGCCGCTCTCAACCAGGATTTTCACACCCGCGGCCGGCGCATTGAAGAGCAGGTGCACGTGCTGCGCCAGTTGTGGACCCAGCCCCTGGTGAACTTTTCCGGGCGCTGGCACACCATTCCAGATGCCGGCCTCAACCCCCTGCCGGTGCAGCGGCCCATTCCCATCTGGTTTGGCGGGCACGCCGAAGCGGTGCTGCGCCGCGCCGCCGCCCTGGGCGATGGCTGGATGCCCAATTACCGCCTCCCTGCCGATGCCCGCCCCGCTCTGGAGATGCTGGCCCGCCTGCGCCTCGAAGCCGGGCGCGAAAACACCCCCTTTGGCGTCGAAGCCCGCCTGCACTTTGCCAACGGCAGCCCCGAAACCTGGCAGGAAACCCTGCAAGATTGGCAGGATGCCGGAGCCACACACGCCTCCATCAACACCATGGGCGCCGGACTGGCTGCGCCGGATGAGCATATCCAGGCCATCCGCCGCTTTGCCGAGGCTGTTGGCTTGAAGGCCTAGCCCCCGCAGACCCCACAGATATAAAAGGGTGGATGTTATGAACAAAGATGAATTGTTTCACGCACTGGAAGAAAGCCGTGAGCGCTTCCTGGAAGGCATTGAAGGCCTTTCCGAAGAAGAACTGCTTGCTCCCGGCGCCGCCGGCGATTGGTCGGTAAAAGATATTCTCGTCCACCTGGCGCGCTGGGAAGCCGAGATGGTGCGCCTGCTCTGGCAGGTGAGCCAGGGGCAGACCCCCACCACCGCACACTTCTCCGCGGCGGGTGTGGATGCAACCAACGCCCGCTGGCAGGCCGAATCGCTCACCCGCACGCTGGAACAGGCTCTGGAAGACTTCCACGGCGTGCGCAACCAGACTCTGCTCCGCCTGGAGCCATTTGACGACAAAGACTTCACCACCCCCAACCGCTACAAATTTCTCAAAAACAGACCATTGTGGGAATGGGTCGCCAGCGACAGTTTCGAGCACGAGAGCGAGCATGCCGAACAGATTCAAGCCTGGCTCGCCCGGAGAGGGGAACAAAGCTCATGAACATTTCCATTGATCCGGAGGGCAGCGAAATCCGCTCCCTGTTCAATAGTTCTGGCAGCTTTCGCCAGCAAAACGTCCTGGAAATTGGCTGCGGCGATGGGCGTCTGACCTACCGTTATGCTGCCCGGGCCTGGCGCGTCACTGCCATTGACCCCAACCTGGAGAAGATCGAGCGGGCCCGCTCCAGCCTGCCGCCCAACCTGAGCGAGCGGGTCGAGTTCATCGCTGCTGGTCTGGAAGAGTTTGCCGCCCGCTTCGGCTCGGAGCCTGCTTTTACCGGCTTCGACCGGGCGATACTGGCCTGGTCGCTTTGATGAATGGCCCCCGAGGGCATGGTTCATGCCCTGAAGCTGGTCCACTCCCTGCTCAAACCGGGAGGCATGCTGATCGATATTCACCCCTGCGGACAGGCGCCCCTGCTGCAGGTGAGCCTGTCGGGGCGCCTGCACCCGGCGGGTGTGCTGCAAGAAACGGATGGGTTTGTTGAATATGCCCAGGCTGCCAACGCTCTGGCTCATGCCGCGCAAAATGGGTGGTTTGGTGTGGAAACAAGCACTCAGTTCACCTACATTCTCCACGCCGAGACCCCCTCAGACCTGTTCGAATTTTTGAATGCAGAGTGGAAAGACGCTGTCATCGCACCGGATGTCAGCAGGTACATCGAAGAGTTGTACCAATCCCACAGCGGCGACCGGGAAGTGCGCCTGGTTGAGACTGTCACCATCTCGCGCCTGCGTGCCCTGCCGGCTTGACATTTTGACGACCCGGCGATGATTACACCCGTTCGATCCTGACCTTTTCAGGCTCGAACTCCAACGCCCAGCGGCCCAGGTCGCCGAAGTTGTATTCCACGTATAAAAAGTCCCGATCGCGTTCCACCCGCTCCAACCGGATCGGCCGCTTAAACTGGAATGTCACCAAAGCGCTGTTCCACTCGCCCTGCTGCTCCGGGTCGTATCCTTCCGGCGCTTCATAAGCCCGCTGGATACCCGTCTCGTCCAGCATCAGGCGCAAGATCGCCTCGGGTGCATCCACGGCGCGCAGCAGGCTGGCCGTAGCCTGCTCTTCCAGCTCGTGGGCGTGTTCCTCAGGCGCCAATTCCCACTGCACCGGCGACCAGATGGCAGGTAAATCGTCCACGTACATCGTTTCCGGGTCCATGATGGCGGGCATGCATACACTCCTTAAGGTGTGGGTGTGGCGGTTTCGGGTGTGGCGGGTAATTCGGGGGCGCGCAGGATGAAATCGTCGAACTCCCAGCTCGCCGCCTCGCCAGGATTGGTCAGGCCGATCAGCAGCCCCACCGCCCCCACCGCGCTGCGGGCATCGCGCCCCTCAGCCACCCGATCACCATTGATGTAGAGCAAAAACTGGTCGCCGCGACCCACCACGGTCAATGTGTTGACAAAACCGAGGCGAATGCTGGGCGAGGTCTGCCAATCCACAACAGTCTGCCAGCTTTCCAGGACGGAATCATAAAAAAACATGCCAAACTCGCCCAACTGGTTGAGCTCAAAGGTGTAGTAGCCCACGGCGTCATCCTGACGGAAGAGCACACCCCGCTCCCCCACATCCAGGGATTCCGTCTGGCGCACATCCACCTGCAGGTAGAAATCCTCCAGGCTGGCGGCATCGGGCGTCACCCACCACACAAAGCTGTCGTAGGCGCTGGCCTCCCAACGGTACACACCGCCGTCAATTTGCCAGTCGATTTCGGCCAGGCCGGCGCTCTCATCTGTCCCCAGGATCCACACCCCAGAATCGACCTCAAAATCGTCTTCCAGCACAACCGGCCAGTTTTCCACCTCAAGGCGGGCCGCCTGGGCTGTCGCCTGCTGGCGGCCCTCTTCGGCAACTTGTGTCTGGCGTGAGCCGCGCGCAATCTGCGTGGCCTGGCGGATGGCGCGCTCGGCCTGGGCGGTCATCGTGGGCCCGGTCAGGCGGCCTGCGCCGCCCCCGCAGCCTGACAATACCGCTGCCGCAATCAGCCCGATGCCGATCGAGAAAATCGGACTATCGAGTCCGAAAATGAATTTGAAATACAACCGTATCATTTCTGACAAATTTCCGTCATACAATATGAAAGTGCCGTGGCGTCAACTGTTAACCATCGCGATTGAACCTATGTCGAGCTGAGCTACACGGGTTTTACTATGTCCACCTTTACTTTTATTGCATTCACCGTAATTGTCTGGGTTGTGCTGACCGCCATTATCCTCACTGCGGCTTGCATGTCATCAGCCAACATGAGCCGCAGGCAGCTGCGCGAAGAATAGCTCAACCCGCAGCCATCACTCGGCGCACCAGCATGCTGCCCGCAATTGCACAGGCATCGGTGGGTAGATGGTCTGCAGTGGATGCGTCGAATAAGACCTGGTAGGTGGAAGGGAAGTCTTCATCCCCACGCCAGTACACGATGGCTAACGCCACCCTCGGAAACATGCGAAAGGCAAACGCCCGCTCGCCCAACGGCAGGGGAACTCCCCCCGCCGCCAGCGCTGCCGTTTCAAATCGCTCCATCTCATCCCCAAAGTGCGCCAGCAATTCACGCCCGGTGTAGCCCTGAAAGGCCTGTGTATAAAAACGCCCATCCGGAAGCTCTGAAAATGAAATCCAACGGCCTGTACCCGCCGCTCCGCTGCTGGTAAGGAAGTGATACAGCACCAGCGCCTGCACGGCTGTTCCCAGCTCGCCTCCCGTTTCGGCTTCCCGGGCAACAAACTCCGGGTAACTCACAAGTATCTCCCGCTCCCACAGATGCAGGTGAAACTCACCCTGCCCGTCTTGGCCCGGGGTAAACTCCGCCCCGGTTGCGGCGGCAATCCGCTGCGGCTGGCGCTCCTGTAACTCTGCGCGCAGCACCTGGGTGTGCGCCTGGAGCAGGGATGCGCTTTTTCCGGCATAATTTCCGGGTCCGGAGAGAGGCGGGCGCGGCTTCATCCTTCGCCTTTCTTGTCGCTGTCCAGAAAACGCTTCTGCCATTCGTACAGGCGGTTCAAGGCTTCAATCGGCGACAATGCGTTCACATCCAGCCGGCGCAGCTCATCCAGCAGCGGGTTCGTCTCGGGGAAAAGCGCCATCTGCCGCGCCGACTGCGGATTGATGCGCACCGCCTTGCCCGACGAAGCCTCCAGCTGGCGCAGGATCTCATCGGCGCGCTGGATCACCGGGCGCGGCAGCCCGGCTAGCTGCCCCACGTGGATGCCGTACGACCGGTCGGCGCCGCCCGGCACGATCTTGTGCAAGAAAACCACCCGCCCTTCCGCCTCGCTCACCGCCACATTGTAATTGCGCACACCGGGCAGCAGGTCGGCCAGTTGGGTCAGCTCATGGTAATGGGTGGCAAACAGGGTTTTGGCGCGCAGCTGCGGGTGGTTATGCAGATATTCCACCACCGCCCAGGCAATCGAAACCCCGTCATACGTGCTCGTGCCGCGCCCGATCTCATCCAGCACCAGCAGGCTGCGCGGCGTGGCATGGTGCAGGATATTGGCCGTTTCCACCATTTCCACCATAAAGGTCGATTGCCCGGCGTGGATTTCATCCTGTGCGCCGATGCGGGTAAAAATCCGGTCCACCAGCCCGATGCGCGCCGTTTTGGCCGGTACGAAGCTGCCCATCTGCGCCATCAGCACAATCAACGCCACCTGCCGGATGAGGGTGGATTTACCCGACATATTCGGCCCGGTGATGATGCGCACACGCTCCCCCGCCTCAAAGACCACATCATTGGGCACAAAGCGCTCCCCCGTCAGGGTCAGTTCCACCACCGGATGGCGCCCATCGCAGGATCTCCAGCACATCCTCCGCCACCACTTCCGGGCAGCGCATAGCCCCCCAGGGCGGCCGCTTCGGCCAGCGAAGCCAGCACATCCAGGTGGGCCAGGGTGCGCGCCGTGCCCAGCAGCCTGCCCGCTGCCCCTGCCAGCCGGGCGCAGACCTCGCTTAAACAGCCGTTCTTCCACACCCCGGATGCTACTCTTCGGCGTTCAAGCACCAGCGTCTCGTACTCTTTCAATTCCGGCGTGATATAACGCTCGGCGTTCACCAGGGTCTGCTTGCGGATATATTCGGGCGGGGCGCTTTCGGCGTTGGAGCGCGTGATCTCCAGGTAATAGCCAAACACTTTGTTGTAGCCCACCTTGAGCGATTTGATCCCTGTGCGCTGGCGCTCGACGGCTTCCAGCCCGGCAATCCATTCGCGGGCATGCCGCGAGCGCTCGAGAATGCCATCCAGCTCGGCGGAATACCCGCTCCGGATCACCCCGCTGCTCTGCAGGGTGGCGGGCGGCTCTTCATCCAGGGCGGCTTCCAACAGGCTGCACTCTTCACTGCACAGCGAAAATGAACGCAGCAAAACATCCAGCGAACCCTGCCCGGCAGGGAGTAAATCGTGCAAGCTCAGGCAGCCGCCGCAGGGTGGCGCGCAGCGCTACCAGGTCACGCGGCAGCGCCGTACCTGCCACCATGCGGTTGGTCAGGCGCTCCAGGTCGTTCAACGGCTTCAAGGCGAGGCGCAGTTCAGCCCGCAGCAAACCGTTTGAAAAGAATAAGGCCACCTCCTCCTGCCGTTGGAAAATTTGCTCCACATCCAACAGCGGCTTGCTCACCCACTGGCGCATCAGGCGCTTGCCCATCGGCGTCACGGTATGGTCGAGCACGCCCAGCAGCGAGCCTTTTATCGCGCCGCCGCGCAGCGTTTCGGTCAGCTCCAGGTTGCGGCGTGTGGCGGCGTCGATGGTCATGAACTCCGACAGGCTGTAGGTGCTCAGGCGGGTGAGCAGCTTCAGCGCCGCCGGCTGGGTCTCGGTGATGTACTGCAAATTGCGCCGGCCGCCCGCATGCTCAACGGCTGGCCGCGCAGGCCAAAACCATCCAACGAGGCGGCCTCAAAGTGCCGCAGGAGCACGTCCTGGCAGCGTCCCGGCTCAAAACGCCAGGCGGGCCAGGTGGTCGAGTGCCCCGGCAGGCTGTTGCCCGGAGCAAAGCCATCGGGGTGCAGCACTTCCGCCGGGTTGAGGCGCATCAGCTCGGCGCGCATCGCCGCCAGGATGTCTTTATCATTCAGCTCTGTGGCGGCAAATTCTCCGGTGGTGATATCCACATAAGCAATTCCGACCCGCCCGGCGGCATCCTCCAGCGCGCCGGTTGAACGATCGGCCTCCCCGGGAACCACGCACAGCCAGGTAGTTGTTGGCGTCTCCCGGCAGCAGGCCGGGCTCCACCACCGTGCCGGGGGTCACCACCCGCACCACCTGGCGCGGGAACATGCCCTTGACCGGCTGTTCGCCCACCTGCTCGCAAATCGCCACATGGTAGCCGCGCTCGATCAGGCGCGCCAGGTAATTCTCAGCCGCATGGTGCGGAATGCCTGCCATCGGCACGCGCACCCCTTTGGCAACACTGCGGGATGTCAGGACAATATCCAGTTCACGGGATGTCGTTTCGGCGTCCTGGTCAAAGGTTTCGTAAAAATCCCCCAGCCGGAAAAACAGAATCGCATCCGGGTGCTGGCGCTTGATTTCCAGGTACTGTTTACGGATCGGGCTGATGTCGTCGTCGCCTCTCATCGGGCTTAAATGTACCACATTCTTCAAACTTGCAGTTATCAAATTTGATTGCCTTTTTAGTCAGACGGGGCTATAATAGCATCACTATATACGTACGAAAGGAGAAAATCTAATGGCTAGTGTAACGTACGATCACGTCTTCAAGCGCTACGGGGATGTCACCGCGGTCAATGACCTGAACATCCAGATTGAAGACAAAGAGTTCCTCGTCCTGGTTGGGCCTTCTGGCTGCGGCAAATCGACTGCCCTGCGCCTGTTGGCCGGCCTGGAAGACATCAGCGACGGCCGGATTCTGATCGGCGATAACGTCGTCAACGATGTCGCCCCCAAAGACCGGGATATCGCCATGGTGTTCCAGTCCTACGCCCTGTACCCGCATATGTCGGTGTACGACAACATGGCCTTCGGTCTGAAGCTGCGCAAGACCCCCAAGCAAGAGATCGACCGGCGCGTGAAAGAAGCCGCCCAGGTGCTCGGCATCGGCGAGCTGCTGGACCGCAAACCCCGCCAGCTTTCCGGCGGCCAGCGCCAGCGTGTGGCGGTCGGACGCGCCATCGTGCGTGAGCCAAAGGTTTTTCTCTTTGACGAACCGCTCTCCAACCTGGACGCCAAGCTGCGCGTGGAAACCCGCGCCAACATCAGCAAGCTCCACCAACAGCTCCAAACCACCTTTATCTACGTCACGCACGACCAGGTGGAAGCCATGACCATGGCCTCCCGCATCGCGGTCATCAGCAAGGGCCTGCTCCAGCAGATCGACACACCTCAGACCCTGTACGACTTCCCCGCCAACCTGTTCGTCGCCGGCTTCATCGGCTCTCCGGCCATGAACTTCTTCCCCGGCAAGATGGTGAAAGATGGCGACAAGCTCTTCGTCGATGGCGGCAGCTTCAAATTACAGATCCCGTCCGAAAAGAACGCCGTTTACATGCCGTCTCGCCGGCAAATCTGTCATATTTGGCATCCGCCCCGAAGACGTTCACAACCCCAATTTCGCTCCGCCCGGCATCACGGCCCAGCCTGTGCCTTCCAAAGTGGATGTGACCGAATTGATGGGCAACGAAATCTTTGTGTACCTCAAAACTGGCGAGCAGAGCTATGTGGCCCGTGTTGACCCGCGCTCACGCTACAGCCTGGGCGACGATGTGCAGATGGTCTTCAATATGGAGAACATGCACATCTTCGATCGCGAGACTGAGCTCGCCATCCGTTAGCATCTTACAGGGCGGCTTTTTGCGCCCGGAACCAGGATGCTGAAGCGATCCTACGTCTCCCCGGTGGCGCCATTTCCGGGGAGACTTTTTGTTTATTAAATCACCGCCCCGGCGGACACTGAAAGGATAAAAACCATATGTATAAAGTTGTTCTTTTACGCCACGGTCAGAGCACCTGGAACCTGGAAAACCGCTTCACCGGTTGGACGGATGTGGGCCTGACCGAGCTGGGTATGACCGAAGCCCACACCGCCGCACGCCTGATGAGCGAAGCCGGTTTCACTTTTGATATTGCCTACACATCGGTGCTGCGCCGCGCCATCAAAACCCTGTGGATCGTCATGGAAGACATGGAGATTGAGTGGATCCCGGTGATCCGCCACTGGCGGCTGAATGAGCGCCACTACGGCGCTCTGCAGGGATTGAATAAGGCTGAAATGGCCGTCAAATATGGCGAAGCCCAGGTGAAGATCTGGCGGCGCTCCTACGCCACCCCGCCCCCTGCCCTGGAATGGGACGACGAGCGCCACCCGCGCTTCGACCGCCGCTACGCCGGCCTCGACCAAAGATGAGCTTCCCGGCAGCGAATCGCTCAAAGACACCGTGGCGCGCATGCTGCCCTACTGGCACAGCACTATCGCCCCCACCGTCAAAACCGGGCAGTCTGTGCTCATCGCCGCCCACGGCAACAGCCTGCGCTCGCTGGTGAAATACCTGGACGACATCTCAGAAGAAGAGATCACCGAGCTGAACATCCCCACCGGCATCCCCCTGGTTTACGAACTGGATGACGACTCAAACCCATCCGCAGCTACTACCTGGGTGATCCCGATGCGGTGAAAAAGGCCGCCGAAGCGGTCGCCAAACAAGGCGCCGCCAGATAATCTGCCTTACCGCCTGAAAACAGATGAGAGCCGCCTTTGCGACGGCTCTCATCTGTTTTACTCCCCGGGCAGTTTACTTTCTGGCTGAAACCTGCACAGAATAAACCGCCACACCGTTTGATACCCCGGCGCTGGTGCTGCGCCGGGCGGCTGCATCTTTGAAGCCGGCCTGCTTCACCAGATCCAGATACTCCTGCTCGGGCAAAGCCCCCGAGATGCACTCCGACCACCCGAGCGCGGATGTACGCAGCGCCGGAAGGATTGCTCCATCGAAGACCACGTCGTTCACTTCCAGCCGCCCGCCATCTTTCAAGACCCGGTAGGCTTCGCGGAACACCTTGCCTTTATCTTCGGTGAGGTTGATCACACAGTTGGAAATAATAACATCCACCGTGCCGTCCTTCACCGGCAGGCTTTCGGCGTGACCGTGACGGAACTTGACGTTGGTAAAGCCGCCCTTTTTGGCCGCTTTGCGGGCACGCTGCAGCATGGCGGGGGTCATATCCACGCCGATCACCTGCCCGCCCGGGCCAACCCGCCTGGCTGCCAGGAAAACATCGATGCCGCCCCCCGAGCCGATATCCAGCACGGTCTCACCCTGCCGCAGGCCGGCCATGGCAATCGGGTTGCCGCACCCCAGTGAGATTTCGGCGGCTTCGACCGGTATTTCGGCAATTTCACCGGGCGTGTAGCCGCTGTTCCAGGCCACCGAGCCTCCTGCCACTTCTTCCAGTGAAATCGTTACGGGGGTGCAGCAGCTCGAGTTCGCAGCAACTGCCTTCACTTAAGGCTCTGGCGGAATAACTATCTTGAACGGCTTCCCGCATACGGATGCGCTTTGTACCCGTGGCAACAAAAATGCTAATATCCGCCCCCTCGCCCGCGCTGCCCTGGCACTCTGCCTGGCAGTTCTCGCCTGTGCAATCCAGGATCACGTTGACCAACCCGGCCTGTTCGAACCAGTCTCGAATCTGCGCCCGCTCAAAACCGAGCCACACATCGGCCATTTCTGTTTGCAGCCAGGTGTGCGTGTGCGCATCCAGATCGGTGATCACCAGCCTGCCGCCCGGGCGCAGGGTGCGCGCCATTTCCTGCAGCGCCGCCAACGGGTCCGGGCAGTGATGCAGGTACATGTTGGCAAATACTGCATCCAGGCTGGCGTCCGGCAGGGGCAGCGCCAGCCCATCGGCGAGGCGGAATTCGACGTTGTCAAACTGTTCCAGGTTCTTGCGCGCCACGTCCAGCATGGCTTGCGAGCCATCCAGAGCGTAAACCTGTTTCACCAGCGGAGCCAGCCCGCGGCTCATAAAGCCGGTGCCCGCCCCCACATCGGCTACGACCATTTCCGGGTGCAGGTAGGCTTTGCGGATGGCGCACTCGCGCACGGCGCCGGTAAAATACCCGGCCTGCAGGGCGTCCCATTGACCAGCGACCTGTTCAAAATACAGATTCGACGGGTTGGTTGTGACCATATTGCTCTCCTTTATCGCATTTTTACGATGAATCTTTTCAAAAAAAAGCTGGTTTTCCGAGGCGGTGTCACAGTTTGATCAGCGGCTGGCATTCCGCCTCGCACACCGTCAGCCAGGCTCCGATCTGCTCCTTCAACCAGCGTAAGCCTTCCGGGTTCAGGCAGTAGCAGGTAGCCGGCCCCTCGATCTCGCCCTCGATCAGCCCGGCTTGACGCAGCACCTTCAAATGCTGGCTGACCGTGGATTGCGCCAGGGGGGTATGCTCCACAATTTCAGCCGTAATGCACATCTGATTGCTGGCCAGGAATTCCACGATCTGGAAGCGCACCGGGTTGCCCAGCGCTTTGAGCATGGCAGCCAGGCGCTGCTTCTCGGGGGTCAGATTGGTCTGCTTTGCCATATATCGTAATTTTACGATATAACGCCCCGGCTGTCAAGATTGCAATTTTGTTAAGCAAAAAAATCGCCAGACCGGTCTTTGAGTTACATTTATCACTTGAAGGCCGGGGGTTAGTTTGCTATAGTGAGAGTATATTGACAACCAGCCTGACCAGCGCGCAGGCGGATTACGATCTACTCTATTCAATGGGAGGGAATGCTATGAAACTCACCCGCACAATTTTGATGTCGTTTCTTGTGATGGTACTGGTTTCTGCCTGGAGCCTGCCGCCGGCAGGCTTGACCACCGGCCTGGCCCCCGTGCAAAGCGATCTGGTGGCCCCACTGGCAGCCACGATCAACCTGCAAATCACCAACAAAACCGGAGCGGTGATCCCCCAGTTGACGCTGACCGGGGCAAAGAATTACACCTTCTATAACATTCCGGTCGGAAAATCCACCTACACGGTTGAAAAAGGCAAGTACAAGCTCGAGTACAAGGCCTGCGGCGCCAACAAAGCCAAAACGCTCAATCTCACCGGCAACAAGAAATTCAACACCGTATCCTGCCCGGTAGCGAAACTGAGCATAAACAACACGACAGGCTCGACGCTCTATATTTCATTGACCGGGCCGGCAAACTACAGCCTTGGTGGCCCCGCCGGGAACCAGCAAGCATACGTTGCTGAAAGGCAAGTACAACTACTCGACTTCCGGCGGATGCGGTGGCTATGCCACAGGCACGGTCACTCTGCGCGGCCAGACCCGCTGGACGTGGTGGTGTAATTAGACGGCGGCTGCATCGCCTGAACCCAATCAAAAGCCGGGCTGCGCTGGCCCGGCTTTTATCTTGTGCTGAAATCTCAGGCGAGTTTCTCCAGCACTTCCCCACAAATGCGCCGCGCTGCCAGCGGAAGTAAATTATTTTTATCAAATTCATCCGTCGCCCGCCCAAATAAAGGTGTACAGATTCTCAGGCGAGTGCCGCCGGGCTTCCACCCCGCCCAGCACCGGCTCGCCCGGCCCCACGGAGACCAGGAAATAGGCGTCCTGTTCGCCGAGGCCGTAGAACATGCGCACCTGGCGCAGGCTGGTCACATCCAACCCGGTTTCCTCTTTTACTTCACGGATGCAGGCATCTTCAAAGCTCTCATCCAGATCGACCCCGCCGCCCGGGAGGATGCAGTAATCCTTGCCTGGCTTCTGGCGGCGCATGAGCAAAACCGTTCCGTTGCGGATGATGATGGCGGTCGCGCGTTTACCCATACGCTCCTTTAACGTCCAACCAGCCAGGCCGCCGCATTCAGCGCAAACTGCGCTTGCAGATCTTCCGGCAGCCGGTAAAATGCAAAGAACGCCAGCACAATGCGCTGGTCGTTCTCTTCCCGCGCCAGCACCACCGGACTGCCCGCCCCTGCACTCTGCGGTCCGCGGGAAAAGATGACATCGACCTGCCCACCATCAGCCTGTGACAGACTGTCGGCAGACGCCACCAGCGCCGGCACGCGGCTGTTTGAGGCGGCAAGTGGGATCACCTGCCCGGTTTCGAACCCATCAGCCAGGGGGTGGTTGCTCTCCTGCGCTTCCAGGTCTTCCAGGGGCTGCGGCCTATCGGGAAAGAACTGAGGCGGCAAGACCTGCTCGCCAATAAACATCACGCTGCCTTCAATGGCCGAAAGCGCCCCGAAGCTCTCCATATCCGAATCCAGGAAGGCGTAATCCCCGCTGTCAACGACGTAAGCATCGTACCCGCTCAAATCGTTCTCTTCGGGCAGCCCATCTTCACGCAGCGACCAGACGGTGACATCATAGTCTGCGCCCAGGGCGCGTTCCAACTGCACAGCGCTGGTGCCCGCCCCTTCCGCCCGGTTGTCAAAGCTGATGATCAGGATCTTCCCGCTCCCAGCGCCGCCATCGCCGGTTTGCTCATCCGGCTGGTTGCTGAAACCTGCCGCGGCCGCGCCAACGGCGCAGGCGGTCACATCTTTCAGGCTGGTACAGCCTTGAAAGTCCGCAAAAACCAGCCGGCTCATCATTTCCAGGGCGCCATCCTGATCGGCAGCCAACACGACGAGTTTCAAACCATCCGCCTCCCGGCGGGTCACAAACAGGCCGGTTCCGTCGGCCAGGATCTGTCCCAGCCCTTCCACCTGCAAAATTCCGGTTTCAGCCTCGGCGCTGGCGTCGTCTTCCGCTCCGGGATCTTCTGCGGGCAAGTTCACCGACACCCCGGCGGCATCCAGAATCGGCTGCACAGCCTCCAGCCCGGCATAGGTGCCCACGTAGATGGTTTCACCGCCGGCATCGTCCGGTGAGGCAATCGCCAGCTCGACTTCATTCTGCTTGAAAAGGTCAAACAGCGGGCTGCTGCTGGCGATCAAGAACGGATCCAGCGCATCATCCAGTAATTGCACCAGGTTCACCGGGCCTTTGAAAAGCAGCGGAAAATCGCGCAGCTCTCTCTGGCGCTCATCCTGCGCCAGCCAGTCGGCGATGTTGCTCAGAAAGTGGTCGTTATCCTCGAGGGTGTTGAACGGCGGGGCCAGAAATGTCACATCGCCCAGGGCCAGGATGCGCCCATCACCTGCCAGCACCGCTGGAGAAAGCGTCGTGGTGGTGCTGCGCCGGTTGGAGCGTGTATTTTCGCCGCCCACCACCAGCCTCAGCGCCTGCGCCTGCACCGAGCTGGCAGCCGGAAGCACCAGGGTTTCCAGGCCGCTGGTCAGCGGCGTACCCGCTGCAAAGCTGCTGTAACGCACGATACGGTAATTGCCCGCGTTTTCTGCCTGATCGTACAGGTAATCATCATAAAACTGGATGCCAAAAGCGTTCGCCAGGCTGTTCACTGCCGGGTAGGCGCTCTCCGCGGGAGAAAGCCCCAGTGGATCAAAAGCTGCGAAGCGTGTCGGGTCTGCCGCCAACAGCAGCCTGCCGCCGCTGGCTACGAACTCCTGCAGGGCGCTCACCTCCCAGGGCATGTAACTGATTGTCGGCGCTACCACAACCCAGGCCGTCGCCCGGCGCAGCGGATCGGTTAACCTCGATTCTCCCCATCAAAAACGCTCACATCCACCTGGCGCGCCGCAAGGCGCTCGCGCAGCGGGGTCAGATCATCGGCCTGAACATTGTTGGCGTGCGAAAGATCGAGCACCACACGCCCGCTGCCCGGTGTGGGATGGTCGGCGTACACCCGGTATTGGCTGACTGGCAGTTGAATACTCTGCGGATCGATCGCGGCGATTTGCGGCGCCTGGTAATCGCCGTGGTAAAACCAGAGAAAGCGGCCGGCAGCCGGCGCTGCCAGCAGAACCAGGAAGATCAAGATACGGGCAGCCGTCTTCATGGGGCACGCTCCAAGAGCACATCGGAGAGCAAGTACACCCCCGGCGGCAGCCGGCGCTGGCCGGTGTAGGGGTTGGCCGCCCCGCTCCAATCGGGCAGGCTGCCGTTCGGGCCGCTGTAATATTTATCCTGCACCACCCGGCCCAGGTCGATGACTTCATAATGGGCAACCCCTGCCAGTTCGGCTGCCTTATCAAGAGCATCCTGCTGGCTTCCAACGGCATCCACCAGACCCAGCGCCAGCGCCTGCCGGCCGGGATAGAGCAGCCCTTTGGAAAGCTCCAACGGCGAGATCAGCAGACGGTCGCCGCGCTGACCGGTCACCGTGGCCACAAATTCCTGCCGGATACCCTCCAGGTCTTTTAGAAACTCTTCGTAGTTGCTGGCGGTGAGCTTGAAAGGCCCGCTTGCCAGGACCACATCGTCCACTCCCAGTGTGGGCGGGATATAACTCCACACGCCCACATTGCCCACGTCTGACGATGGGCGGGCAATGATCGGTTCTGTAGCCATGGCGGCGTAAAAACCGCCGCTGGCCGCGATGCTGTCGATCGAGCCCACCACCGGCATCTCACGGCGTAAATCCTGCAGCGCCAGGTAAATGTTCTGCGTTGCCACCACTTCCCCGCCGGGGCTGTCGATCTGCACCACCACCGCGCGGATGCGCCGGTCCAGCCGGGCTTCATCCACCTGCAGGCGAAGGTATTCCGCCGACCCCGACCAGATGTCCTGGTTCAGGCGGATAACGCCCACTGCAGGCCGGGCGACCAGCGCTCTTGCCAGCAGCACCCCGAGGCCCAGCGGCAGAACAACCAGAAGTATCACGCTCGCCAGGCCGCGCAGCCAGGAAGCTCCTGGTTTTGCCGGTTCTATCCGGGTATCTTCCATCAGGCTCATATCAGTTCCTTCCCATCCAAACAGACGGCAGGCAGGCGCACGCCGCCCTACTCTTTAACAAACCGGCCGAGCAACAGCCCGGCCCCGCCCGCCAGGACACCCACAGCAATAAATGTATCCCGCCAGAAACGCTCCGGAAACAGCCGGATCAACGTATCGGAATAGAAAAACGTCCAGGTGCCCGATTCAAAGAAGACCTGGTGAAACGCCACAAAGATCACACCAAACGCAAGCAGTACGAACAAAATGATCCCACCCAGCAGGAATACGGTCAGCCAGCCGCCGCGCCGCAGCCCGCGCCGGTAATCTGCGCTCCAGCCGCTGCGGCCCGACCAGACCCACAACACCGCTAACACAATCACCGAGCCATACCACACTTTCAACGCCGCCTGGACCACATTCTTCACATCCAACATATGCCCCAGCTCGCGGTCGTTGTACAGCCGTGTGCAGTCTTCCATGAACTGGCACGATTTCGGGCGGCGCCTGCTGGCCCTCCGGGAAGCGCAGATCCCCCAGGTACTCAATCCCGGCGTCATTCACCAGGTAATCCACCGCAAATGTCCCCCAGTGCAGGCGGTCTTGTTGGGTAAAACCGTAACGGTCGGGCGGGAAATTGGGCGTGTTGTACTCGAAGATCAGGTAATAGGGTGTAATCAGCAGCCGCACTGCCGTCAGCGCCAGCGCCGCCGGCACGCACAGGGTAACAACCCAGCCCAGAAATCCTGTGCAGCCCGCGTGAAGATTGTTTTGAATTCATTTCAGCTCGTCAACGCCTCCAAAGAACACAGTAATTTAATACCATGGTATTGGTCACCCACTCAATTGGCGAGCGGTCATCGCTGTACACTTCTCCGCCCTGCGGCGTGGGCTGCTGGCTGGCAATCATCACCTGGATGGCATGCAGCAGCAGCGGGTGCGTATCGCCGCGCCTCTTCAAATACAGCCAGTTTTTGTACAGGTTATCAATGCTGGTGGTCTGACGGGTGGCGTAAACGATCGAATTGAATGTATCCGGCACATCCATCACATACACCGACGGAAAAACCACCTGCAGCGTCGCAGCCAGGTCGTTGATCAAGCGGCGGTCGGTGGGCGAGCGCCCCACGTTGATCACCACCACGCCATCTTCGGTCAGGTGCTCTTTGACCATGTTGAAAAACTCCACCGTCGTCAGGTGCGGCGGAATGTAGGGAGGGCGGTAGGCGTCCACCGCCACCAGGGTGTAGCGCTGCCCGCTGTGTTCCAAACCCCAGCGCCCATCCTTTGCAATGGCGTTCAGGTTCGGCTCATTCATATCAAAGAACTCACGCCCCACGGCAATGATCTTCGGGTCGATCTCATACCCATCGATCGGCAGCGGCCCAAAGACTGCCGTGGCCTGGCGTGCCGTGGTGCCGGCAGCCAGCCCGATGATGGCAATGCGCTCCACCTGTTCGGGCCGGTATTCGGGTCGATTGAAAAAAGGCGCCACCAGGAACTGCTCCCAGGGGCCGTTGAAAACAAGCTGGGTGGGATGGTACATCGAGTGGATGCCCTGTCCCTCGTTCAGGCGCAGCATGCGGTACTCGCCCTGCTGCAGCACCTGAATGTAATTGTAGGCCGATTTCGGTCTCGTAGATCTGCCCGGCGGATTGTTTGATCCCACCGCGGGTCAGGGCCAGCGCCAGCAGCGCCAGCAGCACCGGCATCCAGGCCAGGCGCAGCGCCGCCCGCCAGCCGCCATCCAGCCACAGCCCGCCCAGCGCCACCAGCAGCAGGAAGCCGCTGAAGGCCAGGAAGGTGCGCGTCACGCCCACCAGCGGGATGAGCACCAGCGTCGGTAAAAATGTGCCGATGAATGACCCCAGGGTAGAAATGGCGTAGATCAACCCGGCGGTGCGCCCGGCTTGCTGCGGGTCGCCGATCGCCAGGCGGATGGCAAAGGGCGAGATGCACCCCAGCAGCGTCATCGGCGCGCTGAGCAGCACCAGCACCGCCGTGAACGAGCCCAGCAGCAGCCCGATCGAGAGCTCGTCAAAGGCGTCCGCCGCCAGGCGCAGCACCGGTCCTGAAACGAGCGGCACGATCCCCGCCAGAAAAGCCCCCCACGCCAGCACGGTGTAGAGGTGGCGTGGTGCGGGCTGCGGTCGGCCCAGCGCCCGCCGATGAAGTAGCCCGCCGTCAGGTAGAGCAAGATCAGGCCGATGATGCTGGCCCACACCACGTTGCTGTTGCCAAAAACATTGCCCAGCAGCCGGGATGCCGAAAACTCCACCGCCAGGGTGGTCATGCCAGAAATGAAAACTGCAAAGTAAAGGTAACGTCTCATGGTTTCCCGCGTTCCAAAGTCAGTAAACTATATCCATCCATTATCCTCGAAATCAGCCCCTCCGGCAAGGATTGCAGCAAACTCACCTTTAGCAAAACAATGCTCAACATTTAATCCATTATGAAATTGCTATTGCACAATTGCACCGGTGTGCGTATAATCAATAAAACACAATCCAAATCACCATAGATCAGGAGGGAAGTATGTTAAAGAATTTAAAGCTTTTGCACTGCGTGGAAACGTAATGGACCTGGCAATCGGCGTCATCATCGGCGGCGCCTTCGGAAAAATCATCACGTCACTGGTTGCCGATATCATCATGCCCCTGATCGGCGTTGTTCTGGGCGGCGCTGATTTCACCAATCTGTTCATAGCACTGGATGGCAAGACTTACGAATCGCTTGCCAAAGCCCGCGAACTCGGCGGGGCAGTTTTTGCCTATGGCAATTTCCTGCAGAACGTCATCGATTTTCTGATCATCGCCTTCGTTATCTTCATGCTGGTGCGCGCCATGAACCGCATGGCCCCCAAGCCCGCCCCGGCTGCTCCCGCCACCAAGGAGTGCCCGCACTGCGCCTCCGCCATCTCGATCAAAGCCACGCGCTGCCCCAACTGCACCTCAGAGTTGTAAAACCAGCTAACGGCAACCAACCGCCCGGTTTCGAGATGGTCCCGAAACCGGGTTTTTCTTTGTTCCATTGATTTAGCGTCTCACCTGGCTTATAATTCTGCCTCGGCTCTAGCACACGCGAATCTCAGATTCTCATCTCTCAAATCAACGTTTTTCGATTTTTCAGGAGTATTTATGGACCCAAAATATACCGGAGAGCGCATCCGCCAGGAATTTATCGACTTTTTTGTAGAACACGGCCACACTTTCGTCCCATCTGCTTCGCTCGTCCCCGGCGGCGACGCCACCCTGCTCTTCACCAACGCCGGTATGGTTCAGTTTAAAGACGTTTTCCTCGGCACCGATAAGCGCCCCTACACCCGCGCCGCCAACTCGCAGAAGTGCATGCGCGTCGCCGGCAAGCACAACGATCTGGACGATGTAGGCCGCGACGACACGCACCACACCTTCTTTGAGATGCTGGGCAACTGGTCTTTTGGCGATTACTACAAGAAAGAGGCCATCCAATGGGCCTGGCAGCTTCTCACCGATGTCTGGGGGCTGCCGCCTCAGGCGCTGTGGACCACCTGCTTCCGCGATGATAAAGGCAATATTCCCCAGGATGACGAAGCCGCCAACGCCTGGCGCCTCCAGCCCGGCATCAATCCCGACCATGTGCTCTTTTTTGGCCGCAAAGACAACTTCTGGGAAATGGCCGAAACCGGTCCGTGCGGCCCGTGCTCCGAGATCCATATTGATCGCGGGCCCCAATACTGCAACAAACAGGGCGAACCCGGGCATGTCTGCCAGGTCAACGGCGACTGCACCCGTTTTCTGGAATTGTGGAACCTGGTCTTCATCCAGTACAACCGCCTGAGCGCCACCGAGCTGGAGCCTTTGCCTGCCACCCATGTCGATACCGGCATGGGCCTGGAGCGCATCGTCTCCGTTTTGCAAGATGTCAATTCCAACTACAAAACCGACCTGCTCAGCCCGATGATGGACGCCATCCAGCGCCTCACCGGTCACACAGACGAGCAGCGCGAGGCCGATATCACCCCCTACCGCGTCATCACCGACCACGCCCGCACAGCATCCTTCCTGATTGCCGATGGGGTCGTGCCCGGCAATGTGGGGCGCAATTACGTGTGCCGCATGATCGTGCGCCGCGCCGCCCGCTTTGGCGGCAAGATCGGTCTGCACGAGCCTTTCCTGGCGACCGTCGCCGCCGCTGTGATCGATACCTACGGCGATTTTTATCCCGAGCTGCGCCGCAACCGCCTCACCATCCTCGATAACCTGACGCGTGAAGAAGTGCGCTTCCAGCGCACGGTGGAGGCCGGCGCTGCCAAGCTGGACAACCTGCTGGGCCGGCTGCGCCTCTCCGGTGAGGCGACTTTGCCCGGCGAACAGGCTTTTGACCTGTACGCCACCTATGGCCTGCCCGTAGAGATCACCCGGGACATTGCCCGCGAGCTGGGCCTGGATGTGGACGAAGCCGGTTTCCGCAATGCCATGGAAGAACACCGCCTGGCATCCGGCGCCGGGGAAACCTTCGGCGCGCTGGGCGGCGAAGATGTGGATATCTACCGCGCTGTGTTTGAAGACCTGCAGAAGCGCGGCAGTCTCGGGCCCGAGGGTGTGCACTATGACCCCTACACCGCCCTGGAAGTGGAAGGCCCCCTGCTGGCGATTGTGCGTTCAGGCCTGCCGGTGGAGCGCGCCCAGGTGGGCGACAAGGTGGAGGTGATTTTAGGAGAAACCTGCTTTTACGTCGAATTGGGCGGGCAGGTCTCCGATACCGGCAGCATTGTCTGCAGCCGGTCAGCCCGCCTGGGAAATCCGCGTGGATGACACGCGCAAACCCGCCGCGGGCATCATCGTCCACATCGGCGAAGTGCTGCGCGGCGCTCCGGCAGCCGGCGAGACCGCCATTGCCGCGTGTGGATGCCAACCGCCGCCGGGATATCATGCGCAACCACACCGCCACCCACCTGCTGCACCACGAGCTGCGCACAATCCTGGGCGAACACGCCCGCCAGGCCGGCTCGCTGGTAGCCCCCGACCGGCTGCGCTTTGACTTTACCCACCCGGATGCCGTCACCGCCGAACAGCTCGAGCGCATCGAGGCCGGCGTCAACCGCTCCATCCTGGGTGATTACACCCTGCACATCGCCTTCAAGCCCTTGAAGCAGGCCATCGCCGAAGGCGCCACTGCCCTGTTTGGCGAGAAGTACGGCGAAACCGTGCGCAATATCACCATCGGCGCACCGGATCCCTTCTCCAACGAGCTGTGCGGCGGGACGCATGTCGACTCCACCGGCGATATCGGCCTGTGCCTGATCACCAGCGAGGGCAGCGCCGCCGCTGGCATCCGCCGCATCGAAGCCGTCACCGGGCGGGCCGCCTACGAGCTGGTCCAGCGCCGCTTCCGCACACTCAAACAGGCCGCCGCTCTGCTGGCAGGCGCCCCGGAAGATGTCCCCGCCCGCACCCAGGGGCTGCTGGATGAGCTTTCTGCAGCCCGCAAGCAGATCGCTGCCCTGCGCCAGCAAATTGCACTGGGCGAGTTCCTGCGCCAGCTGGAAGGGGCCCCGGTGGTGGCGGGTGTGCCCGTCCTGGCTGCCGAGCTGCCCGGCGCCGACGCCGATGCCCTGCGGCAGATGGCCGACCGCTTCCGCCAGCGCCACCCCTCCGGCGTGGTTGTGCTGGCCTCAGTCATCGATGGCAAACCCAGCCTGGTGGCTGCCGTCAGCGAAGACCTGGTCAGGCGCGGTCTGCACGCCGGCGAGCTGGTCAAATACGCCGCTGCCCCCCTGGGCGGCGGCGGCGGCGGTAAGCCCGGCCTGGCGCAGGCCGGCGGCAAGGACGCCGCCAGGCTCACCGAAGCCCTGGCTTCCGTTTCGGGCTGGGTGGCTGCCAGATTATCCTGAGCTGATTGCGTTATAATCAGCCCGCATGGACAAGCACACCCAACGGGGCCAGATAACCCCTCTCCTTTTGCTGGCTGCCCTGCTGGTCAGCTTTGGCCTGCTCATCCCCTGGCTCGGCTTTTACTGGGACGACTGGCCCTCCATCTGGTTCCTGCAATCCCTCGGGCCATCCGGCTTTGTCGATGTTTTCGCCTCCGACCGCCCTCTGCTGGGCTGGCTCTTTCGCCTGACCACCCCGCTGATGGGCCTCTCCAGCCTGCGCTGGCAGCTATTTGGCCTTTTCACCCGCTGGCTCAGCAGCCTGGCCTTGTGGTGGGCGCTGCGCGGGGTCTGGCCGAGGCGCTCACGCCAGGTCGCCTGGGTCTCCCTGCTCTTTGCCGTTTACCCGGGTTTCCTCCAGCAGCACATCTCCGTCACCTACTCGCATGTGTTTCTGCTGCTGGCCCTGTTTTTCACCTCGCTGGGCGCCATGCTGTGGGCGATCAGGCTGCCGCGCTACGCCTGGCTGTTGAGCACGCTCTCCCTGCTCAGCGCCGGCTATACCATGTTTTCGGCGGAATACTTCTTTGGCCTGGAGCTGCTCCGCCCACTCTTCCTGTGGATGGTGTCCGGCGAGACGGTTGAGCAAAACAGGCTCTCCAGCACACGGCGGCGTCTCACGTGGGTCTTTCTCACCTGGCTGCCTTACCTGCTGCTGATGATGGGGTTCCTGTTCTGGCGCATCAACCTGCAGCCGACGCCGCGCGGCGATGTGCAGATCTTCGACAAACTCCAGGCGGATCCACAGGCCACCCTCTTCGACCTGGCGGAAAATGTCTTTCCAGACGTGATCGAATCTTCCCTGCTCGCCTGGGGGCAGGTGCTCAACTTTTCCCGGCTGCAGGGAAACAGCCCGCTGTTTATCGCCCTCGACCTGTTGGTGATCGCCGCCGCAGCGGGTCTGTTCATCACCCTGCTCCTCAAAACCCAGGCATCCACACCTGCGCCGCCCCTCTCCGCCACACCCGATCGCTGGGGACTGCAGGCGGTGCTCACCGGCATTTTTGCCCTGTTTGCCGGAGGCTGGCCGTTCTGGGCCACCAACCTGCCCATCGACCTGCGCTTCCCCTGGGATCGTTTTACCCTGGCGATGATGCCCGGCGCAAGCCTGCTGCTTGCCGGCCTGCTGGAGCTGGTATTTCGCAAACCCCGCCACAGCGCCATCGCCATCGGGCTGCTGATCGGCCTGGCAGCCGGTTTTCATTACCAGAACGCCAACCTCTACCGCCGCGAGTGGCTTTCGCAAAAGGCCTTCTTCTGGCAACTGGCCTGGCGCGCCCCGGCCCTGCAGCCCGGCACCGCCCTGCTGGCCTCCGAGCTGCCTTTCACCTACTTCAGCGATAACTCGCTCACCGCGCCGCTAAACTGGATGTATACCCCGACGGGGTCCGCCCCTTCGGAGTCCGCCCCTACGGACGGTCAGAACCCAGCCAGCCTTCCTTTTATCCTCATCGCGGTGGAGTCGCGCCTGGGCACCACCCTGCCCGACCTGAAGGAGGAGCTGCCGCTCAAGCTGGCCTACCGCGCCGTCACTTTCACCGGCTCAACTTCGCAGGTGCTGGCCCTGTACTACGCCCCGCCCGGCTGTGTGCGCCTCCTCGACCCGCAGGTGGATGTGCGCCTGCCCCAAAAACCCCGATTGATGAACGAAGCCCTGCGCATTTCAGATTTGTCCCGCATTCTTGCCGCGCCTGCTGTATCCGCCGCGCCGCCTCCAGGCATCTTTGGCCCTCAGCCCGCCCCCGACTGGTGTTATTATTATGAAAAGGCCGACCTGGCCCGCCAGCTCAAAGACTGGCAAAGCGTGGCGCAGCTCGCCGATACCGCCCTGGCGCTGGATGTGCGCCTGTATGAGGTCAATGCCCCTGAGCTGGTGGCGTATATCGAAGGCTACGCTCACACCGGCGCATGGGACAAGGCCCTGCAGACCACCCGCCAGGCTTATGCCCTCACCTTCCGCATGGAGCGCATGCTATGCGATACCTGGCAGCGCATCCAGGACGCCGCCCCGGCCGGCCCGGGGCGCGACCAGGCGCTGCAGCAGCTTAACGAGATCATCCCGTGCCCATGAACACTCCCCCTGACGGTCTTTCGGTAGTCATCCCGGTTTACAACAGCCAGTCCACCCTGGCGATCCTGTTAGAGCGCCTGGAAGCCGTTTTACCCGGCCTGGCGCCGCATTTCGAGCTGCTGCTGGTCAACGATGGCAGCCGGGACGCCTCCTGGGAGGAGATTACCCGCCTGAGCGCCCGCTACCCCTGGCTGCGCGGCCTGTGCCTGATGCGCAACTTCGGGCAGCACAACGCCCTGCTGTGCGGGATCCGTGCTGCCCGCTACCCGGTCATTGTCACATTGGATGACGACCTGCAAACCCCGCCCGAAGAAATCCCTGCCCTGCTGGCGAAACTGGCTGAAGGCTTTGATGTGGTCTATGGCACCCCACGCCAGGAACAGCACGGCCTGTGGCGCGACCTGGCCTCGCAGCGTAACCAAGCTGGCCTTGCAGTCGGCTATGGGCGCCGAAACGGCCCGGCACGTCTCGGCCTTCCGCGCTTTCCGCACCCACCTGCGCCAGGCTTTTGCCAATTACCGCTCCCCTTACGTTTCCATTGATGTGCTGCTCACCTGGGGCAGCGTGCGCTTTCCTCAGTCCCGGTCCAGCATGATCCGCGCCAGGCAGGCAAATCCAATTACACCTTCCGTTTGCTGCTGCGGCATGCCGTGAACATGATGACCGGGTTCAGCATCCTGCCCCTGCAGCTCGCCAGCCTGATGGGTTTCGGTTCGGCTCTTTTTGGGTTGGCCGTCCTTTTCTACGTCATTGGGCGCTACATCATCCAGGGGGGCAGCGTGCCGGGCTTCCCGTTTTTAGCCAGCACCATCGCCATTTTTTCCGGCGTGCAGCTCTTCGCCCTCGGGATCATCGGCGAATACCTGGCGCGCATGCACTTCCGCCTGATGGACCGGCCCTCCTATGTGGTCCGCCAGCAAACCGGCCTGGATGAAACCAATAAGGTTGAGTGAGATGGAGCCGTGTGAGTTTCTCCCCTGGGACAGCAATTTTTTCGGGTTTCGCATCGGGCGGGTGAATGGAAACACCCTGGATGAAGACCAGATGCAGGCCGTGCTTGCCTGGTGCCGCTCGAACGCCATCGAATGCCTGTATTACCTGGCTGCCGCCGGCGATCCCGCTACGGTGCGCCTGGCAGAGGATCACCACTTCCGCTTGATGGATATTCGCATCACCCTGCAGCGCAGCCTGGCTGGTTTCACCTTCACACCCGAACCTGATAACCCGGTGCAGGTGCGCGCATCGCGGGATGAAGACCTGCCCGCCCTGGAGAAGATTGCCCGCAACAGTTACACCATCTCACGCTTCTACTTTGACGCCAATTTCCCGCGAGAAATGCACGGAGTTCTACGAGACCTGGATCCGCAACAGCCACCACGGTTTCGCCGACCGGGTGCTGGTTGCCGACCGGCAGGGGGAAGCCCTGGCGTTTATGACCTGCCATCTCAAAGAAAACGGGGCGCTGGGTGATTTCGGCCTGCTGGGCGTCGCCGCCGGTGCCCGCACCGCCGGTCTCGGCACGCTGCTCACCCAAACCGGCATGGCCTGGTTTATTGAACAGGGCGCCAGGAACGTTTGCCTGAGCACCCAGGGGCGCAACATCGCCGCCCAGCGCCTGTTTCAGCGGTTGGGTTTCCTGACGCAAGATATCCATCTCTGGTACCACAGGTGGTTCACCTGCATGAGCTATACCATCCCCTTCAATAAAGCCTATATCACCGGTCAGGAAACCGTCTATATGCAGCAGGCGCTGGCCAACAGCCATATCTCTGGCGATGGCCCTTTCACCCGCCGCTGTCACGCCTGGCTGGAAAGCCGTACCGGCGCCCGGCGCGCCCTGCTCACCACTTCGTGCACTCACGCCCTGGAGATGGCCGCCCTGCTGCTGGATATCCAGCCGGGCGACGAAGTCATCGTCCCGTCCTTTACTTTCGTCTCCACGGTGAACGCCTTCGTGCTGCGCGGCGCCCGCCCGGTGTTTGTCGATATCCGCCCCGACACCCTCAACCTGGATGAGACCCGCCTGGAAGCCCTGATCACCCCCCGCACCCGCGCCATCCTGCCGGTGCATTATGCCGGGGTGGGCTGCGAGATGGACGCCATCCTGGAGATTGCCAACCGGCATGGCATCCCGGTGGTGGAAGATAACGCCCACGGCCTGTTGGGGCGTTACAAAGGCCGCAACCTGGGCACCTTGGGCTGCATGGCCACCCAGTGCTTTCCACGAAACCAAGAATTTCTCCTGCGGCGAAGGCGGCGCCCTGCTGATCAACGACCCGCGCTTCATCGACCGCGCCGAGATCATCCGCGAGAAAGGCACCAACCGCAGCCGTTTCTTCCGCGGCCAGGTGGACAAACTACACCTGGGTGGATATCGGCTCCAGCTACCTGCCGTCTGATATTCTGGCGGCCTTTTTGTTCGCCCAGTTCGAAGCCCATGCAGAAATCCAGGGCCGCCGGCGCCGCGTCTGGGAAACCTACCAGCAGGCCTTCTCTCCCTTTGCGCCGGGAGTGGGACATCCGCCTGCCGGTAATCCCCGATGGGTGCGAACAGCCCTATCACATGTTCTACCTGCTGCTGCCTTCGCTGGCGGTGCGCACCGCCCTGATCGAGCACCTCAAGAGCCGGGGCATTTTGAGCGTTTTCCACTACCTGCCCCTGCACCTTTCGGAGATGGGCCTGCGCTTCGGCGGGCAGCCCGGCGACTGCCCCGTTACCGAGCAGGTCAGCGACCGATTGCTGCGCCTGCCCTTCTACGCCGGCCTCGCCGAGCCCGAACAGGCGCTTGTCATCCGGGAAATCCAGGTTTTTTTGAGGCAAGCCTGCGCTCCCAATAACCTGCCTGCACTCCAAGCGACACCTTGCAAATTCCCTTCATCCTGAGCCGCGCCCGTCAAATTCGGTGTAAAATAGCCCAGGTAAATTTGCCTTACGGCGCGTCCTGAAGGGCTGCGCCGGCACCAGACCAATCAAAGAGAGTGAACCATGCTAAATTTCCCGGTCCTGTTTGGAAATCTCCTCGATGCGCCCCTCAAAAGCGTGCACGCCTACCTGGACCCCGGTTCAGGCAGCTTTATCCTGCAGCTGCTCATCGCTGCTTTCGTCGGTGGGGCTTTTATGATGAAAGCTTATTGGAAGAAGATCACCGCCCTGGTTGGCAAATTGTTCAACCGCCGTGGAGATGGTGAAGACCAATAAGTCTGCCAGACGGCCAGCCTGGCGCTGCAGCCGGCTCTTTTCGTGACCCAAACGGGTTCATGTTCACCGCCGGCGGCGTGCTCTACCGCCAGGTGAACCAGGCCTATGCGCCTCACTACACCCGCCTGCATGAGAGCGGCCTGTACGCCGGGCTGGTCAAAGACGGCCTGCTCATCCCGCACCAGGAGGTGCAGGCGGCTCCCGCCCGCCCGGAGCTGGCCTGGAAGGTCATCCAGCCCCGAGCTGGTGAGCTTCATCTCCTACCCCTACGAGTGGAGCTTCAGCCAGCTGAAAGACGCCGCCCTGCTGACCCTCAAGATCCAGAAGAGGGCGATCCAGCACGGCCTGTCGCTGAAGGATGCCAGCGCCTACAACATCCAGTTCCAGCATGGCCGCCCGCTGCTGATCGATACCCTTTCGTTCGAAATCTATCCCGAAGGCCAGCCCTGGGTGGCCTACCGCCAGTTCTGCCAGCACTTCCTGGCGCCTCTGGCGCTGATGGCTCACGTCGATGTGCGCCTGGGGCAGCTGCTGCGCCTGCACATCGATGGCATCCCCCTCGACCTGGCCAGCCGCCTGCTGCCCGCCCGCACGCGCTTCTCCATCCCCCTGCTGCATCCACCTGCACCTGCACGCCGCTTCGCAAAAGCGC
Source organism: uncultured Chloroflexia bacterium (assembly GCA_963705155.1). GTDB lineage: Bacteria > Chloroflexota > Anaerolineae > Anaerolineales > UBA4823 > CAVPJC01. The sequence goes on along the minus strand of CAVPJC010000015.1, from coordinate 130,962 downwards.
TTTGCCGGGCAGGCCGTCAACAGCAGCGCAAAGGTCAGTAAAACTGCTCTGCTTGGCCTGGTGGACAGCCTGAAATCGGCCGTGCAGGGCTTACGCTGGTCGCCGGGCGGCACCGCCTGGAGCGGCTACTACGCCGACGATCACAATTACACCCCCGCCGGCCTGGAGCACAAGCGCAGTCTGGTGAGCGAGTACCTGCAAACGGCCTCCCCATCCAGGGTTTGGGATTTGGGGGCGAACACCGGGATGTTCAGCCGCCTGGCTTCCGCGCAGGGCATTCCAACCCTGGCCTTCGATGTGGACCCCGGCGCCGTGGAAATGAATTACCTGGAATGCAAGCGCCAGCCCGCTGGCGACCTGCTGCCGCTCCTGCTCGACCTGACCAACCCCAGCCCGGCTTTAGGCTGGCACAACCGCGAGCGCATGTCGCTGCTCGAACGCGGCCCGGCCGGCGCCGTGATGGCCCTGGCTCTGGTGCACCACCTGGCTATCACCAATAACGTCCCCCTCGAGCGGCTGGCGGCCTTTTTTGGCGAGTGCGGCGAGTGGCTGATCGTCGAGTTCATCCCCAAGAGCGATTCGCAGGTCCAGCGCCTGCTCATATCCCGCCAGGACATTTTTCCCGATTACACCCGGGAGGGCTTCGAACAGGCGTTTTCACAGGTATTCACCATTCTGCGCGCTGAGCCGATCCGGGATTCAGAGCGCAGCCTATACCTGATGAGAATTAAGGATGGATCCTGAGACCCCAGGGCAGCCATCCAGGAATACGCCTATAAACCGGCCGCGCATTCTCCACCCGTTTCTTTTTGCCGTCTATCCCATCCTGGCATTGCTGGCCTTCAATATCGAGCAAACCCGGTTGAGCGCCGCCCTGCGCCCGCTGCTTTTCTCGCTGGCCGGCGCAGCCGCCCTTTTTTTTCTGCTCAACCTGTTCTTCAAAGACGCCCACCGCGCCGGCTTTACCACCACCCTGCTCCTGGCGCTCTTCTTCTCCTACGGCCAATTCTATAATTACCTGGAAAACCCGGCCTTCCTGAGCGGCATGCTGGGCCGTCACCGCCTGCTGGCCCCGCTCTGGGTTGCCCTGGCGCTTCTGGTGCTGGTGATGGGGTTTCGTTCCCGCCGAAATTTCCGCCCTGTCACCCACCTTTTCAATCTCCTGGCTGCCGCCCTGCTGATCCTGCCCGTGCTGCAAATTGCATCCTACCAGGTGCGCTCCTACCAGGCCGCCGCCGCTCCCTCTCCCCGCGATCCGTCCCAGGCTCTGCATCTCCCCACCGGGCAGCCCGCCCCCGATATTTATTACATCATCCTGGATGGCTATTCACGCGATGATATGCTCGAAAAATTTTACGGCATGGATAACCGCCCCTTCCTCTCAGCCCTCGAGCAGCTCGGGTTCTACGTGGCGCCCTGCTCACAGAGCAATTACGCCCAGACCCAGCTCTCACTGGCTTCCTCTCTCAACCTGGATTACCTCGACGCCCTGTCTGACCGCTACACTGCCGGCAGCAACAGCCGCATCGGCCTGGCGGAGTTGATCCGCCACAGCCGGGTGCGCCGTTCCCTGGAAAACCTGGGATACACCGTGGTGGCCTTCGATACCGGTTACGACGCCACGCGCCTTTCCGATGCCGACGTGTACCTCACGCCGCGCCTGGTGGCGGAGATCAACGATTTTGAAAACCTGCTCACGCGCACCACCGCCGCCCGCATCTTCGCCGAAGGCGTCTCCCTCCTGCGCCTGCCTCCCGATTGGGAAAAGCGCGACCAGGCTTACCGCGAGCGCATCCTGTACTCACTGGACGAGCTGGAGAAGATGCCCGCACTTCCCGGCCCCAAGTTTGTCTTTGCCCACATCGTCGCCCCGCACTGGCCGCACGTCTTCGGCCCCGACGGCCAGCCCGTCCACGAGCGCCCGGATTCGGTCGAGGGTTACCGCAACCAGGTGCTCTTCATCAACAAGCGCATCCTGCCCATCCTGCAGGGCATCATCCAGCGCTCCAACGCACCGCCAATCATCATCGTGCAGGGCGATCACGGGGCGGTCATCGAGGACCCCGTGCGCCGCATGAGCATCTTGAACGCCTACTACCTGCCCGGCGGCAGCCCGGCGTTGTATCCATCCATCAGTCCGGTCAATTCCTTCCGGGTGATATTCAACCAGGTCTTTGATGGGGCTTACCCGTTACTGGATGACGCCAGTTATTATTCAAGGTATGACAAACCTTACCTGTACCAACAAATACCCGATCAGCGTGCGGGTTGTCAGCCCTAGCAGGCCTGGGCCAGTTTATTTCAAATCGACTCAATGAAACGCAGCCCGATCTACTACCCTTACCTTTTCTCACTCTACCCCGTCCTGGCCCTGCTCGCCAGAAACATCGAGGAGATCCATCCGTGGGTGTCGGTGCGCGCCTTGCTGGCCGCGCTGCTTCTCGCGGCTCTCATCCAGGCCGCCGCCCGGCTGTGGGTCAAAGACCGCCACACAGCCGGCGTCCTGACTTCGATTGTCTGCTGCTTTTTTATATGTACGGACATGTTTACACCCTGCTGGAAAGCGCTTCCCTGGCAGGCCTGCAATTGGGCCGCCACCGCCTGCTTGCGCCCCTGTGGCTGGGGGCTACCCTTGTTTCAGCAGTCTATTTCCGCCGCAGCCGCCGCTCCTGGCAAAACACCCGCCAGGTTTTGAACGTTATGGCCCTGACCCTGCTGGTTTTGCCGCTCGGACAGATCGGCCTGTATGCTCAGCGGTCTTTTTCCGCCAGACTGACTTCCTCGGAAACGGTCATTCCGGATGTCCCCGCCCCCGATGCCGGGCTGGCCCGCCCCGATGTTTACTACATCATTCTGGATGCCTACACCCGCCAGGATGCCATGCAAAAGCTGTACGGAATGGATAACACCCCTTTCCTCAATGACCTGGCTGCCCTTGGGTTCACGGTTGCCAGTTGCGCGCAGAGCAACTACGCCCAGACCCAGCTCTCCCTGGCTTCTTCCCTGAACATGGATTACCTGCCTGCCCTGGGCGAGCAGTACACCCCGGCTCACTCCACCCGCGCCGGCATCCAGGAGCTGATCGAGCACAATGCCGTCCGCAAGATCCTGGAGCGCTACGGTTACCGCACGATTGCCTTTGAGACTGGCTTTAAAGGCACGCAGTGGCAGGATGCGGCAGAATACTATTCCCCCGCCGCCGGCTGGCTGGAGCAGATGGAGCTTGGCGGAGGCCTGAACGGTTTTGAAGTCCTGCTGCTGCGCTCCACCGCCGGTTTAATCGTGGCCGACGGCGCCGCCAGCCTGCCCCGTTTTTTACAGCCAGAGCTGGATAATCCACGCCAGATACACTACAACCGCATCCTCTTCGTGCTGGATAAACTTAAAGAGATTTCTCTGACCCCCGGCCCCAAATTCGTCTTTGTGCATCTGGTCATCCCTCACCCGCCTTATGTCTTCGGCGCCGATGGAGAATACCTACCGTTAGACCAGGAGGACGCCCCCGGGTACAGCGACCAGGTGCGCTTCATCAACAGCCGTATGCTTCCCCTCCTGGAGCAGATCATTGCCAACGCCGCCATCCCGCCGGTCATTATCCTGCAGGGCGATCACGGCGGCATCGGCTCCGCTCCCCAGAATCGCATGCGCATCCTCAACGCTCTTTACCTTTCTCCGCAGGCTGCCGCCCGCCTGTACCCCGCCATCTCACCGGTGAACACGTTTCGCATCTTCTTTGATACCTATTTCGGCCTGGATTACCCGCTGCTGGAAGACACGGCGTACTTTTCTGTTTACAATACCCCCTTCGATTTTACAATCATCCCCAATTCGGGGCCAGGCTGCCAGTGAATTTGGTAAAATCAATCCAGTGAACAATCTGGAAACACGATGAAGACCACTATTTTGCGCCTGGACGCACACGACGATGTCATCTCGACCCGCGACAAGATGGGTTGGAGCAAGACCGGGCGCATACTGCTCGTCTGGCCGGAGAAAGGCCGTCCGCTCACCCGCCGGTTGGAGCTGGTGCTGCTTCAGCGCCACGCGGCCGGCCTGGGAGCCCAGCTGGCCCTGGTCACGCTTGACCCCGAAATCCACGAGCTGGCCATCGAGCTGGCGCTGCCCGTCTTCAAAGATTTGCGCCAGGCCCAGCGCGGTCTCTGGCGCCCACAGCGCGGCCGCCGGCCTCCGCTCCACCCAAATCTCGCCCCGCCGCCCGGACCGCGTCCCGATCTCCGCCATACCCGCTCCCAGCTTCGCCAGCCCGATGCGGCCTGGCTGGTAAAAACACCGCTGCGGGCGGCGGTCTTTATCCTGGGCCTGCTGGCGGTTCTCGCCCTGGCCGCAGCCCTGCTCCCCGCCGCCGAGCTGCGCCTGATCCCCGGCACACAGAGCCAGCGCATCACCCTGGAAGTGCGCGCCGTACCCGAGCTTGCCGGCATCAATCTATCGGGCCTGCTGCCTGCCCGTCCCCTGACCGCCGCCGTCGAAGGCCGCCGCAGCATGGCTGCCCAGGGGCGAACCACCCTGCCCGACCAGACCGCCAGCGGAGAAGTGATCTTTACCAACCTGACACAGCAGACCCAGCAGGTTTCCGCCGGCGCTATCGTGCGCACCACTGGCGCGCGGCCGGTGCGTTTTATCGTCCAACAGGCCGGGCGCCTGCCTGCCGGGATCGGCCAGCAGATCAGCCTGCCGGTGCGCGCCGTCTTACCGGGTAAAACCGGCAATCTACCTCCAAATGCCATCACCGCCATCGAAGGCGCCTCCGGGTTGCAGCTCACCGTCGCCAACCCTGCGCCCACCAGCGGCGGCTCCGACCGCATGGTGCCCGTCCCCACTACCGCCAACCGCCAGCAGCTCTTTGACGCCCTGCAGTCTGAGCTGCGCGCCGGGGCGCTGCGCGAGATTCAGGCCCAGCTTTCCCCGGGCGACCTGCTCTTCACCTCCACCCTGACGATTACACAGGTCATCGATCAGACCTACGCCCCCGCCGAGCTTCAGCCCGCCGACCGGCTGGAGCTCAGCCTGCGCCTCGAATACCAGGCCCAGGCAGTCACCGCCGCCGATCAACAGGCCCTGGCCGCCGCTCTGTTAGACGCCAGCCTGCCGGAAGGCTACGCCGCGCTGCCAGACAGCCTGCGCATCCAGCAGCTTTCCCAACCGGCCGCCAATGCCGTTCAGCCGCTTACCTGGCGGGCAGCCTTTACCCGCACGGTGCAGGCCCGCATCCCCCCTGCCCGGGCTGCCGGTCTCGTTCTGGGTCATACCCCTCAAACCGCCGCCCGCCTGCTCTCCGCCGTCCTGCCGCTGGATGCGCCGCCCGCCGTTCTGCTGGCCCCGCGCTGGTGGCCGTTTCTGCCGCTGCTGCCTTTTCGGATTTCGATCGTTTCAGGCTGACTTCAAGGCTCATCCATGCTGATTTCCTTACCATATTTCGAGTTTTGCCTTTTGCACATTCGGGAAATTTATCCGTGAACCTGCAAAAACGCATCCTGGCCGTTGACCCCGGCGAAGTGAACCTTGGACTGGCGCTCAGCGATCCGTCTGGCACGATCGCCAACCCGCTGACCGTGCTGCGCCACATCTCCCGCCCGGTGGATGCCGCCCAGATCGCTGCCCTGGCCGCCGAACACGACGCCGGCCTGATCGTCGTCGGGCAGGCGCTGGATGACGAGAACCAGCCCACCCCGCAGAGCCGCCGCGCCGCCCGGCTGGCAGTTGCCATCCGGGCGCAAACCGGCCTTCCGGTGGTTTTATGGGACGAAAGCGGCAGCACGCGTGCCGCCCGCCACGCCCGCCTGGCGATGGGCGCATCCCGCCGGAAACGCAGCGGCCACCTGGATGACATCGCCGCGACTTATATCCTGCAAACCTACCTGGATCAAGACTGAATGACCAGACCAACCCGCACCTCCACCCGGCGCCGCCCGGCCTGCTTTTCCCTGCTCGTGATCCTGATCCTCTCCGGCCTGTGCCTGAGCCTGGCAGTTCTGGCAGGTTTGGCCGCCCTGCTGCCAGCCCGCGCCGCCCAGACTTTCGGCCCGGCTTCACCCGCTCTGGGTCCCCTCCAGAAAGTCTATTACGCCTTCCAGTTGGTCACCGGCGAAGACAGCCTCACCCGCCCGCTCGACCCCGCCGGGCAGGCGCGGCCCTTCCGCGTTGAGCTGGGCAAGTCGGCCGGCTCCATCACCGCCCGCCTGCACGCTGAAGGTCTTATCGCCGATCCGGCGGCCTTCAGCGTTTACCTGAAATATTCCGGTCAGGACATTTCCCTGCAAGCCGGCGAATATGAATTCAGCCCGGCCATGCCGCCGCTGCAGATCGCCCTGGCCATGCAAGATTCCACCCCCACCCATGTGCGTTTTGGCATCCTGCCCGGCTGGCGCCTGGAAGAAATCGCCGCCGCCATCCCCTCATCTGGCCTGGCCTTCACCCCCGAAGAATTTCTCGCCGCCGCCCGCCAGCCGGTCGGAGCCTACCAGGTCGCTCTCGAGACGCCGCAGACTGCCTCTGTGGAGGGTTTCCTATTTCCAGATATTTACCGCGTCCCGCGCCAGGCGGACGCCGGTGAGCTGATCCAGCTGGCCCTGCAGAATTTCGCCCAGAAAATAACGCCGCAGATGCGCCAGGGTTTCGCCGCCCAGCGTCTGGATATCTACCAGGCCGTCACGCTGGCATCGGTGGTTGAGCGGGAAGCTGTGCTGGACGAAGAAATGCCGCTGATTGCCTCGGTCTTCCTGAACCGCCTGGCGCAGGCCGGCAAGCTCGAATCAGACCCCACCGTGCAGTACGCCCTGGGTTACAACACAGCTCAGAACACCTGGTGGACCAACCCGCTCTCCAGCGAGGATTTGCAGGTTGATTCGCCTTACAACACCTACCGGGTAGCAGGCCTGCCGCCCGCTCCCATTGCCAACCCGGGCCTGCCGGCCCTGCAGGCTGTCGCCTCTCCGGCTGAAACACCCTATTATTTCTTCCGCGCTGCCTGCGATGGCTCCGGCAAGCACCTGTTTGCGCGCAGCTTCGAAGAGCATATTCAAAATGCCTGCCCCTGAACTCGGACAGCCTCTATGAAATTTGCCATCAATTATTCTCCCCAGGCCGCAGCCCTGCTGGCTGGCGGAAATATCCAAATCGATTTCTTCAAAACCCCCGATTGGCCGGCGATGATCGCCGAAGCGCGCCTCTATTGCCCGGTGGCGGTGCACTTCAGGTTGAAGGCCCGCCTGGGCAAGCTGCACAAAACCGATTGGGCGCCTATCGACGCCATCCTGGATCAGACCGGCACCCCCTTTATCAATGTTCACCTCGACCCGGGCATCAAGGAATATCCGGAAATGTCTCTGGAGACCCCCGAGAAAGCCCAGGCCATGCGCCTGATAACGGCCATGCTGGAAGATGTGCACAGCGTGGTGAGGCGTTACGGCCCGGAGCGTGTCATCGTTGAAAATATGCCCTATCGCGGCGCCCAGGGCGAAATCCTGCGCCCGGCCGTGGAAGTGGATGTCATTCGCCGCATCGTGTCTGAAACCGGCTGCGGTTTTCTGCTGGATATTTCGCATGCTCGCATCACCGCTCACTACCTGGGGCTGGATGCGCGCCGCTATATAGACGCCCTCCCCAACCACCGCCTGAAGGAGCTGCACTTTACCGGTATAGATCGTTTGAACGGCCGGCTGCAAGACCACCTGCCTGTTCTGCCCGCCGATTGGATCGAGCTGGAGTGGGCGTTGGAGCGCATCCGCTGCGGTGATTGGGCGCAGCCCTGGCTGCTGGCTTTTGAATACGGCGGCGACGGCGAGAAATACAGAGACCGCTGTGATCCCGCCGTCATCGCCAGCCAGGCGCCCAGGTTATATCAAATGGTACATTAAGGAGATCTGAAAATGGTACATCATTTTAGCGTCAAATTTCGCTGGGGCCTGTTTACCGCCCTGCTTCTGATAGCTGCCCGCCTGGCAGGCGCCTCCCTGGCTGCCCCTTCCACCCCGAACGATACACCCCCCATCAGCCTGGATCTCATCACCGCCGACCTCACCCGGCCGGTGCATGTTACCCATGCCGGCGACGGCAGCGGCAGGCTCTTCATCGTTGAACAGGCCGGCGTCATCCGCATCTATCAAAGCGGCCTGCTGGCTGCGCCTTTCCTGGATATTCACGGGCGCGTCCGTTCGCCCGCCAACACCGGAGACAACGAAGAAGGCATGTTCAGCGTGGCCTTTCCTCCCGATTACGGCAGCCACCCAGACCATTTCTACATCTACTACACCAACCTGGATGGCAACAACCAGGTTTCCCGCTTCAGCCTTTCAGCAGATCCCAACCGGGCTGACCCCGCCAGCGAAGAGCTGATTTTGCTGCTGCCCCACCCGGATCAATCCAACCACAACGGCGGGCAGCTCGCCTTCAGCCCCGACGGCTATCTCTACATCGGCCCGGGCGACGGCGGCGGCGGCAACGATCCGTATAACAATGCTCAGAACCCGGCTTCCCTGCTCGGCAAGCTGCTGCGCATCGATGTGGAGTTCAAAGGCGCTCCCACCACCGGTCTCAACAACCGGGTTTACCTGCCCATCGCAACCCAGCAGTCTTCCACCGCTCCCCGTTACAGCATCCCTTCCGATAACCCCTTTGTGGACGAACCGGGTTACCGGCCCGAGATCTGGGCGGTGGGTCTGCGCAACCCCTGGCGGTTCTCGTTTGACCGCCTCAACGGCGACCTGTACATCGGTGATGTGGGCCAGGGCACTCAGGAAGAGATCGATTACCAGCCTGCCGCCAGCCTCGGCGGCGAAAATTACGGTTGGGATCTGTGGGAAGGCACACTCTGCCTGGCCGGTACCTGTAACCTGCCGAACTACGTACCCCCGGTTCACACCTACCCGCACGGCAGCCAACCCTGCGCTTCGATCACCGGCGGCCTTGTCGCCCGCAGCGGCGCCGGCCCTGCCCTGCAGGGCATTTACTTCTTTGCCGATTACTGTTCCGGCGCCATCGGCGGTCTGCAGAAAAGCGGCCCGGACTGGACGGTGCATGCATTTTCACCCAATCTGACTCAGATTACCAGCTTTGGAGAAGACGAAAACGGCGCGCTTTACCTGGTGCGCCAATCGGGAGCGTTATACCGCATCACCAGTCCATAATTTATCATCGTACAGGGGAAGCAACCATGGAACTGAACCTGCCTGCTGCATGGCTGCCGGTTGTGGGCCAGGAGTTAGAAAAACCGTATTTCCAGGCGCTGCGAGCCTACCTGGAAGGTGAACGCACGCGCTGCACGATCTATCCTAAGGAGACCGAAATATTTTCGGCGCTGGCGTACACCCCGATTGAATCGGTGCGCGTCCTGATCCTGGGGCAGGACCCCTACCACGGACCCCACCAGGCGCACGGCTGCAGTTTCTCCGTCCGCCCGCAGGTGCCTCTGCCGCCATCCTTGCGCAATATCTACAAAGAGCTTGAGCAGGATGTCGGAGCCACCCCGCCCGATCACGGCTGTCTGGTGCCGTGGGCGCGCCAGGGGGTGCTGTTGCTCAACGCCGTCCTGACCGTACGCAGCGGACAGGCAAACTCGCACCAGGGCAAAGGCTGGGAACAGTTCACCGACGCCGTCTTCCAGGCTGTCAACCGGCTGCCCACCCGGGTGGTCTTTATCTTGTGGGGCGCCTATGCCCGCCGCAAGGCAGAGCTTGTGGACCGCACCCGCCATGTGGTCATCGAATTGGCGCATCCCTCGCCCCTGTCGGCAGCCAGCGGTTTTTTTGGCAGCCGGCCTTTCTCGCGCGCCAATGCAGCCCTGCGTGAGGCCGGTCTGCCAGAAATCAACTGGCAGCTCCCCAATTTACCGCGTTGACTTATTTCAGGATGTAGTACGTGGCCCGCTTATCCCCCACCTTGATCAGCACCCCCCGCCCCACCAGGTCTGCCAGGTCACGGCGCAGTGTTTCGGTGTGCACCTCGGGGCAAATCTCCTGGAATTCGCTGTTGGTGATGCGGCGGCGGCGGGCCAGGTAAACCAGCACCGCCTGCTGCCGCGGGTTGATATCCAGGTTCTGGTACACCGCAAGGTCCACACTGCTCCCCGGGGGCAGCGTCTCGCCGTGCAGCGTCACCCGGAAAGTCCCGCCGATTTCTTCAAAACGCGGCGGGCGCAGACCCTGATCGCGCATCACCGCCACCACCCGGTCCAGCCCGTACCCCAGCCGCTCCACAAAACCCAGGTCTGCCAGCACCTGAACAATCACAGCGTTGCGCGAGAAACGCGCCTCCAGCAGGTTATCCAGCGTCACCGGCCCGGGCAGCCCACCTGGTGACTGCACTTCGATGCGGTCTGAAAAGTAATTCAAATGGATCACATCGCCCTGCAGGTTATAGTCACGGTGCGCCACCGCGTTCACCAGCAGCTCGCGCACCGCCTCGAAGGGGTATTCGCTCGTCTCCTGGTGCGCCAGCCCCACCAACCGCACCACACTGCGCATATTCTCGCGCAGGAATAACTCTGCCTGGCGCAGCTGCTGCGGCAGGCTGCCGCGAATTTCCTGTTTCATAAATGTTTCGGTGAAAGACGCCCCGGAAAAGCGTGCTGCCAGCACGCTGGCGCCTGGCAGCCACTGCTGCGGGTAGCGCCCGAACAAGAGCAGCGCGGCGTAGGTGGGCCGGTAAACACCGTCTTCCAGCTTGAGGCAGCCGCGCCGCAGCAGGACTTCACGGCTGGACGTTTCCCCGCCGCCGCTCACCCGCGCCGCATATTGCTCCACCTGCTCGCCGTCCAGGTCGTCCAGGCTGGCGCCGGGTGGGAGCAGCGATTCGAACTGCATCACGCCGCGCTCCAGCAGCAACTGCCGCAGGCGCCGGGCGGGCAGCGGATTGTTCTGGGTGCCCTCCCGCCCCAGGTAGCGCCCATCCAACGCATACACATGCGGCAAGCCGACGGGCACACTGATCACCATCACCTGGTGGTCGTTCACCGCCACCAGCCTGGGCACTGGCAGCACCAGGGGCGGTTCGGCCAGCAGCGCCGCCTGAAAAACACGGTCGGTCGTGTCTGCCGGCGCAACCACCCCCAGCAAATGTCCGCTGCGTGGTGTGACGCCCAGCAGCACCGTCCCGCCGCCGGCATTGGCCATTCCCACCAGCGTGGTTGCCAGCCGTGCCACCGGCACGTCTTCCGTGTGCCAGTGCAGATCTGGCCCCATGCCGCGCCTCAGCAGTGTCTGAATCAGTTGTGCATCCACGCTCGATTATCCCGCCTGATCCTCAGGTTATTGGGTCATCCGTTCGCGGCCGGCAGCCCTTCAGGCCGCCGGCGGGATGGGCGGTAAACCGCGCGGCTCGTTGCCCCACTCGGCTTTCTTATCCGCGTATCCTCCGGAGACTTCCTTTTCACCGGTCTCTGAGGCGGCTTTTGTTTTACGCGCCCGCGCCGTACGACCCTTGCTCGGGGCCGGCGCCGGCGCCAGGGCCAGCTCCAACACCTGGTCCATGTGTTCCACCGGTATCAGCTTCATCTCGCTGCGCGCTTTCTTGGGCACATCGATCAGGTCTTTCAGGTTGCGTTTTGGCAGGAGCACCGTCTTCAAACCAGAGCGGTAAGCCGCCAGCACTTTCTCGCGCACGCCGCCCACCGGCAGAACCCGCCCGCGCAGGGTGATCTCGCCGGTCATACCTACCTCGCGCAGCACCTCCCGCCCGGTAAACGCCGAAACCAGCGCAGTGGCGATGGTGATGCCCGCGCTGGGTCCATCCTTGGGGATGGCTCCCTCGGGGATGTGGATATGAATATCCACCTGGTCAAAGATTTGCGTATCGATCTCAAAGCTGCTCGAGCGCGATTTCAGATACGAAAGCGCCGCCTGAGCCGATTCTTGCATGACATTGCCGATCTGCCCGGTGATTTGCAGGTTGCCTTTGCCATCCATCAGCAGCACTTCCACCGGCATAATTTCGCCGCCGGTTTCCGTCCATGCCACCGCGGTTGCCACACCGATCTCGTTCTGGCGCTCTGCTTCCATGTTGAAGAACTGCGGCGGTCCCAGGAAGCGCTCGATGACCGAGGCCCCCAGGTGGGTGGGAAAGCGTTTGCCTTCGGCTTTCAACCGGGCCAGCTTGCGGATCACCCGCCCGATCTCACGCTCCAGGTTGCGCACCCCGGCTTCGTAGGTGTACTCGCGAATCACCCGCTGCACAGCCTGGCTGGTCAGGCGCACCTCGCCTTCCTCCAGCCCGTTCTCCGCCAGCTGGCGGGGCACCAGGAAGCGGTTGGCAATCTCCAGCTTTTCTTCTTCGATGTAGCCGGGAAACTCGATCAGCTCCATGCGGTCCATCAGCGCCGGCGGGATGGTGCTGGCGGTGTTGGCGGTGGTGATGAACATGACCTTGGAGAGATCGTAGGCCATCTCCAGGTAATGATCGGAAAATGCAAAGTTTTGCTCGGGATCCAGCACTTCGAGCATGGCTGCCGCCGGGTCGCCGCGAAAATCCTGCCCCAGCTTGTCAATTTCATCCAGCATAAACAGCGGGTTCAACGACCCCGCCCGCTTCATGGTTTGCAAAATCCGCCCGGGCAGCGCGCCAATATAGGTGCGCCGGTGGCCGCGGATCTCAGCTTCATCGCGCACCCCGCCCAGCGATAGGCGCACAAACTTGCGCCCCAGGGCATCGGCGATCGACTGCCCCAACGAGGTTTTGCCTGTTCCGGGTGGTCCGATAAAGCACAGGATGGGCTGGCGCAGCCGGCGCGGTTTCAGGCTGCGTACGGCAATATATTCCAGCACGCGCTCCTTGGCGCGCGGCAGCCCGTAATGATCGCGCTCCAGCACTGCTGCGGCGTGGCGCACATCCAGGTTGTCTTCCGTCAGTGTTGTCCACGGCAGATCCAGGATCCAATCCACATACGTGCGGATAATGCCCACCTCCGGCGACATGGGCGGCATCTGCCCCAGGCGGTCAATTTCCTTCAATGCCCTCGCCAGCACTTCATCCGGCAGGTTGGCCGCTTCCACCCGGGCGCGCACCTCCTGCAGCTCGCGCGACCACAGGTCGCCCTCTCCCAGCTCGGTCTGGATGGCCTTGATCTGCTCCCGCAGGTAAAATTCACGCTGTGTGCGGTCCACTTCGCTCTGCGCCCGGCTGTGGATTTCATCTTCCAGTTCCAGCACATCCACTTCGCTCGCCAGCAGCTTGATCACCCGCCGCAGGCGTTCCAGCGGATCCAGCGTCAGCAGCAGCTCCTGGCGCACTTCCAGCGGCGGCGCCACGGCGGTGGCAATCATATCGGCCAGCCAGCCCGGTTCTTCCACATTAATGGCGTACAGGTAGGCCTCTTCAGGCAGGCTGCGATCCAGGTTCACACACTTCTGAAACAGCTCCAGCACGGTGCGCATGCTGGCATCGGTGTGAATATCCACATCCACGTCATCATAGATGGGCCGGGCGCGCACGCGCAGAAATGGCTCCACCTGGATAAATTCCACCACTTCAACCCGCCGCCGCCCCTGCACCAGGGCAGAGTTGGAGCCGTCTGGCATATCCAGCAACCGGCCGACCGCCAGCTCGACGCCCACCGCGAGAAAATCCTCCGCACCGGGCTCATCCACGTCTGCATCCCGCTGGGTCAGGGCAATCACGGTCTGGTCGCTCAGCTGGGCATCCTCGATGGCCAGGAGCGAGCTTTCGCGCCCCACAAAAATGGGCGAAACCATGCGCGGGAACACCACCAGGTCCCTCAGAGGCAGGACCGCGCATTCGATCAGGCCGTCTTCATCCGGCTCGGCATCCGGTACGTTATAAAGTTCTTCTGTCCGCCGGTGAAGCGCCTCGCCAAACTCTTCATCGTCCTCGCGCATAAACCAATCATTGTTTTTCATGATAATTTTTCTCCCGCCAGGCCTGGCGCACGCCCGCGGCCACAAAAATACTACCCGTCGCCAGCACTACCGCTCCATCCCCGGCGGCAGCCAGGGCTTCGTCCAGGGCGTCCACCACCTCAGGCACAACCATCACCGGCCGGTCATGCTTAACGGCCAGTTTCACCAGCAGCTCCGGTTCAATGGCACGTGGATGGAAGGATTTGGTCACCACCACCAGGCGCACGCGTGGCAGCAGCTCATCAAACATACCGGCAATATCCTTGTCTTCCGATGCGCCGTAGATCAGCACCACCTCACGCCCGGGAAAGTAATCGTCGAGAGCCTGGCGCAGCTTGCGGGAAGAATCGCGGTTGTGGGCCGAATTGACCACCACCGGCGGCTCGCGCCGCAGCACCTCAAAGCGCCCCGGCCAATCTACACCCGCGAACCCCTGCAGCACGGCTTCCGGGCTCACCGGCAGCGCTCGCTGCGAAAACTGTTCCAGCGCCGCCCAGGCCACGGCCGCGTTTTCCACCTGGTAGCTCCCCAGCAGCGGGATGAAGAGCCGCTGCGCAGTCTGGCCTTCGCGCCACACGTCCAGCTCCTGGCCGTCCAGGGTATGCGCACCCGCCCGGAAAAGCACATCCCGGCCCACCTGGATCAAAGGCGCCCCGCGCTCTGCAGAAATCCGCTCCAAAACCAGGCGCGCCTCTTCCTGCTGCGGCGCCGCGACGAGCGGCACCCCCGGCTTGATAATCCCGCCCTTTTCTCCGGCGATCTCAGCCAGCGTATTACCCAGGATGTAGGTGTGGTCATAAGAAAGGGATGTGATGACGGTCACTGCGGGTAAAAGCACATTGGTGGCATCCAGCCGCCCACCCAGGCCCACCTCAAACACCGCTGCCTCCACACCCTGTCGGGCAAAATACAAAAAGGCCAGACCGGTCGTGATTTCAAAAGTCGTCAGGCGCGGGATGCTTTCGATGGCCGGTTTCATTTCATCGACCAGGCGCGCCATTTCAGCATGCGGGATGTTCTCGCCGTTGACCCGGATCCGTTCGGCGTAATCTTCCAGGTGCGGTGAAGTGTACAGACCCACCCGGTACCCCCCTGCTCGCAGCGCACTGGCGCACATCGCTGATACCGACCCCTTGCCTTTGGTCCCGGCGATGTGCAGGCAGGGGTAGGCCTGCTCCGGGTTGCCCAGGGCGCTCAAAAAATCCCGCATGCGCGCCAGGTCAAACTGGTCGGGCGCAATCCGCGCCCCGCGTGTCATGCTGAAATCCACAAAGCTGTACAGGTAGTCCAGCGTTTTTTGATAGTTCTCGTCTATGGTCATCGTGCAGGGATTGTAACCTTTAGGAAGGCACTCTGCAAGAGGCGAACCCGGTATTGCTGGGCGTGAAGAGGCGGCAACCCCCGCTTTTTTCGGGTGAGGCGGCATCCCCATGCCGCCGAAGGGATGGGATCGGGGCAGCCGGGCACGGGTATACCCGGTCTGCAGGATGTTGGGGTAGGTGGGCGGCATCCGGGCATACGGACGCCCGCCCGCAAGAAAGATGCTTACCCCGATTGAGGTAGAAAAGATACCTCCCAGGCGGGTTGTACTCTCCCGGCTCAGCACCTAAGATTAATTGGGAGAATTTGGGGAAGTATGCCACCCGAACGGTTATCCAATCCACTAAGCCGGAGAGACTTCTTGCACTTTGCAGGCCTGTGCGCGGCCGGCCTGGCCCTGCCTGAAGCCGCGCCGGGAGGGGCGGAAGATCCCGCAGGCCTGTCAGCTATCCACATCGGGCAGCTCCCTGTGAGCCTGCGGGCGATCCTCTCGATGGTACCGCCGGCGCATATCGGCGCAGACGGCTATCTGTACCTGTGGAAAGAC
Source organism: uncultured Chloroflexia bacterium (assembly GCA_963705155.1). Classification (GTDB taxonomy): domain Bacteria; phylum Chloroflexota; class Anaerolineae; order Anaerolineales; family UBA4823; genus CAVPJC01. The sequence goes on along the minus strand of CAVPJC010000015.1, from coordinate 115,227 downwards.
GGCTCGCCTCCCGCCCGGGCGCCCCTCGCCCCCACGCAGTGGAACCGTGAGCGCAGCCGGCGCGTCGATCGTCTTTCCACCAGCCTGCCCTGGACGATCGTGCTGCACTGGTATGGCGATCGTGATAATTTTGACCGCACGGTCAAAGGCTACCTGCGCGGCTTCGACAGTCTGCGCCCGGTGGATGATTACATCACCCGCACCAGCGCCCATTACCTGGTTGGTTGGGCTGAACCTCGGCCCGCAGACCAGGCGAGCGCCGGTGAAATTGGCATTTTGCAAACCCAGGCCCCGGACAGCGATGGCTGTCCTTTCCTGGCCTCGCACCTGATGCCGCTGGATCACGAAGGCCACAAGCAGAAAAAACAGTATTTTGTCCGCGCCCTCTACCAGCTTGAAAAGCAGGGTTCAGGCGTGCACACAATCCTGCAGGATATGTTTGATGGTCATCCCCAGACCGACCCGAACCTGCGCACGATAGCCATCGAAATCTGCGGGTACGACTTTGACAGCCCGGAGAGCGCCCTGACCTCGCGCCAGATTGCCAACGTGGTCGGGGTGGTGTGGGCGGTGATGAAGCGTTACGCCATCACCCTGCCCAATATCCTGGGTCACCATGAAATCCAGCTGGGCAAAGCCGACCCCGGGAAAAAGTTCACCGCCCTGATCCGCTACCTGATCGCGGTGAAAGCCCTGGTTGAGAACGATGCGACCATGCTTGGCCTGGTTTTTGGCCCGTTCTGGGGCGCTTCCGGGGGCTTTTCGCAGACGGTCCGGCGCTGTTTCGGGTATATCCGCGATTATCTCGTCCTGGTGGGCACACAGCGGGATGTTTACGAATGGGAAGCCGCCAGCAAATTCTGGCTGCTCGACCGCCAGCTTTTCCCGCGCCTCACCCTGCCCAGGCTGCTGCGCCAGCCGCTGCTGCCATTACCTGCCGTTGCCTGCCGCATCGGAAGCGCCTTCCTGACCCCGCACAACCACGAAGGGATTGACCTGTACCCCGCCCAGGCGAACGCCCCCGCCGCCAGGGTGCAGGCCCATCCGGTTATCCTGCCTGCCGACGGCGAATGTTTGTATGCCGGGCCGGCTGGCGCCGCCGCACACCCCGGCGGAAGCCTGATCTTTCGCCATCTCCAGCCGGATGGCGCCCGGGTTTTGAGCGTCTTTACCGGCCTGAGCGCGATCGACGACATCCAGCCCGGCAAATTGTATCCACTCGGAAGCCGGCTGGGTTGGATCCAAACCCCGCACCTACCGGTGGAACCTTTCCTCCATCTGGCCCTGGCCTACGGCGCCACCTGGGATACCGACCTGTCCCGCGACCCGCAAATGCCGCTCAATGCCGGGGAAAAATGGATCCTGGCGCGCTACCTGGATCCGCTGGCTTATGTGCAGCCGGGGTAGAATTGCAATCATTGCAATTTCATTGCAGCCTACGCTTTTCTACCTCAAATAGGGTAATTGAAATACCTCTTTGGCACGTTGTCATCTCCAGCCACCCAAATTAGAATCAAAATAGAATCGGGGGGCCTGACCCTCTCCTTTCACTGACCCACAGGCTCAGGCAAACCCGCTGGTACCATCTGGAAGTTCTGGCACGCCAGACCACCGGAACCACGCAGCAAAGAAGAGGCGCTAACCATATGGCAGTCACCACATCCGAAGTCACCGACCGGCCCTTCATGGATGCTATCCAGCGCATGGCCTGCCTGGCAGAGTATCAAAAACAAGATGTGAGCGCGCATGTCGAACGAATGCGCGGTTACTGCTTTTACCTGGCACGCGCCGTCGGTCTGCCGCACGCCGATGCGGAGGTCATCTCCTACGCCAGCCAGCTCCACGATATCGGTGAAGTCAGCCTGCCTGCCGAGTTATTTTCCAAAGCCGACCAGCTCACCCCCTACGAATGGGAGCTGGTGCGCCGCCACCCGCTGATCGGCGCCGAGCTGCTGCACGGCTCGCCGTCTGTGGTGCTGCAGGCTGCCGAAATCATTGCCCTGACCCACCACGAAAGGTGGGACGGCTCCGGTTACCCACGCGGCCTCAAAGGCGAGAGCATCCCCCTCAGCGGGCGCATCTGTGGCCTGGCGGATATTTTCGACGCCCTCACCACCCCGCGGCTGTATAAAAAGGAAATTCCCGTCCAGGAAGCCTACCAGATGATCCTGGACAGCGGGGTGCAGCTCTTCGGTTCCGAGCTGATCCGGGCCTTTCGCGAAACCTACACCGATCTGTTAAAAGTCCGCCAGAACAGCCTTCAGGCGGCGGGGAGCAGGTAAACGGCATGCGCACCCACACCGATAAGAATTCCAAGCGATCCGGCAGTCCGGGCCAGGCACTGGTGGAATTTGCCCTGGTGGTCGGCCTGCTTGTGATCATGGCGGTGGGTGTGCTCGACCTGGGACGCGCATTTTTTGGTGTGATCACCATCACCAACGTCTCCGCGAGGGCGCCCGCTATCTCACCCTGCACCCGCGTGATAATGCCATCTCCGCTAGCAGAACCTGCAGCGATGCCACCACCTGCAATACGGCGTTTTGCTGCACCAAACGCGCCGCCCTGCAGGAAGCCCAGGGAAGCATCATTGCGCTCACGAACAGCAATGTCGCTGTCACGTACTGCCGCGATCTGGACGCCTTCCCCGGCTGTGATGCCGGTTACCCGGTGCGCGTAACAGTTACTTACAATTTTGTCCCGGTCACAGGCTGGTTCCTGCCCGGATCCCTCGTCCTGCGCCGTTCAACGGAGATGTTGGTGCCATGAAAATCCGCCTCTCACCTTCCAACAAAGCTCAGGGGTTGGTGGAATTTGCCCTGATCCTGGCGGCTTTTATGCTCCTGCTGATGCTGATCGTCGACCTGGGGCGCGTGGTTTATGTCTACAGCACCATTCAAAACGCCGCCCGTGAAGGGGCGCGCAGCGGAATTATCTACCCGGTGCGCTGCGACCTGGCCGAAGAAGAAGCCCTGCGGCTGACCGCCGGTCTCCAGGCCGCTGTTGCTTGCTTCTCACCCTACGCCGGGGCGTTACGCGTCACCGTCAGCTACGATTTCACACCTGCTACACCGATTCTTATCCTGCTCAGGCGAGGGTCAAACACTTTTACCCTCACAAGCCAGGCAACCATGCAAATCGAGGAATGACCAACCGGTAAATCGTTCGGAGGCGCCCTGCGCGTCCCGGAGGAAGTGTGCGATGAAGATCTTGATGCAACGATTGAATTTACAGCGCGGCCAAACCCTGGCGATAGTCGCCCTGATGATGGTGGTCTTATTGGGCATCCTGGGCCTGGTTCTGGACGGCGGCAATGTGCTGTCCAAACGGCGCGCCGCCCAGAATGCCGCCGATGCCGGCGCCCTGGCCGGGGCGCGCACGCTGTGCCTGACCCAGAGCGTCAGCCAGGCCGAGTTCATCGGCAACCAGTACGCCGTCACCCACAATGAAGCCGCTGCCGCGGACGTATCGGCCAACCTGGAGGCGCGCCAGGTCGTCGTCACCGCCACCATTCCGGTGCAAACCACCTTTGCCCACTTCATTGGCATCCAGAACATCACCGCCCAGGCCTCCGCCGCGGCGGGTTGTTTTTCGCCAACCACCGGCGAGAGCGTCCTGCCGGTGGGCTGGGCCTGCCGCCCGCCGATCAGCGGTGAGCTCTCCGACAGTGAAGACTGCCAGGAGCAGCGCCTGACCATCGACCAGTTGAACAACTACCTGGAACATCCGCTCCCTTCTGGCGAAATCTACCCGGAGCTGTATATCATCATGGATTCTGCCGCAGAGCCGGACGATCTCGCAGATATCTGCATGTCGAACTGGCGGCTGGCTGCAGTGCGACCTGGACGGCGATGGGGATGACGACCTGATCGCCAACGGCGACCGCTCCTGGCTCGACCTGGACGGCGGCGGCGGCGGCGCCAGCGAGCTGATCGGCTGGATCAACGGCTCGGGCGTGCCCATCGTCCATTCCCACACCTGGATGGGCGGGCAGTCGGGCGTGGCCAACAGCGTCTTCCAGGCTGTGGCCGACCACGAAGGCCAGTTTGTCATCGTGCCGGTCTTTGACCACATCTGCGACCGTTATCCCGATCCCAGATGCGCCGCTAATGTTCATCCACAAGACACCCTGCTCACCTCAGCCGGCGGCAGCTATTACTACCACATCATCACATTTGCCAACTTTTATGTCTCGTGCGTCAACGCCCCCGGCGTTCACCACGGCGAGTGCTCCGGACACAAAGCGGCGCGTGATCTGGGTGTGATTAGAAATAATACCAAAACCATCGAAGGCTATTTTATCGTCGGCTTCGTGCCCGGGATGGGCGGCGGGCCGGGCGGCGGCGGCGGGGTTGATATGGGCGCTTACACCCTGTATCTGACCCGCTGAGCCGACATCTTTACAGTTTCTGGGGAGGCAACCATTGAGCAAACGATTGCGCGTCGGTATCATCATTCTCCTGGCCGGTCTGGCCCTGGCAGCCGTGGGTTTTTATGCCCTGACGGTGCTGCTGCGCCAGACCATTGCACCGTTACCCGCTCCCACGGCGCGGCCGCCTCTCACGCAGAGGGTGGTAGCCGTCACCCACGATATCCCCCTGGGCAGCATCTTGAAATCCGAAGACCTGCGCATGCTGGATATGCCCATCGACCTGGCCCCCCCGGGGGTCATCGTCCAGGCCGAAGCCGCCATCGGGCGCATCACCAAAGTCCAGCTTGTAGCCGGCGAGTTGGTCATGAACCACCAGCTGGCCGACCCCACCAACATCAGCCACGACCTGGGTTTCGTGCTGACCGATAACCAGGTGCTCATGGCTTTTCCCGGCGCCGACCTGATGAGCTCCCTCAGCCTGCTCCAACGCGGCGATGTCATTGACATCCTGGTGACCGTCCGGCAGACCGTGCCTGTGTTCGGAGAAAACGGCGAGCCCGTTACGACGACCGATGGTGAGCCCATTACCGAAGAACAGATCTTCACTTTTAATGCTTTGCAGCACATGCAAATTACCGCCATGGTGGTGGATGTCATCCGGGAAGAAGAAGGGGCAACGGTCAACCTGCCATCGGCAGATGCCACGCCTCAGCCCCAGCCCACCCCGCGGCCTTCCAACACCAAGCTGAACGCGCCTATTTGCTGGCGGTTTCGCCGCAGGATGCCCTGGTGCTCAAATACATGCTCGACACGGATGCCGTTTTCGATGTCGTCCTGCGTTCACCCACTTCCACCTCCAGCTTCGAGCTTGCCCCGGTGACCGAAGATTACCTGAATGACCGTTACAGCCTGGAAGCGCCGCGCAGATGAGGCGGAGCAGTTTATCCTATTGGATCGAAACCTACCTTAAGGAATGCGTATGACAAACCCTAATGAACCCGTCCGCGTGGTTTTTATCGGTGACCCCGGCCCTGTGCAGCAGCAGGTGACAGCGGCCTTCAGCTCGCAGAAGGAGTTCCAGCTCATTGATATTCTCTCTTCGATGGAGCGCCTCTTCCGCGAGCTGCGCGCCGCCGAACCGGGTGTGATCCTGGTCGATCACAAGCTGGGCGACCAGCCCACCCTGGATATCATCGACGATCTCACCCTGCAGCTCCCTGAGGCTTCCGTCATTGCTATCCTGCCCGAAAACGACCCCCTGGTTATCCAACAGGTCACCCTGGCCGGCGCCCGCGCATTCCTGGTGCAGCCTTTCACCCAGATCAACCTGCTCAGCACGATGCGCCGGGTGCGCGAGCTTGAAATCGCGCCGCGAAAAATTTCAAACGGTTGCCGCCACCGCCAAAACCACCGAAGTGAAAGCAATGCGCACGGTGGCTGTCTTCAGCCCGCGGGGTGGGGTTGGCTGCACCACGATTGCCGCCAACCTGGCGGTTTCCTTGCTGGAGAACACCGGCGCCCGGGTCTTGCTGATGGACGGAAAACTATTCTTTGGCCACCTGGATGTCGTCCTCAACATCCGCGCCCGCAATACCCTGGCCGATCTGCTGCCGCACGCCAACAGTATGGATGAATCTCTGGTCAAAGAAATTGTCATCCCGCACGCCATCGGCATTCACGTCCTGCTTGCCCCGGCCGATATGCAGCTCGCCCAGGGCATCCGGCCGGACGATCTCTATAACATTTACACCGGCCTGCAGCGCCAGTACGATTACATCGTCATCGACGCAGGCAGTTCGCTCTCCGAAAATACCGTCACCCTGATGGATGCCGCCGACCGCATTGTGCTGGTCACTTCACCCGACCTGGCCTCGCTGCACGATACCAGCCGTTTTATTCAGATCAGCCGGGCGCTGGGCTACCCTGCCGACAAAATCCTGGTTCTGCTGAACCGGGTGGGCATCCCGGGCGGCATCAAGCTCAAAGATATCGAAACCGCCCTGCGCCACCAGGTTTTCGCCCAGGTCCCCGATGATGGCCCGGAATGCCTGCGCAGCATCAATCGCGGCATCCCGCTGGTGGTGCGCTACCCGCGCAGCCCGGCGGCCCGCGCCATCCGGCAGCTTTCCAAAAGCCTGTTAGCCATGAACGCCCTCGAGACAGCTTCCGAGGTAACCACGCCTGCGCTCAACAAGAGCCAGAAAGAAGCTCTCATGGCCTCCTCACAATTGGGTTAGCCAGATCAGGGAACCACGCTATGTCTCTGGAATTGGTAACACTGCTGCTCGTTGGACTCGCGATTTCCATTGGCGCGCTGATTGTCCTGTTGGGCTTCGTCAACGTCTTCTCAGCCAACACCGAAGTTAACGAACGCCTGGAGACCTACGCATCCATCCCCGATGAAGCCCCGCGCCGGATTTTGGATCGCCGCCGGGCCCAGTTTATCCGCGCCCGTTTGCGCCTGAACTCCATGTTGTCGGTTTTCACATCCGAACAGCTCAACCTGCGGCTGCTGAGCGCCAACTGGCCCATCACTGAAACCGAATATGTGCTCATCCGCTTCTGGAGCACCGTGATCGGGCTGCTGGCAGGCTGGCTCTTCTCTCAATCCATCCTCCCCGGCGTGGGGGTTGCCATTATTGCCTTTGTTATTCCCGATATGCTCCTGCGCCGCGCCATCTATAACCGCCGCATCAAGTTCGAGCGGCAGCTGGTGGATGTGCTGGTGCTGGTCAAGGGAGCGGTGCGCTCTGGTTACAGCTTTTTGCAGGCTCTGGATGTGGTCATCGACGAAATGCGCGCCCCCGCTTCCGATGAATTCCGCCGGGTGCGGCGCGAGGTCGGCCTGGGCCTGCCGATGAGCCAGGCCCTCAACAATCTGAATTCCCGCATGGAAAACGCCGATCTGTACCTGGTGGTCACAGCCGTCAATATCAACAGCCAGGTGGGAGGCAACCTCTCCACCATGCTGGAAGCCGTTACCACCACCATCCGCGAGCGTGTGCGCCTGTTCAGCGAGATCCGCGCCCTCACATCGCAGCAGCGCTATTCCGGCTATTTCCTCACCATGCTGCCTTTCCTCGTGGCAGCCGCCCTGTTCATCATCAATCCCGAATACATCGGGCGCATGTTTGAACCCGGCCTGATCCTGTGCGTACCTATCGGCGCCCTGCTGTCCGTTATCCTTGGCAATATCCTGATCCGCATCCTGGCCCGCATGGATGTTTGAGCCGCACATACACACAAGACAAGAAACAGGTAATCCATGACAACCCTTCTAATCGCCGCCGCCAGCTTCTTATTTCTCAGCTTTGGTATTCTGGCACTCATCCTCAGCCTCACCTGGCTGCGGCGTGATGACCTTTCTGGCAGGCTGCAAACCTACGTTGTCGAAGATATCGAGCCAACCCGCCGCCTGTTGGGCGGACCCACCGCCATCCGCCGTGAATTGGCTGGCCCTTTCCTCAACCGCACGCTGCTTCCATTTTTCAAGAATATTGGCCAATTCCTCGGGCGCCTGACCCCCGCCCATTCCATGGAAGACCTCAAACGCCAGCTTCTCGTCGCTGGCAGCCCGCTGGGGCTGGGGCCGCGTGAGTTTTATGGCCTGCGCATCGCATTTATGCTCCTGGCTATCGTGATGGTCTTTCTTGTGCTCCAAAAAGGCGTCACCCAGATCAACCTGCTGCTTGCCGTTCTGATTGCCATTTTGTGTTACCTCTACCCCACCATGTGGCTGCGCAGCGCAGCCCGCCGACGTCAGAACAAAATCCGCAAAGGTCTGCCCGATGCCCTGGATATGCTCAGCGTGTGCGCCGATGCCGGCCTGGGCTTTGATCAATCCATGCTGCGCGTCAGTGAATCCTGGAAGACGCCCATCAGCCTGGAATTAGGCCGTGTAGTAGCCGAGATGGAAATGGGCGTCTCCCGGCGGGATGCCCTGCGCAGCATGGCCGACCGCCTGGAAGTGCCCGAGCTTTCCAGCTTCGTCTCCGTTATCCTGCAATCCGAGCAGATCGGTATGAGCATCGCCGATACTTTGCATGCCCAGGCCGAGCAAATGCGCGTTGAACGCAGGTTCAGGGCGCAGGAACAGGCCCGCACCATCCCCATCAAGATGCTTGTGCCTCTGGCCTTCTTGATCTTCCCTGCCATTATGGCAGTTATCCTGGGTCCGGCTATCCCCCAGCTTATGGATCTCTTTGGTAGTTTCTGATCTTCCCGGACCCTTCAACACCTTGTTCGCACCGGAGTTGTTATGATTGCCAACCCAACCGAAAGCCACCTGACCGACCCCGACTTCCAGGCTGTTATGCTGCAGTTTCAAAATGGCAGTTGGGAAGCCGGTTTACGCAAGCTGGATGAGATGGTGGAAAAATATCCGCTCAACCACCAGTTGCGCACACTCCGCCAGGAAATGCGCATGCGCGCCCGCATCGACGCCGATGAAATCGACGATCACCGTCAGGCCAACCGGCGCAAAGCCCGGCGCATCATGATCCGGCTGGGGGTGGTCACCGCTGCCCTGGTTTTGCTCCTCTCGGGCGTCATTGCCTACTCCTCCTGGATTCAAAATCAGTGGAGCACGGCTCGCGCCCGCATCCAGAGCGAAGTTCAAATGGTTGAGATGGCGGTCACTTTCAGAGATGGTCAGGATTTGCTGCAGGTGGGGCGCTACACCGAAGCCCTGGCCCTCTTCGACCAGGTGTCCACCGTTAACCCGGAATTCCCCGGCCTGAAACAGGCCATGAACCAGGCCAATAAAATGCTGGATATCGAAGTTCGCTACCAGCTGGCTGTACAACTGATGGATCAGCGCGAAATGACCCAGGCCCTCGAACTGCTGGAAGCCATTCAGGCCGAGGAGCCTTTCTACAAAGACATCTCCATCCGCATCGCTGATATCCAGGGCCGCTTTTTCCTGGGAGATATCCTTGCCCAGGCCGACAAAGCCTATACAGCCGAAGACTGGCCCGCGGCCGCCTCCAGCTACGAGACGCTGCGCGCCCTCAATCCACAGTACAGAGTCCACGCTCGTGGACGAGCGCCTGTTTAACAGCTACATGGGCGCTGCCGTCTCAGCCCTGTCCACCGACGCAAATTCCCTCGATGCGCTTGAGGTAGCCGAAGTTTATTTCCGCAAAGCCCTCGCCCTGCGCCCACAGGATCCGGTCATCCAATTGGAGCGCGAGCAGGCCCGCCAGACCTTCAAAGACCGCCTCTACCGCAGCTATGTGGATGCCGCCGCCGCTGCACTGGTCGGCAAAGCCGATTCGATTGCCGCTCTGGCGGCTGCCGAAGCCTACTTCCAAAAAGCGCTGGATTTGAAGCCCGATGACGCGCTGGTTCAAACCCAGCGCCGGTTGGCCCAGTTGTTCATCCAGGCCCAGACCGATTTCGAAAAAGGCGACTACACCGCTGTGATCACGGCTCTCGAAGAAGTGATCGCCGAAGATCCCGATTATGCCTCCGGCACCGCCCGGCAGACCGTTTACGAAGCTTATATCGCCCGCGGAAATACGGAGATGCTTGCCACGGTTTACGAAGAATCGCTGGCCGATTTCCAGCGCGCTGCCGTGTTAGCCGAGGAGTCAGACCAATCGGCGCTGCGCCTCTACCAGGCCCAGTACAAAATCGCCGAGGTTCAGGGCATTTTGGGGGAATATGAAACCGCAGTCACCATCTACCGGGCTGCCATCCAGCTCGCCAATTTGGATGAGAGCGAGCTGCTGAAACGCCCCGATCTGACCAGTAAACTAAAATCTGCAGAACAGTTTGCCCAATCGCGCAATTACCGCACCGCCTACAAATATTTCCGTGACGCCGCCCGAACTGTCTTTGTCATCCTGCCTCAGGTCACGCACATTGTCAAAGAGGGCGAATACATCACCCAGATTGCCAGCCAGTACAACACCACCGTCGAAGCCATCCTGCAAGCCAACAACCTGGGGTCAGCCCGCACCATCCCACCCGGCCGCTCGCTCAATATACCGGTACAGCCGTAACTGCCTGCTTTTTGGAGGTAATACCCATGTTTACCAATCGTCCGGCCATCAATACCCGCCCTGCAACTGGCCCCCTCGGCCAGCACGCCGATATTAAACACATTGAAAGCATCGGCGGCGTAACCACCGATGTTTACCTGATCCGCGACCGGGTGCAAAGAAAACTGCTCACCGAAACCGAAGGCGATGTCACCATCGATCACGGCCCGCAGATGCGCCAGGCCATTGAAACCTTTTTCAACCAGGTGCTGGCCGAAGAAAACCTGCTGTATACGCGTGCCAACCGCACCACGCTGCTGGATTGGGTCATTTCCGATATCCTGGGCTACGGCCCGTTGGAGCCGCTCCTCCAGGATGGCACCATCACCGAAGTGATGGTGAATGGCCACCAGAATATTTACATCGAGCGCGCCGGCAAAATCGATAAAACCACCGTCGTCTTTGAAAACGAAGCTCATCTGATGCGCATCATCGACCGGATTGTATCGCCCCTGGGCCGCCGTGTGGATGAAGCCTCCCCCATGGTGGATGCCCGCCTGCCCAACGGCTACCGTGTCAATGCCACCATCCCACCACTTTCACTCAACGGCCCCATCCTCACCATCCGTAAGTTTGCCCAGACCCCTTACACCGCCCAGGACCTCACCGCCAACGGCACGCTGACCCCCTCGCTGGTGCTCTTCTTACGCGCCTGCGTTGAAGCGCGCATCAACATGATTATCTCGGGCGGCACCGGCACCGGTAAAACCACACTGCTCAATGTGGTCTCGGCCTTTATTCCCTCCAATGAGCGCATCATCACCATCGAAGACACCGCCGAGCTGCAGCTAAAACAGGAACACGCCCTGCGCCTGGAAAAACGCCCCCCCAATATCGAAGGCAAAGGCGAAGTCACCATCCGGTCGCTGGTTATCAACGCCCTGCGCATGCGTCCCGACCGCATCATCGTCGGCGAGGCGCGCGGCGGCGAGGCCCTGGATATGCTCCAGGCCATGAATACCGGTCACGATGGCTCCATGACCACCATCCACTCCAACAGCCCGCGCGATACCCTGCGCCGTATTGAAACCATGGTGTTGATGGCCGGCATGGAGCTGCCGCTCAAAGCCATCCGAGAGCAGGTGGCCTCCGCCATCAACCTGGTGGTTCACATGGAGCGCCTGCGGGACGGCACCCGCCGTGTGACACAGGTGGCTGAAGTGCAGGGCATGGAGGGCGAGAGCATCGTCATGCAGGACCTCTTCATGTTTGAGCAGACCGGTTTCCAGAATGGCCGCGTCATCGGCTCGCTGAAATCCACCGGACTGCGGCCGCGCTTCGCCGAAAAATTTGCTGTCAACAACATCGATTTGCCCGCCAACCTCTTCTCGGAATCGTTCACCCACTAAATACGGGCCTGCGAACCGGCCCGGTCTCCTTGCTACTCCATTTTTACCTGTCGCACCGGGTAGCTCCAGCTGCCAGGTGAGTTTACGCGCCGGTCGCAAAAATTGAAATGTAACAATTTCGTTGCTATCTCGTTATATTATTCAGCACCAACTGGTGTTAACTAATGGTTAAGCAAGGGGAGTGTTATGATCCGGGTTGCAATAATCGAAGATCACCAGGTATTGATCGATGCGCTTGATTTAATGATGCAATTGGAAAGCGCCTTTTCCTTTGTAGGGGGCGCTAACGACCTGGCTTCGGGGCGCGAACTAATCGCCAGCGCCAAACCAGATATTTTGCTTCTCGATCTTGGCCTGCCCGATGGCAATGGTATTGACCTTCTTGCTTATATCTCCCAGGTCAGCCCGGCCACACGCACCATCGTTTTAACCGGTCATTCCGAGCGAGACACCCTGCTGAATGCCATGGAAGCCGGCGTCAGCGGTTTTCTGCAAAAAGGTTGTTCTCTCAATAGTCTGCTGACTGCCATTCACAAAGTTCATGCCGGTGAGATCTTCCTCCCTCCTGACCTGATGCTCAGTATGCTCAAACATTCCCACCGGGAGAAGTCGGTCATCGACCATCAGAACGAAATCTGGGAAGACCTCACCCCGCGTGAGTATCAAATCCTGGTGGCGCTGGCAGCCGGCAAATCGGGAGATGAGATTGCTGCGCAGATGAATATTGCCCCGCTCACCGTTCGCACCCATGTGCGCAACCTCATTTCCAAGCTTGGCGTGCATTCCCGCCTGGAGGCCGTGGCCTTTGGTCTCAAACACGGCATCCTCAGCCGGCCCCAGGAAACCTCCATGTACTATTGATCTTTCACAGAATTACCTCATTTGGATGAGGACGAATACCTCATAATTATCTTTTTTGATAGGCCCTCTTACTGTATTATAAGGTAGGAGGGCTTCCTTCATGTTTCGACCGCGGGTGTGGATTCACTACAGTCCAAAGCTCTATACCGATCTGTTCAAGAAAATCATCCAATCCATGGATGTCGCTGATGTTCTGGATACATTGCCAATGCCCGAGCGCCCGTTCGCCGACCATCGCAATGGTTGCCGGGTCGATGTGGTGGTCCTATCCCTCAATGCCCAGGGTAAACCCGACCTGGATTTACCCCTGGATAATCTCCCCCAAACCAAAATCATTGCGTTTTCCTCCAGGGGTGATTACGGTTTGCGCCGCATGCCGGGCGCCAATACGTGGGAAGTGATGCGCCCCTTTGGTCTCAAACAGTTTGTCAGCGAAGTCGTTAATATCCCCAATTTCCAAAACGCCTGATCAACAAAACCTTGGGCTGCCTGTGGCCAGAACGGCATCGCCTGGCTTATGAAGGCGCGCCGAGCCGGTGAGTTGTTTCAATAGACAGGCCGGCCCCTCAGGTTTCGCTTACCTTTGTGTCTGCGTGCCTTGTTGGCTAAGGCTCCGGCTTTGCGAAAGCCTGGCCTCCAAATTCTCTTGTCATCTCTCCCATTATGCGCTATCATGGGCAACATTGGGCTGTTAACCACCATACTCCCTTATCCCAATCGATCGATAAGAGCAGAATCCATCCATGCTGCAAATCAACAACCTCACGAAGATCTACGACGGCGGCGTCCTGGCGTTGGATAAAGTCAGTTTCACCGTTCCCAAAGGTCAGTTCCTGGCGGTTATCGGGCTGAGTGGATCAGGCAAATCCACCTTGCTGCGCTGCATCAACCGTCTCATCGACCCCACCGCCGGGCAGATTCTCTGGAACGACGCAGACATCACGGCCGCTTCGCAAGACGACCTGCGCCGCATCCGCCGCAAGATCGGCATGGTCTTCCAGCATTTCAACCTGGTGCACCGTTCCAGTGTCATCACCAATGTACTGGCCGGTCGCCTGGGGTACATCAACCCGGCCTGGTCTCTGATTAACCGCTTCCCCGGGAAGGATATCGACAAAGCCCTTAAGCAGCTCACCCGTGTGGGCATTGCCGACAAGGCCTACTCCCGCGCTGATGAGCTTTCGGGCGGTCAGCAGCAGCGTGTTGGCATCGCCCGTGCCCTCATGCAGGATCCGGAGATCATCCTTGCCGATGAGCCGGTTGCCAGCCTGGACCCCGTGTTGGCGCACAGCATCATGCAGTACCTTGAGCAAATCAACCGGGAGGACGGCGTCACCGTGCTGTGCAGCCTGCATTTTCTGGACCTGGTGCACCGCTATGCCGACCGCGTCGTGGCCCTCAACGATGGTCGCCTGGTTTTCGATGGCCTGCCGGCGGAGATCGATGATCTAAAATTCAAAGAAATTTACGGGCAAGAAGCCGAGCGGGTGGGCTGAGCTATGAAAAACAAAAGCCTGTACAAATCCCTGCGCCTGGGTCTTCTTGTCCTCGCCGCTCTGGTCATCTACGCCTACGGCTTTCAGGTCACCCAGGTCAGCCTGAAGGAAATCAACGAAACGCGCCGCCAGGAGTCGTTCTTCCGCATCCTGCGCGCCCTGGCCCACCCGGACCTGCTTGAATACGATCAGGAAGAGTTCATCGTTGAGACGCCCATCTACCTGCCCTGCCCGCAGACGCCCGTAGAGCCCGCCGCCCTGGATACTTCTCTACCCTATATGATGGTCACACCGCCCTGCGCTGACGCCAGGAGCGAGGTTACCGTGGAGGGTTTCAATTTCGAGCCAGGCACCAGCGGCCCGCTCAATTTCATCCCTCCCAGCGGGGTATCGCTGCAGCTTGGCAGCATCCAGGCCGATTCCAACGGCCATTTTCTCATCTCCGTCCAGCTCCCCAACCGCCAACCCGTTGAAGAAGCCCAACACCTGCGCGCCATCACCCGCCGCAACGTCGGCCTGCCGCATTTCACTCGCACAGCCCGGGAAACCTGGGCAAAAATCATCGAAACCGTCTTCCTGGCCCTGCTTGCCACCACCTTTGGCGTCTTCCTATCCATTCCCATCAGCTTCCTGGCCGCCCGCAACCTGATGGAAGATGTCACCAGCCCCATGGCGTCTGTGGCGCTCACCATCCTGGCCTGGCCGCCGGGCGTGTGGGCCGGGCTGCAGGCCGCCCGCTGGGCTTCTGGCGCCAGTCAATGGCTTACCCAGAGCAGCCTGGCAGGGATTGTCGGGCTGATCATCACGCCTGCCGCAGCCTTCCTGCTGGCGCGCTGGGCCCTGCCGCAGGAAGAAATCCGCCAGCCCACCCCCGGGCAACGTGTTGCCCGCCTGGGCGCGCTGATCCTGGCTGCCCTGGCAGCCATCCTGGCCCTGTTCCTGATATCGTTCTATGCCCGTCTACTGGGCGACGCCCTGGCCGCGCCGCTCAAAGGTTTCGGCTTTTTAGGCACCTTTGTCGCCAACCTGGGCGAAATCGTGGGTGTCCTGATCACCCTGCTGGTGGCGCTTGCCAGCGGTTCCCTGTTTGGCAGCTTTGGCGGGCGCCTGGGCACCTGGCTCAACGAAAGAATTGCCATCAGGCGGGCTTCCCGCTCGGCCATCCTGGGCATTAACGCCCTGCTTGGGGCTGCTGCTGGCGCGGTGATCTTCCTGGCTGCCGGCGCCACGCTGGAGTGGCTCTACCAGTTTGGCAATCCACTTATCACCCTGTGGGGTCCCGCCTTCACCGGCGCTCTCGCCGGGCTGGTTGTGGTCTTTTTCAACCGCCAGAAGGACGCCCTGCCCGTCGGGCTGACCATCTACACCGTCACCCGCACCATCCTGAATGCATTGCGCTCGATTGAAGCCTTCATCATGGCCATCATCTTCGTCACCCTGGTCAGCACAGGCCCCTTCGCCGGCGTGATGGCCCTCGGCCTGCATACCGTGGCCGCACTGGCCAAGCTGTATTCCGAGCAAGTCGAAAGCATTCTGCCCGGCCCGCTCGAAGCCATCCGCGCCACCGGCGCCACCCGCCTGCAGACCATTGTTTACGCCGTCATCCCGCAGATCGTCCCCCCTTACATCTCTTTCACCATCTACCGCTGGGATATCAACGTGCGCATGTCCACCATTATCGGCTTTGCCGGCGGCGGCGGCATTGGCTTCCTGCTCCAGCAGAACATCAACCTGCTCAACTACCGCGCTGCCAGTGTTCAAATGCTTGCCATCACCGTTGTTGTGGCCCTCATGGATATGATCAGCGCCAAACTGCGCCAGCGTGTGGTCTGAAACACCCCCTGCTGGCGGTTGGAAAGAATGATGCGACGCCTTCTCCGTTTCCTCACCCGATTGGCCGCTGCCCTGCTGCTGGCGGCCGGGCTTACGCTGCTCATCCCGCGCCTGATCACGGGACTGTATTCGTTTGCGCGCCTTTACCCGCCGGCGCAGGTCCCGCCCCGCCCGGTCGCCATCGTCTTCGGCGCCGGCCTGTGGCGCGATGGCAGCCCATCCCCCATCCTGCGCGACCGTGTTGAAACTGCCGCCGACCTGTACTTTGCCGGTAAAGTGGAAAAACTGCTCATGTCTGGCGATAACAGGTTTATCTATCACAATGAACCGGGCGCCATGCGCGAATATGCCCTCAGCCTGGGGGTGCCCGATGAAGACATCGTTTTGGATTACGCCGGGCGCCGCACCTATGATACCTGCTACCGCGCCGGAAAGATCTTCGGCGTCCGCCAGGCAATTCTGGTCACCCAGGCGTTTCATCTGCCGCGCTCCCTCTACACCTGCAACATGCTCGGTGTGGATGCCGTGGGCGTCGCCGCAGGCAACCGCCAGTACCGTCCCCGCTCGCTGGCCTGGTGGCACGGGCGCGAAATCCCCGCCACGCTGGTGGCCCTCTGGGAGGTGCACATCGTGCACCCGCTGCCGGTTTTGGGCGACCCTGAGCCTATCTTCCCCCTGGAGGCGCAGTAATGCACCGTTCTGAAGCGATCGATTTTGTGCGCGAAGACATTAAAAACGAAAACCTGGTGCGCCATATGCTCTCGGTTGAAGCCGCCATGCGCTTTTATGCCGAAAAATTCGGGGAAGATGTCGAAACCTGGGGATTGGTCGGTTTGCTGCACGATTTTGACTGGGAAATTCACCCCACCCTGGAGCAGCACCCGCAGGCGGGCGCGCCCATCTTGCGCCAACGCGGCGTTCCCGAAGACATCATCCAGGCCATCCTCAGCCACGCCGACCATACCGGCGTGCCGCGCCAATCGCGCATGCAGAAAGCCCTGTATGCCTGCGATGAAATCACCGGCCTGGTGACTGCCGTGGCGCTGGTGCGCCCTTCGCGCTCGCTCTATGACCTGACCGCCTCCAGCGTCAAAAAGAAATGGAAAGACCGCGCCTTTGCCGCCGGCGCCAACCGCCAGGAGATCGCCGACGCCACCGCCGATTTCGCATCCCAGGCATCGAGCTGTGGGAGCATGTCGATAACGTCATCCTCGCCATGCGCCGCATCGCCCCCGAGCTGGATCTGGTGGGCAGCGTGGCGCCTTCATAATGCAGGCTCCGTTAACTCGAGGCGCTGGCATAGCGCCGCAACCCCAGCCGGAACAGCGCCGAAGCCCCCACCGCCAACAGCAGCGCCAACCCCACGCTGCCCGCCAGGGCGGGCGCCGTCAGCGAGCCAACCAGGGCTTGCGCCGGCACGGTGGTGATGACACCCACCGGCACCACCCAGGTCAACGCCAACCGCAGCCAGCCCGGGTACATCCCCACCGGGTAGCGCGCCAGCTGAAACAGGCCGTCGAATACCCAGGTGAAGAGCACCCCCGGGCTCCAGAACACCAACGCCGCAAATGCCAGCAGGATGGCATACAAGATCAACACGCCCGCGCTGAGCGCCAGCAGAAAGCCGGTGATCTGCCAGATGTTCAGCGTATTTCCCAGCTTGAGGCTGGCGAACGCCAGGATGCCCAGCCCGGGCAGCAGGTCGAACAGCGCAAACAGCCTCCATTTCCGCACGCTCACCAAAAACTGGGTATCCACCGGACGCAGCACCGTATAATCGAAGGCTCCGCTCCAGATTTCGCCATCCATCCCGGAGAGCGCCTCCAGACCCGGCCCGATGAACAGGCCGCGCAGCGCGTTGACCGTCAGGTACACGCCCAGTATAGCCAGGGTGGAATACAGGCTCCAACCATGGATATTTTCTACCTGACCGAAGAGCACCCCCACCCCAAGGACGCCCGTGACAAGATTGAGAAGGGAGTAAAACAGGCTGATAAAGAAGTTGGCCCGGTAGGCGGCTTCCTCCTGAAAGGAGGCCTGCATGAAACGGGCGATCAAGATAACGGGTCTCATGTCAGCCACCAATCGCCGTATAGCGGCGCAACCCTATCCGCCAGATGAGCACGTACATCCCGATGGCTGCCGCCAGCCACCCCGCCTGGACGGCAAAACCCGCCAGCAGTCCGGCGCCATCCAATTGCCCGGTGAAGACCTCCACCGGGAAGGAGACCATATAGCGGAACGGCAGGATTTTCGCTGCAGTCTGCAGCCACCCCGGGAGCAAAGCCACCGGCGCCACCAGCCCCGCCAGCAGGAAGATTAGCGCATCCTGCAAACCCAGCAGCGCGTCTGCCCGTGAAGTCCAGAAGGCCAGCAGGGCCAGCCAGTAGCCCCAGAAGAAGCGCAGCGCCCAGGCTAGAACCAGCGCCGGCAGGAAGGCCAGCCCGTTCTCTGGTCGGAAATCCATTTCAGGCCGCAAAATCAGCGCCAGAAGCGCCACCACCGGCAGGTCGAAAACCAGATAAACGACTTTTCCGGCAAATTCAGACGCCAGGGCGTCATAAATGGGCGGGATCGGGCGCAGCAAGACCCGGTTCATCTGCCCGTAGCGGATCAGGTCGCCCACCGTCCAGTTGGTCTGAGCGTAGGTCACCTGGTTGACCAGGATCAGCACCAGGTAATAGGCCACAAATTCGCCCCGGTTCAATCCGCCCAGCGTGGCATCGCCGGCTGCCGTGGACCACACCAGCAGGTAGATCAAAGGCGGGATCATCCAGCCGAAAGCCAGGATAAAAAAGAAACTGCGGTACTGCAGCCACGAAAGCCACAGCCCTTTGACCAGAGCCCAGCCGCGGCGCGCCTTCATACTTCACCTTCTGTGTAAATCTGATCGATGACGGCTTCGATCGGTGGGTCTTCCACAGTCAGATCGGCCACCGGCAAGGTTTGCAACAACTGGGCTGTGATGGCTGCCGCCTGGGTGCGGGGAACCCGCAGGGTCAGGCTGCTGGTCTCGCGCTCGATGACGGTTGCCCCCTGTGGGATGGGAAGCTCTGCGGTGATTTTCTCAACCTGCAGGCTGATGCGCACCTGTTTGAAGGGGGCGAGTTTGCGCGCCAGGTCGCTCAGCTCGCCATCGTACAACACCCGCCCGTGATGAATGAGGATGACGCGCGGGCAGAGAGCGGTCACATCTGCCATGTAATGACTGGTCAGGATCACGGTCACGCCGCTGCGCTGGTTGTACTCTGCCAGAAAACGGCGCAGCCGGAGCTGCATGGACACATCCAACCCCAGGGTGGGCTCATCCAGGAACAGCACTTCAGGGCGGTAGAGCAGGCTGGCAGTCAGCTCGCACTTCATGCGCTCACCCAGAGAGAGGTTGCGCACCGGTTTGCTGAGCAGCTCTCCCATCTCGAGCAATTGCACCAGCTCGTCAATCGTGCGTTTGAATTCAGCCCGCGGCACAGCGTAGATCTCACCCAACACCCGGAAGGAGTCCATCGGTGGGATATCCCACAGCATCTGGCTCTTATTGCCCATCACCATGCTGATGCTGCGCAGATAGGCCGGTTTACGCTCCCAGGGTGTGTACCCGGCTACGTGCGCCCCCCCGCTGGTGGGGTGCATCAACCCGGCGAGCATCTTGAGGGCGGTGGTTTTGCCGGCTCCATTGGGGCCGATCAACCCCAGCATCTCGCCCCGCACCATCGTGAAACTCACATCCTGCACTGCCGGAACGTCGCTATAGGTGGGGCGCAGCAGGCTTTTCATGCTTGCCCGCAGTCCCTCCGGCCGCACAGGAACATGGTAGGTCTTTGACAGGTGACCGACCTGGATTTGATGTTTTTCCATTCCAAAATCCCTATTCATTCGAATTGTCTTTGCGAGCGTTCTTCGCGAAGCAATCTCTTTTTTTTTACCTGGTTCACGAAGCACAAGCGGCCCTTTAAAATTCTTTTATTTAATTGTACAACCCTGGTGGGCAATGGGAGAGTTGCGGGTTTCAAATCAATTCCCGCAAACATGCTCCGGTGTGCGAACCGGCGGTTTGAGCCACCTGCTCGGGGCTTCCTTCGGCAACCAGCCTGCCTCCCGCATCGCCGCCTTCGGGTCCCAGGTCGATGACCCAATCGGCGGCCTGGATCACCTGGAGGTTGTGTTCCACCACCATCACACTGTTTCCAGCTCCCACCAGGCGCTGCAGCACCACCAGCAACCGCTCCGTGTCGGCAGGGTGCAGACCGGTGGTGGGTTCATCCAGCAGGTAAAGCGTGCGCCCGGTCCCGCGCCGCCGAGCTCTTTGGCCAGTTTAACCCGCTGGGCTTCACCCCCCGAAAGGGTTGTAGCCGGCTGCCCGAGCTGCAGATACCCCAGGCCTACATCGTACAGCACCTGCAAGCGGGCCGCCGCTCCCGGGAGCTCGCTAAAAAGGCTCAGGGCTTCCTCTACCGTCAGATCGAGCACCTGGGCGATATCGTGCTCTCGGTAACGCACCGCCAGGGTCTCGCGGTTGAAGCGCCGCCCGTGACACGCCGGGCAGCGCACTTCCACATCGGGCAGAAAGTGCATTTTTACCGACAGCAAACCGGCGCCTTCACAGCGCTCACAGCGCCCGCCCGGAACATTGAACGAGAAATGCCTGGCGGTGAACCCGCGCTGGCGCGCTTCGGCGGTGGCGGCGAACGCCTCTCGGATCGGCGTGAATGTATCCGAATAGGTCGCAGTGTTCGAGCGTGGGATGCGCCCGAAAAAATCCTGGTCAATCGTGATGATTTTGTCCAGATATTCCCAGCCTTCGATGGTCTCGTGCACCCCCGGCGTCTCCTGGCTGCCATAAAACCGCTGGCGCCCGGCCCGGTCGAGGATATCGAACAGCAGTGAAGACTTGCCCGAGCCTGAAACGCCAGTCACCGCCACCAGCAGCCCCAGCGGCAGGCGCAGAGTCAGGTTTTGCAGGTTGTTCTGGCGGCGCCCGCGCACCGTCAGCGCTTTCCCGTTGGGCGCCCGCCGCTGACGGTATAGGTATGGCCTGCCCGCCCGGCCAGGTAGGCTCCGGTGAGTGAGGCGGACGTGGCTGCCACCTCGCCCGGCGTCCCGGCAGCCACAATCTGACCGCCGTGTTTGCCGCCCCCCGGGCCAAAATCGACCACATAATCGGCCGCGCCGATCACATCCAGGTCGTGTTCCACCACCAGGATGGTGTTGCCCAGATCGCGCAGCCGCCGCAGAATGGTGATCAGCCGCCAGGTATCGCGGGGTGCAGGCCAATCGTGGGCTCATCCAGCACGTACAACACACCCGTCAGCCCGGAACCCAACAGCGCCGCCAGCCGCAGGCGCTGCGCCTCTCCCGCCGAGAGGCTGGGCGAGGCGCGTTCGAGCGTCAGGTAGCCCACCCCCACCAGCAGCAGGCGTTCAACGCGTTCATTCAGATCATCCAGGATTGGCCGGGCAATCAGCATTTCGCCGCTGCTCAAACTCGCCGGGAGGTCTTTCAGCCAGGCGCCCAGTTTGTTCAGCGGCAGGCGCTCCACTTCAATGATCGTTCGCCCGGCCACCGTCACAACCCGGCTTTCCGGGCGCAGGCGCGTCCCCTCGCAGTCGGCGCAGGGTTGAGTAACAAAATACACATCCAACTTCTCACGGTAGGTAAGATTTTCGGCGTGCTCATCGTAGCGCCGCAGCAGGTTGGTCGCCACGCCCTCAAAGCGCCCCTGGGCATTGGTGGTGGGCGCTTTGACCCCCGGGAAATGGCGGCTAAAGCGCGGGCTATCGACGCCGTACAGCAGCAAATCGAGCTGAACGGGCGTGTAATCCTTGACCGCCTTTGAGGTATCAAAATCAAAACCATAATAAAGCCCGGCGTTTTCCAGGATTTCGTCGTAATACTGGATATGGAATTTTTCCCACCCACTGATGGCTCCCTGTGCGATGCTCAGCTCGGGGTTGATCAGGCGCTCCACCACCACCTGGCGTACCACACCCAACCCGGTGCAGGTGGGGCAGGCGCCGGCGGGTTTGTTGAATGAGAAATGCGCCATCCCCATCGCGGGCACCGGCGCGCCGCAGTGCGGGCAGGGGGTGCTCTCTTCCATCTCGGCCGGTTCACCACCCTCCGCATCGTTTTCCCACTCCTCGATGTTTTCAAATACCGGCGGGGGCACATCTTTTCCGCAGCGGGGGCATGGACGGTGACCCAGACGCGCAAACAAAACGCGGAGGTAGGTGAAAACCTCGGTGACGGTGCCCACCGTGGAGCGCGGGCTGCGGTTGCTCAAGTGCTGGTCGACGCTGATGGTTGGGGAAAGACCGCTGATCGAATTGACCGGCGGACGGGTCAGCCCCCAGGTGACAAACCCGAGCGATTTAAGGTACTGGCGCTGCCCTTCTTTGTGCAAAATATCGAAACCCAGCGTGGATTTGCCCGATCCCGATAGCCCCGTAAACACCACGATCTGGTTTTTGGGTATGCTCAGGCTGATATTCTTCAGGTTGTGCAGGCGCGCCCCGTGGATGGTGATTTGCTGGCTCATAGGCTCTCCCTTTCTCAGATCTTTTTCTTCCATTATACAACCCTGGTGGGCAATGGGAGAGTTATGCAAAGAATGGCGTTATACCACCCATCCTGCTGGCAATGATCTCCTCGACCAGCGCAATCAGCTTGCGCGCCCGCTCTTCCTCCCTCGCCAGCGTGGAGAGCCAGCGGTCAGACGCCATGTAAACATCTTCATCGGGGCGCGGGGTATCCAAAGCCTGGCGCAGATCGCCGCCCGCGCCGCCATCCAGCTGCAGCAGCATGCGCAAAATCGCCATCAGGCTGTATCCGGCCCGGCTGAGCATGCGGATCACCCGCAGGCGGCTGATCTCCCGCGCCGTGTAGATCCGGTAACCGTTGCCCGGCTGGCGCGGCACCCGGATCAGCCCGTTGCGTTCCCAGTTGCGCAGGATATCCCGCGTCACCCCCAGGTATTTTGCCGCCGCGCCGATCTGCAGGGCCTGCCCGGTGGCATCGGTGCCGGCCCCCTGCGCCCAGCGCTCCAGCAGCTCCGCCGCAGCGTTGGCCTGGGCGTGCTCCGCCTGCACCAGAGCCAGGTGCTGGTAAGCCACTTCCAGGGCGCCGCCCGGGTCGCCGGCAGCCATCCATTGGATGATCTTTCCTCCCGAATGGCGAATTGACCGCCCCGGATAATCGCCGCTCAAGACCAGCCGCGCCACCCGCAGGCAGTCCAGGTGCGCCCGTGTAAACAGGCGGTAGCCGCTGGGGCTGCGCTCCACCGGCGGCAGCAGGCCCCATTCCACATAGCGGCGCACCGTGTTGGTGTGGATGCCCACCGCCCGCGCCAGGTCAGATGTCCGCAGATATTTCATGGCAGCCAATTTTCCTATCCGATCCGTGCAGCAAGCTCTTTGCGATTAAAATTCGCGCCAATCCTTGAAAAACGGATTATAGCCCGAATTGAGCTCAAAAATCAGCCTTATTCACCCTGAGTATGCGGACGCACACAGAATTCGCTTGCCATTCTTTGGTCATAAACCAGCATTTGCCCTGCTTGACCTGGATAATAATTTACTCTACAATGAATATATCTTCTTGTGGGATGGATGGCGTCAATGGCAAAATTGGATACGGACAACGAAGAAGAAAAAGATCAAATAGACGAACAGAAAAACGAATCAACGCTGAAGATTGACAGTAAAGTCAGTGTAAAAGAAGCTAAGGACAACGCTTCGGTCACCGGTACTGAAGTGGTTATCGAAGGAAACGCGACTGTAAATATTATTGCTACAGAAGTATACATACCCAAGCGCAAGCAGCGCGCTTCGGATGGGGTATTACTATCGACGTTCGATGAAAATGTCTTTGTCCCACCACCACCCGAACCGGATAAGCCGCCAGAAGAAAAAATATTCGTCGGGCGAGAGGACAGAAACTCTGTAAGTATCGCAAATTACTTGATACTTCAGGAATGGCCGTAATTACTGGAATGCCAGGAATTGGGAAAACCCAAATGGCGGTTCATGTGGCACGCCAGTTTGTTGCTCCGGATAAAGTTCTCTGGTATCAGGTTCAGCCTGGTGATGGAGCGGACACTTTTATTTGGGGATTAGCCGGATTTCTCGCATCGAAAAACAAATCCGCTATTTATGAGAACTTCTTCACACAAGTACATGGAGATCTAAACTATCGTTGATGATATAGCAGGTTACCTATTGAATTTACTGCGTGGTGAAAAATTTTTATTTTGCTTGGATGATTTACATCTAGCACTCAGTGATAAACGAATTGAAAAATTATTTAGCTTTTTGAAAAAAGGATTATCTTCGGGTGATTTTTTCTTATTAGTCACCAGTCAGCAGACACTAGGCTTTGTTCCAGATTTAGAAATTATTGAACTTAAAGGTTTGAACGCTTTGGAAGCCCGACAGTTAGCAGGGCAGTATGGACTGAAATTGACAGAAACCCAACTGGAAAAAATTTCATTCATGCACTGGAGGTAATCCCCAGTTGCTTGTACTGGCTTTTCAAGCACTCTTACAAACTGACGAATGGGATGAGTTAATTGAACGCCTTGCTGAGGCTGTCGATATCGAGGAGTTTTTGATTGATAAGGTAGATGAAGGTTTAAATGACGAAGAGCGGCTTGTGATGCAAGGCTTATCATTGTTTGCAGGCTTTTCAACTAGGCACGGCGCTGTAGAAAACGTGTTGCAGAATAGCGGGTTGCAACGCTGCCTTGCTCGGTTAGCTGACCGGTATTTAATACTAACTACGTCTGAAGGATGGAAACGAAAATATCTTCAGAATGAACTATTGCGCTCCTATTTTTACTCAACGATTGACCCGACAAACAAATTGAACATGCATGCTCGAGCCGGAGAATATTACGCTACAGGTCCGGAAACCGATACCGTGCAAGCAGCTCTACATTATCAACTCGCCAGAAATCACGAGGCAGCCGCGCGAATTTTACTTCCTGATGTCGGGATGTTGATTAATCGTGGTTCTGCCTTCTCCCTTCAGGGAATACTATTAAATTTTCACAACAACAACTACCTAACGAAATTTGGCCATCAATATTAGTTGCACGCGGAGAAGTCTTCACTTTCTTAGGTAATTCTGAGCCAGCACGCGATTCATATCTTCAAGCATTTGGCTTACTGGATCAGTACCCGCTGGATTCGAATAGCCGTGAAGCTAGAGCACGCGTCTGCCTGGGAATGGGAGAACTTCTCGAATTTGATACTCCTGCTGATGCACTTGCATGGCTTATGAAGGGTTTGAGTTATGTCGAAAACATGTCGGGGGAACTTGTCGCCAAAATACAGATCAAAATGAGTAGTGTGTATATCGCTCTTGGTAAGTATGAAGAGGCGTACTTGGTAGTACAACAGGGACAGACACAGTTAGCTGAAGGAGATAGCCAGTTTAGAATTAGTGGTTTGATCAATCTCGGTTTGATACACTCCCTGCAAGGTGAATTCAACCAAGCGCGGATTTACTACCAGGAAGGGCTCGAAATGAGCCAACGTCTCAGGGATGATTTCCGCGCCCTTTAAGATCCGTGGAAATATGGCTATCGATCAAGAAATAAGTGGTGATTGGAAAGGCGCGTTGGTAGAGCACCAGACAGAACTAAATTTGGCCGAAAAACTTGGTAGTGCTACTGAACAGGTGAAGCTGTATAACAATCTAGGAGTTTTAAATACAAATTTAGGTGATTTTGAACAAGCGAAGGAACAATTAGAAAAAGCGTTGGATCTTGTACGCAAACATGATTTAGGCGAATCCGAGCCTTATGTTTTAACAAGTTTGATCGACCTTAACCTACGAGAGCTGAAATGGGAAGCTGCCAGCTCCTTAATTTTTGATGCAGACAAGTTGGTTGAGGAAAAGGAGATCGCTCTATTAGACCCTATATCCTGATCTATCAAAGTCTTTTGCAACAGGGTACCGGCAAGCCAGGAGAGGCATTGCGTTCGGCAAAATGTGCATTGCAGGAAAGCATCGACCAGGAATTGGAATTTGAAAAAGGGCTTGCCCTGCGCACATTAGGGCAGGCCTATGCCGCAAACTCCATGCTCCAAGAAGCTGTGGAAGCTTTTTCGCAAAGCATGGATTTATTATGCGACGACCCTTATGAAGCGGCCAGAACGCAATTTCATTTAGCGCTTACATTGCTGGATGACCAGCCTGAAGAAGCTAAATCCGTTGTCTTCGAAGCCAGAGACAAATTTGAGAAATTGGGTGCGAAGAAGGAGCTAGAGCAAGCTAATCTTGTCATTCAAAACAAGCTGTAACCCAAAATAACAAAAACACGGAACAAACCACAAGCTGGACCGTCAATTAGATGACTGCTTGACCAATTAAAAGTGGGAGTTTTCAACAATGAACAAAATGAAATATACAGGCAAAATTGTAATCACTTTGATATTCCAATTATTACTTGCTACTCGTCTTTAGACAAAAGTAACACTCCCCGACTTTCGGTCGGGTTGAAAATCAGCACCTTACCAATCGAGTTTCAAGCCGTTATAGCCGCTGCAGATGTTTTTT
Organism: uncultured Chloroflexia bacterium; assembly: GCA_963705155.1. Lineage (GTDB taxonomy): Bacteria > Chloroflexota > Anaerolineae > Anaerolineales > UBA4823 > CAVPJC01. Next base: position 88,718 of record CAVPJC010000015.1, on the reverse strand, counting down.
TGACCACAGCATAGCGTTGTTTCGGCGTTCTTTGCCTGCCTGGCGGCCATCCTGGCGCTTTTCCGCGCCGTTTCGGAGGGCGAGCCGGAGTGCCAATCTGCGCAAAAATCGGGTGGATGCTCTGCTGAACCCGCTGGGGCGTCAAACGCTGCTGCAGTTTCTGCCAGGGAAGCGGTGTGTCCTCAACAATTGGGCGAGCCAAGTAAAGCAGCCAACAGGCGATAGCGGTTAGCTCCGTCCAACGGTCTCCTGCTTCTTTGGTTTGGAAGCGTGGCATCGTCCATCCCAGCGTATCTTTGCGAAATTGGATACCCGCTTCTACCGGCCAGCGAGAGACATACGCTCGCCAGATCGTCTCCAGCGTAAGCGTAATACTGTCCGGAAGTGGGTCTGGAGATAACCAGGCGAGCCACAGAGCTGCCGGCAGTCGGCTGCGTTCCAGATGAACACAGGCTCGGATCACAGCATAAGGCACGTCAACGCCCTTCTTCTCATGCAGCCCATTCCAGCGTTCCAGGCGCACCTGCCCCCAGCAGGGATCTTCCAGCTCGATCATTTCATCGGGTGTGCCCCAGGTCTGCGGCTCTTTGAAGGCAAAGCGTGCTCCATGCACTCTGGGACGACCTTTTTTGCCTGTTGGAGGTGGGGGTGGGCCGCACAGGACCCGATCACAACGTAAACGAGCCAGGATCCCACAGCGCAGCCCTTTCACCGAACGCAGGAACCCGGCATTCCCATACTTGCCATCCGCCGCAATGATGTCCAGCGCTTCCACATAGGCTGTTCGAGCGTTTGCCAGGGTTTTGATTTGCTCTGCACCAACTTCCTGAGCAGTTTGTGTGCTTGGCACCCGGCGCACGTCCATGGGCAACGACCAACTGGAGTGAGGCTCAGCGCACCATTCCAGCAGCGAATAGGGGTAGCCGATGGTGACCGTACCCCCGTTCACGTCGCTTGTCGCCTGATACACATACTGTCGGTCGTCTAGCACTCGTGATCTTGGCCTGGGCCAGGGTGAGCCGTCAATTGGAAAGACACAGATACCCTGTTGAGGCACCTGTTGCCCCAGAAAGCACCGCAGCCAGTTGCTGTCGAGCACGCCATCTTCAACCGCAGCATACAAGCTGGACCACTTTCTTCGGAACTGGTCGGTCTGGCTCAACATCGCAAAGGATGAGACCGGGCCTGCCGAGAGAAGGGCGTCTAGTAGATCGAACAGCGCATCCCGCCGGGCTAACAGAGCGTTGGCATAAATGGCTTGACGAAACTCGATTAGTTTGTTAATGTCCTGCTTGGTAGTCTCTTGGTTGTGCACACCTCCAAGTTTCTACCAAGGGGCGGTTTTGCTCAAGGGCAGAGCCGCCCTAATATTTGTCTAAACTCGAGTTGCTAACATCATACAAGTAAAAACAACAGCTTCATTTGCTGAAAACTACGCACCACATATAATTGTCAAATCCAGCGACTCGCCAATTAAGATCAGACTTAAAGCCATCAATGTGAAGGTGTCAAATACGAATCTATCTACAGCAGGAGGGTTCGAATTGACTTGGTCCTCATTGGAGACTGATTCCACGACCAGTGTAGCTTGGGGAGATTGGGATGAGGACGGCGATCTCGACCTTGCAGTGGGAAATGGTGGCTACCCATACCAACCAAATCGGGTGTATACCAACACTGGTGGAGACTCTCTCTCGCCTGGTCATCGCCGGAGATGGATTCCACAACCAGTGTAGCTTGGGGAGATTGGGATGGGGATGGTGATCTTGACCTGGCGGTGGGGAATTCCGGTTACCCATCTCAACCGAATCGGGTGTATAGCAACATTGGTGGAAGTCTTAGTTTGGCTTGGTCTTCACTGGAGATGGATGATACCAGGAGCGTTGCATGGGGGGATTGGGATGGAGATGGCGATCTCGATCTGGCTGTGGGGAATGGTGGCTATCCATATGAACCGAACCGGGTGTACGCAAATAGTGGCGGGAATCTGAGCCTTGCCTGGTCTTCATCAGAGGCTGATTGGACCTCAAGCGTTGCGTGGGGCGATTGGGATGGGGATGGTGATCTTGACCTGGCCGTGGGGAATAGTGGTTATCCATACCAACCGAACCGGGTGTATGTAAATAGTGGTGGGAACCTGAGCCTGGCCTGGACTTCGCTTGAGACAGCTGATACTAGGAGTGTTGCTTGGGGTGACTGGGATGGGGATGGCGATCTTGACCTGGCTGTGGGTACCCGTTATTCCAACCATGTGTATGTCAATACGGGTGGGAGTCTGAGCCTGGGTTGGTCTTCTCCTGAGACGGATGATACATCTAGCGTTGCGTGGGGCGATTGGGATGGGGATGGTGATCTTGACCTGGCTGTTGGAAATGCTGGGTTCCAACAACCGAACCGGGTGTATACGAATGCTGGTGGGAACTTCGTTCTTGCCTGGTCTTCACCGGAGACGGATGAGACTAGTAGTGTTGCCTGGGGCGATTGGGATGGAGATGGCGACCTTGACCTGGTCGTGGGGAATTATGGTTACAAAAAACCAAATCGTATTTATATGAACAGTGGTGGAGGTTTGAGCCTGAGCTGGTCTTCACCGGAGACGGATGAGACTAGTAGTGTTGCTTGGGGCGATTGGGACGGAGATGGCGACCTCGACTTGGCTGTGGGAAATCGTGGTCAACCCAACCATGTATATACCAACTCAGGAGGAAGACTAATTGTGTCTTGGTCGTCCCCGGAAATAGATTATACGAATAGTATTGCCTGGGGCGATTGGGATGGTGACGGTGATCTCGATCTAGCCGTGGGTAATATGGGCCCCAATCGTGTATATGAAAATACAGGGGATGGACTGAGCTTGGCTTGGTCGTCCCCGGAAGTAGATAATACCACTAGCATTACTTGGGGTGACTACGATAGTGATGGTGACCTCGATCTCGCCGTCGGAAACAGCGGAACTGAAGATGACCTCAACCAAGCCGAGTTTATGCTAACACAGGTGGGAGCCTTACTATGGTTTGGTCTTCGTTTGATACGGGCGACGTTAGGAGTATCGCGTGGGGTGATTACGATGATGATGGCGATCTCGATCTGGCTGTAGCATATTATCATAATTATATACTAGTGTATGTCAATAATAATGGCGAACTAAGTACGCCTATTTCCGTTTCATCTTTTGCAAATTTTACCACTAGTATCGCTTGGGGAGATTGGGATGGGGATGGTGATCTCGACCTGGTCGCGGGAAATGTGGGCCAACCCACTACGGTGTATGTCAATGTCAATGGTCGGTTCAATTTGGCTTGGTCATCGCTGGAGACGGATTCCACAACCAGTATTGCTTGGGGAGATTGGGATGGGGATGGTGACCTCGACCTGGCTGTTGGAAATAGTGGTCAGCCCAACCGAGTATATGTAAACACGGGCGGGAGCCTGATCTTGGCTTGGTCCTCACCTGAACCAGATTATACTTGGGGCATTTCTTGGGGAGATTGGGATAAAGATGGCGATCTCGATCTGGTCGTAGGGAATGCTTTTCAGCCCAACCGGGTTTATAGTAACACCAGTGGGGGCCTGAGCCTGGATTGGTCCTGGTTCAGAGGGATTCCACAACCAGTTCGCATGTGGGGATTGGGATGGAGATGGCGATCTCGATCTGGCTGTGGGGAATGGTGGCTATCCATATGAACCGAACCGGGTGTACGCAAATAGTGGCGGGAATCTGAGCCTTGCCTGGTCTTCATCAGAGGCTGATTGGACCATCAAGCGTTGCGTGGGGCGATTGGGATGGGGATGGTGATCTTGACCTGGCCGTGGGGAATAGTGGTTATCCATACCAACCGAACCGGGTGTACGTAAATAGTGGTGGGAACCTGAGCCTGGCCTGGACTTCGCTTAAGACAGCTGATACTAGGAGTGTTGCTTGGGGTGACTGGGATGGAGATAGCGATCTTGACCTGGCTGTGGGTACCCGTTATTCCAACCATGTGTATGTCAATACGGGTGGGAGTCTGAGCCTGGGTTGGTCTTCTCCTGAGACGGATGATACATCTAGCGTTGCGTGGGGCGATTGGGATGGGGATGGTGATCTTGACCTGGCTGTTGGAAATTACGGTCAGCCAAACCGGGTGTATGCAAACACAGGGGGTAGTCTTAGCCTAGCCTGGTCTTCACCGGAGACAGATGAGACTAGTAGTGTTGCCTGGGGAGACTGGGACGGGGATGGCGACCTTGACCTGGCCGTGGGGAATATTACGGTCAGCCAAACCGGGTTTATGCCAACACAGCGGGCAGCCTGAGCCTGACCTGGTCTTCGCCCGAGATAGATTATACAAACAGTATTGCTTGGGGAGACTGGGACGGGGATGGCGATCTCGACTTGGCTGTGGGAAATGATACTAACCTGTCCAACCGAGTGTATGTGAACAGTGGTGGAAGCTTGAGCCTGGCTTGGTCTTCGCCGGAGATGGATAATTCTACGAGTATGGCTTGGTGCGACTTGGATGATGATGGCGATCTCGACTTGTTTACGGGGAATTCCCTCCAAAATAATCGAGTTTATCTAAACAATACCAATCAATGGGAAGTTTTTGCAATCGGTGATTATCCATCTTGGGCGCACGTCCAGAATCCAGGTGGGGATGCTACACAACCATATGGTTCAAGTACTATATTGTTTGGCCCAACTCTGCCAATCAGCTACACCCTATACGATCTTAACGGTGACTTAGTGCGCTGGATCAGGGGAAACTTTTCGCTTGATGGTGGCAGTACTTGGAAGCAAGCCACCGAAACCAGCAATACCTACACACACGATTTGAGTGCTTCATCAGCCGGCGGAAACTCATCTGTTCACATGGGATATTTACAAGGATGGGGTCTTTGGTCAAGTTGATAGAGCTGTCTTTCGTTTGGATGTCTACCAGAGTTATAAGAGCCTAGGTCCCTTTCAATTTGTCAATCGGAGCTTTAAGACCATATCTTTCCGATTACAGGAACTCAGATCAAGGTGTACGAGGAGATAGATACTGCTGGGAATGAAGCCAAAGGAGCAGTCGTCTATCACATGCTGCAAGGTGATACTGGCTTATTCGAGCCATTTCAAAATTCCAGGGAATACCCATTTCAGACGAACCCGGCAGGTTATCTGGGTGGATTTGGGGTAATTCGAACGGGTGATCAATTGGTGGCGATGCTGCCGATCACAGCCACCGAAAGCTACACCCTGTACCACACCAGCGCAACGCCAACGCTTACCGGATTGGATGCCTACACGGTCAGCGCCGGGGGAGTACAGACCCTGACCGTGTCCGCGGATAACCCACTGCTGCTCTTCAACCTGGATGTCTCGCTGGAGTGGGACGCAACCGAGGATGTGCGCTTCAAGGAACAGCTCAATTATGACCTGCAACGTACGTCAGCCCTGATCTACGACTGGTCCAACGGTCAGGCTGCACTCGGCCGCATCCGCATTTACCAGAACCGTGACCACTGGAATGAAGCCCACCTGCGCATCTACGCCACCAACCGTTTGCGCCCCAACGCCGACCTGGGCGGTGTGGTCTCGGATGTTGTCTCGGAAACCATCACCAACTCGCTGGGGATCACCAACACGATTTCTTACGTCCCCGGACAGGTGCGCATGGGTGCCTCCTGGAACCGCTTTGGGGATGCCTATGGCACATTAGGCGAAGACTGGCCGCGCACCCTGGCTCATGAGTTCAGCCACTATCTGTTCCACCTGGATGACAATTACCTGGGCCTGGATCCAGCCGGGAACTTGATCGCCGTGGATACCTGCCCGGGCGTCATGGCTGACCCGTATCGGGATGACGATGTCTCTGCGTATGACGAGTATCATCCAGCCGGCAACTGGCTGCCAGGCTGCCAGGATACCCTCTCAAACCACCTGACAGGACGTTCGGACTGGGATACGATCCGGGCCTTCTATCCCGGGTTGAACGAAGTGGACAATTTCGGTCCCAACTCCCTGCCATTGGCCGTTACCAATCTTCAATTCATATCGCCATCCGTTCCAACCAATCCTCTGGACGCCCCTGTTTTCAACCTGGCAACCGAAGAAGGAGAGCTTTACCTGGCTTCGTCCCACGCCAGGGCATATCTGTTCCAGGTTGACCACCTGATCGACCTGGGCAGACCACAACTGGACAAGGTCAATGCCTATGGCGCTGCTCCGGGGAACACGTTGTGCGTTTATGACGAGACCAACCGGCGACAGGGTTGTGAGGTGATCAAGGCATATGACGAACAACTGGTAATGGGACAGATTGCCGGGTGGGAACCGGATGTTCTGGTTACCCCGGTCACCTCAGATACCTTCAACATACAGATTGATAATCTGTTGCCTGGCCTCAACCTTTATACTCGTTTGTATCCGGTTGATGATCCGCCCAGTCATAGCCAGGAGCTGATTTTCTCCTCCGGGACCTACTCAACAACGTTCATTGATCTGCCATACCCGGTGTTGGATGGCAATGTATACATTACAGCGACCAACTCGGCTGGCTCGGTTATCAGCAACTTCTCGTTGGGGGGCAGCCCGGTTCAAATCCATAGCCGTGGGGTCAGGATTCGCAGCCGAGGGGTTCGCATTCACAGCCGGGGAGCGCCGCTCACTTCAGTAGATGGACAGGTCGTTTTATATGCCGAGAATTTGGTTTTCCCCGAGGATGAGTTTTTCACAATTCAAACCGTTTCCAGGCTGCCAGTTCCGCCCACCTGGGCGACAGTCATCGGGCAGGCATATCGATTGACAACATCTCCGGGTGCGCCTGATCTGACAGGCACGTCGATTAACTTCAGTTACATGGAAGCTGAAGTGCCGCCCGGAGAAGAAGCCTGGATCAAGGTATATTTCTTCGATGGTCAGAACTGGCAGCCTCTTCCAACGACCCCTGATCGGGATAGCAACTACGCAATCGCTCAATCCGTTGGCCCGGAGATCTACGTCCTCATGTCAAGCCTGGAAATTGGATTGAATGACGCCGGCTGGAATTCTCTTCGCTTATCCTATTAAAGGCACTCGTCAAATTAGCGATGCGCTCAAATCTATCGATGGGTTTTATTCAATGGTTTATGGCTATGTAGGCAGTGATATTACTGATCCATGGAAGGTGTACGCACCATCTGCATTAGACTGGGTAAACGATTTGTCAATTTTGGAATTTGGGCATGGATATTGGATCAATCTGACCGAGCCAATCACGCTCTATCTGAAAGGGAATTCAGTTTAATTTGCTTTCTATGGAGGATTTTAAATCCTTTCGGCTCCCTCCAACCACGTATTATGGCGTAGTAAAACCAGGTCTGTTTTTCAACCCCACCGTCGGATTGACAGTCACAGCCTGGATCGATGGTCAGAACTGCGGCCAGGGAAGTACAATGGAAATCGATAACCAGGTTGTTTATGCGATTGATGTTTTTTCAGAAGATCCATCGGGAACATCTGGTTGTGGCAGGAAAGGTAAGATTGTACACTTCCGGGTAGGAGATCATAAGATTTCGACTGTTGCAGTTTGGAATAACAGTCAAGTTTGGGAATTACCACTTGATCCCACTTACCGTGTCTATTTCCAGATGTTGTACATTAGTGGGCGCTGAGACTTTCCATGACACCTGCCGTTTCGTGTAGTTTCAATAGATAGTGCGAATTAAGGATATTTTTATTTTTCAGAGAATTCCCTTGGAGATTATATCCAGCTGTCGGCAAAGCCGGTAAAACTGTTGTACAGTTGAATTTATGAGATCAAGATAATCTGATCAAATACGTGCAAAAAAAACATATCAATTTAGAGCTTATGGTCTACGATCATTACAACACATTGTTAGATTTCTCCGCCAACCTTCCATCCGAGTTCATAGAATGATCTGTGGATAAGGGTTTTGTTTCTGCACACAAGCGCCCTGATGGTTTGCCTGTTCGTGTATTTCGTGTGTTTCGTGGTGTATTTCCGTTTTCATTTGATTTATCAGGGCAGCGCCACCGAAAATTGAACCGATTTGATTTATTAATTCAATTCTTTCCCCCACAGCGCCACCCATGCCCGAACCCCCTTCTACACCCCGCCCTCTACACCCAGCTCGCCGACTGGTGGCACCTGCTCTCCGCGCCCGAAGATTATGATGAAGAAGCCGCTCTTTTTGCCCGGCTCCTCACAGATGCCTGCCACCCACCGCCGCGCACGCTGCTTGAGCTGGGTTCCGGCGGCGGCAGCAACGCCTCTTTCCTGAAACAGCGCCTCAGCCTGACCCTGGTCGATCTCTCTGAAGGCATGCTGGCCGTCTCGAGCCGCCTCAATCCCGAGTGCGAGCACTTGCAGGGCGACATGCGCACCTTGCGCCTCGAGCGCACGTTCGACCTCGTCTTCATCCACGACGCCATCGTCTACATGACCAGCGAAGCCGACCTGCTCGCCGCGCTGCGCACCGCCGCCGTCCATCTGCGCCCCGGCGGCGCGGCGCTCTTCTGCCCCGATTACACCCGTGAGAACTTCGCCCCCAAAACCGCCAGCGGCGGTCACGATGCGCCGGATGGCCGCGGCGCCCGCTACCTGGAATGGATCTACGATCCCGACCCCGCCGACAGCACCTACCACATGGATTTCGCCTACCTGCTGCGCAACGCCAATGGCAGCCTGCAAAACTATGAAGACCGCCATGTCTGCGGCCTCTTCAGCCAGGATACCTGGCTGCGCCTGCTCAGAGAGGTAGGCCTCGAGCCGCATGTGGTGGATGACAACTTTGGCCGCCAGCTCTTCCTGGCCACCCGCCCCCTGCCGGGTGGTTCAGCGCCGCCCGCGCCAGCCACCGGCGCCGTCAGTTCCGAGCGGCTGGAACGCATCCGCCTGATCTGCCCGCAAACCGAAATCCGTTCGCTGCAGGTCAACCAGGAGGGCCTGGCCAACCAGGTCATTATCGTCAACGAGGACACCGTCTTCCGCTTTGCCCGCAGCCCGCGCGCTGCCGCCGCCCTTGAAAGCGAAGCCCGCCTGCTGGAAATTCTGCGCCCGCGCCTGCTGCTGCCCATCCCGCAGCCTTTCCACACCGCCCCCGGTGAATTGGCCTATCCCCTGCTCCCGGGCCAGCCGCTCACCCGTCGCCTGCTCGCCGGTCTGCCTCCCCTCATCCGCCAGCGCCTGGCTGACCAGCTGGGCGGTTTTCTGCGGACTCTGCACACCACACCCATCACCCCGTCTCTGCCTCACACCAGCGCCCCTGTCACGCCTGAAGCCTGGATGGAGATCCGCAGCGGCGTCGAGCAAAAGATCTACCCGCTGCTGCTCCCGCACCAGCGCGAGTGGGCTGCCGCGCTTTTCGATGAGATGCTCACTGATCCTGCCGCCTTTGATTACCCGCCCGCCCTGTGCCACGGCGACCTGGCCCCTTACCACATTCTTTACGATACCGCCGCACAGCGCATCAGCGCCATCCTCGATTTTGGCGTGGCCGGCACAGGCGACCCCGCCATGGATATTGGCAATCTACTGCAAGCCTATGGAGAAAGTTTCGTCGGGATGTCTGCCGGGGTTTACCCGGAGCTGCCCGAATTAATGCGCCGTGGCCGTTTCTATGCCCGCGCCATCGAGCTGGAATGGGCGCTCAACGGCCTGGAAAGCGGCGAGACCTTCTGGTTCACAGCCCACCTGGGTAACGCCCGCGATTTCTAGCCTGTAATGCGCCGGTGCACACGCATGCGCACCCCTGGCCGCGGCTCCAGCGTGGCGCCCATGTGCGGGTGCACGCCTCGCTCCACCAGCTCCAGGTCGAAGACCCGCAGAATGTACGCCAGCACCAGGGCGCTCTCGGCCTGCCCGAATGCCGCACCCATGCAGTTGCGCGGCCCGCCCCCAAAGGCCAGCCAGGCGTACGGCTCCGGTTTCGCCGCCCCCCGGGCATGCCGCTCGGGGCTGAATTCATCCGGCTGCTCCCAGTAGGCCGGGTGGCGCTGGGTCAGGTAAATCGAATAGATCACCCGTTCTCCGCGCGGGATATGGTAGCCATCGAACTCCAGGTCGGCAGCCGCCAGCCGCGACCCCAGGTGGATGGGCGGGTACAGTCGCAGCGCCTCACGGATCACGTTGCCCAGCGTCTCCAACCCATTCAACCGCTCGACAGAGAGTAGAGTCCTCATCCAGCAGTTTGACCGCTTCATCCTGCGCCTGCCGGTAAACACCCGGGTGGCTGCCCAGCAGGTACAGGCTCCAGGCCAGCAGGGCTGTGCTGGTGTCGTGCCCGGCAATCAGCATCGTCAGCATCTGGTCACGCGCCAGGTCGTCGCCCATGCCCGAAGCCAGCAGCCCACCCAGCAGGTCATCCGGCGCTTCGCCCGAAGTCTCAAGAAGCCGCCGCCGTTCTGCGATCAGCCGGTACAGGTAGCCGTCCAGCTCCCGGATGCCGCCCCGGTACTGCCGGCGCGGCGCCCCACGCCACACCATCCACACCCCCGGCGAGATGTAGCCAATGGCATCCAGCACCGGCTTCCACAACCGCTTCATCTCCCCCGAAAAATCCGCCCCGAAAAGCGTCTCCACCAGGATCAGCAGGGTCGACCTTGCGCATCTCGACCAGCATATCCACCACCGCCTCATCCCGCCATGCGCCGCTCACCTGCCTGCACCGCCCGCTGCATGGCCTGCACGTAGCCCGACAGCATGCGCCGGTGCATGGCCGGGTTCATCTGGCGGCGCAGCTCATCGTGAGATGCGCCGTCCTCCACCAGCACGCCGTGCCGCAGCAATGCCGTCACCGGGTCGGTGGGGTTGCGCCAGCGCAGCTCGCCGCGCCCTTCCACCAGCACAAAGTGCGCCGCCTGCGGGCCGACCAGCACCACGGGTGTGAAGCCCGGCAGGTTGATGCGGAACACATCCCCCAGCTCGCGGTGGAAGACCTGCATCGCTGCCAGTGGGTGACCCTCAGCCAGCAAAGCCTGCAGGGCGCGCAGCCCGGTTTGCGGTCCGGGAAATGGAATTGCCTTTGCCATAGGTTCCCCTTTACCGGTTCTGCCCCCGGATCAGCGTCCGCCCTTTCCAGAGCGGGCCGCCCCGCCAGTGCCAGACCAGCGCCTGGACCGTGATGATGCTCATCAATACCACCGAAACCGGCATCAACAATGCATCTCCCACTCGCTGCCGCGCCACGGCCGCCGTCAGCGCCCGCACGCCTGTTCCCAACGCAGCCAGCGCCAGCGGCAGCCACGGCCAACCCCACCCCAACGGCGCCAACCCGCCCAGGATCAGCCAGGCCCACGGCCCCAGGAAGACCAACCAGTGGAACACGACCGAAAGCGCCAACCCGCCCACACCGCCGTGCCCCGCCAGGATGTTCTTGGCGAAGCCATCCCGCACCTGATCCCAGCCTGTGTACATGCGGCAGGCCACCAGCTTCTCTCCCAGCGTCATCACCAGGCGCTGTCCACTTCGCCGCGCCAGGCGCGCCAGGGCAACATCTTCAACAATCTCGCCGCGCACGCCTGCATGCCCACCCATCTGGTTGTAGGCCTGCCGGCGGAAAGCCAGGCACTGCCCGTTGGCGGCTGCAAACGCCGGCCAACTGGTGAAACGCACCAGGATTTCGGGCAGGTAAGCCAGCACCGCCAGCATCACCAGCGGGACCACCAACCGCTCGCTCCAGGTACGGGTCACCTGCGTGGGCCATACGGCCAGTACATCTGCCCGCTGATTTTGCATGCTGGCCAAAAGCGCCGGCAGCGTGTGGGGCGTCCAGCACACATCTGCATCGATGAACACCAGCACATCGCCCGTGGCATGCTGCCCCAATTGTGCGCAGGCCCAATTCTTCCCCAGCCAGCCAGGCGGCAGCGGCTGCCCCTGCAAGAGCGAGAAACGTTCATCTCCGGCAGCCGCCTGAAGCGCCATCTGGCTTGTGCCATCACTGGAATGGTCATCCAGCACCACCAGCTCATAATCGGGGTAATCCTGCAATAACAGCGCCTGTACAGTCCGGCGGATGACACCCGCCTCATTGCGCGCCGGCACCAGCAGCGATACCCGCGGCATGGTTTCCGGTTTTCCATACTGCAGCCGGGGAAAGCTGATGGCGTTTATGCTGGCTGTAACCACCAGAATTATCAAGGCCAGGGTCACGAAGCTCCAGATCCATATCATGGCTGTTTTCCCGTCATTCGGATGCGCGGCCGCAGCCTGAGATCGGCGCGGTGAGTCCAGGCCAGAAGCGCCAGGCAGCCGGCCCAGATGGCCATAAATTCTGGATGAACCCCACCGTACTGCCGCAGGACAAAAATGCCAAACCCGGCTAACGCCAGCATGACCACCCACCCGCTTGGGGTAAAAACCACTGCCATTACGCCCAACAAAGCCCCGAGGATGCTCGGCCCGGCTCCCAGGGTGAGGCCGGCCCAGATCCCAAAGGTGACTGCCACCGCTTTCCCGCCGCGAAAACCCAGCCAGGGCGAGATGGCATGCCCCAGGATTGGCGCCAGCGCCACCGGCAAAATCTGCCAACCACGCACACCGGCAAAGAACCAGGCCAACCCCACCGGTACCGCCCCTTTCAGACCATCCAGCAGCATCGCAGCCAGCCCCCAACCCCAACCAGAGGCGCGCAGCACATTCGTCGCGCCAGGGTTATGATCGCCGTAGCGGCGGATATCCACCCCACTTGCCAGCCTCCCGATCAGCAGGGAGTAGGGCACAGAACCCGATAGGTACGCCAGGCCGGTCCAGACAAGCCACCACAAATTGCCCCCCGGATCCGCCATCATTGCTCCGCCCCCTGGTGAGATGCTCGTCGCCACGCCCATCCCACAAAGAGGCCCATTCCGGCAAATCCGGCCGCAGCCGGGCCGGGCTGGCCCCAGAAAAACCCCAGCCCCACCGCCTGAAAAGCCCACGTGAGGGCATAAATGACAGCCAGAGGGCGCCAGGGCAGGTTATCGGGCCGCACGAGCAGGGTCGCCAGGCTGGAAGACAACCACCAGCCGGCGAAGTTTGTCCATGGGATGCCAAAATAAGCTCCGGGCGTTTGCCAGACCCACAACCCGCGCGCGGTCATCTGCGGATCCAGGTACAGATCCCAGGCGGTGAACGCCAGACCCGCCAGGAGCGCAAAGACCGGCCCATACCAGCCGCCCAGCCGCTGGCGCGCCCCTCCCAGAATGGCGGCGGCAATGCCCCAGGCCGGGGCCAGCATCATCATCCAGGCCAGCGGGATGAGCAGCGGCACACCACCCAGCTGCGGCTGCAGGGCAGGCGTGTAGTGGTACCGCCCGAAGGGCAGCCCGCTGGTGATCCCCAGCACTTCCACCACCCAGGTGAATATAAAGACGGCTACCGCCGTGCGCAGCACCCTGCTCACGCCCCAACCCTGCGCCAGGCTGTACAACACCAGCGCTGCCTGGGCCGCGACTCCCAGCGAAGCAATCCATGGAAAAGCGGCCTCGCCCACCAGCCACAGGCTTACCGGTGTCAGGATCAGCACCCCCAACCAGACCGCCGCCAGCCCTTTCCAGGCCAGCGGCGCCCATCGGCTTGCATCACCACCCCAGGAAATACTATTCACTGCCGGCCTCTGCCGTCAGAAACAGGCTGCTCACCGTGCCGCCGGACGGAGTCCACCGCCGGCTTGCGCCTTGCCAGCCATGCCCGGGCACACGGCTGGCTTTCCGGGGCGAGCATCAAAGCCATACCAAAGGCAATGATCACATTGGTCATCAAGAAGAAGATCATCTCCTCAAAGGGGAGAGGCCCCAGCATAATCCCGGTGGTCTGGGCCGGGTCTATCGACCAGGTTCCGCTGGAGATGGCCAGCGCATCCACCCACCACAGGTAGGCGGTAGGGGCCAGGATGGTGAGCCCGACAGCCCGCCAGTTTGCCGCCAGGATGTCGCCTCCAAAAGTCATTTGCAGCCACACCGGCGCCAACCCCCAGGCCAGGATCAATCCCAGATAGGTACCCGGCTGCCAGCCGGAGAACAACATCGCAGTGAAAAACACCCACAGCGCCAGAACGATCAGGCTGGCAGTCAGGCGCAAACGCGGGTTGTCAACACCCCCGCTCCGCCGGGGCGGTATACGGCGCGCCAGCGCCAGATACCACAGCCCCGTTAGCAGGGTCTGCAGCACAAAGAAGATGTATTCTTCAAGCGGCACCCATCCCAGGCGGATGCCTGTGACCAGGGCCGGGTCATACCACCACACCCCGCTGGCCACCAGGTAATTATCCCAGGGAGTGGTATAGAGCAGCGCCAGGGCCACGTGCGCCAGGATCACCAGGTAAGGCCGCCAATCCACATGCCTGGAACGGTCGCGCAGCCAGCGCCAGGCATCGCCACGGCACTATCGCAGCCAGCGCCAGCGTTGGCGGGAGGATGAAGATCAACAAAACCGAGAAATAGCTCATCCACAGACCTGTTCGAAAATCAAAATGTCAGACCAGAGTGCTATCAGGAAGCCCACACCTGCAGATAAGACCTGACCGCCAGGCCGAGTTTGCGCACTGCACCGGCGCCTGCCCGGCGGGTGAAGACATTGTAGCCTGCTGCACGGATATCCGGCAGGATGGCATGGTAGATTTCCAGGGCGCTCATCACCGCCCATCGCCCCGAAGCCAGCATGCCCACCGCCTGGCGCGCCTGCTGGTAATACCCTTCGGTGCGGCTGAATTCGTACTCCAGCAGCCCCATCAAGCGGCTGTCAATCTTCCCGGCTGCCAGGTCAGCATCGCTGTACCCAAAAGCCTGCATGTCTTCCTGAGGGATATATACCCGGCCGATGCGCCAGTCTTCCCCTATATCCCGCCAGAAATTGCTGAGCTGCATGGCAATCGAAAGCGCATCTGCGCCTCGAACGGCGAGGCGTAGATCGGATTTCGGGTTCACGCCGAGGATATGAAGCATTGCCCGGCCCACGGGTATGGCGCTGCCCTCCATATAGTGAACCAGATCTCCAAAGGTTGGAAAGCGGCTGGTAGTCAGGTCTTCGCGCATTGCCCGGAAATAGAAAGCCATCGTCTCGCCCGGTATGCCGAACCGCAGGGCGGTGTCCAGATAAGCACGCATCACCGGGTGTGGGCTGTCTCCTTTCTCAAAAGCCTGCTCGTAGAGGCGTTCCCAATCATCAATCGCTTCTTCCGGCGAGCTAAAACCGTGGTGCGCCACATCCACCCTGTCATCGCCCACCCGCATCAATGCATATAGCGCCTCAACGTGTTTCTGTTTATCCACCGGCAGGTACGCGGCGGCGGCTGAATAGTTTTTGCTGGCCCGCCGCATGATCTCCCGGCAGGCGGCGTAATCCTGGGCTGAGGCGATATTAGCTCCGGAATGTCCCGGATGCAGGGCTGCCAGATGTGGGAATTCATAGTTTAGGTCCATTCTTTCACGATCCTTTCCGTTACCAGTCGAGAAGATATCATCACCATGGGCATACCGATCCCCGGGTAGGTACCCTGACCAACAAAGTAAAGACCCTGGATATCGCGGGCTTTGTTATGAGGCCGGAAATACGCCGATTGGAAAAAGCCCTGCGACAGAGAGCCAAACGCCGTGCCCAACACCGCATTGATATCAGTCTGCCAATCGCCGGGGCGGTAATCCCGCTCCCAAACAATGTGCTGCCGTATCTCGGGATCAACAAGGCGCTCCAACTGGTCGAGAAGCTGGTCGCGAACCCTGGGGGCGGCCTGCTCCCAGTCGATATCCGCTGTCAGATTGGGCATGGGCGCCAGCGCATACAACAGGCTGTGACCGGGCGGCGCCAGGCCGGGGTCGGTCACGGTGGGGATGTTGAGGTGAAAGGAGGGATCCTGGGGCAGGGTTTTGTGCTTAAAGATCGCATCCAGGTTGGCCCGGTAATCCTGCGAGAAATACAGCGCCTGGTGGCGGACGTGGGAATACACCCGGTCCACGCCCAGGTAGAGTATGTACCCCGAGCAGGCATACTGCATCTTTTCCAACCTGCGATCAGTGTACTGTTTCCGGAAGCGGGCCGGCACCAGCTTTTTATAAGTGTAAGGCAGGTCGGCATTCGAAATCACCAGGTCTGCGCCAACAAATTCGCCCAATTCCAGGCGCACGCCATTGGCACGCCTGTTTTCGATGCGTATTTCTGCCACCGGCGCCTCGGTGCGAATTTCAACACCCAGCCCGGCTGCCAGCGCCAGCATATCCTCCACAATACTGTAGATTCCGCCCATCGGAAACCACATACCCAGGGCCAGGTCGGCATAGGTGATCAGGCTGTACATGGCCAGCGCATCAAACGGCGAAAGACCGAGGAACATGGAATGGAAGGAAAAAGCTTTGGCCAGTTTATCGTTCTGATCAAAGAAAGAGGCCACCTGGCGGTACAGATTGTGGTGAGCCTGTGTTTGCAGAAGGCGCAATCCTGCCGTGGGATTTGCCAGATCGGTGATCCGGTCAAAGTTGCGGTCCACAAAATCCATGCCCAGCTCATACTTGCGGGCGCCGGCGCCAATAAATTGGAAAAGGCGTTCAGCCGCACCGGGCTGAATCTTTTCCACTTCACCAGCCAGCATCGACATGCTGCTGAACAGGTCAAGCTGAGTTCCGTCATGATAATAAATGCGGTAGTTGGGATCCAACCGGACGAAGCGCAGGCGTTGATCCAGATCGTACCCCAGCGAACGGTAGAGCTCATCAAACGACGATTTCATCACCAGGATGGTCGGGCCAGTATCGGCGCGAAAACCATTTTCCAACAACAGGTTGCTGCGCCCACCCGGGCGGGCCTGCTTTTCGAGCACAGTCACCTTGAACCCTTTGTTTGCGAGTCTCAAAGCGGTCGCCAGCCCACCCATTCCCGATCCAATGATCACAGCATGTTTCATGACCCGTCCTCATTCAGTGTATAGATTTAATATAGCATATTGTACATATTTTGTCAATATATTCGCGGGAAGACAAGGTGAAAGTTGGGCAGTTACGCATGTATGTATTAAAAAATAAAAACGCACCCCCGCTCGGTCTGGGGTGCGTTTTAAGTTATCTTTCTGGATCGAATAACACCTGAGATTAAGGTATTGGCATTTACTCCGGCGCTGCGGTGGGTACCGGTTGCTGCATCTGCTGCTGCACCTGCTGGATGAAGTTGCTGATTTCAGCCGGGAGAGTTGGCTCAACGGCGACACGATCCACCCAGTAATCGCGAATTTCCACGTCGGCGTTATCGCGCTGCTCGGTCAGCCATTCGTTGAACCGGGTATCGCGCAGCTGCTGGTAATCCGAGATCGGTCAGGGAACGAGGCTCGTGCCCCAAAACCTGGATGATGTGGTATCCAAAGGTGGTAGCCACCGGTCGGGAGACAATCTCTCCCACCGACAGAGCAAAGGCCGCATCTGCAAATTCCTTCACCATGCGGTCGCGCCCAAACCAACCCAGATCGCCGCCCTGATCCTTGTTGCTGGTGTCGGTGGAAAGCTCGGCAGCCAGAGCCGACCAATCTTCACCGGCTTTCAGGCGATCCAAAACCAGCTGACCGGCGGCTTCATCTGGCACCAGGATGTGGCGAGCCCAGACCTGGTCTTCCGCTGGTTTCACACCCAGATCGGCCAGCACTGCATCAGACACCTTGCGGCGGTAGAGAAAATTCTCTGCCAGGGAGCGCAGGTCTTTCTCGGTGAAACCGATGGATGTCTTGAGATCATCGGAGCGAGTCTTGAACAGGTCTTCATACCCCTGCTGGGTGTACTCGGTGGGGGTAGCTGTTGGCTCCAGGGTGGGGGTGATGGATGGCACCGGGCTGGCTGTGGCCGTGGGCGCCAGCGTGGCCGTGGCCGTTGGCGTGGCCGTGGCGCTTGGAACAGGTGTTTGGGTGGGCGTCGCGGTGGGAGGAACCAGGGTCATCTGCAGAGGCGACCAGGTGGAAGTTGGCAGAATCGCCACGGTCGGCTCACTGGTGGGCGTGCCGTTCGGGAAATAGCCAAAAGCATCCTGCAACGCTCGATCGATCTCTTCCTGGCTCACGGTGATGCCGCGGCGCTTTGCCTCCTGGCGGATCAGCTTGTCTTCAATCAGCTCGTTCAAGATCTGCTGTCCCAGGCTGGTGGGGTCAAGCTGCGACTGGTACTGCGCCAGCTGGCTGGCAAAGTTGGCCTGAATTTCAGGGCTGCTGCCCAGGGCGGCAATGAACTGGTAGGTGTTGACCGCATTGCCCACCAGATTCTGGCGGGCATATTTGGTGCGGACCTGAAAATCGCGCGTGCTGATGCGATCGCCGTTGACAATTGCCACGGGCTGCGCTGCTTTGAGAACAGATTCGCTCAACAGCCCATAGACAACCAGAAGCACAACAGCAACCGCCACAACGATGGTGGTGATGATGATATAGCGTGTTTGAATACGCTCGCGCTCCATCCTGGCAAGATGTTTTTTGCTGACGATGGTTTGCTTTTGTTTGGGGTTTCTGGCCATATTTAACGCAGCGTCTCACCGGAGAACTGGAGCAGCGCCAGGTGCCGGGCGCGCTTGATGGCCCGCGCCAGCTCGCGCTGGTGCTTGGCACAGGTGCCAGTCTGGCGGCGTGGACGGATCTTGCCATCCTCGGTGACATAGCGCCGCAGAAGCTCGATGTTTTTGTAATCGATCACAACAGTGTGGTCAGTGCAAAACTGGCACACGCGCGGGTGAGCATAGAACCGGCGCGCTCCAGCTCCCTGGCCCTGGCCCTGACCCTGGCGATCGTTATCCTTTGAATTAGGTTGGTTGAACACTTTCTCTAACTCCTTTTAGAAGGGAAACTCATCGTCCTCTTCTGTAGTGTAATCGGCGCCGCTGTTGGCATCACGCCGGTCGCCCAGCATGATCATCTCGTTGGCGACAATTTCTGTTACAGAGTGTTTGTTCCCCTCCGGATCGTCCCAATGACGGGTTTGCAGGCGCCCTTCCACATACACCTGCTGTCCTTTGGTGAGGAACTGCTTACAAATTTCGGCCAGGCCGCCCCAGGCAACCACATTGAACCATTCCGTATCGGTCCGTTTTTCACCTTCGGATGTGTTCCAGGTTCGACTGGTAGCCAGGCTGAATGTCGCCACAGGGCGCCCGGAGGGGGTGTAACGCATCTCCGGGTCTCGTCCCAGCCGGCCAATTATCATGACTTTATTTAAACCTCGGCTCATGATCAACTCCTTACAAGTCAAAACGATCGTGCTACCGGAGAAGCCATTTACTTGCTTGCAATCAGAAAACGCAGCACAGGTTCCATGAAACGCAGGTTGCGTTCCAGTTCTGCGCTGAATGCCGGCGCTATGGTTATGTTCATCAACACATATTGGCCTTCATTCTGCTTGCGGATGGTGTAAGCAAGCCTGCGCTTGCCCCACAAATCCACATTGCCAATCTGACCGCCGCCATCAGTAATCCAGGACTTCACCTTTTCCAGTACTTCTTTAAAGGCGTTTTCGTCCAGATCGGGATGGACAATGAAAATCAGCTCGTATTCGCGCATGGGGATGCCTCCTTTCCTCGGGATAGCCCCCAATGCCGGCAGGGCGCCGGTTGGGAGCGGAAAGTAAGCCACGCATTATGCGTGGCTCTATAAACTGCAATTATAATACAGGGTGTCGGATCTGTAAACCAGAATTTAACCCAATCACCCAAATCGATAAGACCAGGCGCTCTCTTGACGGAAGTACGCGCTAAAAGTATGATGATGCCATGTCAATCGACCCCGAAAATCTTCGCAAAGCGATGCGCCGGTGGCCCACTGGCGTTACCATTGTCACTGCCCGGGATGCTGAAACCCAACACGGGATGACAGTATCTTCTTTTACGTCCCTCTCCCTCGAGCCCGCCCTCGTACTGGTATCTCTCGAACAGACAACAAAAACCTACAGGCTGGTCCAACAGGCGCGTCATTTTGCCGTCACCGTGCTGGGGCAGCACCAAAAAGAGATTTCCGACCGGTTCGCCGGACGCATGCCCGACAGCGAGGACCGTTTTAAAGGCCTGGAGACATTCTCCCTGTTTTCTGGCGCTCCGCTCCTCGCCGACGGTCTGGCATGGTTCGATTGCGTTGTGGTCGCTACCTATCCAGCCGGCAGCCAGACGGTCTTCATCGGTGAGGTGCTGGAAGCGCGTTCCGGCCTGCCTGAGCCGCCTCTGATCTACTTTGACCGCAGCTACCGGTCTCTGGAGGCATTATGAACGATCGGTTGTCACCAGATGAACGATCCATGCTCATCCAGTTAGCCCGCCAGGCGCTGGTGGATAGCGTCTGCAACGGCAGCCTGCCGCGGCTGAACCTGGAGCCCCTGCCTGCTGCTCTGAAAGAGCCTGGTGCCACCTTCGTCACCCTCACCCGCCATGGGGAGCTGCGCGGCTGCATCGGCGCGCTGGAGGCCTACCAACCTCTGGCACAGGATGTGCGTGAGCACGCCGCGGCGGCGGCTCTTCAAGATTACCGTTTCCCGCCTGTCGAACCGCATGAGCTGCCGGAGCTGGAACTTGAAGTTTCCCGCCTGACCCACCCGCAGCCATTGCAATACAAAAACGGAGAAGAACTATTGACCCTGCTGCGCGTGGGTGTAGATGGCGTCATCCTGCGCGACGGTATGCGCCGGGCCACTTTTTTGCCGCAGGTGTGGGAAAAACTGCCCGACCCGGCCCAGTTTTTAGATCATTTATGCTTGAAGATGGGCGTTCAAGCACAAACTTGGCGGTACAAAAAGCTCGAGGTGTATATCTACCAGGTGGAAGAGATCCGTGAAACTGCTCAAATTTGAGTGAACTTCTCGACACCCAGCACAAACAGCGTGCAGCGTTTCAAACCAGGTTCTGCGGGCGTTGTAGTCGTATCACGGATGATCTGCAGGACATCTTCCACTTTCTCGCCCTCAACGCCGATGAGCAGTGTGCTCGATCCGCGCCGCAGAAACGCCCCCGTAGATGATATTCGTGTAGCCCTGAACCCGGCCTGAACCAGCGCCTGGGTAACCGGCGCATTGTCCTGATCTCCCAGTATGGCAATAATCATCTTCATGATTAAGATCTCCATCGAACCGCTCCACACGCAGGGTGAAGACCGTCGCGCCGCCCACCGTAATGGGGGTTGCAACCGGGATCGGCATAGGAGCACCTTCCAGTGGTGTGGATACATACTCCACCCGTTGGCGGCAGTTTTCATGGATGACGCTCAATCCCAGCTCCTCCTGGTCGGCCGCCAGACCAATCAGCAGGGTAGTATTGCGCCGCCCCAGGAATGCACCAGTGCTGGAAAGGCGGGTAACATAAATTCCCACCCGGTTCAACGCCTGGGTGGTGCGGTGCACATCCTGCGACTGGATTACAACGACCATCAAAAGTTCCACGGGTGGGGTTTTACGCCCGGAGGCCTGGTCTTCATCGGCATCAACCGCCGGGTTCTTTTCACGGTTGTGGCGCATTTCTGAAAATATTTCATCTGAAGAACGGAAATTTTGCATGCTCAACTCCTCTGCTAAAGGCCGATGCAACCGTTTTTATTCCATTTCATGCGAAACAATCTGCGGCGCCGGGCCTTTCACGGTGGCTGTATATCCATCCGGGAAAGTGATGATGGTCTTGTCTTTGCGCCGGAGAACAGAGAGTCCTCGATATTTTACCGTAACTGGCCACGGAAATGGATTAAACCCGTTCACAAACACCTTAAAAGGCGAGAGTGGACGCACACCCAGTGTTTCCAGGAACAGCTCTTGAGGCGCAAGACCGCTCAGGGCATTGCGCTCGCCCATTCCCCGCCCCGTCTCCGCGTGATATGACCGGTAAAATGCGCCGGTTTCCTTAAGATTTATCACCACCGCCTTCATCAAGCGCGTCACCAGCTCGGCAGCCTCATCCTGGTAACCATAAGACAACAAACCCTCACCGATCAACGTATTCCAGTACAGTTGAACCGCGGAACAGGCGCTCTGCTCAACGCCAGGCTCTCCAGCAGGACAGGCCGGTAAGCCGTACTCACGCCAGTATTTTTTGGGCTGTGTAATTGTGGCGCGCACCAGCTGCTCGGCACGTTCTGGCTCGGGTATACCCGCCCAGAGAGGCGCAAGGTTGGTCATGTCGGAACAGCAATAGCCAGCGCTGGAAACGGTGATCTTATCGGCGCTATGGATGCCCTGGATTTCAATGTGATCTAACCTGCGGTAGACGCGCTCGGTGGTCAACACGCCCCGGCCCATATACCAGCGGAAGCGATCATCGCTCAGGTGTTCGACCCTGCTTTGACCGGCAGCGTTTTCGCCGTACACGATGATGTGCGGTTTCAACGTGGTTTCGCCGGTGCTCGTCACTAAAAAGAAGAGCCGCTCCGGCTGATCAAAACCGCACTGCAGCATCAGCTCGCCTGGCCCGGTGCGCTCGCCAAGGATTTCGCCGGCGGGAGTCAGGTGCGTATCGCGGTCGCGGTACAGATAGGAGGCCTGGTCTGCATTCCACGAGGCTTCCAGAGCAGTTCGCAGCACATCAGCCTGGGAGAGCAGGATTGGTGTGTCATTTTCGCGGTTCAAACGCGCCGCCATCTGGATCAACGACCGGCATTCCCGGTACAAGAACGTACACAGCGCCGGGCTTTCGGCCGTGCTGATATCCAGGCCCTGGGCCCAATCTTGCCAGCGCGAAAATACCGGATGGTCTTCAAAACCGGCCTGCATGGGATGATCCCACTCGGGCACGCCATCCCCGTCACGGTCATGACGGGGAGTGAACCAGGCCTGTAAAAAGTCGAACAGTTTTTGGTACACACCTTCCAGGAAGACCAGGTCGTTACTCAGTTGAAAGGCGCGCCAGGCAAGCGTGGCGACAAGCGGGGTAGCCATCAGCAAACCCCGCTGGCCTGCCAGGCCGGGCTTCCAATCCAGGCTGCCATCTTCGGCCCGTGTGGCAAGATAATTCTCCACCCAGCCTTGCACCACCTGCGGAGCAGCAGGAAGCAGGAAACCGGAAAGATAATAGGCATCCAGAACGGGCTGGCCATTCCACAGATAATTGTAATCACTGCCATCCCCACGCCGTGAAAAACCCTGATCGGGCTGGCGCGTGAGCACAAAGGAGGCTGCCGGCAGTCCGCTTGCCGGTCCAACCGCGAGGCTCAAAGCCACCTTTTGGGCCAGGGCGAAGGCGATGTCCCAATCGGGATTGCCGGTGTGAAGTTCAATTTGCCCGGCGTTGAGTAATTCGATCCTGGCAATTTCCGCATCCCAGGAGCGCGCTGCCAGCCGGCGGGCCAGATCAAATGATTCTTCCAGGTTACCCAGCGCTGCATGGCTCCAGGTCAGGCTTTGCGTTTCACCCACCGCCAGGTCAATCGTCTGCACCAGGGCTGGATACGGGCTGCTGACAGCCCGCGGCCCGCCGGTGATAAAGACCACCGGCACCAGACCTTCGCTGGATCCGGTCAGCACCTGCACAGCGCTCACTTCGGCTGGCGCCATGCGCTGACCATCGTTGGGGGCCAACAGCGCCACCCAGCTCACCTGTATCTGGCGTGGATACCTGCCAGCATTGCGAATGCTCAAACGACCCGCCACCGCGTGCGAATCGGGAACCCAGTATTCGGCATCTACGTCTATGTCTTGCAATGGGATGAAATGCACATGCAGGTAATTGGGATAAAACCGGCGCACGACCGGCGGGCTTTTGAACCCCACAGGCTCGCTGGCAGTGTGGTCGCCTTCTGTAAAGCGCGGGAAGAGGCGCTGCGAGCGAGCCCGCAGCCCGTAGGTGGTATGCAGCGCTACAGCCGGCGGCTCACCGCTGCCAAGTTGGAGCTCCCAGATCTGGTCGTTACAGTAATCTGTGCCTCCCAGTCGGGCATCGGCGGCAAGCGTCAGTGTCAGAGGATCGCCAGGTTTGATGTTCCAGTCACGCATCGGTTAGTTGTATTGTATGGTAATTAGCCGGAAAGGTCAAAGCCATTTTTGTTGAGAAATTATGCTAGAATGGGAGAACATGTCTGTACCATACTGTCCAGGAGCAAAGCATGTCCCCTTTACCTTCCCAACCGCGCGGCATGTATTTTGAAGAGTTCCAGTCCGGTCAAAAAGTGATCAGCGCCGGACGCACCGTAACGGAGAGCGATATTGTAACTTTTGCCGGTCTATCGGGTGACTTCAACCAGATCCACACTGATGCCGAGTATTCCAGGAACTCTCCGTTCAAGCAACGGGTAGCGCACGGCTTACTGGGGCTCTCAATCGCTTCCGGTCTGGTCGTACAGACCGGCGTCATGGAAGGCACCATCCTGGCCTTCAGGGAAATCAACGAATGGAAGTTTATCCAGCCTGTCACGATTGGCGACACCGTCCATGTTGAAATCGAGGTGCTTGAAACCAAGGAGCTACGCCGCATAGGCGGAGGCGCCATCGTCATTGGCCTGGATGTCAAAAATCAAAATAACCAGACCGTTATGAAAGGCACCTGGACGGCCCTGATTGCCGCCAGGCCGAAGTAGAAAGGTCATTATGCCCGATTCACTTCCCCCCGATAAAGAGGCCAGCGATCGCTTTCGCAAACTGCTGTCTTCGTCTGAGGAAGAAGAACAATCTCTGTGGGATGAAATTGAAACCAGCCAGTCGTCAGGTGAAAGCATGCCTGACGAACCCGATGCCGATCTGCCGGTTGCCAGACCAGGGATCGATACCCTGCCAATGGAAGACCTGCCTCCTTCCAGACAAGAACCCCCGGCGGAACCCGCCAGGCCTTCCCTGGATGAAGAAGACACCCAACCCATCCCCACCCGCTCAAACCCAACACCCCAGCCTCCGCCGCCTCAACGGACACCCCGCCGGGCGCCGCCCGCCGTGGATACGCGCGGCATGGCGCTGCCGCGCCGGGTGGATGAGATCGATGTGGATGCCACCCGCGTCTCGCCGGTTGCCTATCGCCAACAACAACCAGGCCGGCGTCCTCGCCCGGTGGTTCAAAGCCCACCGCCGCCACCGCCGCAGGGTAGGCCGCAGTACGCCCCCCCACCCCCACCCCCGCCCGCAACCGGCAGGCGCGCGATCGGGTGCTTCGTGCGTCTCTTTGTTGCCAGCCTGTTCCTGTTGGTGCTCAGTGTGCTGTGCGGGGCATCTTTTGTCGTTTTCCAGTACCTGCAAATCCGCAGCAGTCTGCCCGACGTAGACTCAGCTGCGCGAAAAAGCGTCTCAGTTTGAAACCACCCGCATCCTGGACCGCAATGGGAACATGCTCTACGAAATCCTCGACCCCAATGCCGGGCGGCGCACCTATGTACCCCTGAGTAAAATCTCCCCCTTCCTGGTTGCCGCAACAATTGCCACCGAGGATAAGGAGTTTTACACTCACCCCGGCTTCGACATTTTCGCCATCCTGCGCGCATTCTGGCAAAATTACCAGGGCGGAGGCATTGCTTCCGGAGCATCTACCATCACCCAACAGCTGGCGCGCACCCTGCTTTTTACCCCCGAGGAACGTTCCGAGCGCAGCTACAACCGTAAAATCCGCGAGGCAGTCCTGGCAGCCGAGCTGACCCGCGTCTATTCCAAAGATGAAATCCTGGAACTCTACCTGAACGAAAACTACTACGGCAACCTGGCCTATGGTGTTGAAGCCGCCGCCCAAACCTACTTCGGTGCGTCTGCCGACCGCCTGACCCTGGGCCAGGCGTCTTTCCTGGCAGGCCTGCCACAGGCTCCAGCGGTGTACGATGTGTACACCAACCCCGATCTGACCCTCAAACGCCAGGAAGACGTTCTGGTATTGATGTATCAAGACAGCCAGGAAAAAGGCTGCATTGCCGTGAGCAACAGCCCTCAGCCCGTCTGCATGGACCCGGTCGCGGCTGCCACCGCTGCCAACGAGCTTAAAAATTACACCTTCCACCGCCCAGATGTGCAGATCCGCCACCCGCACTGGGTTAACTACATTCGCACTCTGCTGGAAGCACAGTACGACCCCCAAACCATCTACCGTTCCGGCTTCTCGGTATACACCACGCTCGACCCGGGCTTGCAAGACCTTGCCGAGCGCACGGTTCTGCAGCAGATAAACAACCTGAAAGATCGCCGGGCCACCGATGGCGCCCTGGTAGCTATCCGCCCGGCTACCGGCGAGATCCTGGCAATGGTGGGTTCAGCTGATTTCTACAACGATGCCATCGCCGGACAGGTGAATATGGCGATCAGCCCACGGCAGCCGGGTTCTTCCATTAAACCGCTCACCTACACGGCTGCCTTCGAAAAAGGCTGGACGCCATCCACGCTGATCTGGGATGTGGCCTCCGAATTCACCCCCTCGGGCCGCCCGGATGACCCGGGCCCGGTTTACAAACCGGTCAATTACGATGACCGCTACCATGGCCCGGTGACCGTCCGCTATGCCCTGGCAAATTCATATAATATTCCGGCGGTGAAAACCCTGCAGTTTGTCGGCATCTACGACGACCCCAACACCCCCAGCCAGGATGGCTTTTTGGCGTTTGCCCGCCGCATGGGGATCACCACCCTGGCCCGGCCCGATTATGGCCTCTCTCTCACCCTGGGCGGCGGCGATGTGACCCTGCTGGAAATGACCGGCGCCTACGCCATTTTTGCCAATGGCGGCAGGCGCATTCCCCCGGTGGCCATCACCCGTATTGAAGATTTTAATGGCAACCTGGTTTACGAGTACCAGCCGCCTGCCGGCGAACAGACCCTGCGCCCCGAGCACGCTTTCCTGATCTCATCCATCCTGTCGGATAACGCTGCCCGCACACCCGCTTTTGGGCCCAACTCGGTGCTTAACCTGCCCTTCCAGGCTGCTGTCAAGACCGGCACCACCAACGACTTTCGTGATAACTGGACCATGGGCTACACCCCCGATATTGCCGTGGGCGTGTGGGTGGGCAACGCCGATTACTCCCCCATGGTCGATATCAGCGGCGTCACCGGCGCAGCGCCCATCTGGGCCGAATTTATGCAGGCATCCATTCAAGCCATCACCGGCGGCAACCCCACGCCTTTCAGCCGCCCGGCCAGCGTGGTAGAAAAGCTGATCTGCGATATCTCCGGCACCCTGCCATCCGAATGGTGCCCCACCCAGCGCAATGAGCTTTTTGCCGCCGACCAGCCGCCCCTCCCCAAAGAAGAAGATCTCTGGCAGAAGATCGAAGTGGATACCTGGACAGGTTTGCGCGCTTCAAATGAATGTGACCAGTTCACCGACGAGCGCTTTGTGCTCAACGTGTCAGACACCTTTGCCCGCAGATGGATCCGCAGAGAACCCGCGGGTGAAGCCTGGGCCGAGGAGATGGGTTTCAGCAAGCCAATCACCTTCACCCCGGAGCGCGAGTGCCGCTCCGACGACCCACGACCCCGGTTGGATTTTGGCAATCCTGAAGATGGCGATACCATCTCAACCAGCCCGCTGGAGATTTTCGCACGGGCAGATGCCACGGAAAATTTCGATTACTGGCAATTGGAATATGGCCTGGGCGAAGACCCGCTGGAATGGGAAGTGTTGGAGAAAGATGAAAGCCCGGCCAAAGAGGTGGAGAAAATCTTCACCTGGGACCTGGCAGAAATCCCCAGTGGTGTGATCACCCTCCGGCTTTACCTGCACAGCAGTGAAGATACCCACGCAAAGCTTGAGATCCGCCTGAACTTGCAGGTGCCCACGCCAACGCCAACCCTGACACCCACACCCACCACTACACCCACGGCGACCATTACGCCTACACCCACTTATACACCCACCGTGACGCCGCACATCCCCAAGGCCACGCTCACTTTTACCCCCACACCCGGCGCCGAAATCCCGCCTCCCGACGAGGCAACGCCAACGCCTGCGCCTTAACGACACCCGGGGTGTTTCAACCAGAACCGTTGAAACACCCCGGATTTGTTATGACCGTTGTATGATCCAGGGTGAAGCTGGCGCGTACGTGATTTTCGCCATTGCGGTCAGCACAGCGTCATAATTGACCCGCCAACCGGCAAAATCTGCCCAGGCCTGGCTGCGATCCGTCTTAAGCGGTACGCCGCTGGCAGCCAGCGCATCCAGGCTGGCTTCAAACTCTTCGCGGGTGATACGAATTGGCTGGGCAGGGTAATGCGGGTCCGGGTGATACGGGATGCGAAAAAAATCAGCGATATGCCTGAGCGCCAGATACCCGGCGCGAATGCACAGGTCGGCCGTCGGATCGGTTGGCACAGCCACCGCCGAGCGCGTCAGCGCAGCCGCATCCAGCACGGCGCCGGCTGCATTGACCCAGGAGTGCATGGGCTGCGGCGAGCGAAAGAAAACCAGGGCTGCTAACGATGTGTGGCTCTCCTCGATATCTGCAAACCAGCCTTCCCAGGTTTGCCACTGCTCGGTAAGGTGCTCTAGACCGTGGATGCGGTGATAACGGGCGATCATCTCCACTGCTGAGGGCGGATTTCCGGCCCGCACCTCCAACAGCGTCACCAGCGCCTCGCGCCGGGAAAAAGCGCTGTATATGCTCGGCAGGTAGGCAATCAGCAGCGCCACCAGCATCAAACCGATCGTGGCTTCAGTGAATTCCAGCATGGTGAAGAGAATCCCTTCCGGGTTCATAAAGCCCAGGGTCAGCAGCGCAGACCCGCTGGAGCGAAATGCCTGGTACCATGAACCCACACCCACGGCCCAGAACATGCCCGCATATCCCAGCCCTACCAGACCCAGCCAGGCCGGTAACAGGGAAAGCAGGCTGACGGGAGCCAGAAGAGCCAGAATGCGATCTCGCGCGGCATAGCCACGCGAGCGGCGCACCAGCAGTTTGAAAATCGACCAGACGCTCCCGAAGATAATGCGCATCATCCATGTATTGGCGGCGCGCGGCAGCACAAAGGTCACAGTGGCCGAATACAGCGTCGCTGCCACCAGCCCTGCGCCCGCAAGGAAGACGATGACCTGAACAAGAAACATGGTC
Source organism: uncultured Chloroflexia bacterium (assembly GCA_963705155.1). GTDB lineage: Bacteria > Chloroflexota > Anaerolineae > Anaerolineales > UBA4823 > CAVPJC01. The sequence goes on along the minus strand of CAVPJC010000015.1, from coordinate 59,840 downwards.
AGAAGCTTACTATAAAACCAAAAAACCGAAAAGGAGCAGCCGCCGGGTTAAATTACCGGGGCTGCTCCATTGGGCGGCTTGTGAGCCGGATTGCCGGGCGTACCGGCTTAATTCTTTTTTCGTTTTGAAGCCTGGCTCACGGCCAGCTCATAAGAGCGTCGTAAAAGCGCAATGGCCTGTTCCACATCTTCTGGCTGGCGCAGGAACAAGCTGACCCAGCCCGATTTTGGCAAGATGTGGTGAGGCTGGGCCTGTCCCAGGGCAACCAGCTCATCACGAACAGGCGTGGGGAACGGGATATCCACCAGATGATCGCCGTGGATATGGCCCAATTCCCGCGAGCCCAGGCGGTATTCCGTCCCGCCAAAACGATGCGGGTGGCCGGTCACACCATCCCAACTCAAAACGACAGAAGATATTTGATCGTGGGCGCCAGTTATGCTCATCACGTTGTACCTGAGCAGAGCATGCCCGGCGGCACAGCCGCCGGACATGCTCTGCAGCAATTTTAGGCTCAATTACTCAGGCAGCTGCCATCTGCTCTTCGGGAACCTTGACGATCTCAAGCTCGATGCTAACATTGATGGCGTCGCCAACCAGCCAGCCGCCGGTTTCCAGGCCCACGTTCCAGGTCAGACCCCAATCCTTGCGGTTGATTTTGGTGGAGGCGCTGAAACCGGCATTGGTGGTGCCCCACGGGCTTTTGGCCATGCCGTTGTATTCGACATCCAGCACGACTTCTCGAGTAACATCACGGATGGTGAGATCACCCACCAGACGGGCATGGGTCTCATCCACAACTTCCACGCGCTTTCCTTTGAAGGTCAGGTAGGGATAATTCCCGGCATCCAGGAAATCGGGTGAGATGAGGTGACCATCTCGTTGGGCATCACGTGTGGTGATGCTGGCTGCCTCGATCTGCACATCCACAATGGTTTTGGCAGGGGCTTCCGGGTTGAAATCCACGGTGCCAGTCACTTTCTCAAACTGGCCGTGAACCGTGCTGATCATCATATGCCGGACTGAAAACGCGGCGCGGGTATGGGATGAATTGATTGTCCAAGACATGGGATAGTTCTCCTTAAGAAATATTAGATTTTGTTGGTTGATATTCGTACGCAAATTGCTTTACGTAGATTTACTTGATATAGATTTACTTCATATCGAACTATTTTGCCAAAAAAAAGCACTGGTTCACTCCCTTATAGCGGGAGCTGGCTCGCGAACTGGCTCACCCAATCCGAGCTTTCGGCACAGCCTGCCAAGGGTTTCCTGCTCCCGGGCATCCAGAACGCTTAATTCCTCAACGATTGAAACCAGGTGCCTGGGGAACATCTCAGCGATGAGTTGGCTGCCTGCCTCCGTCAGCGACACTTGCACCATGCGGCGGTCGTCCGGGTGGCGCTCACGGCGCACAAGCTGATGTTTCTCCAGGTTGTCGATCACCATGGTAATATTCCCGCTACTGCGCAGCAGCTTGGAACCCAGCTCGCTCTGGCACATCGGCCCCAGGTGATAAAGCGTCTCTAACACGCCAAACTGGCTGGGGGTCAGGCTGCCCTGTGTGCCGCGCTGTGAAAGCCGGTCAAGCAGTGTCTCTACCGAGCGTGTCAGCTTGATAAAGGTGTTCAGCGCGAGAGTTTCCTTAGGAGTACCCTGGTAATGAGTTGGCATTTATTCCTTCACATTGAATAGTTCAATGTCGAAATAATATCGCCAATTTCAAGATCTGTCAAGGGTAATTAAAGATAAGAAATATATTAATAAAACCTGCGCCGGCCAAATGCACGGGCGCAGGTTGTTCAATCGGCAGGAGTATGCTTACGGCGTCCCCTGTTGGATATCTTTGCAGGGTTCTCCGCACCGCTCTACCACTCTGACAACCTCATCCAGGGCTGGCTCCAGCGCCAGCCACACACCGCCATTTTTTAGCACCAGGGTTACATGCATGCTGTTGTCACGATAAAGCTCAGCCACCTCGCCGTTCAAGATGGCTTGCTCAGCCCGGGACCAATCCGTAAATTCGCCCCCCTGACCCGGCCCGGGATAGGCATTGGGAATATCGGAGCTGACAGCCGTAGGCACGGACTCCGGCTGTGGATATGTGTTGACCGGCTCCGGATAAGTTGTTGCTGCCACAGTCTCTTCAACCACCGGTGAGGGTGTCGAGACGGGCGTCGATGCGCCGCATGCCGAAAGGAGCAAAGCACTGACCAGGGTGATTAAAATCGCCATCCAGCGATACTTGCTCATAGATACCTCCGGATATCTTCGTGATCCAGAAACCTGCCGAAACCAGTAACCAGGCGGTTTCGGGCTAGATTATACCTGAAGCGGAACCGATTGACAAACTGGCAATTATTTGTTAAACTATACGCATAACAGGCTACACGAAAAATCTATCCGCAATCCGGAGGCTCGTATGCCATCAGAATCGACCAGCGCTCATATCACCCGCACTTCCATGCTTTCCCCCAGCATCGAAGCATGGCGCGTTTACCTGGATGATCAGGGCAATTCCCCTCACACGGTCAAGGCTTTCCGCAATGATCTGCACCTGTTGGCCACTTTCCTCGCCCCGGATCGAGCCCTGGGAGATATCTCTACGACCGACTTGAACAGTTTTTTGGACTGGATGCAGCACAAGCGCGGCATTCCCTGCAGCCCGAAAACACTTTCTCGCCGCATCACATCTGTAAAAGCTTTCTTTCGTTGGCTGCACAAAAACGGGGTGCTGCTTTCCGATCCGGCCGAAAAGGTGCTGCAAAAATCGGTTCTCAGCCCGCTGCCGGTCGTGCTGACCCCCGATGAAGTTCAAGCGCTGCTCAAAGCCGCCAGTTTGCACCGCACCAGCGCCCGCCCCGATACCCGCTCTTACGCCCTGGTTGCTCTGCTGCTGGAAACCGGCATTAAAAAAGGCGAATGCCTGGCGCTCAGTCCCAACCATATCGACCTGGAAGCCCCCGACGGGCCTCTGCTCTTCGTGCGCTATGCAAGCCCACAGCACCGCTACAAAGAACGCAAGATTCAGCTCTCCACCGACTGGGTGGAGGCTTACCATGAATATCGCCGCCAATACGAGCTCGCCGATCAGGTGTTTCCCTGGTCGCCGCGCCGCCTGGAATATTTGCTGGAAGACCTGGGACATGAAGCCGGGTTGGAAAAACACGTTTCGTTCGACATGTGCCGCTGGACCTGTGCACTGAGCGATTGGAACAGCGATATCGACAAAGATAAAATTCGCCAAAAACTGGGAGTATCGAAAGTACAGTGGCGTGAAGTGGGAATGAAATTAAACCGGCTGGCTGCCGGTTGAGGCTTTACCGGCTGCTAACCACCGATCTGGCTCATGGTGCGGTTCAATGCAGTTTCACCCTGATTCAACCGGTTCCCCCAGGGTTTCTTCCAGATCCCTTCCAAAACCAGACTGCGCAGCTCTGCTTGCGTGGCGCCCGCTCGCAGGGGGCTGAGCAAATCCACTTCGTTTTCGCGCAGCAGGCACAGCCGCAGCCTGCCATCGGCGGTCAGGCGGGCGCGCGTGCAGCTGGCGCAGAAAGGCTGGCTGACGGTGGAGATAAAACCCAGGTCGCCGAGCGCCCCTGCAAGCCGGAACAGGCGGGCTTCACCGTCCAGGCGCCCGCCGTTCACAGGTTCCAGACTGCCGATCTGCCGCTCAATTTGCATCTGCATCTCAGCCGCGGTCACCATTTGCTCGCGTTGAAAGTCTGTTGCCCCGGCAAAGGGCATCATCTCGATGAACCGCACCTGCCATCTGTGCACCAGGGTAAGCCGGGCCAGTTCGTGCATGTCGGTATCACTGTAACCACGCGCCACAACCACATTGATTTTTATCGGCGTCAATCCGGCGCGCTCGGCTGCCCGAATCCCCTCCAGCACTTGCCCCAGCGTGCCGCGCCGGGTCAGCCGGTAGAATTTGTCCGGGTCCAGTGTATCCAGGCTGAAGTTTACCCGCTGCAGACCGGCATCTTTTAAAGGCTGTGCCAGGCGTGAAAACAGGACACCATTGGACGTCATCGAGAGCGAGCGCACACCCGGCGTGCTGGCAATGCAACGCACCAACTCCACAACGTTGGCGCGCACGGTTGGCTCACCCCCCGTGAGACGGAATTTATCAAAACCCAGTCCGCTGAACACCCGGACGAGTTTTAGGATCTCTTCATCCTGCATCAATTCCGAATTGGGGCGGAAGGTGACATCATCCGGCATGCAGTAGATACAACGCAGGTTGCAATGATCGGTGAGGCTGATGCGCAAATAGTGGATGTGTCGCCCAAATTGATCGTAAGCCATTCGTTTTCCAGATTACCAGCCAGCGAGAATATCGTTCTGCTTCAAAAATTATAACAGTTATCCCCGGAGCAATCTGCCGTTAAGTTTTTCCTTAAAATTGCTTAGAAGTTAACTCAATGCTACTATTAGATTGTAATCCGGCTTCTAACCTGGTTGATTGCCTTATTTAAAGAGCCGAGATGGATTCCTCTTTCGAACTAAAGCATCTATCTGCAGAGCCAGTCGAAGAATGGCAGCGCATGCTTCGATTTGCCAACCTGACTTCAGACGACCGCGCCGCCATGGTGGAGACGGTGGAGGTCTTACTGCAGCGTGCCACCGAGCTGGTGATTGCCACTTACAACTATCTCCAATCTGTGCCTGAAACGGCGGCCATCCTGGGCTGGGAGCAGGGCGCAGAACCATCCCACCTGGAAGAACGCCGGCGTTTCTTTACGGTGTGGCTGGCGCGCACTCTGGGCATCGATACTTCTTCGGAATTTGCCTACTACTTGTTTCAAGCCGGGAAATATCATGCTGCGCAGGGGCCGCGCCGCATTCACACCCCGCCAGCTTACGTCAACACTTCGATGGGCCTGGTGCAGGCCGCCTTTGCCAGGTACATGTTGGAAGCCAACCTGCCCGCCTCGGTTGTCGCTCCGGCACTGGGCGGGTGGAGCAAGTATCTCAGTGTTCAGATGAACCAGATGCTGCACGGCTACCAGATCGCCCAAGAGTTCACTAGCGGTGAATTTGGTGTTCAGGTGGAGCTTTACGGGCGGCTGCGCTCTGCCGTGGGCCTGTCCGAGCTGGTGGTGCCTGCCCCCAAAGACGCCACGGTTTCTGAACTGCTCAACAAATTTTTCAGTTATTACCATCAGGCGCGTGCCGAAGCTCTGGATCGTGTCTGGCATTCCGAAGAAAAAAGCGACTCCATGTGGGTGGAAGTGAAACCGGCCTATGTCCCGCGCCAGGGCTGGCGCGTGCTGCTCAATGGGCGTGATCTGATGTATGAGCACGGATTTTCCACCCCCGTGCATAAAGAAGATACACTCGCCATCTTTCCTCCGGGCAGGTAATCCGGTGGATCGTTAGAGGAGGTGAAGATCAATCTACGTCCACACATTATCGGGTATATCCATGGGATTTCTTTAAGAGACCCGGCAGGAGCATGTCTCCACACACTCACTCAGGCTGAAAGGAGTTTATCATGGCACTTGGAGGTTATGCACATAAGGTCGCTCATATCGACCTGACATCAGGCACGGTGGAATACAAACCCCACCCCGAAGAGTGGGCGCGGAAATTTATTGGCGCCCGCGGGCTGGGTGTCAAGTATGTTCTTGAAAATGGCCCCAAAGTAGACCCGCTCTCGCCCAAGAATATTTTGTGCTTTATGAATGGCCCTCTGACCGGCACTGAAGCCAATATGAGCGGGCGCATGGCGATCGTCACCAAGTCACCCCTCACCGGCACGGTCACCGACAGCCACCACGGCGGCTGGTCGGCAGCGCGCCTGCGCTGGGCCGGCTTCGACGGCCTGGTTTTCAAAGGCAAGGCTGCCAAACCCACCTATGTCTATATCCATGACGACACCCTTGAGCTGCTGGATGCGTCTGAGGTTTGGGGCAAGGGGGTGCACGATACGATTAAGTTTTTCAAGGAAAAATACGGTGAGAAAGACCTGACCGTCATCGCCATCGGCCAGGCCGGCGAACATATGGCCCGTTTTGCTGCCTGGGTGAACGAGAACGACCGCGCCAGCGGCCGCGGCGGCACGGGCTGCGTGGGCGGCAGCAAGAACCTCAAGGCTGTGGTGGTCAAAGCGGTCAAAAAGATGCCCAAAGCGCAGGACCGCGAAGCCTGGAAACCCGCCCATACCCGCGCCCTGGCGACAATCATGGACGAGAAGAATATCACCAGCCCGCGCAAAGGCGGCCTTTCGGTGTACGGCACCAACGTTCTCATGAACATCACCAGCAACATGGGCGCGCTGCCTGCTAAGAACAGCCAGGTTACCTCTTATGGCGAGAGAGCCGAGCTGCTCAGCGGTGAGTATGTGAACGAACACATCCTGGTGGATAATCCCACCTGCCATGCCTGCCCGGTGGCCTGCAAGAAAGAGGTGGAGATCAAAGAAGGCGCTTACAAGGGCCTGCGCATGGAAAGCGTGGAATACGAATTGGCCTGGGCTCTGGGCGCCAACTGCGATAACGATGACATCAACAGCGTGGCCAAGATGATCGACCAGTGCAACGATTACGGCTTGGACACCATCGAGCTGGGCAACGTGCTTTCGGTGTACATGGAGGCCAGCGAAAAGGGCTACACCAACGGCGCCGGCGTCCTCAAGTGGGGCGATACCGCCAGCATGGTGGAAACCGTGCGCAAGATCGCCTATCGCGAAGGTGTGGGTGATATCCTGGCCGAAGGCCCAGCCCGAGCCGCTCAAAAATTTGGCCACCCTGAACTGTCGATGACGGTCAAAGGTCAGGCCATCCCGGCTTACGACCCGCGCGGCATGAAAGGCATGGGCATTGCCTACGCCACCAGCAACCGCGGCGCCTGCCACCTGCGCGCCTATACCCCCGCCAGTGAGCTCACCCTGATCCCGCTGCCCACCGACCCGCTGGCCTGGAAAGGCAAAGGCGAGCTGACCAAGCTGCTCCAGGATATCCACGCCTTCTCAGACAGCCTGGATCTGTGCAAGTTCAGCGCATTCGCCGAAGGCGCCGAAGAATACGCCCAGCAGTACTCCGCTGTGGTCGGCGTGCCCTTCACGTTGGAGGATGTGCTCAAGACCGGCGAGCGTATTTACAACCTGGAGCGTTACTACAACAACCTGGCTGGCTTTGGCGAAGGTTCGGACTATCTGCCAGACCGCTTTACGAAGGAGCCCTCCACCATGCCGGGTTCGTTTGGGCATGTTTGCGAGCTGGACCTGATGCTGGAAGAGTATTACACAGCCCGCGGCTGGGTCAACGGCGTGGCCCCTGAATCCAAGCTCAAGGAACTGGGCGTTCTCTAAACCCATCCCCCCTCATACCACCAAGAAAATCGGGAGCAGATGATAATCTGTTCCCGATTTTTAATTTCCACCTAACCACCGGCGCGCAGCAATTTGCGTTCCAGGGCCGGCTGGAGACCCAGCCAGGCTTCCGGGCTGGCTTCCACCTCCAGGCGCACCTGCCCCACACGCAGTGAGCCAACCACAAAATCATCCAATTGGGTCAGATGCGCACGCCACCCGGCAGCCTGCACCAGGCGCTCGCTCTGAGCCTGCCCGCCCAGCTCTTGCAGGTATTCACGCAGCAGCCAGAGCGGAATTCCACGCATCTCGCGCTCATAGCGGATCAACGTCACCCGCCGCCCACTGCCGGGAAGATATTAACAGTATCATCAGGTAAAACAGGCGTATCCAACTGGTTCTCCAGATACGGGCTGTCACGGCCGTTCACCAACACATGTACGTGCTGGTAGAGCCGTCCCTGTTCATCCAGCAGCTCATGGCGCATGGCAGGATACACCTGGATTACTGCATCCACCACCTCACGCACCGAAACGCCGTGCGGGATATCCAACTCAACCGTCTTTTTACCCACAATTGCCCGTAAAGTGGCGTAAAAATTGATCTTCATCCCCAATTCTCCAGGCTCAATATTGTGTACTGAATTCGTCCAAATTATAGCATAAGAGCCTTGCCCTGTATTTGCAGGTGCACCACCCGGCTCGTAGAAACCGTCAGCCGGGAGGAATGGCTCTGCCGGTATAACGGCACCCAGACGATCTCCTGACCGCTGCACACCAGGGGCCAACCCTGGCGCGCCCGCCGGGGCATCTTTATATTCACCATAAAATCGGTGAGCCGGGCGGAATGTCCGTCCAGCCCCAGCGGACAGAAACGATCTCCGCTCTGGCGGGCGCGCAGCAGCAGTGGAAGCTGGAGCCTGTCTGCATCCAACCAGACATGGGTAGGATCGCTGTTTTGCTGTGCCTGGCTGAACACTTCCACCGAGGCGTCCAACAGTTCGGCCTGCAGCACCCAATCTTCGGACAGCTGCAGGGTTGCGGGCACAGGCAGCTCTAAAACGACAGAGCCAGGCAGGCGCGGCCAGGGGCCAGCAGGCGGGTCAGCCTGCCTGTGGGTTACCCACAAGCGGTCGGCTTCACGGAATGCGAATAACCCTGCCGCGAGGTCGACCTGCTGGCTGCCGGGACTGGCGGCAGCCAGCCGCCGGGCGCGCTCCACCGCCTCCAGGCCAATATCGCGCAGCCCCGGGCGCAGGATGCCCACGGCGCGGCGCAGCAGGCCGCGCTGCACCCCGGCTGAGTACCCCCCGAAACGCTCCAGAGCAAATGCCACCGTCCCGGCCCCGTCAACAAAAGCGCACTCCTGCCAGGCCGTCTGCACGGCCTTTTCGATGGTTTCGTAGTCTTCGCGCATTACTTCAGACATTCGCCAGAGCACCCGGCGGATTTGCGGGTTATAGGTCCCCAGATATGGCAGCAGCTCGTGACGCAGGCGGTTGCGAAAGTATGTGGTATCCAGGTTGGTGGCATCCTGGGCGGGGATCAATCCGCGTTCTGCGACATAAGCCATGATCTCTTCGCGCCAGAACGCCAAAATCGGGCGCACCAGGGGGATGTTCTGGCTCCACGGTGTCGGCAGGCTGCGATAGCGCATCCCCACCAGGCCGGCTGGTCCTGCCCGCGCAGCAGGTGCATTAAAACGGTCTCCACCTGGTCGTCGGCGTGATGAGCAACAGCCACCGCCTGCGCATGCCTGGCTTCGGCCTCGTGGAAGAGAAAGCGGTAGCGCAGCAGGCGGGCTGCTTCTTCGATCGAGACACCTTCAGAACGTGCGTAAGCGCTCACATCGCCTTCGGCATAAATGAATGGCACCCCAAGATCTTCTGCAAACTTCTGCACCAGGTGGGCATCCTCTGCAGCCTCCGGACGCAGGCGGTGGTTGTAATGCGCCGCCTGCACCGGGAAACCTGCCCGTACAAGCAAATCCAGCAGGCACAGGCTGTCTGGCCCACCGGAAACGCCGACAACAACCGGTTTGGCGGTGTCAAGTAAGCAGTTGTGAAGTAAAATAATCTTTAGAGATGCAATCATTGGAATAATTATAGCGTAATTTGAACTGGCGCACTCCGGGGTCCAGCTGCAGGCATTTTAATGCCGCCACTATACGCAATCGTAAGTGGTTTCCTCTTGCTTTGAGGAAATCTTCATGCTACACTGAACTCATAAAGTATCATCAACAAGGAGCACCCATGGCAGAGAAAATCCTTCTGATTGACGACGATCTGGATACCCTGCGGCTGGTGGGATTGATGCTGCAACGGCAGGGATACGAAGTGCGCGCCGCGAGCAATGGTCCACAGGCTCTCACATTGGCTCAAAGCGAGCTGCCCGACCTCATCCTTCTGGATGTGATGATGCCGGAGATGGATGGATATGAGGTTGCCCGCCGCCTGCGCTCTGATCCCATGACCACCGATGTACCCATCATCATGTTCACAGCCAAGACCCAGGTAGATGATAAAGTCATGGGCTTTGAAGCCGGCGCTGATGATTACCTGACCAAACCCACCCAGCCGCGCGAGCTTTTTGCTCATATGAAAGCTGTTCTGGCGCGGTCAGGCAAGGCTCGCTCCACGGCTGCCTCCACCCCGCCCGGCGAAAAAGGCTATGTCATCGGCGTGATGTCTGCCAAAGGCGGCCTGGGAGTCTCGACCCTCACGTTGAACCTGGGGATCGCGCTGCATCAGAATTACAACAAGGATGTCATCGTTGCCGATTTTCGCCCCGGCCAGGGCACCATCAGCCTGGAGCTGGGCTACCTGAAGCCCGAGGGGCTCAGCAGGTTGCTGCAGCGCAAAGCTGGTGAAATCACCCCTCGCGAGATCGAGGCCGAGATTGTGATGCATGCCTCTGGAACGCGGCTGCTCCTGGCTTCTCACCAACCTCGCGATGCTCAGAATATCAGCGCCATCGCAAATTTCGAAACGATCACACGCCTGCTGGCCTATATGACGCGCTACGCCGTCCTCGATCTGGGGCCATCCATTCCACCCCACACCGAGGCGGTCTTGAAATACTGCGATGAAGTCATCGTCGTTGTTGAGCCAGTGCCGCAGTCGATTTTGCAAACCAAGAGTCTGGTGAGCGACCTGATCGATTTGGGGATAGGCGACGGGCGCATTGCGCTCGTGTTGGTTAACCGCATTCGCTCGGGCGTCCAACTATCCTGGAGTCAGGTTCAGGAACAACTGGGGCGGAATATCTCCATCATTTTCACACCTGCGCCAGAGCTGGCCTATCAGGCAACGCTTCACAACCTGCCCATCGTCATCCAACAACCCGACAGCCTGACAGCCCAGCAATTCACAAAACTCGCTGAGAAGGTAGCCCAGCGCAGCCAGCCATAGCCGCATGGTTGATCTATCGCCACGTAGCCTGCAAGCCATCCGTTGCGCCGCCGATATTCTCCGTGCTAGCAAGAACGGCATTGCCCTTACTGGCGCGGGTATTTCCACACCTTCCGGCATCCCGGATTTTCGATCCACCAACAGTGGCCTGTGGGAACGTTACGACCCGTTTGAGGTCGCCTCGCTCTCAGCCTTTCGCTATCACCCGGAACAATTTTACGATTGGATGCGCCCGCTGGTCTCGGGTATGCATGCAGCCCTACCCAACCCGGCTCATTATGCCCTGGCGCGCCTGGAGCAAGCCGGCATCCTGAAAGCCATCATCACCCAGAATATAGACGGTTTGCACCAGCGGGCTGGCTCCACAACAGTCTATGAAGTTCATGGGTCGCTGGACACCCTCACCTGCGGAAGCTGTTTCCAGCAGGTCTCCTCTGCCGGGTTTATCCAACCCTATCTTCAAAGTCAAACCATCCCCAGATGTCCCGCCTGTGGTGGTATGCTCAAACCTGATATCGTTTTGTTTGGCGAACAGCTTCCTGCCCGCACCTGGCTAAAAGCTCATGAAATCAGCAAGAAATGCGATTTGATGATTGTGGCGGGCTCATCTCTCGAAGTTCTACCCGTGGCAGGCCTTCCGATGCGCGCCCTGGAAAATGGCGCCCACCTGATCATCATTAATCATTCCAGCACCTACCTGGACGTGCGCGCGGATGTCACTTTTTCGGAAGACCTGGCGGAAATAATCCCTTTGATCGTTAAAGAGGCTCTCGGTGAGTAGATCAGACAATTCTCCAATGGTGGTTCGATACCAGCGCTTGGTAGAGCTTTCCCGCGATCTGGCATCCACTCTGGACCTGGGTATTCTCTTAAACCGCATCGTTAACGCTGCGGCTGATCTGTGCGGCGCCGAGGCCGCATCGATTTTGTTGTATGATGAAATCAAGCAACAGCTTTACTTTGAGGCTGCCACAAACATCAAAAACCCACACACCGGCAGCCTGGTTGTGCCGGTTGACTCCAGCATTGCCGGCTGGATCATTACCGAACGTCAGCCAGTGATTATTTCCGAAGCGCAAAAGGATCCCCGCCACTTCGACCGAATTGGCAAAGCAATCAACTTGCAAACCACTTCTTTGCTGGGGGTGCCGCTGATCACCAAAGATAAAGTCATCGGGGTGTTGGAGGCCATCAATAAATCTTCGGGGGATTTTACCCTCGAAGATCAGGAAGTTCTGCTGGCGCTCGGGGCTCAGGCAGCCGTGGCCATTGAAAATGCTCATCTTTTCCAACAATCCGACCTGATATCAGAGCTGGTCCACGAGCTGCGCACACCCCTGGCTTCCCTAAAAACCGCCTCTCACCTGCTGCTGCGTCCGGAATTGAATGAAGATCAGCGTAAAACGATGTTAAATACCATTAACCAGGAAATCGAACGCCTCTCAGACCTGACCACCGCCTTTCTAGATCTGGCCCGGTTGGAATCCGGCCGCTCGCAATTTCACACTGAAAAAGTACATTTGCGCGAGGTAATCCGGGAGGCGGTGCAAGTAATGCACAGCAAAGTGGATGAAAAAAAGCAAGTACTGGAGGTAGAAGTAGCGTCTGATCTGCCACAGGTGACTGCCGATAGAGATAAATTAAAGCAGTTGTTGTTGAACTTGCTCAGCAATGCCATCAAATATACCCCCGAAGGCGGCCAGATCAACCTCTCTGCCAAACAGACCGCCAGTGAAGTTGCCATCACGGTGCGAGATACCGGCATGGGCATACCATCTGACAGTCTGCCACTCATCTTCCAGAAGTTCTACCGCGTGCCAGGCGCTCCGCAGTCCATCTCCGGAACAGGTTTAGGCCTTTCGATCTGCAAACGCATCGCAGAGGCGCATCGCGGACATATCGATGTGCACAGCCGGGTGGGTGAGGGCACCACCTTCACCGTCCACCTGCCCAGGAATTGACACGCCGCTCCGTTTTCCTGATCAACCCTCCCGCTCCAGCAGGATCTTCAACACTCCCGGTCTGGATGATTCTTCAAAAGCCCGTTCACCCTGCGAGAGTGGATAGCGCCCCATAATCAAGGGGGTTGGATCCACCATCCCCGCTGCCAGCAGGCGCAGCGCCGGAGCGAACGGACCGCAGCGCGAACCCACCAGGGTGATCTCATCCACCACCAGAGCCGAAAAATTGGCTGTCAGGCTGCCAGCATAGGTGCTCTTGAGCACCAGCGTGCCCCGCGGCCGGACGGCGCGCCGCGCCAGTTCAAACCCTGCCGGCGAGCCGGTGGCCTCCACCACGATATCCATTCTGCCATCCGGTGTATCCTCCGGGCGGATGGTACGGATGCCGCAGGCTTCCAGCAAAGTTTTTTGGTGGGAATTGCGCACCACCACGCTCAGTTCACACCCCGTGAGAGCCAGGGTGCGCGCCACCAGCTGCCCCAGCCGGCCGGCACCCACCAGCAGCACGCGCGCATCTGGAGGCACAGGGATTTGTTCTTGAATTTCCAGCGCGGCTGCCAGCGGTTCCGTGAACACAGCTGCTTCGTCGGGCACACCCTCCGGCACCGGGTGCAGGTTCTCCAGCGGCAGGCTGAGGTATTCGGCAAAAACGCCGTTGCGCTGGCTGATCCCCAAAACCGTGCGCTGCTGGCAGTGGGTTGGGCGCCCAGTGCGACAGGCCTCGCACACCCCACAGACAGCATTGATTTCGCCCACCACGCGTTCCCCTACACGCTGGGGCGCTTCTGCCGCGGCGGCAATCTCTCCTACAAATTCATGACCCGGAATACCGGTGAACGGGTAATATCCCTGCACCATTTCCAGATCGGTGGCGCAAATGCCCCCCAGCCGCAGCCTGACCAGCGCTTCACCCCGGGGCGGCGTGGGCAGGGCTATGTTTGTACGGTAAGATAATTCACGCTGTTCGAGCCAGAGGGCGCGCATGCCGGATGAATGTGGTTGCATAGTTTATCGCCTCAGTGTGCCAGTTTTTCTACCAGACGGATATAAGCCTGCATGGCCTCATCTTTACTTAACCCTTTGACCCTGACCCAGGCGTCAAACTTGGCCTGCCCCACAGGATCGGTAAAACCCGGGCGCCTGCCGCCGGCGTCGCCCACCGTGGCCTGTTTATAGTATGCATACAGGTTCAACAGAGAAGCGTTGTCGGGCCGCCTGGCCAATTTTTGAGCTGCTGCCGCCGCAGATTCAAATTTCTTTTGCAGATCACTCATGTCCGCACTCTCCTCTCCAGTCCGCCTGTCCAGTGCTCAGCGATTACGACCGTATTTCTCATGAACTCGAGACCCAGTCTGACGACGAGATCGCCGCCCCCAGAGAGATTTCTCCGGCCAGAACCACCGCGGTCACGATTTCAGCGAGCTTATTTACTTTGCCCTTGCCATAAGCCCCCATGACCTCCAGACATTCCCGTTGGGTCGCCAGGCCCGTCCCGCCGCCGAAGGTTGCCACGATGAGTGACGGTATCGTAATCGACAGGTACAGGTCATGCTGCGGGGTCAATTCGACATACAACACAGCCGCAGATGATTCAGCCACATTGGCCACATCCTGCCCGGTGGCGATGAACATGGCGGTAATCGCGTTAGCCGATTGCGCCCCATTGTTATTTGCGCCAGAAAGAATGGCGCCCACATTGGCTACGCCGTAATGGTAAGCCAGGCTTTCCGGCTCCACGCGCATGTGTTGAATTAACACATCCCTCTTGACCAGCGCTTCTGCAGTCACGCGCTTGCCGCGCGTTCGCATGACGTTGATCTGGGAGGCCTTTTTGTCGGTGGCCAGGTTGGATTCCAGATAAAAATGGCGGATGCCCTGGTAATGATCCAAAACCCAGCTGCAGGCCGCGAACGTGGCCCGGCCCACCATGTTCTGCCCGGCGGCGTCGCCGGTGGTGTAATTAAACCGCAGGTAAACAAACTTGTGCGCCAGGTAAGGGTCGATGCTGATCAACCGGGCAACGTGAGAGCTCGCTTCAGCTTCCTCTCGAAGTTTATCGGTATTTGCCTCCACCCAGGCCACAAAATCACGGCCCGCCCGGGCGTCATCGAAGACGAACACCGGGGCGCGCTGCATAGCGTCGCCAACCACTGAAACATCAACCCCTCCGCACAGGTTGAGAACCTTCATGCCGCGGTTGTAAGATGCCACCAGCGTGCCTTCGGTGGTAGCCAGGGGTATCAGAAAATCACCCCGGGCGTGTTCGCCGTTGATGCGCAGCGGTCCGGCAAAACCCAGCGGCAGTTGGACGGCTCCGGTGAAATTTTCTATATTGCCTTTGGCTGTGTGCGGGTCAAACGTATAGTGGGCGGTGTGATCCAGTTGTTTTTGCGTAAACTGGCGCACAAATTCCTGCCGGCTGCGGATGATATCGGGAGCATAATCATCGACCTGGCTGCGCGGGATGCGGATGATCACATCATCCGCTTCGGTGATGGCATCCTCCACCTTGAGCTTTAGCCGGCCGAAGGGTTTGCTGTCGAATAAGATCTCGATGGTGTGCGCGCCAAGCGCCAGGTAGTGTTCCTTCAGATTAATCTCAACAATCCTGCGCAGGGGAAAATTGAGTGAGTGTGTCTCCGAAATTTCTCCGGCGCGTAACGTGATCCCTTCACCCAGATCCAACCAGATCGTCTCCAGGGGGATATCCTTTCCATCGACACGCAGGTTGACCAGGCCGGTGAAGGTGGCATCGCTCAGGCGATTTTTGATTGAAAACCTGGCGCCGGCATCCGCGTTTTTCAAACTGCCAAATGTGTAGAGTTGTTTTAGCAACAAGCTGGGTATGGACACGACTCCCTCCTTTAGCGATAAGAATGGATCAGCGGGCCCCCTTACGACCGAACTGTTTTTCCAGTAAATCGACAGAAAGATGGATCATGGTTGGGCGCCCGTGCGGGCAGGTGCGCGGCGACTGGCAGGCTTCCAGGTCTCGCAGCAAGGCGCGCTGCTCTTCCACTGAAAGCACCTGCCCGGCCTTGACGGCAGCCCGTTTGCACACCCTGGCAATGATGCGCGCCTCCACTTCTGCTTGCAAAGGGGCTTCATCCTCCTCAAAGTCTTCCACAAGCACTCGCAGGGCGGCTGCCGCATCCATACCAGATAACAAAACCGGCAGCGAGCGCACCAGAAAGGCCGCCGTACCAAAAACATCCACATGAAAGCCAATCCGCTCCAGCAGGGGCAGCTGCTCCTGAAGCAGGCGGGCAGCAGCTTGCGGCACTTCTACAACCACCGGCTGGAGCAGCCGCTGTGCTGGCACCTGGTCAGTGCGTTGCGCCATCCATTTTTCAAAAAGCACCCGCTCATGGGCGGCATGTTGGTCGATCAGGTACAACCCATCCGGGCCTTCGGCAACCAGGTAAGCTGAAGAGATCTGCCCCACCAGGCGCAGCAGCGGAATCAGCCCGCCGGGCAGCCGCTGCGCCGTGCCGGGGGCCGGTGCGCCGGTTTCTAAAGGCGTTTGCGCCAGCAGCGCCTGACCGGGCGGCTGATCCCCGGCAGGCTCCGAAGATCCGCCAGCCGTCCAGGCCGGCCATACGCTGGCGCGCCAGCTCCAACCTGCAGCCGCCACCCCGCCGGCCTGCGTATCCAGCCCGGGCACAGGCGTGTTTGCCAGCAGCGCCCGCCGCAGCCCGCGCTGCACCGCGCTCGAAGATGCGGTCTGGCTCCCGAAAGCGCACTTCGGCTTTGGTGGGGTGGACATTCACATCCACATCAAACGGCGGGATCTCCAAAAAAATCACGGCCAAAGGGTAGCGCCCCACCATCAGCAGGGTGTGGTATGCCTGAATCACTGCCGCTGAAAGGGCGCCATCTTGCACCGGCCGGCCGTTGACAAAGAAGGTGATTTCACGCCGGTTGGAGCGGGTCAGTGAAGTGGGGCTGGTGAAACCGTTCAGACGCAGGTGTTCATCCTCAGATAGCACCTCAATCATCTGGCGAGCCACATCCACCCCGTACAGGGCTGCCATCACTTCGCGGCGGTCTCCATTGCCGCTGGTATGCAGCCCGGGGCGTTCATCCTGCCGAAGTTGAAAACGCACATACGGGTAAGCCAGCGCATAACGGGTCACCAGAAGGTCAATCTGGCGCCGCTCGGTCAGGTCAGATTTTAGAAACTTGAGGCGCGCCGGGACGTTGAAAAAGATGTCTTCCACCTGCACCAGCGTACCCACCGGCGCGCCCACCGCCTCTGGAGAGCCCACCTGGCCACCCGATACCCGCATGCGCATGGCGTGGTCGGCGCCTGCCGCCCGGGAAGTGATGGTCATATGCGAGACAGAACCAATTGAGGCCAGGGCTTCACCCCGAAAACCCAGGGTAGCGATATTAAACAAATCTTCAGCTCGGCTGAGCTTGCTGGTGGCATGCCTCTCCACTGCCAGCGGAAGCTCGCCTGCCGGTATGCCGCGGCCGTCATCGGCGACTTCCACCAACCTGCGCCCGGCTTCTTCCGCCGCCACGTGGATATGCGTGGCGCCGGCATCCAGCGCATTTTCCAAAAGCTCTTTCACTACCGACGAAGGGCGTTCCACCACCTCACCGGCGGCAATCTGGGAGGCAACCTCGGGAGGCAACAGATGGATGGACATGTGATAATTATACCCGTGGCGAAGTATCCACGTATAGAAATGCTTAAAATCGAACCTCCCTGCCCGGTCGGGCAGGGAGGCACAAACAGCGCTTAGATTCTCGCTGGTATTTTAGTCGCCGCCATGGTCATCGCCGGGGCCGTCGTCATTGCCACCGCGCCCGCCACGATCGCCGCCATGGTTGTCGTTGGTATTATCGTTGCTGTTGCCGTGGTCATCTCCGGCTTCGTTGCTGTTGCCGTTGTCGTTGCTGTTATCGTCACCGATTTCGTTGCTGTTGCCGTTGTCGTCGCCAGCTTCGTTGCTGTTATCGTCACCGATTTCGTTGCTGTTGCCATCGTCGTCACCGGCTTCGTTGCTGTTGGCGTTATCGTTGCTGTTGTCGTCACCAGCTTCATTGCTGTTGCTGTTGTCGTCTCCACCCACACCGGCGGCAGAGGCCAGCTCGATCTCACGGGCAGTCAGAGCGCCATCGGCGCCAACAAAGGCGTGCACCTTCACGGTCTGACCAACCGCCAGCATACCCTTTACTTCGGTGCCGGCTGTGACCGCCACTGTGCGGCCTGCCACCGTCCAAGATGATGCGGTGATCGATTTCGATCACGCCAGTGAATTCCATCTGTGCACCACTCATAGGGCGTGAACCATCGATTTCATTGGCTTCGCGGGCAGATGCAATTCCTACAGCGCTTACAGCCAGAACGGCCAGGACAAACAGGGGGATCAAAACACGGGTGATAGTTTTCATGGGATAGTCTCCTTATTCCTGATTGATTATTGAATTGGTTATTCTTGAGTATTCTCATCTTATATGACGACTTTATTTCTGATTCATGGCGGCAAAATCCGGGTTCTCATAGAACCTTAATCTTTCACAGGATATAATTACAGCGTGAATTACACTACCATTTTCTTCGACCTGGATGATACCCTCTACCCACCGGAGAACGGACTGTGGTCGGCCATCCGGGAACGGATGAATGAGTACATGCTCGTTCGTCTCAAGATGGATCCCCAGGTGGTTCCCACTCTCCGCCGGGAGTATTTTGAAAAATACGGCACCACGCTGCGTGGATTGCAGATGAACTACCAGGTGGATGCCGAAGAATTTCTCGATTATGTGCATGACCTGCCCGTCCATCAGATCGTCCGTCCCGATCCTGCCCTCCGCAGCCTGCTGCTCAGCCTTCCGCAGCGCCGCTTCATCTTCACCAACGCCGACTCAAAGCACGCCGGCCGGGTGCTTAGCTCGCTGGGTGTGCAGGATTGTTTTGAAGGCATTATCGATTTGCGTGCCATGGGCTTTTACTGCAAACCCGAGCCGGCCTCCTACCAGACCGCGCTGGCTCAAGCAGGCGCCAGCGGACCGCAAGCCTGTGTTTACCTGGACGATTTGCCGCGTAACCTGGCCCCGGCCCGCCAGTTGGGCTTCCACACAATCCTGGTGAGCAGCAATCCCGATACCCGGGCAGCCGACCGGGTCATCCCCAGCCTGCATGCCCTGCCCGAAGCCATGCCGGAACTGTGGTTCCCGGATGGGATGGGACAAACAACATGAATAAAGTCATCTCCTTGAATCAAGCTGTCGAGCATGTGCAGGCCGGTCAAATGCTGGCTCTGGGCGGTATGACCATCTACCGCCGTCCGGTGGCCTTTGTCCGCTCCCTGCTGCAGCGCAGCCAAGGCCCCGGCGCGCCGGGTGACCTGACCCTGCTGGCTTTCACCGCAGGTTACGAGAGCGATCTGCTGGTGGGCGCCGGGCTGGTGAAGCGTGTGCGCACCTGTTACTTTGGGCTGGAGATCTTTGGCCTGGCGCCGATGTTCACCTACTGCGCCGGACACGGTGATATTGATATCATCGAAGAGACGGAGGCCAGTCTGGCTTTTGGCCTGCGGGCGCAGATGGCAGGGGTGGGCTTTATGCCCGGGCGCGGCTGGCTGGGCACCGATCTGCCGCAACTGCGGCCGGATGTGCATACCATCATCGACCCCTACACAAGTGAAGAATTGATGGCCTTCCCGGCGATCCGTCCGGACGTGGCTGTCATACATGCCCTGCGTGCCGATCCGGATGGCAACGCCCAGATCGGGAAAAACCGCGGCGTGGACGAAGAGCTGGCCCTTACCGCCCGCACGGTCATCGTCACGGCCGAAGAGATCGTCCCGGAGCTGACCGAAGCCGATCTGGTAGCGCCGTTTGTACACTGGGTGGCAGCCGCACCAGCCGGCGCGGCGCCCACTTCCTGCCACCCGCTCTACCCGGTGGATGGGGAGGCGCTGCTGGCCTACACGGAGCAGGTCAGCGATCCGGCCTCCTTCCAGGTTTACCTGCAGAGCTGGTTACAATAAACACCCCATCCCTCACCCATCAGTCAGCTTTGCAGGTGATTCGTATCTGGAGTTTACTTATCATTTATATTATTCTAATCATCCTGTGGTAATCTATTCCAATAAGTGTTGCATCCAATAAAAATAGGGTAATTTCATGGAAAACCGAACCAATTCTCGGCTTTTGATCACAATCTCCGCCTTTTTCGTCGCCCTGCTGCTCATTTCGGGCGCCTGTTCTGCCGGTTTTGTTGCTGGCCGGCTTCTGCCAAACCGCTCCGCCCAACCAGCAGCTCTTTTGCCTTCCAACACCGCAGAAGCTGGTGCCGCCCCGACCAAGGAGAGCGCCACCCCACAGGACCTCGAGGAAGTGTTTGTGCCTTTCTGGCAAGCCTGGGACCTGGTGCACGAACAATATGTGGACCAGCCAGTCGATGATAATGTATTGATGCGCGGCGCGATCCGTGGCATGCTCGATTTGCTGGGCGACCCGCACACCGCTTACATTGATCCCGAAGATTACAAGATCTTAACTTCAGAACTGCAAGGCGAGGCGACTTACGAAGGCATCGGCGCCTGGGTGGATACCACCGGCGATTACCTGACCGTGATCAGCCCCATGACTGGCTCGCCCGCCGAAAAAGCCGGTCTGCGCACCGGTGATAAGATCATATCCATCGACGGGGAAGATATGAGCGGGCTGGATGGTGAAGTGGTGCGGAAAAAGGTACTTGGGCCGGCTGGCACCACCATCGTCGTCACCATCGCCCGCGAGGGCGAAGAGCCGTTTGACGTTTCGATCACCCGCGCCGAGATCACCGTTCCCAACGTGGAACACCGTATGCTGGATAACAATATCGGCTATGTACGCATCTATATTTTCGCCGATACCACAAAAGACCTGTTGCGCGATGCCTTGAAGGATTTGATGGCGCAAAACCCCACCGGCATTATCCTGGACTTGCGAAACAACGGGGGCGGTTTACTGGAATTGTCCGTGGATGTGGGTTCGGAGTTCGTCGGCCAGGGGGTGATCCTGTATGAAGAATATGGCGATGGATCGCGCAAAACCTTTGATGTTCGCAACGGCGGGCTGGCCACCGATATCCCGTTGGTCGTGCTGATCAATGAAGGCTCGGCATCAGCTTCCGAGATCGTGGCTGGCGCTATTCAGGACTCCGGTCGCGGCCAGTTGGTGGGCGTTACCTCCTTTGGAAAAGGCTCGGTGCAGGTACCTACCGCCCTCAAGGACGACGCCGGAGCCGTGCGTATTACCATAGCGCGCTGGCTGACCCCCAGCGGGCGCACCATCCACGGCACCGGCCTGACCCCCGATGTGGAAGTGCAGATCACCGATGAGGACATTGCCGCGAATCGCGACCCGCAGTTAGATAAAGCCGTAGAGTTATTAACGGCCAGGTAGAGAAAGAAATAGAGAAATAGAGAAAGAGGAAAGGAAATGTTTTTCTTCGACCCACGTTACATGTTGTTTATGGCGCCGGCATTCCTCATTATGCTGGCAGTTCAGTGGTACGTAAACTCAGCCTACCAGAAATGGAGCCGGGTGCCGGCTCGCAGCCGCATGACCGGCGCACAGGCCGCCCAGCGGCTGATCCAGAGCGGCGGGTTGTACGATGTTAAAGTTGAAGGCGTGCAAGGCAGGCTCACCGATCATTACGACCCGCGCACCAAAATACTGCGCCTTTCCGAAGGCGTGTATTCGGGTGGTTCGGTGGCGTCGCTGGCGATCGCCGCCCACGAGCTGGGCCACGCCATGCAAGACCAGGAAGGCTACTTCCCGCTGCGCTTCCGCGCCGCCATCGTGCCCGTGGTCAACATCGGTTCGTACCTGGGCTGGATCCTGATCATCATCGGTATGCTGCTGCGCTTCACAGAGCTGGCCTGGTTGGGCGTGATCGTCTTCTCTGGTGGCGCACTCTTTGCGCTGGCTACCCTGCCAGTGGAGCTGAATGCCTCTGCCCGTGCCAAACGCCTGCTGGTTGACACAGGCCTCATCGTTGGGCAAGATGAAGAACAAGGCGTGAACAAGGTCTTGAATGCCGCTGCTCTCACCTATGTGGCTGCCCTGGTCACCGCGGTGCTGCAGCTGATGTACTACGCCACGCTGGTGACGGGCATGGGCGGACGCCGCCGGGACTAATCCCGATGAAACGAATTATTTACGGTATTCTGGTGGTACTGATCGCCGGGATATCAGCCGTGGGGGGTGCTCTGGTGGGCGGCCTGGCGGTCTATTCCGCTGTTCAACGCCGCCAACCGGCTGCAAGCACGGCGCCTGACCCGGCACCGCTTGTGCAGCAATCCATCCAGGTCTCGGCTACCCAGATTGAGACCGCCATTACCCGGGCGGTTGAAAAAGTGAGCCCGGCAGTAGTCACCGTGGTGGGCGTCATCCCCGGGCAGGCATCCTTCTTTGGCCGCACCCCCAATCAGGAAGTCAGCGGCAGCGGCGTAATCATCTCTACCGATGGTTATATCGTCACCAACAACCACGTTGTGGAAAACGCCGAAGAAGTGGCTGTAATTCTGGCCGATGGCACAAAAGTGCCGGCAGTCATCACCGGCACCGACCTGTACGCTGACCTGGCCGTTTTAAAAGCACAGGGCAGCCTGCCGGCGGTTGCAACGCTGGGAACCTCAGAAACGCTCAAACCGGGTGAAACCGTCATTGCGATTGGCTCTCCTCTGGGAGAATTCAAAAACACCGTTACCGTGGGCGTCATCAGCGCCACGGGGCGTATTCTGGATACGGGCAACGGTTACCAGATGGAAGACCTGATCCAGACCGACGCCGCCATCAACCAGGGAAATTCCGGCGGCCCTCTGGTAAACCTGGCCGGCGAGGTGATCGGCATTAACACCCTGGTGGTGCGCGGCGGCTACGGCAGCAGCATCGCTGAAGGGCTGGGCTTTTCCATACCGGCCAATACCGTCCACACCGTCGCTGGCCAGATCATCGAAAACGGCTTCTTTGCCCGTCCTTACCTGGGCATCCGCTGGCAGGCGATCACACCCAACCTGGCTGCTGTTTACCAGCTTCCGGTGGAATGGGGGGTCTACGTTGCCGAAGTGGTACCCGGCGGCCCCGCCGCAGCCAGCGGCCTGCAAGCTGGCGATATCATCACCCGCATTGGCGATACGACCCTGGATGGCGACCACACCTATATCAACGCTCTTTTCAACTATTCCCCGGGTGATAAGACGACTCTGGAAGTTTTCCGCGGCAACAAGAAACTGCAAATAGAAGTGATCTTCGGCGAATCGCGCTCTTAAACAGGCACAATCTGTAAAATACATGGGATACCGCAATCCGGTATAATCCCTGTATGCAGAAGTTAAATCTTCGCGGTTGTCCTGCTGCTTACCGTTCTCTTCGTCATCGGGAAGTATGCAGAGATGCAGGCGATCATCGACACCTTCCAACGCGGCGACTGGCGCTACCTGCTGCTTGCCCTGCTGGTGGAAATCGCCTGGCTTGTCAATGTTGCCGCCTCCTACCGGGCCATTTTGCAGGCCACAGGCATTGAAGAACGCGTCGAAAAGCTGTTCCTGCTGGCAACAGCCGCCAACTTTGTCAACGTGGTAACACCCACCGCCGGTATGGCCGGGATGGCGGTGTTCATCACCGAGGCGCGACGGCGCGGTTACTCGGCGGCTCGTGTAACCATTGCCGGTGTGCTCTACGTGCTCTTCGATTACGTCGGCTTTTTATGCGTGCTGGCGCTCGGGCTGCTTGTGCTGGTCCGGCGGCATAACCTGAACACCGCCGAGATCGTTGCCACCGGCATACTGCTGGTCATAGCCGCCGTCTGGTCCATATTGCTCTACCTGGGCATGCGCTCCGCACAGGAAATGGGCCGCGCCCTGGCCTGGATGGCGCGGCTGGTGAACCGTCTGGTGCATCCCTTCTTGCGCCGCGAATACCTCTCCGAAAAGCGAGCCCACGAATTCGCCCATGACGCCGCCGAAGGCTTGCACGAGCTGCGCCGCAACCCGCGCGCCCTGCTGCTGCCGTTTGCCCTGGCGCTGAGCAATAAAGCGTTTCTTATCTCGATTATGCTCTTCGTATTCCTGGCTTTTAAAATCCCCTTTTCGCCGGGCACACTGATTGCAGGCTTCAGCGTGGGCTACCTGTTCCTCATCGTCTCGCCCACCCCTTCAGGAATTGGCGTGGTGGAGGGTGTGCTCACCCTGGTGCTCAGCACGCTCTATGTTCCGCTTGGCGCCGCCTGGGTCATCACGCTGGCGTATCGCGGCATCACATTCTGGCTGCCGTTGTTCTTTGGATTATTTGCCTTCCGCTACCTCTCCCACAGCGGAGAGGTAAAAACCCCCGCCTAGCAGGGGCGAAAACCTGCCCTGATGACCCGGGCAGGAGCACAAATGCGGTAATGGTTTGCGCTGCCCACCGCGTTCGGAACAGGCCCGGGGCTCACGGGCGCCCGATGCCTGTAAAGAATGGGCACAGCTTATTTTCAGCGTAGGTGCTGCTCAACGCCGGGCCAATAAAGGAAGGAAGACAGCCTCGGCGATATAAGTTTCGCCAGGGGGCTCCTGCAGATCCTGCGGAGAGGGCGTGGCAACCGGGTCATCCACCGGCCAGACCACCTGGGCAGGGTCCAGCCCTTCCTCATCCGGCTCCTCGATTTCATCCTGGGGCAGCAGCGGGCGGTGCTGGATGGCGCCCGCCTCGATCATCAAGGCTCCAATCGCCTTCGCCAGCTCGCCCGGGTCGTGCCCGCCTTCCTTGCGGTTGGTCAACACCACAATCACAATGCCATCATCCGGATAGATGCGCAGGTAGCTGCGGGCGCCATTTTGAAGGCCGTCTTTTGCCACCACCCGCGCCCCCACGTGAACGCCCGTATTCCAACCCAGGGCATAATTGGAAAGATTGTCGGAGGGCGTCCACAGAATGCCCAGAGAATTCTGGGTCAGGACAGTACCGTTGTAAACCTTGTTTCCAAAACGCACCAGGTCGTACGCTGACGATTTCCATACCGCCGCCCAACACTTTCCAGCTCAGGTCATCGGCTTCCACTTCATCGTTTTCGGTGTTGTACAGCGCAGAGCGGTATTTGTTTGGCACACTGCGGTCTTCAATCTGCAGCGTACCCAGGGTGAAAGGTGTATGCAGCTGATCCTCAAAGATCGTCCCGATCGGGTCGCCCACTGCCGCTTCCAGAGATGCTCCGGCGAACGTGTAGGCATGCGTGCTGTAAAAATAAGCGCTGCCCGGTGTGGCAACCAGGGGCACATCCCACATCAGCATGGTCGGCACCAGGGCAGTAGTTATACGATCCAAGGATGCTGGGATATGTTTCATAGGCGCCGATACCTGCCCGGTTGGAGAGCGTCTCGCTGACGGTGTGGGTGTGAAAATCTGGCATGGCAGGCACCAGATCACGCGTGGGATCGCTCAAATCCACCAGACCCTGTTCCTGCAGGCGCATGCCCAGCACCCCCGCCACAGCTTTGCTGACCGATGCCAGACGGAAGATGGTGCGCGAATGGGCGATGACCTCATCGCCCGCATCGGCATAGCCAAACCCGCGCAGATACATAAATGTGCCGTTCTGGGATATGGCAATGCTCATCCCCGGCACCAGATAGGCAATCGATTCGAACAGACCCAGGAGATCCACCTCGTCTTTGAGCGCCCAGGTGGGACGCTCACTGTTCTGGCGCCAGATGCCGGCATAACGCCAACCGCCAATGGTGGGATAAGTCTCATAATCGATCAACCGGTAGCCTTCATCCCGCAAGCTCAGCCATTTATCGCCGAACTCCTTGGAAGTCATGTCGCGCCATTCCTGCCACAGGCGCTGGTTTTTGTTCTCCACCCAGATCCCTGCATAATACTGCGACAGACCAACCTGGTACGATTCCACATCGATCATGCGGTAGGTGTCTTTGTATTCATCGAATTTGGTAGCGAATTCATCCGAGGTAAGATCGCGCCATTCGTGCCAGAGCAGATTCTCAGAATTTTTTACCCATACTGCGGAATATTCAAGCGCTCCGTCGATCACCCCGGCGTCGATATCGATCATCAGGTAACCGGCCGCGCTGTAACGGTCGAAAAGCACGCCAAATTCCTCATCAGTCTGGTCCGTGTAAGAGACCCAATCCAGGTTTTCGGTGTTGAAGATCCACACTGCGGCGTATTGGGTGCGTCCATCCAGCTCATAAACCTCCTGATCGATCAACCGGTATCCGGCGGTGCGTTTGGCAGCCAGTTCTGCGGCGTATTCGCTGGCGCTCATATTGCGCAGCTCGAACCAGCCGCGGTTATCCAGGTTCTTCTGCCACACCGCCCCCACGCGCTGCGTGCCATCCACTTCATCCACCTCGATATCCAGCACCATGTAACCGGCGCGGGCCTTTTCGTCAAAATAAGTGGAGAACTGGCTGCTCGTCATGCCGCGCACCGAAGCCCAGCTTACGCTGTCGGGGTCCAGGAAAGCCGAGGGAATGGGATCTTCAGGTTGGCTCGGGGCTGCGCCGCGCGCAAGGGCATTGGATGGGATATTTACCGGGGCATTTGCCAGACTGACCGCTGGTTGGAGTAAAAAAGCGATGAGCAGGAGGCCTGCGACCAGACGGTTGGCGGTCGGACGAGGCAGAGTGTGCATCTTGGATCCTTTCACAAATCGGTCTGATGGAGTTGCTGTGAGGCCGGTATTGGTGGAACCAAAATAATTGTACTATATTAGTCCAATTTAGCACATGTATGAGTCCATCCACCGTGAGTAACCAAGAAAGCATATCTCACGAAATAAATAAGCAAGATGATAATCATCCCGCTTATCCAATCAGAGCGTTTTAGTGACCTTTAACTGGAAATGGCAAATCCCGGGCATGGAATAACAATCATGCCCGGACGATATCAGCGCTGATCGGCTGGCCTTCGTAGCCGTGTAATTGATACGAATCCGCAGCGGCTATGAAACCTGCATTTCCAAAGCCGCGGCTTGCTCTCGCCCGGCATTGAAGGCAATCTGGTTTGCGGCCCAGACCACCGGTTTGGAGCTGGCTTTTTCCAGGGCTTTGAGCCACACTTCTGCCGGGAAGGCGTTAAAGGGGCTCAGCGTGCTCAAGATCCCCATCATCACCACATTGGCAATCCGGCCGGTAGGATCACCCAGCTCCAGCGCTTTGGCCAACACATCCACTTCCAGGACATGGCAGCCGCCCAGCGCCCTGTGGACATCTTCATCACTCGGATACTGCTCAACAGGCAGCCCGGCGGGGATCATTTTGGTCGCCGCCAACAGCACGGCGCCGCCAGGTTTCAACAGATCCAGGAACCCGGGCCGCAGCACCTCGCTTTTTTCCATGGCAATCAGGCAGTCCGCCGTGCCCGGCAGCAATGCCGGGCTGAGCACCCGCCCGCAGCTAAAAGTGCTGAAGACCGGCCCACCCATCTGGGCCATGCCGTGGGTTTCACCTTTGACGATATTGGTCTCGCCATACCCCGCCAAGAGTGCAAACTGGGTTAACACGTGACCAAAGAAGAGATTGCCCTGCCCGCCCACGCCGCGTATCGCCAGCGAAAGCCGGGCCGGTCTTTGTTCTCTGGATAGCACCGGTACTTCACCCACACCCTGATAACCGTCGAATGCCAGCCGCGCGCCCGTCTTGAGATTAGCCCGATCCACCGGCTTGAGCACGCCCGTGGGGCACATCTGGACACAGGCCGGCGCCTGCCCCCCGCAGCCGGTGCACAGGATATTGGCAGTGGGTGTGCCATTGTCGTCCAGTTCCAGGCCCGGGCAGATCATACAGGCGTTACATTGGGTGCAGGCCTGCGGATCAACAGCCACGCGTTGGCTGCTGGGGGTCGTCTTCTGAATGCAGCCCCCTTCGCGCACCACAATGGTCGTAAACACGCCTTTGGCTGCTTCCGACAGGGCATTCTTGAGCGCCCTGCGGATTTCCATCTTGTGATACGCGCCGACGACCACCACGCTGGCGCCATGCGCCTGCAGCGAACCGGGCAGGTCAAAGCGCATCGTCTCTCCGGCGAGATTGACGGGAGAGGTGGGTGAAGGCTGCCCGCCGGTCATGCCCGCCCATTCGTTATCCAGGATCACCTTGACGCCCGCTATGTTCCGGTACACGCTATTGCGGGTTGCGTCCATCCCGCTGTGACATTCCGTGCCATCGCCAATGACGCTCAGGCAGCGCCCGGCCTGCTCCGGACGGGAAATTACGTAGCCGGTGCGCTCGGCTTCGCTCGCCCCCATCGCCAGACCGGTATCCATGGCGTTCATGAAATAGAGCAGCGTATTGCAGCCGATATCGCCAAAGACAACGTCCACCTGCTTTTTCTTCTTCAGCAGCGCCACTTCATTCGCAAACAGCCGGTATGGGCACCCGGCGCAGATCACCGGTGGCCTGGGAACAGGCATTGCGTCGGGTGGCCTGGCCGCGGACCCCACTCCCAGTTTTTCAGCAATCAAGGCCGGTGTCCACTCGGTGATCAGGCTGTATGGGGCTTTCCCGGCAGCATTGAAACCGGTTTGCTCGACTGCCTCCTGCAGGTAGCGGTATCCATTTTCAAAAACATAGATCTCGCCCGAAATGGAACTGCAAAAATTCCGGATCAAGTCGAACGGCAGCGGGTTGGTGAAGGCCAGTGAGAGGATATCCACGTCCAATCCGCAGCTTTCTTTGACTTCCCGCACGTAAAGATCGCATATCCCGCTGGTGATCACGCCAATCTTTCCCGCGCCCTTCTCCCACAGGTTCAGCGGAGAATTTTCCACCATCTCAGCCAGGGCGGGCATGCGTTCGGTCATCACCAGGTCATAGTTTTTACGGGCAATGCCGGGCAGGACATTAAAAGCGTGCAGATCGCCGGGCATAACGGCCGGTTCTCGGTGCTGCACATCCATCAACTGCACCAACCCCTCCGAGTGGCACAAAGCTCCGTCCGGGAAGATCACGACCTGGGTCTTGTAGCTGCGGGCGATCTCAACGGCAATCGCCGCCGATTCGTGCAGCTCACGGTGGTTGCGCGGCTCAAAAACCGGCACAAAGCAACTCTTGAATAAATAGCGGGGGTCGATGGTGTGCTGTGTGGAACTGGGGGTGAAATCGCTGGCAATATAATAAATCAGCCCGCCGCGCTCTTTGACAAACAACGCGCCGCTGGTGAAAATATCGCCGGCTTGAAACAACCCGGGGATCTTCATGGTGACCACGCAGTCTTTGCCCGCCAGGGTGTGCCCATGCCCCACCCCTGCGGCCACGGCCTCGTTCACCGACCAGCCCACCTCGATCAAGTCTTGCACCTGCGACAGCCCGCGATCAATCACCTCTGAGCTGGGGGTGCCCGGGTAGCCATCGGCGGCATGGATCCCAGCGCGCACGCAGCCGACCGCAAAAGCAATATTCCCTTGCAAAACCTCGGACTGCCCCCCGGGGGCCTGACAGAGCTCTTTAATTGAACTGCTCATAAATTCCTCGCAGAAATTCCCCTGGTTTGTAGAAATTCTTCCATGGCAGCCAGCAGATCCACCAGGTATTCGTGTTCTGCCGCCTTGCCCAGGTGACCGATACGGATAATTTTACCTGACAACGGCCCCAGCGCCCCGCCAACGGCAATACCCCGCTCGGCAACCAGCCATTTGCTCAATTCCGAGAGCTCGAACTCGGGGCGGGCTTTGACCGCTGTAACGACCGGCGCTGCGTACGCCTCGGGCACGTACATTTCATAACCCAGGTTGGCCATCCCCGTGCGCACCGCCTGGCTGGCGCGGCGGTATTTGCAAAATTGATTTTCCAACCCGGCATTTACAATCCGTTGCATGCTGACGCGCGCCGGCAGGATCAGATTGACCGGCAAAGTGACCGGAGAAGGATGCCATGCGCCCCATTCGATGGCATATTTGCGCCATGTTCGCAGATTCAAATACCACCCCGCTCCGAGCGGCGCTCCCTGCGCCGCTCCTGTTCCCGGTTCCCGGTCCACCAATTCCCAGGCCTGCTGGCTCACACTGATGAAGCCAATCCCTGGCAGCGCTTCCAGGCATTTATTGGCGGCTGAGACACACACGCCAATCCCCCAATCATCCACGGCGAGATCCACCCCGCCCAGCGAGGACACCGCATCTGCCACCAGAACCTTGCCGGCGTCTTTTGTTACACCTGCCAACGCCTGCAATGGATTTAAGACCGTCGTGCTGGTTTCGTGATGCACCAGGGCCACCACCTGCACGCGCGGGTTTTCACTGCAGCAAGCTGCGCAACACGTCTGGATCCAGCGGCTTCCCCAGGGGAGCCGTAAAAGGGATCACAGACAGGCCATACCCGGCGGCTATATCCACCAGCCGGTCGCCAAAAAAACCGTTCGTCCCGATGATGATTTGTTCCCCCGGGCGGGTCAGGCTGCCAATTGCCATCTCCAGCAACGCCGAGGCCGGGCCAGGCACCATGAAGATATCATGCCGGGTCTTGAAAAACTGGCGCAGCAGGGCCAGCGTATCATTGAATATTTCCATCCATTCCGGCCCATAATGGCGCAGGACCGGGTGCGCCGCTTCACGCAGCACTTCTTCATCCACATCGCCCGGACCCGGGGTAAAAAGCTTGACATGTTTCATGGAGGTTTGCTCCTCAAGTGAGACGCAGATTTTCGAACATCAGGAATTTATCTTGCAGATGGATAAAGTATAATCCCATTACAGGCTGCTTGCCAAAACCGGGTTCTGTGGTTGGTTTGGATTGCCCAAACTTCGCTCACTCGAACCCGGCATCTCATCTCCTGATCCCGGGCTTATTCCCATGAATACCGAAAATTCCTATCATATGACCCCCGCTGAATTCCGCCGCTACGGCCGCCTGGTGGTGGACTGGATTGCCGATTACTATGAAACCGTCGAGACCTACCCGGTGCTCTCACAGGCGCAGCCGGGCGAGATTCGCCTCGGCCTGCCGCCTGCAGCCCCCGAACAGGGCGAGCCTTTTGAAGACATCCTGGCGGATGTCAACAGGTTGATCCTGCCGGGGATCACACACTGGCAATCACCCAATTTCTACGCCTATTTCCCGGCCAACACCTCCGGACCGGCCATCCTGGGCGAGCTGCTCTCGGCGGGGCTGGGTGTGCAGGGCATGCTGTGGATCACCAGCCCGGCCTGCACCGAGCTGGAAACCCATGTCCTGGATTGGCTGGTCGACATGCTCGGCCTGCCCGGCAAGTTCAAGTCCACCGGCAGCGGCGGGGGCGTCATCCAGCACTCCGCATCTGATGCCACCCTGTGCGCCCTGCTGGCAGCGCGTGAACGCGCCACACAATTTCACAGCAACGCCCAAGGCTGCGACGGCAGGCTGGTGGCCTACGCCTCTACACAGACGCACTCATCGATCGACAAGGCCGTCAAGATTGCCGGTTTGGGGTTGCAGAACCTGCGCCATATTGAGGTGGATGAAAACTTCGCCATGCGCCCGGAAGCCCTGCGCCGCCAGATCCTGCAGGACCGCCTCGCCGGGCTGGTGCCCTGCTTCGTCATCGCCACCGTGGGCACCACCGCATCCAATGCCATCGACCCGCTGCCGGAGATCGGGCGCATCTGCCAGGAGCTGGGGCTGTGGCTGCACATCGATGCCGCCATGGCAGGCACAGCCGCCATCTGCCCGGAATATCGTCACCTGCAGAACGGTGTGGAGCTGGCAGACAGCTACGCCTTCAACCCTCACAAGTGGATGTTCACCAATTTCGATTGCGATTGCTTCTACGTGGCCGACCGGGCGGCGCTCATCCAGACCCTCAGCATCCTGCCCGAGTATCTAAAAAACGCCGCCACTGAGACTGGCGCGGTGATTGATTACCGCGACTGGCATATTCCGCTGGGGCGGCGCTTCCGCGCTCTCAAGCTGTGGTTCGTCATCCGCCATTACGGCGTGCAGGGTCTGCAGTTCCACATCCGCCGCCACGTGACCCTGGCGCAGGAGTTTGCCGGCTGGATCAAAGCCAGCGCAGATTTCGAGCTGGCTGCGCCCGTCCCGTTGAACCTGGTGTGCTTCCGCCACACCGGCGGCGACGCCGCCAACCAGCGCCTGCTGGAACGCCTGAACCGCAGCGGCAAGCTCTACCTGACACATGCCCAGCTCAACGGGCGCTACACCTTGCGCCTGTGTGTGGGCCAGAGCAACACCGAAGAGCGCCATGTTACCGAAGCCTGGAAATTGATCCAGGAGATGGCATCCGAGTAAACTCTCACGACAGCAGGGCGGCAATCTGCTCCGCCCGGGAAAATGCCCATTCCCAGCCCTGACCGTGGTCTTCGTAACTCCACCAGCCGGAGAGCACACAGTGCGCCAGCGACCAACCCAGCAGCGCCTGGCGGTCAAAACGGAGCAGCTCCACCAGCCTGTCAAGCCTGTGGTTATAAGCCTGTGACCACATCGCGTCTAGCCCCCTGGTCTGGCAGGCTGCACGCAAAGGTGGCGGCATCATACAGCGGAACGCCCACCACCCCTTTGGGATCGATCGCCAGCCAGGATGCCCGCCGGCTTTTGAGGATATTCTGCGGGTGCAAGTCGCCATGGATCAGCATGGGCTCGCCATCTGCCAGCAGCTCTGCAAAAAGCCTCTCCGCCCGGGCCACCAGTGCAGACGGAAATGGGCCTGTACCGCCCTTGAACGTACCCCGCAACCGCTGCAGACCCCGCGCCCAGCCGGACAGCGTGGCAAAAGTGTGAACCGTCGGCGCAGGCTTCCACAGGCTCTGCATCACAGCGGCTGCCGCCTCGGTCACCTGGCGCTCATCCCCCACCTCCTGCAGCAGCGTGCCCGGCAAGAGACGCTCCAGCACCATCACACCCTGCTCGTCATCGGCATCCAGCAAGCGCACGATGCCACGCCCGTTGAACCAGCGCAGCGCATCGATTTCCCGCCTCAGCTCGTGATTGGGCACGCAGGCTTTCACCACCACCGGTGTGCCATCCGCCATCACGGCGGGGGCCACGTAGTTATACGACAGGTTTTCAAACGGCGGCAGCAGCTCCAACGACCAGCGCCGGGCAAAGCCGGCCAGGGTCACCGGCAGGCGCTCCAACCAGGCTGCGCCTGCCGCCTCGTGAATATCTACAATTTTCGATGTCCAATGATCCGGATCATCCTGGCTCACAGCTACCCCACATGGATGGGTGAAGAATTGAAAACACCACAGCCAGATCCCGCAGCAGACCAGGGCTCTTCCCCACGGGCATTGCTAAGGCCTCACCGTCACGGCGCCCACCCGGCATTTGGCCTGCTTGCCGTAGCCGTCCTGCACTACCAGCTCCACATTTCTATATTCCCCGGCGGGAATATAGATGGTGGGGATCACCCCGCTCCAGGTGCGGCTCCTGGAGTGATAATCGACCGTGCGCTGCCAGCGGTATCCGGAGGTGCGGTGGATACGCTGGGTCATGACCAGACCATCCACCCCGGGAAACTTCAGCCCGGCGCGGTGGATGAAGGATGGCCCTGTAAACGAAATCGGCTCGGTCGTGCTGCGGTGGATCACCGGCGCAAGCTCGACGTTTTTGCAGTACAGCGGCGACACCGCGCTGGATGGCGTGCAGCTGCGCCTCAAGGTGACCTGGACAAGCTTACCGGCTTCACCTGGAGCAGGATTGACGGCGTTGATCACCACCGATTTCATCGGCTTGTCTGCCACGTAGGTGAAGCTGTTGCTTAAATACATACGGAAAAACCCCAGACGGCGCCCGCTGTCGCTGGTGCCATCACAATAGTTGACCGTCATGGTGAGTATCAGGCTCCAGGATGGACTGTTGTTGGCAACCTCCACGCGCAGACCGCCGTGGGAGAATTTCGCCGTCACCGGGGCCGTGCTGGCGGCAGCGCCCTGTTTCGCAAACGCGCTGGATGGCAGTATAGCCAGAACCATCAACAAGCTGGCAACAAATGCAATTTTATGTTTTGTGTTCATTGCTTTTCTCCTGGACGACCAACCAATTTTGCTATTCAGACAGCCGGACCCGTGTTAAATCAGCCCTTTTTTACCAGGAATTCGTCGTGCTTTTCAGCCAGGTCGCCCAGACCGGAATCGTACAACCCGGCGATATCCAGCAGCGGCTCCTCACCAGCAGGCAGCCCTTCAAGAATCAGATCAACCCCTTGCCTCACAAGCGCTGCCACAAACTCGCCTCGCCGTTCAGCCACCCTCCTGAGCGCAGCCAGCTGGTCATCACGCAGGTAGATTTGCACGGGGATTTTCTTGATATGAGTCATGGTTTTCCCTCACAGCAATATGCTATCTATTCTATCAATAACTATTAAATTCGCACATCACATTGCCAGAAATTGGGAACGCAGCGCCCGCGGCAGGGCCAGCGGCAGGTTCACCCCCTCACACCAGAAGCTCTCGCCCACGCCCAGCGGCTCCAGCACGGTGCGCACGGCGCGCAGCAGCAGCTCGCGGTAATAGCGCACATCGATGGCAGCCGGGTCCGGCGGCGTGGAAAGGTCCCAGGCGTGCACGCCCGGCTGGCCCAGCGTGAACAAAAAACGCACGCGCTGCCCGGGGCGCAGCAGCACCCCCTCCCGGGCCAGTTGGGCGGCGGCGCGCGCCGCCGGCGAGAGGGTGCGGTAGGCCTCCAGCTCGCGGCTCAGCTTCTGAGCCGCGGTCAGCTTTCTCAGGGGCACGCGCCCGGCGCGCAGGTCATCCAGGCTGCGGCGCAGCAAACGGCGCAGGTCGGGCAGGCAGGCGGGCAGCTCGCCGGCGCAGGGGGCCTGCGCCAGGCGCTCCAACATGGCAAGCTGCACCTCCACAATCCAGGGCGGGGTATCCTGGCGGCGGGCTTCAATGCCGCGCATCTTGATCGAGCCATCCTGAAAGACGCCAAAATAGCGGTTGGGCACCGGCACACGCCCATCCACCCGCGAGGGCAAAAACGCCACCCAGCGGTAGATGCCATCCAGGGCGATGGGCAGCCCGGTGCGGCTGGCAATTTCATCCAGCACCGGCTTGGAAATCGGCCACTTCGCTTGAGCCCGCTTTTTGGATCCACAGCCCGTCCACGTACATGTGCAGCACCGTAAAGCCCAGCTCTTCGGCGGCCTCCTTGGCCTGCAGCAGCGCCTCGCGCCCGTGGGCGGTGACCGCTTCGTGGGCCTCGATGCGCCCGAAACGGGCATTTTTATAGCCCAGGTAACCGAAGCAGGTCACCAGCAGCCATTTGTGCGCCGTGGAGCGCGCCTTGTCCGACCTGCGCCGCGGGTCCCAGGCCGGCAGGCGCAAAGCGCGCATCTTCAGCGCAATGCGTTTTTCCAGCAGCGGCTTGAGCGTGCGCGGCACCAACCCGTACTCCCCTGCGGCTGTTTCCTGCGGGGAGGGCGGGCCGGCAGGCCCGGCAGTCTTCCCCCGGGAACTGCGAGCTTCCCCTGGAGGGGAGCCGGGGGGTGAGGGCGGATTACCGTCTCAGGCGAGATATTGAAATGCGCCATGATGCTCGGATACATGGAGATAAAATCGATCTCGGCCACATCCCGGTGCAGGCCAATGGTCGGCTGGTAGACCAGCCCGCCCTGGTCTGCATGCAGCAGATCCAGGGCGGTTTTGGGGCTTTCGGCCTGTTGTTTGTGCCAGGGCACCAGGATGCCGTCCCGCAGGGCGGTGAGGATCTGCATGGCAGAAATGCCCGTGCCCGGAGAAACGCGCGCCACGTTCTGGGCCGGCAGGGCGGTGACGCGGGCCAGCTCCAGCACACCCTCCAGGCCGTAATCGTGGAAGAAGACCGCATTGTAGGCGTCGATATGCCAGCGCCCAAAAAGCAGCAGCTGCTGCCCGCGGTGGATCACCTGACCGTAGGCAAAATAAGAACGCTCCGGCTTGTAAAACCGGGCTGCAGGCTGCATCCCGGTTTAAAGGCAAATCCACCCCCCAGGCCAGCGCCAGCTCCATCAGGCGCGGCAGCAGCCAGGTATCGCCCCAGTTGCTCAGCAGCAGGTCGGGGTCGTGGCGCACCAGGATGGCGCGCAGGTTCACCAGGAAGGGGCGAACCGGCTCCAGATCCAGGCAGTAACCGGGATCCTGGCGAGGGTTGGTGCGCAGCAGCAGGCGGGTGGGGGCGGCGTGAGCGGGGTCCACATCCGGCTCCAGCGAAAGGATGCGCAGGGGTGGGGCGGGCGGGTCCAGCTCCCAGGGCGAATCGAGCACCTGGATGGCACGCACGCTCTCGCCTTCCACCGTCACCCGGCAGTGCGCCAGTGGGAAGGTGCCGTGGCGGGCGGCGTGGCGCAGGGCCGGAGACAGGTCGGCATCGTAATACGCCAGGTCTGGAAATGCGCTGCTCAGGCGGGCAAACAGACCGGGCTGGGCGGCAGGCTGCTTCACCTGGATGGCAAGCACGGTGAGCGGCTGTTCCAGGAACAGATCGCGGCGCTCGGTGCGCTGCAAATCCACCGCCTACGGGCTGGGAGCGCAGCCAACGCCAGGCCGCCCGCAGGCGCCTCGCTGCTCCCGCCGCATAAAAAGTGACCGGAAAGGGCTGCAGCAGGCGGCGGCGCGTGCCATCTTCATCCAGCAGCCACAGGGCCAGGTTCTCTCCCTGGCTGGCGTACACATCCAGCAGCCAGCCGGTGTGCTCAGTCACGCTCATCAAACTGCCCGCCGGACGGCAGGCCTTCCAACAAGTACGCGCAGGCGCTGCACTTCCTTGTGCTCTTCCAGCAGCATCGCCAGCAAAAAGACCTCAAAAGGCAGGGCATGGGCGGCATAAGCCGCCGCCGCCAGGTGCTGGTGGGCGGCGGCAAACAGATCGTCCAGGGCGCGCTGGTCGCTGCGCCGCAGGGCGCGGCGGAAACGCCCGAAGGATTCCTGGTCTCCCAGAAAGACCTGGGTGATGGAAGGCAGGGTGCGGCCCATATCAGAACAGCCTCAGCGGCAGCTGCGCCGCAGGCAGGTTGAAACGCCAGACCGGGTCGGCGGCGTCTTCCAGGCAAACCAGCAGCTCGTCTGGCAGGCTGGCGCTGTCGCCCGCCGGCACGGCGCTCACCAGCACCGGGGCTTCCCGCGCCAGGCGGCGCAGGTGGGTGATGGCGGCCTGCAGCAGGCGCCGGCGCTCCTGCATGCGCACGTTTTCATCCCGGAAGGTCGCCAGCAGATCCAGGGTCAGCGTGGCAGCCGGGGTGGGCAGGGCTTCCTCCAGCAGGGTCAGCACCTGGTAACAGGTGAAGGCTCGGGCAAGCTGGATGCGCCCCAGGGCCTGCTGCACCTGGCTGCTGCGGCGGCGCAGGGCCTGGGCCACCACATACACATTGAAGCAGTTGCCGCAGTCCAGCACACGCAGCGGGCCGCGCAGCGCCAGCAGGGCCGCCCGCTCCAGCAACAAACGGGCAGCGCGTCGCGGCGCCACCGCCAGGGCGAAACTACCGGGGAGAGGTTCAGGAAGCATGTCGTCTATGCTCAGCATGTCGTCCATGCTCACAGGGTAACAAATACAACGGCTAATAGCAATCCCACGCGCGGGGGAAAAGGGGGGGAGGTTTAAGGTTAACCCGGCGGGGTTAGCCAGGGGTGGGGGGTTACACCTACATCACCCCCACCCATAGACCGCCAGGCAGGGCAGCTAAAAGCGGGCGTTGCGCCAGGCGCTGAAATCCCAATCGCCAAGGGCGCTGCGCAGCTCGGCTTTGCTGCGCAGGTTGAATTTATAGAGCACATTGCGCACATGGGTCTTGGCGGTTTCGGGTGAGATGGTCAGCCGTGCGGCAATCTGCGGGTTGGTGTAACCCAGGCAGATCAAGGCAGTCACCTGCTGCTCGCGGTCCGAGAGCGTGTGCCAGTGCTGCAATCTACCCTCAGCCTCTTCGCGCTGTGTCAGGGCCTGCTGCAGCAGCTCGGCAGCCATTTCCGTTTCGGGGCGCTGCTGCTGTTCCGCCAGGTCTTGCAGCGATCGAATCAAATCCATATCCGCCGGAAAAGAGATCCGGTCAGAGGCCTTTTTGTACCCCAGAAAGCGCAAAATCTGTCGCCAGAGAAACATGGTAAAAAAATTCAGCTCAAGAATTGATCGCTGCTGTATTCTATTTTACCAGAACTTGTGTTCTAAACAAAAACATTAATAAGAGACTTCATGGGAACTGGCGTAGAGAGTTCCGGATTTGGGGGCATGAGCGTGCTCGACGCTCATGCCCCCAAATCCGGGTATCC
This sequence comes from uncultured Chloroflexia bacterium, assembly GCA_963705155.1. Taxonomy (GTDB): domain Bacteria; phylum Chloroflexota; class Anaerolineae; order Anaerolineales; family UBA4823; genus CAVPJC01. The sequence continues at coordinate 21,978 of CAVPJC010000015.1, read as the reverse complement.
ATCCCGGAAATTCCTATAGACCCTGATAAGAAACATGGCTCATCTCGTTGTTCTGAGATGAGCCATGCGGCTTCCCGACAGCAAACTGCTATGCTGCCACCGGCAGGTAAAGGTCGAAAACCGCCTGCATCGGGTCCTGGTCGCCAGGTTGCGTAAAAATCTGCGGGGTGAGGCACTCCTCCAGGCACTGCCCCGGGCCAAAGCGCATCGGGCTGTCTTCCAGCCATATCACCAGCGCCTTCCAGGTTTCGGTGATGTTTTCCAACCGGCAGCGAGTGACTGCATACGCGCCGCCGGGGATGTCCTTGATCGTCACGCCGCCTTCCGGAGGCGCTGCGGTGTCCACCGTCACCCACTGCTCGTAACCGTAGTTCGGGCTGCCCGGCGAGGGATCGGGGTTGTTGAAGCCAAAGAAACGCCTCTCGCCCACATCGTCCAGGCTGTGGGCCTGCATCCAGGCTCAGCAGCGTACCCCAGGCTAACATTTCGGGGCTGGGGCCGAAGCCCAGCGCAGCCGCCACATGCAGCGGCTCCAGGTGAATGATGCGTACATCCAGATTTTCCATAGTCTCCAGTCTCCTTTTTAAGCTCATCTTACCAGAAATACCTGCCATCTTCTGTCATGTATTTCTGGTAAAATCGAAACATGCGTGCAGATCGCCTTCTCTCCATGTTGATGCTCCTGCAGGCGCGGGCGCATGACCGCCGAAAAGCTGGCGCAGGAGCTGGAAACTTCGGTGCGCACGGTCTACCGGGATATGGAAGCCCTCAGCACCGCCGGGGTGCCGGTCTATACCGAGCGTGGTCCCGGCGGCGGCTGCTCCCTGCTGGAAAGTTACCGCACCAACCTGGCCGGTCTGACGGAAGACGAAACCCTGGCGTTGTTCATGCTCAGCATCCCCGGCCCGCTGGCCGACCTGGGCCTCAGCCGCCAGCTCAGGGGAGCCATGCAAAAACTGGCCGCCTCGCTGCCGGGAAGCCGGCGCGGTGTCGATGAACGCGCCCGCCAGCTTGTGCACCTGGATTGGCAGGGCTGGCGCCAGCCTCACGCGCCTGCCCCGCACATCAAGATCATCCAGCAAGCCGTCTGGAACGAGCAGCGCCTGTGCCTCACCTGCCGGCTGCCTTTTGAGACCCAGGCCGACCACATCGTGGAGCCTTACGGGCTGGTTGCCAGCGGCGGCGACTGGTATCTGGTCGGCGCCCGATTGAGGCAATCGGACGTCAGCCAGGAGCAGGTGCGCGTCTACCGGGTATCGCGCCTGCTGCAGGCAAAAATCCTGGATCAATCCTTTACCCGTCCGGCAGAATTTGACCTGGCGCAATTCTGGGAGACCTGGCGCCGGCAGGTCGAAGAACATCGCCCGCGTTACCCGGTGCGGCTGCGCCTTGCCCCCGCCTTGCTGCCCCACCTGCCGGAAATATTTGGCGGAGCGAGCCGGGAGGAAATTGCCGCTGCTCCGCCAGACGAAACCGGCTGGCGCACGTTGGAATTGGTTTTTGAATCGCTGGCAGAGGCGCGCACGCGCCTGCTCGGCCTGGGCCGGGCCGCGGAAGTGCTGCAGCCGCCGGAGCTGCGCCTGAGCATTTGCGATTACGCCGAGCAGATTGCGGCCTTCTACCGCCGCTGAAAATTTGCCAGGACACAACCCGGAATTGGCCCACATTCCGGCTTGATTTTTTCCACCCCATCGTGCTACACTTTTATGACAACGGGGGCAAATCATCCCAGGGGCCTGCCTCCAGACAGCCCAAAAGGTGGTGGAAATGGATGACAATGCAACTTACGTGCTGGCTGTCGATCTGGGGACTTCCGGTCCCAAAGTAGCGCTGTTCACCACACAGGGCAGGCTCGCCGGTTATGAATTTGAGGCCACGCCCTATTACCTCTTCCCCAACGGCGGCGCCGAGCAAAAACCGGATGAGTGGTGGCAGGCCATCGTCAAGGCCAGCCAGCGCCTGCTGCGGGGTCTTGCCATCGATGCGGGCCAGGTCAGGGCCGTCTGCTGCACCACGCAGTGGTCGGGCACGGTGGCTGTCGACCGGGACGGCAGCGCCCTGATGAACGCCATCATCTGGATGGATGCACGCGGCGCACCCTATGCACGCCAGATCACCAGCGGGCCGCTGCAGATCTCCGGCTATGGTGTGGATAAGCTCTACACCTGGCTCAAATACACCGGCGGCGTCCCGGGGCTTTCTGGCAAAGATCCGATTGCCCACATTCTATATCTCAAGCACGAGCACCCGCAGATCTACGCTCAGACGTATAAATTTCTGGAACCAAAAGATTACATCAACCTGCGTCTCACCGGCCTGTTTGCTGCATCCTACGACTCGATCACCCTGCACTGGCTCACCGACAACCGCGACCTGACCCGTGTCGATTACCACCCGCGCCTGCTGGCTTTGGCAGGGGTGCCGCGTGAAAAGTTTCCCGACCTGAAACGCGCTGTGGATGTACTCGGGCCGCTCATCCCCTCGGCCGCCGGCGAGCTGGGCCTGGCGCCCGGCACACCCGTGGTGATGGGCACCCCCGACATCCCGTCGGCCGCGCTGGGTTCAGGCGCCGCCGGCGACTACGAGATGCACCTGTACGTGGGCACCTCCTCGTGGCTGGGCTGCCATGTGCCTTTCAAAAAGACCGACGTGCTGCACAATATCGCCTCCCTGCCCTCGGCCATACCGGGCCGCTATCTGCTCACCGATGAACAGGAGACCTCCGGCGCCTGCCTGAATTTCCTGCGCGATAATATCTTCTACCATTCGGACGAATTACTCACCGGAGAGAGCAGCGCAGATGTTTACAAAAATTTTGACCGCATCGTTGAGCGCACCCCACCCGGCAGCGGTGGGCTGATCTTCACCCCCTGGCTGTACGGCGAGCGCGCCCCGGTGGATGAGCACACCCTGCGCGCCGGCTTCTACAACCTTTCCCTGGGCTCCACGCGCGAACACATCATCCGGGCCGTGTTTGAAGGGGTGGCTTTCAACATACGCTGGCTGCTGGGGTATGTGGAGAAGTTCATCAACCGCCAGGCGGATAACATCCATATTGTCGGCGGTGGGGCCAAATCTGCCGTCTGGTGCCAGATCTTCGCCGACGTGCTCAACCGCAATATCCAGCAGGTCAAAGATCCCATCCTGGCCAATGTGCGCGGGGCGGCTTTCCTGGCCTGCGCTGCGCTGGGCACATTATCTTTCGACAATATCAACAGCCACACAGAAATTACACAGGTTTGCACCCCTAACCCCGATCACCGGACGGTGTACGATCAGGCCTACCGGGAATTTTTACACATCTACCGGGCTAACAGCCCGATTTATGCCAGAATGAACCACAGGTAAATTATGGACCGCTGGTTAAATCTTCTCTCTCGCGTTTGAACCCCCGCCTGGTGTCTTTTCTGGAGAAATACATCAAAAAGATACCTGCCGTAAAACAGCAGCTGGATAAGGAAATGGCCGGTGTCACCGCCGGGCTGGAACATTCCCTCAAGCCATACCGCCAGGGTTATGCCGCCTATACCCACCTGCCGCAGCAGGCTGTGGACCGCCAGACCATCCTGAGCGAAATGCAGGCACTCAAAGACCTCGAAGAAGCCCGCTGGAAGGATGGCTACGTTTCCGGCGCGGTGTACCACGGCGACGAGGAGCATATTCAATTTCTCAACCAGGTGTATGCGCTGCATTCGCAGGCCAACCCGCTGCACGCCGATGTCTGGCCGAGCATCAGCAAGTACGAGGCTGAGGTGATCGCCATGACCGCCGCCATGCTCGGAGGCCGCTCCGATCCAGCCAGCCAGGTGTGCGGCACCCTCACCTCCGGCGGCACCGAGAGCATCCTGCTGGCGATGAAGACCTACCGCGACCGCGCTCGCCAGGAGCGGGGCATCCGCCGCCCTGAGATGGTGCTGCCGGTCACCGCCCATGCCGCCTTTGATAAAGCCGCCCAGTATTTCAAGATCAAGCCTGTGCGCATCCCGGTCGATGCCGACTATAAGGCCGATGTGGCAGCCGCTCGCCAGGCGATCACCGGCAACACGATCGTGGTGGTTGGCTCGGCCCCTTCCTTCCCGCACGGCATTGTCGACCCCATCGCTGAGCTTTCCGAGCTGGCCCGCCAGCGCGGCATTGGATTTCACACGGATGCCTGCCTGGGCGGTTTTCTGCTGCCCTGGGCTGAAAAACTGGGCTACCCGGTGCCTCCCTTCGATTTCCGTCTGCCCGGGGTCACTTCCATTTCAGCCGATACGCACAAATACGGCTACGCCGCCAAAGGCACCTCCGTCATTTTGTACCGTACGCCAGAGCTGCGCCGCTACCAGTTCTACACCGTCACCGATTGGCCCGGCGGGCTGTATTTTTCGCCCACTTTTGCGGGCAGCCGCCCGGGAGCCTTGAGCGCGGCCTGCTGGGCAGCCCTGCTCGCCACCGGTGAACAGGGCTACCTGCAGGCCGCCAGCCAGATCCTGGAAACCGCTGCCTGGATCCGCAGCCAGGTGCAGGCCATCCCGGGTCTGCGCGTGCTGGGCAACCCGTTGTTCGTGATAGCTTTCGCTTCGGATGAGCTCGATATCTACCAGGTGATGGATGAAATGGCTCAGCGCGGCTGGAGCCTGAACGGCTTGCACCGTCCCAACTGTGTGCATCTGTGTGTCACCTTGCGCCACACCCAACCGGGCGTCGCCGGGCGCTTTATTGCCGACCTGCAGGCTGCGGTTGCAGCCGTTCGCCAGAACCCCGGCGCAGGTGGCGGCATGGCTCCCGGTCTACGGCATGGCCTCTTCGCTGCCTTTGCGCGGCGTGGTCAGCGATATCCTCAAGACCTACATGGATGTGCTCTTCAAAGCCTGACCTGCGCCGGCGGAATGACGTTGCTGTCAGGCGCCGCGTCGCGGAATTGTCGGACAAATTGTGTTATAATGCACAAGTGAAATCTGGGCGCCTGTTTGGCGGGCGCCCTTTTTATTTGGAACCGCTCTATGCAAACAGCTCTGCAAATTTCCTCGGCGCGCCTGACGCGCGGTTACACCATCGCTCTCATCGGCACCGTCATCTGGTCCACCACCGGCGTTTTCATCCGCTATCTGACCGACGCACGCGCCATACCACCCCTGGTGCTCTCTTTCTGGCGTGACCTGTTCGTTTTTCTGGCAGTCGGCCTGGTTTTCGTGATTGCCAACCCGCCCCGCCTGCATCCTGGCAGGAATAATGTGCGCTTCCTGGTTCTCTACGGTCTGGTGTTGTCCGTCTTTAATACCCTGTACACCTACTCGGTGGCTTTGAATGGCGCATCGGTTTCCACCGTGCTGGCGTACAGCTCTGCTGCATTCACCGCCATCCTGGCCTGGCGTTTTCTGGGCGAGCGCCTGGCACGCGTCAAAATCATCGCCATCCTCTTCAGCCTGGCAGGCTGTGTCTTCGTTTCCGGCGCCCTTGACCCGGCCGTGTGGAACCTGAACCCGCTCGGCATCCTGACCGGCATTTTATCCGGCGTCGCTTTTGCCGTGTACAGCCTGTTTGGGAAACAGTCTTCAAACCGCAATATTTACCCCTGGACGGCAATACTCTACAGCTTCGGGCTGGCGGCCGTATTTCTGCTGGCGTACAATCTTATGGCAGTCCTGCTGCCGGGGCAGAGCGGTCAGCCGGCCGCGATCCTGCTGGGCAGCTCGCCTGCCACCTGGATTGCGGTGATCTTACTCTCCATCGGGCCCACCATCGGCGGTTACGGGCTGTACACCGTCAGCCTCAGCTACCTGCCTGCCAGCGTGGCCAACCTGATCGCCACCCTGGAACCGGCCATGACCGCCATCCTTGCCTACCTGCTGTTGGGCGAACGCATGACCCTCCCCCAGCTCTTCGGCAGCTCTCTGATCATCCTGGGCGTGATTCTGCTGCGCCTCAGCGAAGGCGCTGCCCGGGAAACACCCCCCAACGTGGGCGACTAAGCCGCGCCGCGGCCACCCGGTCGCCGCGCCACCAGGCTGGCTACCGGATGGTTCAACCCACGCCGTGACTCCACCCAACCTTCCCGGTATTCCAGGATTTCCCAGTCTTCAAACGCATTCCTCAGCTCGCCAGGCTGCAGCAAAAAGGCCGGATCAATCTCCGGCTGCAGGGTCATCATCTCCAGGGTGAGTGTCTCAAAAACCAGCACACCTCCCGGGCGCAGCGCCCTGCGATACGCCGCCCATAAATCGCGCTGTAAATAATAAAAGTTCAGGATCAGATCAAACCTCTCCGGGGGCAGGTAAAAATTTGCCAGGTCGGCTACCACCGCCATCAGACCCGGCAGGCGCTGCCTGGCCTGGCGCACCGCCACGCTGGAGATATCCACCCCCACCACCCTCAGACCACGCTGCAACAAAAACGCCGCATTGCCTCCCATCCCCATGGCCGCATCCAGCGCCAGACCGCTGTGCGGCAGGTGTGCGGCATTTTTCACCAGGAAAGGGCGCGGTTCGAGAAAGGTTGCATAGCGCACATCTTCCCGGTAGCGCCGGTTCCAACGCAGGGCATCGTCTTCGGGCATCTACCCCATCTTAACCCAGGCGCTCCATCCTGTACAGGCGCGGCGCGTGGAAATCTACCCTTGCATAACCCGACAAATATGGTTAAGATTGAAGCATGTGTGGACGTTTTACCCTGACCGCAGACCTGAACGCCGTGCAGGAGGCCTTTCCTTGGATGTACGTGCCCGAAGGCCTGCAGCCGCGCTACAACATCGCCCCCACCCAGCCGGTGGCTGTGGTGGCCAACGATGGCAAAAACCGGCTGGATTATTTTACCTGGGGGCTGGTGCCGTCCTGGGCCAAGGATCCTGAAATCGGCAGCCGCATGATCAACGCCCGCGCCGAAACCTTGGCCGAGAAACCCTCCTTCCGAAACGCCTTCCGGCGGCGACGCTGTCTGGTGCTGGCTGATGGCTTTTATGAATGGCGTGCATCTGCCGATAGCAAACGCAAGACCCCCATGTATATCCAGCTGGCCTCCGGCAAACCGTTTGCTTTTGCCGGTTTATGGGAAGTCTGGAACGGCCCGGACGGCTCGCAAATCCTCTCCTGCACCATCATCACCACATCCCCGAATGCCTTGATGGAGCCCATTCACAACCGCATGCCGGTCATCCTGCCGCCCGAAGCCTATCCGCTCTGGCTGCTGCCCGGCGAACAAGACCCGGCCCGGCTGGCATCCCTGCTGGCGCCCTACCCTGCTGAAGGCATGCACGCCTACCCGGTTTCCACGCTGGTCAACAGCCCGGCCAACGACCTACCGGCCTGCATTGCACCGGTCGCCTAGCCCCGCACCGATCTGCACCCACCGGGCAGCCGCTCCGCCGCCCAGGCAAACCTTGTATGCAGATCAACCACCCGCAATCTGACCTCATCACCCGCCTGATCCAGGCGGCGCTGCATGCCGTAGACCCTGAGCAAGCCGTGCTGCGTCACATGCAGCGCCAGGGCAGCCGCCTGACCATCGCCGGCAGAGCCTACGATCTGAATGACTACCGGCGCATCTGGCTGGTCGCAATCGGCAAAGCCGGCATACCCATGGCGCGCGCCGCTGCAGCCGTTCTCCAGGAAAACAGCAGCGGCGGCATTGTCGTTACAAAATCGGGATATTCGCAGCCGGCTGAGGCGCCGCAGGCTGCAAACCTGCGGGTGCTGGAAACCGGTCACCCCATTCCAGACGGGCGTGGCGTCCAGGCGGCTGGCAGCCTGATGGAACTGCTGCAGAACGCCGCCCACGACGATCTGATCATCTGCCTTATTTCGGGTGGAGGATCTGCTCTGCTGCCGGCGCCGGCTCCCGAGATTACCCTGGATGAGCTGCAGGCACTCACCACCAGCCTGCTGGCCTGCGGCGCGGTTGTCAATGAAATCAACACCCTGCGCAAGCACCTGGAGCAGCTCAAAGGCGGGCAGCTTGCCCGCCTGGCCCAACCCGCCCACCTGGCAGTTCTTATCCTTTCAGATGTCATCGGCAGCCCGCTGGACGTGATCGCATCCGGCCCCACCGTGCCCGATCCAACCACGTATCAGGATGCTTACAATATCCTGGAGCGCTACCACCTGCTGGAAACAACCCCGGCCTCCATTGTGAGACGGCTGGAGCGCGGCCGCCGGGGAGAGATCCCCGATACGCCCAAACCCGGCGATCCGCTCTTTCAACGCGTGCAAAACTCGGTGATTGCCAGCAATTCCCAGGCTGCCGCCGCCGCCCTCCACCAGGCGCGCCAGGAAGGGCTCAATGCCATGCTGCTCAGTACCTATATGGAAGGCGAAGCCCGCCAGGTGGGTAAAGTGCTGGCAGCCATCGCCCGCCAGATCCAGTGAAGATGGACAGCCGCTGGCCCGCCCGGCCTGCATCATCGCCGGTGGTGAAACCACCGTGACCGTGACCGGAAACGGTAAAGGCGGGCGCAATCAAGAACTGGCGCTGGGCGCTGCGGCAGGATTGGCGGGGATACCCGGGGCTGTTTTAGTCGCACTCGCCACCGACGGCGGAGATGGCCCCACAGACGCCGCCGGGGCGGTCGTCACCGGTGAAACCCTGCTGCGCGCACGGCATCTCGGCCTGGATCCAGAAGACTACCTGGCCAACAACGACGCTTATTCCTTTTTTCAACAGTTGGGAGATTTGCTTGTAACCGGGCCTACCCAGACCAACGTCAACGACCTGGCCTTCTTACTGATCTTCTAACATCCCCGGCTTACGGCTCCTGCCAGACCAGGAAGCTGCCCTGCACACAGGTTGTCTCGCCGCGCGGGTAGTAAACGCAGATCTCAAAACCCACAGCCGAACCAGACGGCGCATCCAGCCCCTCCAACTGGTAATGGCTTTCTCCATCATCGCCGGTGGGCAGCATGTACAGCATTTTACGCGTTCCATCCGGCAGAATGATCGCCAGGTCTGGCTCCACATCCTGCACAGGCACATTTTGTTCCAACACCAGCACGCCAAATTCCTGCACGCCACCCGGCGCAATCACCGGGTTCCGCACCCAGCCTTTAAGGTTCACCTGGGTGTCGGGCGGTTCTGTCACTTGTGGTTCGGGCGGCTGGGTGGGTGCGGCAGATGCCGCGGCGTCTGCCGTGGCGTCTGCCGCGGCAGCCGGTTTTTCAGGACCCGCTCCGCCAGATCCCGCCGCTGCGGGCTGCTCCAACCCCTGGCGTGGCAGGGTTAAATACGAATGACCCAACGCCGCCGGGCGGACGCGCAGCGGCTCGCTCAAATCCAGGTGTTCCTCCAGACACAGGTTTACAAAACACTGGCGGTATACATTTTCTCGCAGTTGATTATATTCACCGATGGGTGGGCCGGCTGCGTCCTGCCCGCCATGCAGCGCCAGGTAGTCCAGAAACGCCCGGGCAACATTGTAGCCTTTGCCCCCTTGAATGGCGACAAACTCCATCCCGGCCTTGCCATTGGCTTTTACCAACGGTTCCGGCTCGATTCCCAGCCGCACGGTGACCGGGCGCAGGAAGACTTTTCCCGGTTTCTTGGGGTTCACCATGAGCACGAGGTTTTCAAAGACCTGTTCCTGGTAACCGTCGGGGGTCGTGTACATCTCAGTGAGGGCAAATCCGGTAAAGCTTGGCCCCAGCCGGGCAACCGGTTTACGGAAAGGCTCTCCTGTGAGATCCGGCAGCACGACCCGGGCAGTGTAAGGATCCACCTGGCTGCAGTCGCCGCCGCATTTCCACGAGCCATATGCCAGCAGATGAACTGCCTCCGGAGGTTCATTTTCCAGGCGGTAAAATCCAACATTCGTAAAAAATTGTTCGTAGCGGCGCATTTCAGGGTTATAGCGCGCCTCTGTCACCGGCTTGCCTGCCAGCCGCCCTCCCAGCCGGTCATACAGAGGGCGAAAACATGGCAGCGATAATGTGGCCGTCCACGTAGCGCAGTTTTGGATCGCGAGGGGGCTGCACCGCTGGCTCTTCCAGGCCCATGTCAGGCCCCAGCGCCGCCAGGTAATACTGTTTCTGCCCTTGCAGGCTGGCGTCGTAAGGCCATCAAACCAGCCAGGGTGTACTGGTAGCTTACGTCTCCGTAGGAAAACAGGGGGGAAATCACAGGCCCGAGCAGGTCGCTGCCCCCCAACCGCTTGTAGAAATCTGCAAACAGCGCATCCACCTGCCGGTCGCTTTGCGCGGCAAAAACCCCACCCGGCGCCACATCATCACAGGCAGCCGTCAGGAAGGGCAGGCAAAGCGCAACCAATAGGATCGTTCGATGGAACCCTGTCATCAGCCTCGGTTGCTGCCGGTAGTTCCCACCCGGTCGCATCAACACCAGGTGATCCCTCCTTGGAAATCTGTCAGAACGAACACAGCTTCCTGCGCTATAATATTTGTACAGATAAAAAAACCGGCAGCAGAACTTTGTTAAAGATTATATATTACAATACAACGTAATTGCAATGGTATAGTTACGATTTACCCGGGACGTTTGTACTATTTTGCACCTACAGTTTTATCAGGATTGTGATGTCACAAGATGCCTGGCCCGCTTATATCCAGCTGTTGGAAAACGGCGAATTGGAACGCCGGACATCTCTGGCTTGCGCACGGCTGACTCGCTGTGAAATTTGCGCCTGGGAATGCCGGGTGGACCGCAGCGCGGGCAAGCTGGGCATTTGCCGCACCGCCGAGCTCGCCCAGATCAGCAGTTATGGCCCCCACCTGGGAGAAGAAAATCCACTGCGGGGTTGGCGCGGCTCGGGCGCTATTTTCTTCACGCGCTGCAATCTGCGCTGCCAGTACTGCCAGAATGCCGAAATCAGCCAGTCTGAAGCCGGGCGTGCCGTCGTCAGCCCGAAGAGCTGGCAGCCATCATGCTGGAGCTGCAAGCCCAGGGCTGCCATAACATCAATCTGGTATCTCCCAGCCACGTCGTTCCACAAATCCTGGCAGCGCTGCTCCTGGCAGCCCGCTGGGGCTGCGCCTGCCGCTGGTTTACAACACCGGCGGCTACGACACCGTGGAAACTCTGCATCTCCTGGATGGCGTGGTGGATATTTACATGCCAGACATGAAATATTCCAGCGCCGTCACTGCACGCCATTATTCAAAGGTTCAGCGTTACCCCGAAGTCAACCAGGCAGCCGTGCGCGAAATGCACCGCCAGGTGGGCGACCTGCTGGTGGATCCACGGGGCTGGCAATTCGCGGGCTGCTTGTGCGCCACCTGGTCTTGCCCAACGGCCTGGCGGGAACCGCGGAAATTGTGCATTTCCTGGCGGAAGAAATCTCACCCAATACCTATCTCAACATCATGGATCAGTACTACCCCGCCTTCAAGGCCAGCCAATTCCCCAAACTCAACCGCCGGGTGACCATCAAGGAATACCAGGCAGCGGTTCAAATGGCGCGCGCCGCCGGACTGCAGCGCCTCGACCGGCAGTGAACGGCGTATTGGCAGCAGCCCCAGGTGTTTGATTAACTTATCCAGCCTTCGCTGTTAGTCCGAGAATCCGGCGGTAGACAATCGCAACTATCTTTCCGCCTACAATTCGTGCTCCCAATGATGGATCATGGAATGCAATTCATCATGGACCCCATGTCCGATCACGCTTTCCTCATAGTTCTCGAATTTATCGAAGAGCTCATCCTGTTTTATTTCATCCAGTAATTGGTCTGCCAATAAGAAAAGGTCATTGTCTTCTTTTGCGATATGGTTCTTCAAAAGATCACGATACTGGATTGCAGTGGTTTTGAAATTCACCAGGTTTTTTGCTTCAAGAGCTTTGTTCATCGCTGCGATGTGTTCCCGGCCTTGCTGGTGCTCTTGAAGCAGGGCCTCGATCAGCCCACCTTCATGACCAACATCGAATTTGGTTAGATTCACTCAAACAGATAACCTTCTTCTTTTCCGTGGTGGCATTTGTCTGCGAATATTTTTAGAAAGTAAATTAACTCATTCCCAAACTTAAGAATGGCAGCATTTTTTTTCGTAGTATCTGCCAACATTTTGTCCATAACTGTGAAGACATGCAAAATCGCGGCGTGTTCATTCCGTAAATCTTGAGTTGCTTTACCCATGGTTAATTGCCTCCTTTCTTACTCATTCTCATATCAATTCTTTTATTGATCAGAGTATCTGCATCACAGGGCTTCGGCAAAACATTGAATTTCCTTGCGGAAAGCAAAAGCCGTCGAGATAGAACGATCTCGGCGGCCTTATGTCGTTTGAATGAAATTGACCTCCCGGTTCATCAGAAGCGCTTGTTATGAACCGAAAAATTATTTATAAACAATCTCGCATTCGTTCACTACTTTATCGCTGGCATCGACATAGCAGACATCGGTGCCCGGACCGCCGTTGATCCGATCCACGCCGGCACCGCCGTATAGGATATCATTGCCGGAGCCGCCAAAGATGGTATCGTTGCCATCATCGCCGCGAATGGTGTCGTTGCCATTGCCGCCGCGCAGGTTATCGTTGCCGGCGCCGCCGTAAATCACATCCGCGTCGCCTTCCCCGTAAACGATGTCGTTGCCGTCGCCGCCCCACATCGAATCGGCGCCGCCGTTGCCAAACAGACGATCCTTGCCCCCACCGCCGCGAAGCTGGTCATTGCCAGTGCCGCCGTAGAGGGTATCGCGCCCGTCAGCGCCGCTCAGGTAATCCGCGCCTGCCAGGCCATCCAGAAAATCGTTGCCCGCCAATCCCAGGATGCGGTCGCTCTTGGAAGTGCCTTCCAGGTCGTCCGGGCCGGATGTACCTGTGATTGTTTCCCACAGATCGCGGGCAGCAGCCGGCTGCCAGGATAGGGCAACAGCGCCCACCACCAGCACAGCTATTAATACGAATGAGAGTTTTTTCATGGGTACACCTCCTCTTCAAATGACGCCGGTTGCGGCGGATTTGTTCCCCTTCATTATAACCCAACCAGGCCATCTGTGCGCACGACCAGCCATAAAGACCGCCGCGTTTCCTACCAAGGATGTCCTCAGGGTAATCGCATTTCAGATGGGAACACCCTGAACAGATTGGCCATAACCTAACCAGCCTGCAACCACCTGGCCTGGATGCGCATTGTGGCCTATGTCGGAATAACATGTGATAAAAATCACAGGGGGGGGTGAAGAATGACACTTCCGCGCCAGTGAAATATCCTCTATGCTGATCTCGTCAAGGTCGTTCTCGCTCACTGCGCTGCATGCTGGAGGGAAAACCCATGCGCCACACCCCCGCCCGCGGCGGCGCCACCGTCAGCCTGAGTTACGACCTCGCCGGGCGGATGACGCAGCAGATCGACCCCGATCTGGGCACATGGGTTTATACTTATAACGCCATGGGCAACCTGACCAGCCGGAAAGACGCCCGCTGCAACGGCGGCAGCTGCGTGACGATCAACTATGCCTACGACTACGCCAACCGCCTGACGCAGAAGGGCTACAGCATCCCGGCCGGGTTGAACGTAGCTACCAGCGACCGCGGCGACCTACTTCTACGACGCCGGGGGCGCGGCGGCCTACGCCATTGGCAGGCGCACCAGCATGACGGACGGCTCGGGCTCGACGACCTGGACGTATGACAGCCGCGGGCGCATGACCCAGGAGAGCAAGACGATTGCCGGGACGGCCTTCACCAGCCAGTACACCTACAACTCCGCCGACCTGCCGGTTACGATGCGCTACCCGGCAAATGCCAGCGGTGGATTGGGCGAGACCGTCACCACCGCCTACCTGCCGCAGAGACTGGTCAACAGCGTGATTGGCACGAACACCTACGTCAAATCCAGCACCTACGACGCCGCCGGGCGGGTGGACGTGCGCCTGCTGGGCGACAGCAGCGGCGCGGCGGTGGTCAAGACCGATTTCGATTACTTCGCCTGGAGCGACGTCAATGGCAACGGACGGCTCTAACGCATCAAATCCGAAGATGTCTCTCCGTTGACCACGCTGCAAGACCTGCGCTATTACAACACCTCCAGCGGTGCAGCCTTCTATGACGCCGTGGGCAACCTGACGCGCATCGATGACTACAAGAGCGGCAGCCCGCAATCGCAGACCTTTGGCTATGACAACCTGTACCGTATCACCAGCGCCTACGCATCGGGCGGGACCGGTGGAAACGGCGATTACAGCACCGAGAGCTACAATTATGACCCCAACACCGGCAACCTTTCCAGCAAGAGCACGGTGGGCAGCTACAGCTACGGAACCCAATCCAGCGGCTGCCTGGAAGGGGCGCTGGCAGCCCGCCCACACGCCGTGACCACTGCCGGTACGACCACCTACTGCTATGACAGGAACGGCAACATGACCCGTCGCGACCCAACCGGCACGCCGGTCTACAACTTCCAGTACAACGCCGAGAACCAGATGACGGCGGTGAGCGGCACGGCCACGGCATCGTTCACTACGATGGTGACGGCAACCGGGTGAAGAGCACGGCAGGCGGAGTGACCACCGCCCACGTGGGGGCGTATTTTGAATGGACGGCAGCACGGTACAATGAAGAAGTATTACAGCGCGGGTGGGGCACGCGTGGCAGTGCGCACGGGGGGCAGCACGCTGGCTTTCATCCTGACCGACCACCTGGGCAGCACCAGCATCACCACGACCAGCACCGGTGTGCTGAGCACGGACAACCGTTACAAGGCCTGGGGGAAGTCCAGGTATGCCAGCGGCAGCTTGCCGACGAAGTTCACCTACACCGGGCAGTACAGCAACGTGGCCGAGTTCGGACTGATGTTTTATGGGGCGCGATGGTATGACAGCTCGCTATCCAGGTTTGCGCAGGCGGACTCGATCATCCCGCAGGGACAGGGTGTGCAGGCGTGGGATCGTTATGCGGCGATGAACAATAACCCGCTTATCTACTCAGGATCCTTCTGGACATTTTCCATGGCTTATAGTGATAGTTTTGGCGATTTCGACGGCTGTTCTTGCTGGTGATACAGCAGTCACACTTCCGACTAGCAACTACCCAATAAATGCGGCCGGTAGTGCCACATGTAACTCGTCACTTCCAGGTTGTTTTGGAGATACAGTCAACTTGAAAGACTTTTCGGGGAATGGGATAGACAATCCCATTCCCCCGATAGGGGAATTTAATGCACTTACTGATGAAGTCGCTAATGATTTATATTCTCACGACCTTACTTGGCCTGGAATTGCAGCCGGACGACAAGCCTACGATACACCGTTCTATAATGGTGGTAAATCAGCACGTCGTACCGGTAGATTCAAACGCAGAGCAAGGAGTTTATCCATCTGCCCAACAAGTGTGCATCGATACCATTCGTTGCTCAGGGCGATCGAAATAAATTACTTTGCCCAAGGAATGTGGGGAGCAGCAGTAGGCGAGCCTGAGATCATTTTCTTTCGGGATTGCTGCCACATGGAAGCTTTGGGAGTATGGCGGTTTGCCGTCAGAGGACACCTTTTTTGGCTAGATTATGGATATGATTCCTATAAACAATGGAAAGAAAACCAAGAGAAATAGTTCAATTGAATAAACAGTAATAGATGTTAAGTAATTTTATAAAAAGTCTGGGATTTTCGAATTGGAAAAGTAGATGGTGGTTGTTGGGTTCGGATATCACCCTACTTTTGATTGTTTCAATGTTCTTTGGATGTAACCAAACACCATCGAACCAATTATATGGAGACCCCAGAAGCTGGTATTAGGCTGGAGAAACCTGCAAACTGGACTTTGGAGTACTTTGAACGAAGTGGTCTTATCTTGCTGGAAGCTGAAAACGGCCTTTGGCAAACAAATTCCACTCGTCTTGAAATCTATGAGAATGCTTGTTATCCCTGAATTCCTAGGTTCACAACATAAGACCAGTGAGGAATTAGCTGCGAATATCGAAAGGATAAGGAATTTATATGATATCAAAATCGGTTATTATCGTGCAAGAGCCAATAAAAGTTGAAGCCGGGGATTATGAAAAAATCAGAACCATCATCGCGATTCCAGTGGCGGCGATGCTCGACGATGCTAGTAGAATCCAAGTTAAAGATCGCAGACACGATACTATACAAACGATGATTCTATCCATATCAATAAGAAATCACGATCTTTGCATATATTTACGAAGGAGATGATAATACATTAAATAAACAGGCGCGAGAAATCGTTGATAGTATCCGGTTTGCCTCCGCGACAGGTCCGTAACTGATTCGGTACGATCGAGCTAATTTCTGGTGCATACGGCAGTCCCGGATTCCCCGGCGGGCGCACTCGACGATCACATACGATGGCGATTATCACACCTATGCCCTGCAACAAACCGACCCGCTGGGTTACAGCAGCATTACCACTTACGTCTATCCCTTCGGCCTGCCGCCTTCTCCGAGATCGACCCGAGCGGGAGCGTCACCACGGCTGCCTACGACAATTTTGGCCGCATCACCTCCATCCGCCGCCCGGGGGATCGAGCCCGGTACGGCCACTCGACTTTCGCCTATGTCAATCCATCCCCGCTCAAGACACCCTCTACACCGAAACCACCCAGAATATTGATGACACGCAAGTCTACAGGGCTCCGCAAGTATTACGACGGCCTGGGCGGGCTTCTTGCAGACCCAGGTGGTCAACGCCGTCGTCGGGACGGCGACAGCGTGATATCCTGGTGGACACCTATTACGACAACACCGGTCAGCCCTACCGCCAATCAGTTCCGTATGACAGCCGCGGGCGTGCCACCCAGGAGAGCAAGACGATTGCCGGGACGACCTTCACCAGCCAGTGCACATACAACTCCGCCGACAAAGCGGCAACGATGACCTACCCACAACGGCACGAACTCCGAGACGCTGACCTACGCCTATTACCCCGCAGGGGACGGAAAAAAGCGTGTTGAGCACGGTCACCGGCGTGAATTACTATCTGCTGGAGCATGCCACCTATGACGCCGCCGGGCGAAGCGACCAGCTCTACCTGGGCGCGTCCAGCCAGGGCGCCAACCCGGTGCTGCTGAACAACGCCGATTACTACGCCTGGAACACGCAGGGCGGGCGGCTGCGCTACCTGCAGAGCGGGACGTACGCCAGCCAGACCTCGCTGCAGAACTTCGAGTACTCGTACGATGACGTGGGCAACCTCTCCTGGATCAAGGATTACAAAGCCGGCAGCCCGCAGACGCAGACCTTTGGTTATGACAACCTGGACCGCCTGACCAGCGCCGGAGCGGCGGGTGGGACGGGCGGCAATGGCAACTACAGCGAGAGCTACAACTACGACGCCGCCAGCGGCAACCTGTCCCAAAAGGCGGGTGGGAATTACACCTACGATACGACAAAAAAACATGCCGTGCGCCGCGTAAACGCCAGCGGCGGCGCTTCCAAAACCATCCAGGTGCGGGCCTATTCCACGCCGTGCAACGATGGCGTACGCGCCACGATGGAGCTGCGCGTCAATGGCAGCCTGGTAACCACCTGGAGCAACGTGGCTGCGTCCTGGACGACCTACAGCGCCAACACTCCCCTGTCGGGCAAAGACCAGGTCGAAGTGGTGTTTACCAACGACTGCTACAACGGCGGCTATGACCGCAACCTGTTCGTCGATTACGTCGTGGTGGATGGGCAGACGGTGCAGGCGGAAGGAACCGCCACCCTGATCGATTGGGGTGCAGGCGGGGCAGCCTTCGATGGGCAGAGCATGGCGGCGGGTTCGCAGAGCCTGAGCACCAATGGCGCCCTGCGCCTGGTGAAAGGCGCAGGAGCTTATGCCGCAGGGTATGACGCCAATGGCAATCTGACCAGCCGGATCGTGGATGGAGCGGCCGTATCTGTATGCATATGACGCCGAAAACCGCCTGGCGACGGTCAGCGGAGCCGCCGCGGCCAGTTTCCTTTACGATGGGGATGACAGCCGCGTGCAGGGCGCGGTGGCGGGGGTGACCACGGCGTATATTGGCAGGTATTACGAGTACAGCGGGGGCGTGGGGAAGAAGTATTTCAGTGCAGGTGGAACGATGGTGGCCATGCGGGCGGGTACGGGCAGCGGGACGACCGGCCTGTCGTGGCTGGTGGGCGATCACCTGGGAAGCACGAGCAAGGTGGCCAACGGCGGCTACGGGGGCGCAGACCAACCAGCAGTTGTATAGAGCATGGGGAGAAAACCGGTATCCGGCGACCAGCACGCTGCCGACGACGATGAGGTACACAGGTCAGCGGCCGAGCCGGGGCTGGGAGGCATCTACTTCTACCAGTCTCGCTGGTATGACCCCCTGACAGGCAGATTCCTCTCCCCCAGATAGCATCATCCCGCAGGGCCAGGGCGTGCAGGCGTGGGATCGTTATGCGGGGATGAACAACAATCCGGTCAAATTCAACAATACGAGCGGGCATTTCATATTTGCAAGTATGTTAGGTGGAACCCTTCTTCGGGGCAGCCGCAGGACTTTTAATTTCTGGTGCAAATGTTGCTTTTTCTAGTAATGAATGGAGTTCGCAAGAAGCATTAGCCGCAGTTACTGTAGGAGCGGTCGGAGGACTTTTTAATCGGCACAGGTATAGGTTTTGCTGCTGGTGCAGGCGCCCATTTGCAGCTATTGGTGCTGGAGCTGGAGTGGTTGGTGGTCAGGCGGGTTATTCACTAACTGCAGGAGCAAGTTATGATTCCGGTAACATGATCCTATCAGCCGGAGTTAGTGGGATGGCAGGCGCTATCACCGGTGGAACAATATCTTCTGGGGCTGTAACGGGAACAAACGCTGCTTTGTTAGGAGGGGTAGTTAATGGATCAGCAAGCACCTCAGGATATGCACTTAATACACTGAATAGTGGTGGGACATTGAATGCAGGAACGGCTGGAGCTCAATTTTCTCTGGGGTTCGGTATTGGGGCCTATGCAGCATCTGCGCCATTACCTGATGCTACCAAAGCTTCTATGTGGATTACTGCTGCAAAGAGCCAGTCCTTACATTGATCCGAAAGCCTGTGTAAGAGCAGCAATTCCTTATCTATCGCCAATGCTATAACCCAAATTGGTAGAAGCGCAACTGAGAACCTAGTGCTAGAACATTTTTCTGAATATCTTCCTGCGCAATAAGAAAGGATCATATCCAAATGGATGTTAATCCACTCATATTAATTGGAATATTAATTTGGCTGCTGGGTTTATTCCTAATTTAATGACACCCCTCGTACCTAGTGTTAAAGCAGTTCGGCTACCAAATTGGAACGTGCCATATTTTGTTAGACTGAAGAACCCGACGTTCCGGGGTTATATTTATTTACTTGCGTAGCCAGATGACAGGTCTTATGCAAGTCCTGTTTGGTGTTGTGATAGATAGTTTTATAGTAGATAAGGCACTATTCACACTAATTGGATTAGTGTTAAGTATACCCTTGGCCCACGTATTCTCAGAGTGGTTATATAGAATTAGCCCATATATTTGGAGCGATCAAGAATAACATCATGCATAGCGACTTGCTTTGCGCCATCTTCCCGGTAGGTAACAAAAACACATGACGCCGTGGGCAACCTGACAGCGCATCGATGACTACAAGAGCGGCGCGCCGCGATCGCAGACCTTTAGCTATGACAACCTGTACCGTATCACCAGCGCCTATGCTTGGGCGGGACGGGGGCAGCGGCGATTACACCACCGAGAGCTACTATTACGACCCTAACACGGCAACCTTTCCAGCAAGAGCACGGTGGGCAGCTACAGCTATGGAACCCAATCCAGCGGCTGCCTGGAAGGTGGGCTGGCGGCCCGTTCATGCCGTGGTGACCACAGTGGGAACGACCACGACCACCTACTGCTATGACAGGAACGGCAATATGACCCGCCGCGACCCGAGCGGCACGCCAGTATACAACTTCCAATACAACGCCGAGAACCAGATGACGGGGGTGAGCGGCACACACGGCATCGTTCACATATGATGGCGACGGCAACCGGGTGAAGAGCACGGCAGGGGGAGTGACCACCGCCCACGTGGGGGCGTATTTGAATGGACCGGCAGCACGGTTACAATGAAGAAGTATTACAGCGCGGGCGGGGCGCCGTGGCAGTGCGCACGGGGGGCAGCACGCTGGCCTTCATCCTGACCGACCACCTGGGGAGCACCAGCATCACCACGACCAGCGCCGGTGTGTTGAGCACCGACAACCGCTACAAGGCCTGGGGGGAGTCAAAATACGCCAGCGGGACGCTGCCGACGAAGTTCACCTACACCGGGCAGTATTCGAATGTTGCCGAGTTTGGGCTGATGTTTTATGGGGCACGCTGGTACGACAGTTCGCTATCCAGGTTCGCGCAAGCCGATATCATCGTACCGCTGCAAAACCAGGGCGTGCAGGCGTGGGATCATTATGCGGCGATGAATAATAATCCGGTCAGGTACAACGATCCGAGCGGGCATATGGCGGTTTGTCCGGATTGCGGGGGTGGAGGGAATATTTCTGATCAAGAAAAGCTGGAAAAATCCGCTATGCTCGTGCGGCACAAGTAAATCCTCGATCGTCTTAATTAATACCGATGAAATTGCAGAAAAAGCTGGAACTGGTTTGGATATGACAAGTATAACTCAAGGAGCTTTTGCATTGAGGGCCCGGATGCAATATTACCGGGTCCAGTTTTTGGTGTCATTATCAATTCAGGCATCCAAATACTACAAGACAGTGACCAAAATTTCAATCCGGATGAGGCCGTGTTACGGGTTGCTACCGCAGCTGCTGAAGGTGTTGCTTTGGATCTGGTGTCTACTTATTTTGGAGATGTTGGTGGTGCAGTTGGTATCGGTTTGGGGGCTGCTGTAGCACCAGGACCCGTTGCACCAATCATTGGGTTTGGGACTGGCTACTCAGTTGGTGCTGTGTCGAGTTATTTCAATACGAGAAACGTAATTGAAAATGTCAACGAAACATATATTTTTCCAGCAATACATCAAATAACTGATAAGTAAATATTCAAGATAGTTTCAATTCCTATGCTCTGAGAATGCGATTTCAACAGGAACGGAGATTGCACCAATGGGTCATCTAATTATTTGCGCTCTAGCATCAGTTGCGCCTGGGTTGGGTTTCTGGTTACTTGGGGAGAGACGTCGGGGCACAATCATCGCTAGTATTTTTGCTTTCTTTCTCTTTGGAAATTGGATTTTTGGCATTTTGGGATTTGGCTCAAGTACCAAAATATTACTTATTCTGCCTGTTGGTTTTTGGATTGTCCAACTATTGATTACTTTGGAAAGAATATATATGCGTTACCAACAAATAAAACATCCGGAAAAAGCAGCTGTTATTCCCAATAAAACCAATATTGCAAATGACTTGACCAATTATCACCCATCCGTTCAGGCGGCATATCAAGTTGTTATAGCTCAACCAGGAATTGATCGTCAACTACTCCTAGCAGCAATATTTGGTATTCAAATATCTAGCCGAAAGGCATGGGTATATATTCCATACCGCATATTGTATTTGGGTCTGACACATGAATTTACAATAATAGTTGAAGCGGACAAACTTGGTACGCCGATGTTGATTGAACGCTTGGAAAACAGTAAAATTATAAATAAAAGTTATATCCAAGGTTCAATGAATGACCAATTAAAGCTTGAATTTAGAGATGGTGAAATTATCAACTTATTAGTAACAATACAACAACGTGCGGAGACCGCAGTGTTCGCATCTATGTTCATAGATGCATAAAAATTTATGTCTATTCTCATCCTGTCCGGGCCAAACTTAACCAGTGCTCTGACCGTTACATCTGCTACTAATGGCAACTACAGCGAGAGCTACGATTACGACGCCGCCAGCGGCAACCCCTCCCAGAAAGCGGGTGGAAATTACACCTACGATATGGTCAAAAAACATGCCGTGCGCCGCGTAAACGCCAGCGGCGGCGCCTCCAAAACCATCCAGGTGCGGGCGTATTCCACGCCGTGCAGCGATGGCGTGCACGCCACGATGGAGCTGCGCGTCAATGGCAGCCTGGTAACCACCTGGAGCAACGTGGCTGTGGCCTGGACAACCCACAGCGAGCAATATC